>JACRMI010000106.1 GCA_016215025.1 Chloroflexota bacterium
ATAGCGCCTCCTTACAGAAGCAGTATGAACGAAAAGATTCGATTATGCGATTGTTAATCCGATGTGCGGATGTGACGACTCAGCAACAATGTGTACGATGTCTCTGGACTTTTTTGTGTACGATGTCCTTGGACACGACATCTAATTCCTACGATAGACCGAGCGCAGTTCAAGAAAAAGTTGAACCGTTGCATCGGCAAATTTTTCGTCGTTGATGTGAGCATCCACTTCCACACGCTTGACCTCAGGCGCAAGTTCCGCGCGCAAGGTATCGATGTATCCCGCATTCGCAGCGGCATCGAACAACACTGCGCCTGGACGATTAAACATACTAAACCCCTGCAAGGGAATGATTGCCGCGCGCGGACCTTTACCAGCATTGAGCCGCTCGGCGATGAAATGCGCAACCGCGGACATTTCCGCCGCCGTTGTACGAAAATGAGTGTGCGTCGGCGAATGACGCACGTACGGTCGCCCGCATAAATCCGGCGACCAGTCTTCGCGCCATTCGTGCAAACGAATATCCGCGCAACCGGGCGCAACGATTTGTGGAATTCCTACTTTCCCCGCTACGGTCAAGCGACCAAGTTGGGCTGGCATCATGCCATCATAGAGCAAATCTGTAACTTCATGCGGTGAAAAATCGATCACACCCTTCACTTGACCATCGAGCATCAGTTCCTCCATCGCTTGACCACCAATTCCATTACAGTGGAACGCGATGATTTCAAACCCTAGTTTTTCCAAACGCTCTTTGATCGCCATCACGCCGGGTGTTGTGACACCCGCCTGGGTGATTGCAATCAACTCTTTTTGTTCTTGCGCTGGAATGCGCACAGAAGCCATCGCGACCACCGCCGCCGCCGCTTGTGCCAAAATTTTGCGCGTGACGATATTGAGACCCAGGATGTCGGCCACCGAATGAATCATCGCCACATCTTTGGTACCGACGTAAGGACCGAACGTTGCTTTGCCACACGCCACGGTCGAGACCATGACTTTGGGAATACCAACCGGTAGTGCGCGCATCGCCGCCGTTGCCATCGCCGTGCCTTGCGCGCCCCCGACCGCAATCACTGCATCGACTTGACCTTGCGCGTACAAACGCGAGACGACATTGACAAGCCCTGCGGTCATCGTATTTTGGCAACGCGCTTTGTCACCCGACGCGAGCAAATTGGCCAAGCTCTCACCACCGGCAAGCGCAACTTGTGCTCGATCAAAATCTGCAGCGATGGGAGCTGCGCCGAGTGTACCCGAATCCAATACAGTCGTCGATTGACCGGCGTGTTGGATCAAATCGCGAATATAGGCGACTTCCAAACCCTTCGTGTCTAAACTGCCAATGACGACGATGCTCATATGCCACTAAAATAGAAAGGCGCGCCAGCTATCCGCACCCTTTTTTCGCGCACGGGCATTCCTTCGTAGGGATAAACAGAGTGTTCAAGCACACGCTCTTCGTGGAATGGCAGGATGAAATCGGCGCGGCGATCAATTTCCTCATAACTTTTCCAACCGTCGATTTGATTCACCATGCGATTCTGGATCCAGTATCGCCAATGCTCTTCCACCTTGGGTTCAAAGTTTCGATACGTGAAAATCGCATCACCGACAATCACACACCTGCCCGCCGTCGTTTCAACCTGTGCGGCGATATGACCTGGCGTATGCCCCGGTGTTGGAAAAACTTTGACACCGGGTACAATTTCTGTTTCACCTTCGACTACTTCAAATTGACAACCCATGAACGGCGGCTCAACACCCAGAATCGGAGCCTCATAGGAACGGTAGTACGGCGGCAGCGGATTATACGCCCACTGAATTTCGGTTGGCGAAGCAATGTACCGCGCGTTGCGAAATTGCTTCATGTTATGACAGTGATCCCAATGCAAATGCGTGAAAATACAAACATCGATTTCACACGGATCGATGCCCATTGCCTTGAGCGCGTCAGGACTATCGGGGCAGCCGCGCTTGGTGCAGTCGTGATGATACTTGGTCGCGCGTTCTGCATCCGGCAAACCCGTGTCGATCATCAACTTGTGCTCGCCGGTGTCCACGTAAAAACAGATATTTGGAATATCGATATTCTTCCCTGGCGTGCCTTTGTTGAAGAGATAAACGGCGTGGTCTAGTGTGACCCAGCCGGTATTGATCGGGTAGATTTTTGTTTTCTCGATGGACATGTTAATCTCCTGGGTTGCGTTGCACTATCTCTCGAAGCAATCCCTTCGCCGAAGGCCATAGCGCAGCGACGTAATCAAAACGGTCAGGGCGAACATGAATCTCCGTCCAAATCAACGGTCGCGACGTTGCGCTCAACGCGAGCCGCTGAATGACTAAAATCGGCGCGCATGGATCGAGTCCAAGAATTTGTTGATCTTGCCGGGTTGCGGAGCCAATGGCAAATTCCTCCTTCATTTCTGTCGTGACCGCATGGTATTTGCCGTCAATCAATTGCTGGAACGAGGCGTGCGATACATCATCGTTTTCTAAACCGGGGCACACCTCGAATGGAATCACATTGATTTGATTCGCCAGCACCTCGCCGTTGACCAAGCGCGTGCGATCCAATCGATACACCGGAGCACCGAACGGCACATCAAGTCGTTGGGCTATTTCTTTCGAAGCCGGCTCGATCACAACACCCCGCATTACGGACGACGGTTTGAATCCGATTTTGGAAGTGTGTTGAAATACGCTTTCCATCTTGGGAGCGACCAAGCCAAGAACCCGAAATTTGTCGGCGGCATCCAGCGCAAGCAATCCTTTCCGGTATTCTGCACGCAACACCGCTTGCATATCTTCCACTGCAACTTGAAAGTGTGCCGAGAGATCAATCGGATTAATCGATTGCCCTATCGTCCATTCGCCCTGGATGATTGCTTGTTCAACTTGGCGTTGCAATTCAATCGGAAATTGAATTCCCACAATCAACTCCGGTACTTGGCATCGAGTTGTTTTAGCTTGTTCACTTTGGGCAACGACCGACCGCCTTGAAATTCACTCGCCAGCCAAATGTCGACAAGCTTTTTCGCTATTTCGACGCCCACGACCTGACTGCCAAACGTAATGATATGGGCATCGTTACTTGCCATGGCACGTTCAGCCGTATACGGATCAGCCAAACAAACGGCTCGAACGTTTGGTACTTTGTTGGCGACAATCGCCATCCCAGCCCCGGTTCCACAAATGAGTATGCCACGATCATATTTGCCCGCCGCAACGGCTTCGGCAACAGGCGTCCCAATATCCGGATAGTCCACAGGGTCATCACTGTTGACGCCCATATCTTCAACATGGAAACCTTTCTCAAGCAAATAATCGCGCAAGCTATTCTTAAGGTTTCTACCAAAATGATCCGATGCGATCACAATCGGTTTGTTTTGATCTGCCATCGTGGGCTCCTATTTCATTTGCCAAGCGTATGATTACGATGAATCGAATCGAGCAGAATGGTGGCGGTGATCTCGTGATGTTCAATTGCATAGCGCTCGGCAAGATCAACGTCGCGTTGCATCAGCGCTTTAAGCATTTTGCGATGTTCTTGCGCAATTTGCGCCAAGCGCCCCGGCACTTGCAAACTCGTCCGCCGAAAGCGTCGACTGGCATCGTAGAGATTTTCCATGAGCACTAGCAATCGCGGTGCATCCGCCGCGTTCCAGATAATCAGGTGGAACGCGTGATTCAACTGCAAGATTTGATCGATCTCCTGGGTGGAGGTGGACTGCTCCATCTGAATGAGCAAATCGTTCAATTGCTGATGATGTGTGCAAGTGAGATGAGGTGTTGCCAAACGCGCGGCTAAGCCTTCGAGGACTGCGCGAATGTGATAGATTTCGATAATCTCTATCTCGGAAAGTTCGCTCACGCTCGTACCACGATGCGGCGCGCTGGTCACCAAACCGATAACTTCCAAACGTTGCAATGCCTCGCGAATGGGCATGCGGCTTACGCCCAGCTCTTTCGCCAAATCATCTGCGACAAGGCGTTGACCCGGTTTATAACGACCCTCCAAAATCGCCTCACGAATGGTATCGTAGACGATTCCTTGCATCGTTCGGTACGTAACAGACATTTCAAAAAATTCCTGGGGGCATTGTTAAATGCGTGCCCACGCTTCTGCCCATGCGCGGCGAGTGCCGGCGAGCAGCAAGTCGCTTGATTCACCCGGCTGCGGCTTGACTTCGATGCCGACCCAGGGCTTTATGCCATTCCGGTCTTTTCTTAAATAACCAATAGCAAACAACCCGCACAGAAATTCTGCCAACTGGTCTATATCATTTTCGCTACCTGGGAAACCAAAACGCGGATGCTTGTCGCCGAACGCTGGTCGGCCCTCGACCGTGACGCAGTTGCCCACATGAACATGCGCCAAGTGATCCTGCAAGGTTCGGAGTGTCGGAATGGTTTCTTCTTTCAACAACGGCTGATGACTCAGGTCGTACATCAAACCAAAATTCGGATAATCCTGTTTGATCAGTTTAGCAAAATCAGCCGCCTCTTGCGCTGGACCAAGCAATGCTTTCGTATCGACATCCCGATCGAAGATTTCCAACGTGATACCCACACCGTGCTGACGACCGTACGCGCAAATTTGATTCATCGAGTCGGCAAGCAGCTTGAATGCCTCATTCCGTTTATGTTCGCCAGGATCAAACCCGCTGAGGAGTGAAAGGCGCGAAAATTCAAGATCGACTGCCATATCGATGCACTCTTTCATTTGCGCCACCGCGCGCGCACGCATCGTAGCATCCGTGGAGTTTAAATCGAGTTTTTGAGAAATGAGGGCCGGTTGTGCGCCAAACGTGCCAGCCAAGTGCGCCGACGCCAGAATCGCTTTGACTTGCTTGCGTTTTTCTGGCTCTTTGATCCAAGCGACTTCAATGCCAGAAAAGAAATCATCCTTGGCAACTTGAGTCACGGTCTCGACAATCGGACCTTCGCCGCGAATTGTTTCCGGAAATGCCATAAAGTGAACGAGACTAAGAGTTAAATGCGCGCTCCAATGTGTCTGCATGATTATCTCCGTATCTTCTTTATAATGCCGCGAGCGCTTGCTCAAAAATTGAAATCGGAAAATGTGAAATCCCGGCCCCTGCTCTGCCGCCGCCAGCCCGTCGATGGGGAATGGTCGCGGCTAAGGGCGGCATTATTTTTTGTTCGACGATCAATCGCGCGTCGAGACCCAGCGCCGTACCCGTAAACCCCAAAGCGGGAATCGTCCAAACTGCATTCTGCACGACTGCGATATTGATCGCTCTCTGGCTCAACGCCAAAACATTTTCCAATGTGCCCGCAACATTCGATGGCGATTCCGGGGCGGCGGCGAGCGCACAGCCGCCCAAGCCAACCACTTCGGCAATCGCGCTGTCGCCAATTTGCGGAGACGCATCGGTTGGTAAAACTCCCGGCAACAAATTACCTTCCACAACCGGGGCGGGACCGGTGAACCAGCGCTTGCCGGTGCCGCTGAGGAAGACACCCGTCTCGCAACCATTGCTGCAAATGTTGGTGACGATGCTGCTTCCGGCGACACCGCTCCCAGCCAATGCAATCACTTTAGCAGACGCCATCACAAAAGTGAGAAACGCGCCATCGTTCGCCGAAAGAAAATCGACCACACTCGCCAGATCATTGCTTGGCAAATCAACTCGGACGAGATGTGGCATTAGCGTTCGCAAAAAGATCGAAGAACCGGCATACAAGCGACTGTGACCATCATCGCCCATATGGAGTGCCTTGCCGATGATTCCAAATAAATCGATTTTACCCGCACGCTTGAGTGTGGCAGACAAAACAGGCGCAAAAACATTTTCGATCCAGCGCAGCAACTTGATGGTATCCGCATCGTGATTTCCAAAAATCAAGCGCGGCTCCCACAATCGACAATACGCAACTTGGCTGCCTGCCGCATTTTCAACCACAGCCATTGGCATTGAAGGTGACGTGATGCCTGCCAAACCCCCGACCGCATCGACATCGTTGCACGGCATGAGTTGAACATCGCCAGACGCCATCAATTGCACCGCTGCTTCTACCGATGACGCCCAGCCCTCATAAAGCACTGCGCCGATCACCGCACCGCGTTGAACATCAACCATGTTCTCCCATCGGATGGGCGGACCGGCGTGCAGCAACGCACGCTTTTTCAGATGTGGAATGATTTCATGCGCCGCACGAATTTCGATCAAAACGGGGCGCGCTGCCTGCATCGCCGTGACAGCGGTTTGATTGGGATTCATCGACACAAATAAACTCCTATTCGGGGGGCGCGGTTACGGCGACGTAGACCGCTTTTTGATTTCCGAGATTAAACGCTGCGTGTTCTTCGCCGATGGGAACGAACAACGCCTGGCCAGGTCCTGCCGTTACCTTGTTTCTTTGACCATCCATAAAGGTGAGTTCACCTTCAAGCACGTACAGAATTTGTTCCGAACGCGGATGAATATGAAAGATGGATTCCCCGCCGGGTTCAAACACTCCCAGCTTGACGATACACGTGACTGCGCCTGCCATTGGGCCAGCAATTTCTTGCGCTGTTGCACCTTTGTGATCTGGCGTCGGCATGACTGGATTTATTCCTACATTAACAAGTTTCACCTGTGGGTCTCCTTGGCTTTTCAAAGAAAACCTGACAGGTCGCGGCTCCTTCGAGCCGATGAGACCTGTCAGGTTTGAATGACTGCTTAATACTCCTTGTACTTTTCGCCCATTTCCGGCGTGACGATAACTGTGTTCGTGCGAATTTGCTGTGGCACAGCTTCGCCGTTCAAGCATTTGACCATCGCGGCAACGCTGTAGTAGGCTTGATTCCGCACGTCTTGCGAAATTGTGAAAGCAACCTTGCCCGCTTGCATCGCTTTGACGGTAGGTTCTTGGACATCAAAGCTGCCGATGACCACGTCTTTGATCTTGCCAGCGGATGTGAGCGCTTCGGCAGCACCTTCCGACATGTTGCCGCCAACGCCCACTACGCCTCTCAGATCGGGCCATCGCTGGAGATAGTCCTGTGCGACGGTTTGACCTTCTGCCATTTGCCAGTGCGCGGTTTGGACAGCATATTCGATACCAGGGTATTTGGTCATGATGTTCTTGATACCCTTGATACGATCATCGGAGGTTTGCTGACCCGGAACACCTTCCAAAACCAACAGCTTGCCTTTACCATTCATGCGCTTTGCCATTTCTTCGCCAAGCACTTCACCGACCTTGATATTATCGACACCAACGTAGGCAACATAATCGCCGCCCGAACCCATCGTGTTGTCATAGATCACAGGGATGCCGGCTTGGTTGAGCTTCTTAATGCCGACGGCAATCGCTTGGGTGTTCGTCGGCGCGAGAACTACACCATCGACGCCTTTGTTGATGATGTCTTCAAGAATACGGATTTGCTCTTCGACGTTGTCCGCTTTGGTTGGGGTCAGTACAGTAATATCGACGCCCATGTCTTTGCCGGCTTGCTCGGCGGCTTTTTGATGCGTCATCCATACTGGCAAAAAGTTCTTGAAGATGACGGCGATTTTGTAACGTTTCTTTGCCGTGACCTTAGGGTCAAAGTTGCTCACTGGCTCAGTCGTGCTGATCTTACAAGGGATTGCCGCGTTCGCGCTAGCGACGGATGCTGCGGAAGATACCGGAGCACCAGCGGAAGAGGATGAGACGGCGGGCTGAGGAGCGGGAGTTGCCGAAGCACATCCAGTTAACACCGCTAGTGCGAGGACGATCAATAAAGCGAAGACGACGAACTTGTTCATTCTAACTCCTCCTTGAAAGTTTGAAACGGAATTCCATCTTTGGATCCAACATTTCGGATGTATCGCGGATAAAATTGGATAGAAGATCAATGCGTTGGGCACCTCCTTCATTGCAAATCAGACTCAGACACCTACATTCGCAAGGTGATGTAAGAGATCAAGAGTTACAAACAAAGCAAAAGATGCCTATGTTTCTTCGGGCAGCGACTTGCGAACCCATTGATCCAATAACACTGCGACGACAATTAACGCTCCCAACACAAAGGTTTGCCATTCGGATTTAATTCCCAACAAGACCATGCCATTTTGGACAATTGTCATGATGAGTGCACCGATCAGTGTGCCCGCCAAGCCCCCTTGTCCACCGAACAAACTCGTTCCGCCAATGACGACAGCAGCAACCGACGGTAACAAGTAGGCATCGCCCATGTTGGGTTCCGATGCATTGACTCGCGCAACGAGCACGACGGCACCTACGGCTGCCATAAAACCGCTAAACAAATAAGCCAGGATCAGCGTTTGATCTTTTTTGATTCCCGACATCCGTGCTGCCTCTGGATTCGCACCCACCGCATACAGCGAACGCCCAAATGTCGTGCGGCGCAACAAGGTGTTTGCCAACGACCAAAACACCAGCATGACGATGATCGGTGTGGGAATGCCGAACACGTTGCCGACACCCAGGAACCGAAACGTCGGATCGAAGGCGGAAATGACCAGCCCATTCAAAAGTACGAGTGCAAATCCGGAGGCGACCCACATCATGCCGTACGTCGCAACGAACGCCGGCAGGCGCACAACGGCGACCATCCAGCCATTTAAAAAGCCGAGGAAACTTCCGAGTGCCAACACTGCCACAATTACAATCGGAAACGGAATACCGGCGCGCAGCATGATCCCCGTCAGCACGCCACAGATCGAAACGACCGCACCAATCGAAAGATCAATGCCGGCGGTGAGAATGACGGTCGTTTGTCCGATGGCAAGCAGAATCAAGACGCTCGCGACGGTCATCACGTTGAGCAAGTTGGTTGGCGTAAAAAAGACCGGCGATAGAATCGTCATGCCGACACAGAGCAGCCCCAACACGATCAAACGTGAACCGCTATAGAGGAAGCGCAGATCGAGCCGACCGGTAGTTGCCTTGGCTAGGGTGATGTTGCTCATTGAATTGCTCCACTTCGCTTTAGCATCACGTCAAACACAATGGCAGAAATAATCACGACACCGATTACGGCCGGTTGCCACATCGTGGTCAAGCCGATAAAGTTCAAACCATTCCGCAGCACGGCAATCAATGCCACACCGATCACCGTTCCACCGATGCCGCCATTCCCTTTTTCGAAACTGGTGCCGCCCAAAACCGTCGCCGCGATTGCATCAAATTCCCAACCCACCCCCACCAATGGCTCTGCCGATTGAAGTCGGGCAGACATCACGACGCCGCCAATCGCGGCCAACGCACCGGCGAAAACGTAAATTCCGAATTTCCACCAATTGGTACTAACGCCGGATAGGCGCGAACCATTTTCGTTGCCGCCGATAGAGATCACATATCGGCCGAACGAAGTTTGATACAGGATTACCCACGAGACTCCGAACACGAGCAAGGCGATAACAGCGGGCATCGGCAGAAATCCCAATGTGCCGCCGCCCAGATAAACAAAGCTGGGCGCATCAATGTAAATGGCGGAAGCATTGGTCAGCACCACAGCTAATCCGCCGGCAATTCCTTGCATGCCGAGCGTTGCGATAAATGGAGGCAACTTGGCAAATGCAATCAAGGCTCCGCTAATCCCACCACATACGACGCCGGTCAATATTCCGATCAAGATGGCGAGAGGAAAGGGTGTTCCCGCTTGGAGGGATAATGCTGTCATGACCCCTGACAAAGTGAGCAGACTGCCCAACGAGAGATCGATGCCTTCGCTCAATAAAATAAAAGTGGCGGCGACGGAAACCATCAACAGCACCGAGCCTTGAAGAACAATGCTCAAAATATTTCTGACCGTGAGGAAACTGGGAGCAGTGATGCTAAAAAAGACTAGGAGCAACAGAACCACCCAGAGAACCGGAGGCACACTTTTCCAAACCTTGGTTTGTATCAATACTTTTTGCATATCCTCACCCTCTGCCGATCATGGTTTTACGGCGACTGAAATCTCGGAACGCGGATCCGGCGTGGAATTCGCTTGAATTGGCTCGGCGCCATTTGTTGGTTGGTAACGAACATCGACTTGGTGACCCATGGCATACGCGACGACACGTTCCTGGGTTGCGGTTTGGCGAGGCACTTCGGCAACAATGCGTCCTTCACGCATCACATAAATGCGATCACTCATGCCCAAGATTTCGGGCAAGTCCGAGGAGATCATCAAGACCGCCGCACCTTGCTTGACGAGTTCGTTCATAAAGTTATGAATCTCCGCTTTTGCGCCCACGTCGATCCCACGCGTTGGTTCGTCAAAGATAAAGACCTTGGATTGGGTACACAGCCATTTTGCTAACACCACCTTTTGCTGCGTGCCGCCCGACAAGTACTGGGCTAAGCGCGAAGTGGAAGGCGTGGCGATGCGCAAATCCTCCACATACTTGGCGACGACTTGGCGCTCTTTGGTGTTGCTAACGAAATGACTGGGAAATAATCGATTCAAACTCGCCATCACGACATTTTCGGCGAGAGGTAAAACGAGCGCCAAGCCATGGGCTTTACGATCTTCGGGCAAAAACCCAAAGCCAAGTTCGACCATCTTCGCCGGCGAGTTCGATTTGACCGGCTTGCCAAAGACAAACACCTCTCCTTTATCGTACGGATCAACGCCAAAAATCACACGTGCCAGTTCGGTGCGCCCCGCGCCGACCAAACCGGCGAGACCGACAATCTCGCCACAATGCAAGTTCATACTGACATCGCAGGGTTTTTTTCCACGAGATAAAGCTTCGACGCGGAATGCTTCCTCTCCTTGCGGCTGATAATCGCGGTGAAACATCTGCGTGATCGTTCGTCCGACCATCATGCTAACCAATTCATCGAGCGTCACGTCTTTGATATTGCGTGTGCCGATGTACTTGCCATCGCGCAGCACGGTGACACGGTCGCCAATTTGGTGAACCTCTTGCAGACGATGTGAAATGTAGACGATGCCGATCCCTTGCGTCTTCAATCGATGGATGGTCGCAAAGAGTTGTTCGATCTCGCGCTCGGTGAGGGAGGCCGTTGGCTCGTCCATGATAAGCACTTTCGAACTCATCGACAATGCTTTGGCGACTTCGACCATTTGTTGTTGCGCCGTGCCTAAATCGACGACCCGGGTGTGAGTGTCGATGTCCATATTCAAACTGGCGAGCAACTCACGCGCTTCCGCGTGCATTTTGGCATGGTCTAACAATCCCCACCGTTTGGGAAATCGCCCGAGGAAAATATTTTGGGCGACGTTCATATAGGGGATGAGGTTGAACTCTTGATAAATAATGCTGATGCCCAGCCGTTGGGCTTGGCGAGGAGTAGCAAATCGGACTTGCTTACCTTGAAATAAAATGCTGCCGCCATCTGGTTGGTATGCGCCGACGAGAACTTTCATCAAGGTCGATTTGCCTGCGCCATTTTCGCCTAACAATACATGCGCTTCGCCCGGCTTGACATCGAAATCAACTTTATCGAGCGCGAGGACGCCGGGAAAATTCTTGGTAATGCTCTCTGCTTTCAACAAGAGGTCTTCTGACATAGAGTACTCCCTGGGAACGAACGCTTCTCGCTATCCTCTACTTATTCGCAACCATTGGGCTGAATGATCACCTTGAGCGCGCCGCCCTTGCGCTGGATAAATGTTTGCAATCCTTCATTGATTTCTTCCAATGGAAAGTGATGGGTGATGAGTGGCTTGACACAAAGCTTGCCCGTACCGAGTAATGCCAGACTGCGTGCGCAATCCGCCATCCCTTCGCCACGCACTCCCGCCGCCCGCAAATCGTCCAGCACGAATTTCTTCAAATTGATTTGCGGCATCTCGACTGGATCGCCGACAAACGAAATGCGTGCGCCCCGCATCGCCATTTCAATCGCTTGCGCTGCGGCGACAGGATGACCTGAACACTCGACAATCAACTCTGCGCCTAATCCATCGGTTTCGTCTTTCACAACTTGAACAGGGTCTTGCCGCGTAGAATTTACAATTACATCTGCACCCAGCTGTCTGCCCATGGCGAGCCGCTCATCACGTGTGCCGATCAAAATGACTTTGGTGGCTCCCAATGCCTTGACCAACTGAACTGCCATCAAGCCGATGGGACCAGGTCCCAAAACGGCGACGTTCTCACCACCCAATAACCCGCCTATATTGTCTAAGGCAAAGTGAACGCAGGCAGCCGTCGTAATAAGTGCGGCTTCTTCGTATGAAACTGAATCTGGGATCTTGTATAGGTTGCTGATGTGATTCACAACGTATTGGGCATATCCGCCATTGGATGTAAATCCATAGTGTCGATGACCGGTTTCCGGTTTGCCGTAGTTGAGACAAATCGTGTAGCGTCCACGTTTGCAATTGACACAGTGTCCGCAGCCCTTATGACTTTCAATCGCCACGCGATCCCCCACCTGGAATTGCGATACGCCTTCGCCGATGGCAACCACTTGCCCGCTGTATTCGTGTCCGGGGATAAAGGTACCATAGTTGGGCATTGGCTTCCAACCGTGTCCAATCAAACGTGGATCAGTCCCGCAAATAGCGCACGCGTACACTTTTAGTAACACTTCCAATGGACCCGGTGCGGGCACTGAATAATCTTGAACCCTTAAATCATTTTGTCCATAGAGAACTGCCGCATGCATCTTAGTCGGTATTGACATTCCGTTTCTCCTTATTGCGAGGTGTATAAAAAATGCCTCTCCCATATTGAGCAGGAGAGGCATGCCTAAGCATAATCTGATATTCTGTCGATATTGCCAAGCCTCATTGCTCGGTAGTGTTTTAATTGTATATTGTATCCAAGATAAATAATACAGGATATTTGTTGGCTTGTCAATACCGAAATTTATAAAAATCGATAAAAAAGAAGGAATGGAGATAATATCCATTCCTTCTTTTTCATCATTACCAGCCCAAAATTCGACCTGCGATTTTTACATCCGCTCGCCTAGTAGTGCATCCGCCAAGTCTTGGATTGCAAGCCAAGCGTATTTCATGCGTAGTTGACTCTGCAGCATTACTTTGTGGCTGCACTAGTCTACACGTTGAGGGAAGGGGCAAAGATTTTCGCAACCGTCTTTGGTGACGACCAGATTATCTTCCAAACGCACTCCCCCAAAACCGGGAATGTAAATGGCTGGTTCAATCGCAAATACCATGCCTGCTTCAAGCACATCGTTACTGGCTGGATGTAAGGTTGGCGGTTCATGGAACTGCAAGCCGACGCCATGCCCAAGCTGGTGGTTAAAGTACTCGCCATATCCGGCTTTGTCGATCACTTTTCGCGCAATCGCGTCCAAATCGGCGCACCGGACCCCAGGGCGAATGGCAGCGATGACTGTGTTGACCGCTTCTTGAACAGCATCGAAAATTTTTTTTGCCTTGGCATCCGGCGTACCCACAAAAAAAGTCCGAGTAAGATCGTTAAAGTACCCATTGGTCATGGCGTCCAGCTCGACCAGAACGGGTTCGCCCCAAGCTAATCGTTTGTCAGTCGAAACGCAGAACGGTCGCCACGAATTTACCGAATTAACCCCGGACATGACGAAGCAATAACCGCGTGAACGCGTAACATTCTTGTAGCCGACTCCCCGTCCATAAATACGACCCTCGACCGCGCCGGCAATTTCTGCTTCTCGCACACCCGCCGCGATCATTTCTCGCGCCGCTTCGTATCCCATCGACGCCACTTCATTCGTAATCCGGATCTGCTCGATTTCTTGTTGCGATTTGACCATACGCGATTGCTTGATGATGGACGTTGCATCGACGAAACGTGTTTGTGGCAAAGCTTGCTTGAAGGCATTGATCGTCATTTCGCTGACGACGCGAGCTTCCGCTGCGACGTTGTTGCCTGCAACTAGTTCGAAACTCCCTTCGTAGCCAACCGTTGCTTTGCCAAAATTTTTCTCTGCCCAGAGATCGCACAATAAAGCAATTGTTTGAGCCGTTGGATTCGCCATGGCTTGCATGTTGATAAAACGAAAAGTCCGTTTGTCGGTCACCCAACCTGCCGTTGCATAGTCCAACTCTGAGTACGGCAGGATGAGGGTCGCCTCACCATTCGCTGGAACAACGGCAAGCGACGCGCCGATTACGGGCCAGTATCCCGTCGCATACAGAACATTTTCTGGCAGACGACAAAGTAATACGTCAACCCCTTCCCTTGTCATTATGCTTTGCAGTCGGCTTACCCGTTCGCGATCCATGAATCCTCCTGAATAATATTTACTTGATGATTAACACGGTTCATGCTCAGAGCGAAAATGCAAGGTCTGAATGATAAAATCATCCCGGAGTTTCTTCAATGCATCGATGTCTTTCACCGACCAATCATAAAAACCTTTGCCGCTTTTAACGCCTAATGCACCTTGCTGCACTTTGGCGGCAAATACCTGGGTAGCGTGAGGCTCATTGTCGAGCACCGGCAGAACACTATTTTGAATCGTGAGACACATGTCCAAGCCAACGGCGTCGATATGTTCGAGCACACCCCACACCGGTAAACGAATACCCAGTCCATTCTTGACCGCGGTGTCCACATCTTCGGCTGTCGCGATACCTTCTTGCACAACGTAGGTTGCCTCTCGAATCATCGCCTGAAGAATTCGGTTGGCTAATTGACCGGGCAAATCTTTACGCACGAGAACCGGTTTCTTTCCACAGTGATGCAGAAACTCGAGCAGCGTTTGGGCCGTTTGTTCCGAAGTATTGGGACTCATCACCACTTCGACGAGTGGCACGAGATGCGGCGGCATCCAGAAATGCGTCGTGGCGCAACGTTCGCGATGAGTGGTTCGCGCAGAGATGGCAGTAATGCTGAGACCAGAGGTGTTCGACGCGAGAATAACTTCCGGGGCTGTCAATCGATCCAATCGTTCAAAGAGTTGTTGTTTAACTTCCAAGTTTTCGTACACGGCTTCGATGACAAGTTGAACATCCTGAATGCCTGCATCGAGATCAGATGTCCCGCAAACTCTTGCTTTCCCAGCCTGGAACTTGGACGCTGTGGTAAGCTTATTTGCCAATAGTTGCTCCATCACAGCACACGTTTTGGCGACACCCTCCGCTGCCCAATCGGTTCGCTCTCCGATCAGCCTTACATCATGCCCGGCCAGCGCGATCACCGCCGCGATCCCAGGACCCATCATACCCGTGCCAATCACCGCCACTCGTTCAATATTCATGTTGATATTTCCTAATTACAGAAGGATGATCTATCCAGAGTTTTTGTTCTCGAGGGCATGCAATAAACGTGTCGCCGTACTTTCGTGATGGACATTCGCATACTTTTCTGCCGCAACCGCGTCACGTTGCTTGAGCGCATCCGCAATCTGGCGATGCTCCTCGAGAATTTGCTCGGCGCGTCCTGGGAGTTGTAGACTCGTATTGCGAAAAGGTTGGCTTGTGTCGTATAGGTTTTCCAAAAGCTCTTGCAAGCGCGGTGCGTGAGCTGCTTTCCAAACAATCGTATGGAACTCGCGATTAGCTTGCAAGAATCCTTCATTGTCACCGTCATTGATCTTCTTTTCCATTTCTTTGAGGCGCATGTCCAGTTGTTTGAAATCTGCATCGATCAGATTGGGTGTGGCAAGGCGTGCTGCCAATCCATCCAAAACCGCGCGGATGTGATACACTTCGATGATATCCGGTTCAGAAAATTCACTGACAACGGCTCCACGGTGCGGCAGCATCATCACCAAACCGGCGACTTCAAGCCGATGCAGCGCCTCGCGGATCGGCATTCGACTAACACCCAATTCCTTCGCCAAATCATCGGCAATCAGTCGATGCCCTGGCGGATAGTGCCCGTTGAGAATAGATTCACGAATTGTGTCATGAACAATTTCTTGCATCGTCCGATATGATGTAACCATTTACATTTCCTTTTGAGATTACAAGTTTAATATTGCATCCAATATCCATTATATGTTAACATCGAGGCGTGTCAATAATGCGAATCTATGATAGCCAAAAATTTCAGACGCCAGCGACTTGACAGAATTGAACTCCAGATACAATTTCGGGTAGTGTCCCTGTAACGGGGGAAACCTTGAATTCTAGTTGTCGTTAGTCTGCGATGCAGTTATCCTGAGGTCACTGACCTTAAGGCGAAACTGCGTCTATGGACATTCGCACTTGTTACTGCCGAAACCGTGAGTGTCGGCACTATGGATTCACCGATTAGAAAGCGCGTTTGAAATTTGAAGACTGGCATCGCGACGAAGCAACCTATCGCTATGCGGTCACCGCTCTGGCCGAAGGACTGGCTCTGCGCACGGTGGGACGATTGTTTGGATTAGACAAAGATACCTTGTGCAGTTGGCTGCCGCCTCTCGGTGAGCATTGCGAAAACCTGATGAGTTACTTCTTCCGGGATCTGCACTTGAGGGAGTGCCAGCTCGATGAACTCTGGACATTCGTTTACAAGAAAGAAGATCAACTCGATCCGATTGAACAACTGCTGAGTGTGTAGGGCGATACCTGGGTCTGGATTGCCTTCAGTCCGATTTTCAAATTAGTGCCGGCGTGGTTGGTCGGGAAACGCACCTTCCGTGATGCGCGCCAGCTCGTTTTTCGCCTGAAATCAGCCACCGATGGGCATATTCCGTTCTTTACCAGCGATGAATTACCTCACTATGCCGATGCACTTTTAGACGCAATACTCTTTAGGTGCTTATAGCGCCGACATGTAAAACAAGTTGTCGATGTTCAGGCTGCAATACCAATGACTTGGAACAAGTTGCGCATTTCAACCTGGAGCATTTGATAGTGGACGTCAATCGGATCTGGCTCTTTGGGTTTTCGCCCGCGTCGAATCTGTCCTGCACCTGTGAGAACTGGCTTGATCACTTTTTCTCTCAGCACCAGCAAAGCCGCAATCTCTTGCAGACCTTGCGGAATCGTTTCATAGCGACGCGACTTGGCGATCTGTCGCACGACATTCTTGCCGCGCAGTTTCTTCAAGTCATAGCTGGCGCGTCGAGAATCATACTCGCCCTCACTGGTTCCAGTGAGTCGGCGTACCTGTACGGCCAGTTCCGCGCAACTGAACCCGCGCGGGCTGGCAGCCAATCCCATGACCGCTTCGATCACGGCTCGCATACGCGGCTTGTTGACGTCAACACCACCCACCCGTGTCTGCCCTACGCGTGAGTAAGTCGGCCACTCATCCAGTCGGTGGCCGGCAATGGCAGAGATGTCAATGCAGCGCAGCACCTTCAAAAACTGATTCAGAATCTCTTTGAGCCGTGCGATAATCGCGGAGAACTTGGGCAGGGAGCGCCCACACCGCAGTTCTTTCGTGTTATGCACAATGACCTCAATGCGTAAGATGTGTTCGCCTTTGGTATAGATCTTGACGGTGAGTTTTCCGAAATGCAGTTTGAAGACGGTCAGATCATACGTCGGTCTCTCGAGCACGATCTCGCAGCGCGGGTCCTTTTTGCCTTTACGTCGCGATGGACGCTTGCGCGTGCCAAAGATGGTGCGGAGCGTTTTGACATCGAGCCAGCGGCAGGTTCGGTCAATCACACCCAGAAAGATCTGATCCATGTTACCGCCGCGGGGGAAGAGCAGATTACGACTGTACTCCGCCTGATAGAGTGAGTAATCGTCATGAAACCCACTGCGCTGTTTCCTGCACGGCGATAGGAGCTGCCAGGGGAATGTTGCTGGTAATACGGGTACCGCTGAACAAGGCCAACACGCAAGCCGCCATCATTAGGATGATCGCGACGATACCAAAGCCCGACAGCCATCGGGGAATGAGCTGTGATTGGAAGAACAGGTAGTAACCAATGGTGCTAGTTTGAAAAAGGACATAGGACTTGCTTATGTTGGTGGTGACCAAACCTTCAACAAGGAGCCAGCCCTATGTCTACGAAAGATTTTGGCTCATCCCTAAACTCTTTGCAAGGTATTCGGGCGCGAGTCAAAAAAATGCAGTAACCGCAAAATTCCACCTACAAGTTTTTTAAGGTTTGCGGCGAACGGCTTCCGCCCATTGACGTTCCAATTCTTTGAGACACCGCCGTGGATGATGCCGAAACCGATACAGGACTTGGAGTCGGCGCTGCGTTTTG
>JACRMI010000118.1 GCA_016215025.1 Chloroflexota bacterium
AACGGATGGACAGCATGAACCAATCGGTGATACAATTCGTAACTGTTGCTCATGTTTGGGGCTCCTTTGGTCGTCAGACAACCAAATTATGCCTCAACATGGGCAACCTTGCTACTTCCTTAAATTGGTAAGGGAATCAGATCTAGACTCACATCAATTAGAGATTGTACGTTTTTACTGATTGCCGAAGTTTTTGAATTAGGTTTAGACCCAAAAAGTGTTTCTAGGTTTCAACTCAAGAGAAATCCAATCATTTTATCTGTTCCAAAATTACCCGATTTGATTGAAGATATAGCAGAAATTGGAAGAAGTTTTAGGGACGAACGTGATTTACACCTCCATCGTGGAGAAGAAAGACCTCTTGGACAAGATCCTGATATTTATTTTGCTGCTTCTGCGGTTGAAGCCTTCGGACAAAAAATACAAGGCAATGACGCTTCGGGCAATCCGATAAATTTGGAAAATGACCACAAACAAGTGGTTGAAGAACTAGAATCAGAATTTACAGCGGCTGCAAAAGAGTTTAACAATAAAATTCACGAATTATTTGATTTAATGTACCCGCATTTCAAAGAAAGATTTCTCAATAAACTTGCCGCATCAGGTAATCGAAGTGAAGGTGCGATAGGTTTAATTAAAAGAGCAGAGTACTACGATAAGCACTATGGCAATGGTGAATCTAATTAGCAAAGTAGTCTTAAGGGTTAGAGGCTGCCCAACAAAGCGTGCACCCGACGCTGGGGAGTCTGGCGCGATTCCAAGCCTTTTTCTACGCCTTAGCATTTTTCCAGTCGGACGGCGTCCCGCCGCCCGCCCCAGCGCGGGTAACGCAAACCGTTAGGCGCTCTCCCTTCATAACATCATGTTGAGTCTTGCACTACGCATGGAATCAGATTACAAATGTATCCATTTCCAAACGAGCCAAAGAAAATCATCGAGCGGATCAAACGTTATGAGCGAGAGTTACGCAAGGAAGCCGAGCGGTTTGGGCATATTAGTGACGACGCGGGAAAAAGATATTTGCTGGGACCACTCTACCTGTTAGTAAACGATCTGAAGGGTGCGGTCACGTCTTTTGAGTGGTATGCGCGAACCTTTCCAGATGATATGGGCGAACCATTTCACTATTTGTGTTGGGCATTGGCGCTCTACCGCTCCGGCGATTTGGTGGGAGCATCCCGCCGGTTACGCCAAGCCATGTTGTCCAATCTCTATCTGCTTCCACACTTACTGGGGATAGAACAGCCGAAGTTAAATATCCGGCATGGCTCTAACGTAGACCAAAAGGAATATCTTCAGTATTTGCCCCACGAGTTTATCGAGTTGTGGGATACGAAAGCGCTACAATGGGCGAGAGAAACTTTTACTAGCCCAGAATCTAGTCGGATGCGCAACCGCTTTATTGAGATTGGTCGACAATTACTGAATGAACCCGTAGGACCCAACCGGAAGCAATTGGTAGCAGAAGAGTTTGAACTTCGCAGGGGACAAATTGGCGACACACCAACAAAAAAATAGGAATACCGCTGCTGATTAAAGGAGGGGCGCTATGCCAATCACCGGTCGCGTCTGGAAGTACGGCGCAAACATTGATACGGATTTGATTATCGCGGGTCGCTATTGCAACTTGATCGACGCGGTTGAGTTGGGCAAGCACGCGATGGAAGACCTGGACGCGAATTTCGCCAAGCAGGTGCAGCCCGGCGACATGATCGTTGCCGATTCCAACTTTGGCTGCGGCTCTTCGCGCGAAGTTGCGCCGCTCGCGTTGAAAGGTGCGGGCGTGAGCGCCGTCATCGCCGCAAACTTTGCGCGCATCTTTTATCGCAACGCCATCAACATCGGCTTGCCGATTTTCGAATCACCCGAAGCTGCCGCCGCGATTCAGAACGGACATCGCGTGGAAGCCGACCCCGCATCGGGCATCATCCATGATTTGGACACCGATCAGAAATTTTCCTCCGCGCCGTTTCCCGAATTTGCGCAGCGCATTATCGCGCTCGGCGGATTGTTACCGTACGTCGAGGAAAAGCTTGCTAGTCGCCAGTAGGATGCTGGTTGATTAGACTGTCGACTGTTGACTGGAGACTGATGGTGGACAAGTACAAATTCTTCGAGCCGCTGCGCGTGCGTTTTGCCGAGACGGATTTACAAGGTCACGTCTTCTTTGGTGAATATTTGACGTACTTTGATGAGGCGCTCACGCAGTATCAACATGCGATTGGCTGCACATACAGCGATCTTGTCGCCGCGGGTGTGGACATGTTCTACATTCGCTCGGAATGCGATTATAAATCGCGCGCGTTCTTTGAAGAGGTGCTCAACGTTCATGCGCGTGTTGGACAAATCGGCAATTCGAGCGTCACGTTCGAATTTGCGGCGTTCAAAGCCCACAACGACGAATTGGTCGCGACCGGCAAGATCATCGCCGTGACGATTGATCCGGAGACGAAAAAGCCGGTGCGCGTGCCGGATGAATTTCGTGGTGCGGTGGCACGGTACGAAAACAGTAAAGAATAAAACGTAAAACGTAAGGGACAGTTTACGTTTTAGAAATTTTATCAGGAGCATTACATGAAATCTTACAAGATTGGCGTGGTCGCAGGCGATGGCATTGGACCCGAAGTGGTGCGCGAGGGTCTCAAGATTTTGAATTGCGTCGCCGCGTTGGACAGTTTCAAGTACGAGTTGGTCGATTATCCCTGGGGCAGCGAACGCTATTTGAAAACGGGCGAAGCGTGTCCGCCGAATGTGCTCGACGAGTATCGCAAGCTGGATGCGATTTTGCTCGGCGCGATTGGCGACCCGCGCTGTCCCACGGGCTTGGTCGAGCACGCGGTCATCATGACGATGCGCGTTGGGCTTGATCTCTACGTCAACTTGCGCCCGATCACGCTTTACGCCGAACATCTCTGCCCGTTGAAGGGCAAAAAGCCCGAAGACATCGACATGGTGGTATGCCGTGAAAACACCGAAGACGCGTACACCGCGCCGTACGGTTTTACGAAAAAAGGCACGCCCGACGAAATCGCGACCTCGTTGATGCTGTATACGCGCAAAGGAACCGAGCGCATCATTCGCTATGCCTTTGAGATATGTCGCGCGCGCAACAAGCGCAAAAAATTGACCTTGGTCGATAAGGCAAATGCGGTGCGCGCGCACGATTTGTATACGCGCACGTTTGAAGAGGTCGGTCGCGAATATCCCGACATCGAACGCGATCACGCGTACGTCGATGCGTCGTGTATGTGGATGGTCAAAAATCCTGAATGGTTTGATACTGTTGTGTCGACGAATTTGTTCGGCGACATTATCACGGACCTCGGCGCGATGATCCAAGGCGGCATGGGCATCGCGGCAAGCGGCAACATTCACCCCGGCCAAGTGTCGATGTTCGAGCCGATTCACGGCAGTGCGCCCAAGTATGCTGGGATGAACTCGGCGAATCCGCTTGCCACGATCAACGCCATCGGCATGATGCTCGATTATCTCGGCGAAAAGAATGCAGCAGCGCGAATCGACAAAGCGGTGCGCGAGTTGCTCGTGTCGAAACGCATCCCATCGGTGGGTGCGAACAGTGGTCTATCCACTACCACTATCGGTGATATGGTGGCTAAACAAGTCAGTTAGTCCGGTAGTCAAATAGTCTTCTAGTCATCTAGTCGTGTAGTCGAAAGACTAAACGACTAGATGACTACATGACTAGGCGACTAGGCGACTAGGAGACAAAAGATGGAGACAGCGAAGACGACTGTCGAAAAGGCGACGCCGCGTTTCCACTATGGGTATGTGGTACTCACGATGATTGTGACGGCCGTCTTCGGCTCGCTGGGCCTGGGTCGGTTTGGTTACACGAGCATTTTGCCTGCGATGCAAGACGGCTTGAAACTGACGAACACGCAAACCGGCGAATTGCAATCGTGGAATCTCGTAGGATATTTGCTTACGGTCGTCTTCGCCGGCCTCATCGCGGCGCGTTGGGGACCGCGTGTGGTCATCGCCGTAGCGCTCCTCGTCGCTGGGCTGGCGATGCTTGCCACCGGCTTGTTTCCTTTCTTCGATGCAGCGCGGCTGGGACGCTTTTTTACCGGCGTGGGCAATGCCGGTGCGAATGTGCCCGCGATGGCATTGGTCTCGGCATGGTTCGGCGCGAAACGACGCGGGGTTGCGGCGGGCATCGCGGTAGCTGGCTCGAGCGTGGGCTTGATGGTGACGGGGCCGCTCGTTCCTTCGATCTTGAATCAATTTGGTGCAGAGGGATGGCGCGTGAGTTGGTATGTCCTCGGATCGATGACGTTGAGCGTCGGCGTGTTGTGCTGGATGTTGATTCGCAATCGACCGGATGAACTAGGGTTGACGCCGGTCGGCGATGTGCCGATGACAGGTGGAGTGCGACCCAGCGAGAAAAAGGCATCGTCACTCGATTGGGGCTTGATTTACAAATCGCGCAAGTTGTGGCATCTCGCCGCGATCTATTTCGCCTTCGGATTTGCGTACATCATCTACTCGACTTTTTTCGTGCGCTACTTGGTCAAAGAAGCTGGATTTAGCGCAGGCGACGCCGGTGCGCTCTGGTTGCAAATCGGTATCGTGACCACGATCAGCGGATTCATCTGGGGCAGCATCTCGGATCGCTGGGGAAGGCGCATCGCCTTGATCGGCGTGTTCGCCCTGCAAGGAATCTCGTTCCTCGTTTTCGGAATGAGCCACGAGTTACCGTCGATCTATTTTTCGGCGGTGTTGTTTGCGCTTACGGCGTGGAGCGTGCCGGCGTTGATGGCCGCGTTCGCCGGCGATTTGTTCGGCGCGCGACTTGCCCCAGCGGCGTTGGGATTGTTGACGATCGTGTTCGGCACAGGGCAGGCAATTGGTCCGTACTTGGCGGGCGCGATTGCGGACAATACTCAATCGTTTGCGTTCGCGTTTGTAACGGCAGGAGTCGTCTCGTTGCTTGGCGCGGTTGGTTCGATGATGTTACGCACAGTTCGTTCCTAGTTCACGACAAATTTTTTATCCGCGAATCCACGCGAATTTTCGCGAATTAGAACTTCTTCGCTCTGCCCACGCGAAGCGTGACATGATTAGCGGATTATTTGGGAGAAGCAAAATGAAATTTGAAAATGTGTTTATTCCTTACGGTGGTTATTGGTGCTCGCCGTTCGTGCGCTGGCAAGGCGCGCTCTCCAATTCGCATCCGATTCCACTCGCCGCAGAGACCGTGATGCGCGCGTTGAAAGAACGCAACCTCAGCGCCGATATTTTCGATGCGGTGTTTGTTGGCATGAGCGTGCCTCAAAAGCATTCGTTTTATGGCGCGCCCTGGCTCGCCGCATTGATCGGCGCGACCGGCGTCACCGGTCCGGTTCTGTCGCAAGCGTGTGCGACCGGCGCGCGCGTGATTTCCTCGTCGGCAGCCGAGATTGAAACAGGCGCAGGGCAGACGATGCTGGGTGTGACGCTGGATCGATGCAGCAATGGTCCGCACGTCTATTATCCGAATCCACTGGGACCCGGCGGCAAAGGCGATACGGAAGACTGGGTCTGGGATAATTTCAATTTCGATCCGTACGCCAAGAACGCCATGTTACATACGGCGGAGAATGTCGCGCGCGAATCGGGCATCACCAAAGAGCAACAAGACGAAATGATGTTGTTGCGTTTTACGCAATATCAAGACGCACTCAAAGACGATTCGGCATTCCATCGACGCTACATGGTGACGCCGCTCGAAGTGAAAGATGCGTCAGGGCGCAAAGTGGTTACGACAGTGAAAGACGACGAAGGTGTGTTTCCAACGACGAAAGAAGGTCTCGCGCGATTGAAACCCGTGCTCGAAGGTGGCTCGGTAACGTACGGCGGTCAAACGTTTCCTGCCGATGGCAACGCTGCGATGATCTTGACGACGCGTGAAAAAGTGAAATCATTGAGTCGGGATGCCAGCGTCACCGTGCAACTGGTCGCGGCTGGGACCGCGCGCGCGAAAAAAGGTTACATGGCGCAAGCGCCGGTGCCTGCGGCGGTGAACGCACTCAACAGCGCGGGTATCAAGATTGAGGATGTGCGGGCGATCAAGACGCACAATCCGTTCGCCGTCAACGATGTGTATTTCTGTCAGCAGTTGAATGTCAAGCCAGAGGCGATGAATCACTATGGCTCGTCGCTCATCTTCGGTCATCCGCAAGGACCGACGGGGATGCGGCTCGTCATCGAACTCATCGAAGAGTTGGTGATGGTTGGAGGTGGCTACGGTCTCTTTACGGGCTGTGCCGCCGGAGATACCGCGATGGCGGTGGTGGTCAAAGTCGGATAGTCGAATAGTCGCGTGGTCAGGTAGTCGATAAGATGTGCGACGCACTTTGCCGTAAGCGAGTGCGTCGCATGTTTTCAATTTACGGCATTGGTGTTGCTTGCCCGCGCGGTCCTTTGCCCACTTGCTGATGACAATATTCGCAGCGCGGCAGAATCGCATCGCGAAATTGAAATGCGGTACGCTCGTCGCCGAGCCGATGCGCGACGTGGCAGTTAGTGCAGCGAATGAATGGCGGCGAGAGTTGGGGATCATCATATTTGTTATGCTGATGATTTTCAAATCCTGGTCGGGCCACTTCTTGCTGATGACACTTGAGGCACGCTTCGTTCTGAATCGGAAAAACGATTTTGGCTGGCTGCTGCGCCATGCCGGTGTAATGCTTGAACGCATCCCAGGCCGCCAGCGAGAGGACGGCCGTTCGCCCGACGAATCCTTCGCCCACATGACAATCGATGCAGCGCACGTTTTTCTTGCGATGATGGAACGAAGCTAGGTCGGGAGCGTCTTGCGTGGCATCGGCTTGGAGATTGCGCGCGAGGTACTCGGTCTCTGGCTGCGTGTGGCACGACGCGCAAAAGTTGTCGTCCTGTTCCTGATACGACACAAACCCCACGCCGCTGAGAATGACGATCAAAATTGCAATCGCGCCGACTACAATGAATTGCCAACGCTGTAACCGCATAATATTTGCCCGCGAATCGCCGCGAATCTTCGCGAACAAACAGGTGGTTTATTAGTGGAGATTCGCGTGATTAGCGGGTGTCTCTATCCTTTAAAATCGAGCACGATCGATTGCATGTCCAGCGTCCCGTTCGGAAAAGTGCTGCCAAATAGACTGAACGTAGCGGCGCGCACTTGCATTTGGCCGTTGCCATCCGTCGCCCGCGCGTAAATCACGTGTCGTCCTGCTGGCAACGATTTCCCCGTCCACGTCCACACCGTCCATACCAACGGCGACGGTCCGCGCGTAAGCTCAGTCGTCTGCCACTGATTCGTATCGTCCCAACTGATTTCCATTTCCGACAAGCTGCTTTCGTTGCTGAATGCGATGCCGGACAAGGTGAACGTGTCCCCCGACATCGCTGCCAAGTCTTGTGGCGAATCGATGCGCGAAAACGGCAAGACCTTGGCTTCGCTTGACCAGCCCTGGCGTTCCCAATAACCGGCGGAGTATTGCTCAACGAGTGTGACGGTTTGTAACCACTTGGGCTGTTTCATGCCGTAATGACCGGGCCACAGACAACGCAACGGCGCGCCGTGATCGCTTGGGAGCGGCGCGCCGTTCATGTCGTACACGAGCAGCGAATGATCATCGATTCCCAATTCGAGCGGAATGCTGGTGCTATAGCCGTCGAACGATTCGAACTTGATAAAGTGCGCGTTGTTCTTGACGCCAGCTTGCGTGAGCAATTCTTTGAACTGCACGCCTTTCCACACCGCATTCGAAATCAAATTGCCTCCAACGGGATTCGAGATGCACGAGAGCGTACGCATTTCGGTGACCGACGACATCGCCTTGATGTCGTCGAGAGTTAGTGTGAGCGGGTTGTCCACCAAGCCAGTAATAGTCAATTTCCAATTGGCAGGAACCTTTGGAGTTGGACCGGATGAGGTGATGTAGAAATTTTCTGCTGACGTAATCGGCACGCTGTTGCTTCCTGCTAGGGATTGAAGATCGGGTGTTGGCGCGTTTTGCGTAATGACATCCTGGGTAGGCGCTGCTGCGGGTGTGTTGTTTCCGGTGACTGGGACGCCTGCGCGCTCGCAAGCGGTAATGAATGCGCTGAATGCGCCGAGAGCGGCAAGCCGCAAAATCTCACGTCGCGAAATTTTGGAATGATTACTCATCGTCGTGATCCTCTCTGGAATGGGACGCGGACCAACGCAGATTAACGCGGACTAATCCACTGGATTATGATGCGTTCCAATTATATCTACGATTCGAGACAGCGATGCAGTTCTATGCTAAAGAATCCATTAAGAAAGCGAAAACCTTGCGAGGGCGGGTGCCGGTTGCAAGGTTTTTGTATTTTGCTCAATACCATTTTAGTTTTTTGCGTAATTGTTGCAACTCTTGCTGGTGTTGTGTTATCGAATTTTGATCTACCCGGTCAGGCTCGTGTACTAGGAGGTTCCGAAACTTTCGGAGTTCGTCAATAGTATAAGCCAAATTTTTATCAAGCATTCCCATCGTTTGCAACCTTTGGATGGCTTCACGAGCAGATAATGGTCTTGGATATTCTTTCTGTGCTTTTTGCACAAGAACTTGTTCCAAATTAACCCATTCCGTAATGAAGTCACCAATGGTACCTGAATATATTTCGGTTCTAACGGTTGTCTCGATATTTTCGCAAAGCTCCTGGATACGATCGCTTTTAGGATAGAGAATAGTTCTTGGAATCTTACCTATCCCAGCGTTCCAAAACTTTTTTGTGTTTGGAATGCAAAATTTTGCGATTAGCCTGTTGTTAAAATCTAGTTCTGGTTTAGAATCATAGTCAGTCGTGACATCAGATGTACCAGCCAAATACCCTTCCTGGAAGTACGGTCTAAGGGCGTCCGGCGGGCAAATGCTTAACAAGCGTATATTGACAATATCATGTTCCGAATTAATAGAAATGCGGTTGGTAAGGTAGGGCAAGCCAAAAACATAAACATATCCATGCGACTTGTCATTGTCTTCCTGTGCGAACGAACAGGCAACCCATGGGGAGTGAGTGAAATCCAGAAGTGGTGTTAGGCATATTCCATAATGCTGGAGAATACTCCACTGTATATAACGTTTTCTACCTACGTCAGCATGTCCATCAATTTTGCCTTTAGAAAATAGTTCCTTGAGCTGGCGTGAAGCTCGATCTAACAGTGCAAATCGATACTCCACTTCACGTTGAGCCAAGTTATCCTCTCTATAAATACTTGGATAGAACGTCGAAGCTCCTGCCTTATTGAGAAAGTCTTGCGTTTGTCCTCGAAAGAATAAAAGATTGTCTTTGTTCAGATATGCCAAATGTGCAACATGCTCAACAAGATTTCTATAGCTATTTACTTCGTATGGCGGAGCCTTCCCTACAGATTTGGAACCAATATGATGTTCAAGCTCTGTCGTGAGAGTAGGTTCAATAGGGCGCATAACACTATCCTCGCCGGAACAAGCATCATACCTGTTGGAATAGTTTAAACTTTATTTACCAAGCAAAACACCCACCATCAACGCGCATGAACGCATCAACTGACAGGTGCTCAATTTTTGAATTGCTATTCGATTGGCGTACAACGTCCCATGCGCAGTAAACATCTCCGTGCTCTCCATTGAAGCAATATGAGATCGAACTATGCCAGGGACTAGGACTAGCTTACGCCTTCAACTATACCTGAAACCCAGAAAAACGCAAAACCCGAAGTATCGTTTACACGAATCACTTCGGGTTTCTTTTTCATTTATTGGTTAGGCGCGTGCCCAATTTTTGTTTGGCACGCTGGGCGCTTTGGATCTTTTGATATCCTTGTTCCGTCGATTGGCTTCGACGTAGCGGCGGATGGCGTCCGCATCCGGTTGAACGAACGCGGAGGCATGATAATCAATTCCGTCAAGTCGACGGCGCTGAATTTTCTGCCGCATCACCATTTCGATTCGGCGGACCATACCTTCGTCGGTGGGTGTGATTAGCGTGTAGGCACAACCAACGGCTTGCGCGCGTCCAGTGCGACCGATGCGATGCACATAGTCTTCCGGTTGCATCGGCACATCGTAGTTGACCACATGCGAGATGCCTTGCACGTCGATACCACGCGCAGCGATATCGGTGGCGACCAAGATGCGCGATTTGCCGCGTCGAAAATCTTCTAGGGCAGCGATGCGCTGTGATTGCGAGCGGTCGCCGTGAATCACGACGGCGCGAATGTTCGCGCGCTGCAACAGCTTGACGACTTTTTCAGCGCGATGTTTGGTCCGTGCAAAGATGAGGACGCTGTCCATTTTCTCTTCGCTCAACAATTGTTGCAACAATTGCGCTTTCAAATGCTCTGGAACGGGGAACAATGTCTGATCGATGGCTTCCGGCGAGGTGGTCTTTTCGACTTGGATGCGCGCGGGAGTGCGGGTGACTTGGGACGACAAATTAACAATGTCCGTGGTCAACGTTGCCGAGAACAACATCGTTTGGCGTTCGCGGGGCAACTGCGCAATGATGCGGCGAATGTCGGGCAAAAAGCCAATGTCCAACATGCGGTCGGCTTCGTCGAGCACAAGTATTTCAATCGACTTGAACGAAATATTTTTGCGTTCGGCGTGATCGATCAAGCGACCGGGTGTGGCGATGACGATATCGACTCCGCGACGCAGCGCGCTAGTTTGATCGCCCATGCCCACGCCGCCATAAATCGCAATGACGCGCAAATCGGTTCGCTTGCCTAATTGCTTGGCTTGCGCGGCGACTTGCAAAGCAAGTTCGCGGGTTGGAACCAGAATCAATGCGCGGGGTGTGCGACTGTGCGATGCAAGTAATCGTTGCATCATGGGCAACAGGTACGCGGCAGTTTTGCCAGTGCCTGTTTCGGCGGATCCCAAAATGTCTTGACCGGTCAAAGCTGCGGGGATCGTGGCAGATTGAATCGGCGTGGGCTGGTCAAAGTCCAACGACCGCACACCGTCTTGCAGGCGCGCATCAAGATTGAAAGAACTGAAATTCATGAAACTCCTAATGCGGTGAAAATAATCCGAGGTGAAAAACCGCTGATGACACGTCGGTCGCCAAGTGCAATCGGCGTTTTTCAGTCCGCATAGAGTCCACTTGACGAGCGTTAGCAAGCGAGGGGCAAAATAAAAACCGCTCGAGTTATTACAAAATCGAGCGGCATCAATTAACCGAATCAACTTGTCACTAACGGAAGCTACTATAGCACAGTTTGCAGAATCCGTCAAACGAGTTGTAGCGCAAGCTGCCAGCTTGCGAGTTAGTAGCATGACGTACGCGCGGGCTAGCAGCCCGCGTTACTTGCCCGCAATACTCACGTCTTCGATCAACACCGTCGGCGCGGCGACGCTCATGCCCATCGCGCCTTGCCACGTCAAATCATTGCCGATGCCCCGCAGATTCATCAACAAATCGGTGAGATTGCCGGAAATGGTGACGCCGCGCACGGGATTAACCACCTTACCATTTTCGATCCAAATGCCATTCGCGCCAAAACTAAACTCGCCGCTGATGGGATTCGCCGTATGCAGGTTCATCAAATTCTTGACGAGCAATCCGCGTGTAACGCCCGCGATCAACGATTCGGGCGTCGCGGTTCCAGCCGACATTGCAAAATTCGATGGTGCGGGATCGGGCAGCACCTTGATCGATGCGCGCGTGGCATTTCCCGTCGATTGTGTTTGCGCTTTGCGCGCAGTGTACGTCGAGTGCAAATAATTTTGCAGCACGCCATCGGCAATCACGACGGTGCGGCGACTGGCAACGCCTTCGTCGTCCCAGGCACGCGCGCCCGGCGCATCTGCCGACGTGCCATCGTCGATGATCGTGACGCCGCTCGCAGCAACTTGTTTACCCAGCTTGCCCGCGAACAGCGATTTATTTTTCTGCACGTTGTTCGCGCAAACGAGATTCGCGATAATGCTGAGGAACGCGCCAGCCATTTTCGGTTCCAGCACGATGCTGGCACGCTGGCTCTGCACGAGCGATGCGCCGAGCAGCGATACAGCTTGCTGTGCCGCTTCGACGCCAACTGCTTTCGCATCAAAGTTTGCATAGCGGCGTTTGAAATCGAACCCAACGCCGAATTCTTGTCCCGATGCATCGCGCGCAATGACCATCGCGATGCCGCCACAGGTATTGGTGCGCTGTTCGGCGACGAGTCCGCGCGAGTTGGCAATCGCAGAATGGGACTCGCGCTCGCCGTACGTGACGCGCCGCGTCATCACGATGCGCGCATCGTACTCTTTTGCGGCGCGCTCAATCGCAAATGATCTCTCGATTTTTTCATCGGCGGAGTGCGTTGCCATTTCGGCATCAAAACCATCGACGGTTGGAAACGGCGCTGGCTCGGCGAACCCGACGAACTCGTCGGCGTCCGATGCGCGTGCGACTTCAACAGCGCGTTCAGCGACCCGGCGTAAGCTGGTTGGGTCAAAGTCGGTCGCGTATGACAAGCCCATGCGGTTGCCGACAATCGCGCGCACTGCAATTCCCAGGTCTTCGGCTTGCTTGATTGTTTCCACTTGCCCCATGGTCACTTCGACCGAAAGATTACGCGAGCGTCCCAGCATCGCTTCGGCTTGATCCGCGCCTGCGCTTTTTGCAAATTCAATGGCTTGCTGAACAATGTCTTGGTTATTCATTATTTTCTCCACTCGCCAAACGTGTTTCGTGTTCCGTGTTCCGTCTTCGCAATACGTAACACGTATCACGCACCACGGAACACGCACCACATATCACGCATCACGTATCATCTCATCGTTTCAGTCATGCCGGGTACGATTCCGCCGACGACGATTTCGGGAACGCGCAGCGTCGGAATGCCAAAACCGACCGGTGCGCCTTGTCCATCTTTGCCGCACATTCCCGCGCGACTTTCGAGCCGTGAATCGTTTCCAACCAGGTCGATGATTTTCAAAATCGCAGGACCATTCCCAATCACTGTTGCGCCGCGCACCGGTTCGGCAATCTGACCTTTTTCAATGAGATATGCCTCTTGAATATTGAACACAAAATCGCCGGAGACGATGTTGACTTGACCGCCGCCCATTTGCTTGATGAGCAAGCCATGCTCGACGCTGCGAATGATCGCGTTGGGATCGTCGTCGCCAGAAAGCATGAACGTGTTCGTCATGCGCGGCATCGGCGTATGGCGGAACGATTGGCGACGCCCGCCGCCGTTCGGCGCAACACCCAGCTCGCGTGCCGTCTTGCGGTCGTTCATGTAATTGCGCAGAATGCCTTTTTCGATGAGCAAGCGACGTTGACCTGGGACGCCTTCATCGTCGTAACGATACGAGCCGCGAAAATTAGGAATCGTCGCGTCGTCGACAATCGTCACCTTGGGATGGGCGACAAGCTGTCCGACCTTGCCCGCAAACACCGACATTGGTTTGTTTGGCAAATTGAAATCGGCTTCCATGCCATGACCAATCGCTTCATGAATGAGCACGCCGCCCGTGCCGGCTGCGCACACAATTGGCATGGTGCCGGCTGGGGCAGGGCGGGCGCGTAACATTCGTAACGCGCGTTCGCCGGCGATGCGCGCGTATCGTTCGGGAAGATCGCCCGCCACTTGCTCAAACCCCGCAAGCGCCGCCGTCGATTCGTTCGCCGTTTGTAGAATCGTACCATCGCTCGCGACGACGTTGATCGAAAAGACCGTTTGCACGCGTCGGTCTTGGGCGACCTCTTCAAGCGAGTTGACGATCGTTACGTCTTGAATGTAATCTTGATATGACGCGGTGACCTGGCGAATTTCTGCGCCCAGTCCTCGCGCGATGCGGTTAGCATTTCGCACAATCGCAACTTTATCCGAGAGCGGGATGCTGTCGGGCAATTGTTTGTAAACCGATAAGGGAGTCGGCGTGATGCCGCGATCCAACGAGGCGACCAATGTTTCGCCGGTGCCGGCGCGTTGCTTTGCCGCCGCGCTTGCCAAGCGCATCGCTTCGACAATCGCATCGCGCGAAAAATCGCTTGTGTAAACATACGCCGATGTCGGTCCATGGAATATGCGAACGCCAACCCCAGCTTCTTCGCCCGCGCTCAACTTGTCGAGTCGTCCGTCGTCCAACACGACAATCGTATCGGTGCGTCGCTCGGCAAATATTTCCGCAAAGTCGCCCCAGTATGAGCGTCCTTCATTCAATGCCGCAACCAGATCATTTGGATCCAAAGACATGTCAACCTCCGAGTAAAAAGTAAAAAGGCAAAAGTAAGAACGGGTATCAACTTTTAGCTTTTGCCTTTTTGCTTGGTTCTTTCATCGATCAATTTCAATCCGACATAAATCGTTTGATGCACTGGCGTTGGCACATTCTTTTCTGCGCCCAATCGAACGACCATGCCGCTTAGCGCGTCGATTTCGAGCTGCTTGCCTTGCTCCAAATCGAGCTGCATCGATGGTTTGTTGCCCGGTTTGAGATTCAACGCACCGTTGTAATGTCGATCGACAATGTCGCCGTCCATCGCCACGCCTTGCGCTTTGCCCACGGCACACACTTCTTCCATCGCCGCCCGCAACATCGCACGCGCTTCAGGCATTTGAAACAGAATGAACGGCTCGGTGCGCGCGAGTGTTGCCAAGCCCGCAATCGATGCGATGAAGACGAACTTGTGCCACAGGGGTGTGCGACCATCGGCGACGGCGGTGGCATCGACACCGGTGCGCTTGAGCATCGCCGTAAATTCTTGCACGCGCGGCGTCAAGCCTGGCTTATACACTTCGCCGACGAACGAACTGCGAAACGGACTCTTTTGTTCGATCAAGCCCGGCGCGGTGATGTTCGAAACGACTTGGGTCGGCGCGACAATGATGTGTTCTTTACCAATGACCTCGGCGATTTGCTCGTGGCTATCAACGCCGTTCTGAAAATTGACGACTGTCGTCTTTTCGCCGATCATGGGTTGCATCGATTGCGCGGCAGCGACCGTGTCGTACGTTTTCACGCCAAAGAGAATGTAATCGACCACGCCAACCTCAGATGGATTGTCGGTTGCGAACGCTGGCTTGATGGCAAAATCGCCGTGAATGCTTTTGATTGTCAAACCGTGTTCGCGAATCACTTTCAAATGCGCGCCGCGCGCAATAAACGTAACATCGTGTCCATCCTTCGCGAGCAATGCGCCGTAATATCCACCGAGACCACCCGTTGCCATGATTGCAATTTTCATTCTTCAACTCCGTTGTTTGATCAATTAAATCAGCCACAGATGACTGTGCCTGAATTGCGGCACAGCCAACACAGAAGTACACCGAAATTGATTTTCAGTGGAATTCCGTGTGTTTCTTTAGCAAAAGAAACTCGATTTCACCAAATAAGATTTTCGCTATTTCAAAACTTGGGTCAATTTCTCTTTGTCAAACCCGACGACTGGCTTGGCATCGACCACGATAAGCGGACGGCGCAGCAAGCGCGGTTCTTGGACCATCAGCGCGAGCAATTCCTCTTCCGATAACTTCTCCGCTTCGAGGTTCATCTTTTTGTATGACGGACTCTTGGTCGATATGACATCATGCGCGGTGAGCTTGAGCGTTTTCAATAACGCGTGCAACTCAGCGACGGTGAACGCCTGCTTGAAAAAGTCGCGCTTCTCGTACGCGATTTTTTCTTGCGCAAGAAACTCTTGCGCCTGGCGACACGTCGATCAGGTAGAACGAACGTAAATTACGACTTTGCGTTTTGGCATAGTATCTTGAAATGGGACGCGGAGTACCGCGGATTAACGCGGACATGTTTTATTTTCAGCGTTCGTCCGCGGTACTCCGCGTCCTATCGTATTTTCCAACGCGCTTCGCCATCAAAATATCGGGTTTACCAAATCCATTTGCATCGGGAACTAGTCCGACAAGAGAGTAACCGCATTTGAGATAAAACTCGTATGGGTGATGGTTGCGATTGCGGATCGACGATAATTGCTCAAGCACGTTCGGATAAACATCAACGCCAAACAACGACGTGCCGCCAAAATCGTCGTCGGTGCCGAGCGTGATAGTGAGGGCGCCGCGCTGCTTTACTTGCGCTTCAAAATCTTTGACCAACGCTGTTCCAATTCCACGTCGCTGTGCGCTTGGCTTGACGGCGAGCGGATGCAATTCGTACACCGTGCCATCGTACTGCTCGATGCCGCCGATCCAGCCGACGGCATCTCCGTTTTCGTCGAGCGCGACGCGGCTGATGCGCTTGTCGGCGAATGATTCGCGCACCTCCGCGACGGCTGCCTCAATCGTTCTCACGTAATCCATGTGCGCGAATGCGTCGATTAAAATTTGTGCGACTTGAATTGTTTTTTCGTCGTTTGGACCCAAATCGACAATTTTCACTCTTAGCTGGGTTGGTTTAATTTGGTTTTCCAATTCTTTATTTGCTCGATATGTTCTTGGGAATGTCCAATCGCTACCTCTTCGATCATTTGGGCGACCGAATAAAATCGATTGTCGCCTCGCCATGGGCTGGGCACTTGCACCGATAAATCCACTTCGCTCAGGCTTTCGACGCGCTCGATGACGGCACGGCGAGCGTTCTCGAATTCGGCGCGCACCCGTTGCCAGGACCAAGCTTTGCGCTTGGCGGCTTCACGCGGGTTGGCAATGTCATCCATTTCGTCATCGCGCTGCGGATGCGGTCGGCCCTGGGTATACGATTCGCGCACATGGTCAAGCAGGACTTGGTCCCAAAACGCCACATGTCCAACCACGTCTTTGATCGTCCATTCGCCCACAACGGGAGTTACCGTCACTTGTTCATCGGCAAGACCAACGGACAAGCTCAAAAGCTCATTGCAATTCTCGTTCAATTTGGCGAGCAATTCTGTTTTCATGTTCGGCTCCTTTGTCGATGATGTATCAGACTTGACGCATTTCTTTCTGGCTCTTGGATTTGGCATAGTCGATATGGTCGAACTGCTTGGGATAGGAGGCAAACAACATGCAGTTCGTCACTTCGAATCCATGTCGGAACACGTTATCAAATTGCTCAGTCGAAAAGCGCCGGAGGTTGGTCGCCGTATCGGCGGCAAGCAGGGCTTGTTCTTCGCTCAAGCATTGCGAGCAGATTTGTTCGACCACTTCGGGCTGATCCAGTCCGGCTAGAATGCGCTTGGCGGAACTGGTGATCGAAACGAATGTGCCTCGATCGCCGTGATTCTGGGTGCGCTCGGCGACTTGGTGTTTTCGCAGCGTGAGGACTTGCTCCATCATGATGCCAACGATGATGCGCATCATCGCGTTCATTCCCATGCGATACGTTTCGTTTTTGACGGGGCTGTTGGCATCGCTCGCGATCAAGAAATCGATGCCATGATGCCAGCCGTTAATGCCATCCATCACGCCTTCCAAACCCATGTTATCAAAGACACCGCCATCCCAGAGATGCAATTGCGGAAAGAGCGGCTGCGTCGGTATCGTTTTGCTTTGACGAAGTTGAATTTCATCTGCCGAGCCGATCATGGTTGGATCGACAAACTTGAACCAGGTGGCCTTATGGGTCTTGAGCGTGAGTGCGCCAATGAGACCTGGAAATCCACACGATGAGGCAACGGCATCGCGCAGAGGAACTTCTGGGTCGAACGAGTATCCGAAAATACGGTCGCCCATGAGGAATCGCTCAAAGTGCCAGTTCCGACCGGTCTCATAACACGTGGCGTTGATGAGCCAGCGTGGATGGGGCGGCAGTTCGCATAATTTTCCGCGGAGCCGCCAACGCGAGCCGATCAATGCGCCGAGGTCAGCACCGCGCGTTTCGAAAATGTGCAGAGGATTGCGCAGCACGCGCCAGATAATATTTTGCTCAAGATCATAGGTCGTGAGAAGTTTACGCGCTTGCGGAATAATTTTCTCGATGAAATACGCGCTGGAGGGCCATTGCATTCCGTTTTGGGCAAAGACGAGCGCGCCGCACAGACTGCCGCCCGACACAGTCGATAGAAACGAAATATCTTCCAAACGATTTTCTTCAGCCAGCCGGGCTAACACGCCCAAATGAAAAACCGTTGCGCGAAATCCACCACCGGAAAGCGTGAGACCGATCTTCATCTCTCCTCCTCAAGAAACGCGAAAGAGCACGAAAAGACGCGAAAGGATACTTGCTTGCTTTTTACGTTAGATTTTTAGCTTGAAGCTTGAACGCGGCAATCTGTTCGAGGTGCTCCGGCGTGTGCTGATATGAGTTGACCGCGATCAAGCGTTCGAGCGTTGCGCCTTCGCCCCAGGGTGGCGGCAGCGGCTTGGCCAAATCGGCATCGGTGAGGGATTCGACGGCGGTGATCAAATCGCGATGCGTGATTTCCATTTCTTGGCGCACAGCGTCCAATGAAAGATCGCGCTGCAGCGTGACGCCACGTTTGTTGTAGCGATCCAAGTCAGCGTCGTCCTTGATGCCGAGCATTTTGGGTGTGCCGTCTACTTTGTAATCTTTAATAAATTGAATCGCGACTTGCTGCCACATCGCGACGTGACCGATCAAATCTTTGATCGTCCACCAATCGACGTAGGGAATTTTTGTTTGCGCCTCATCGGGAATGTCCGCGAGTGTGGCAAGGAGTGCGGCGGATTGTTCGCCCAGCGTTTTCAGAATTTCGTCGCGAGTCATCTAATCTCCGTTTATCACAAGCGCGCTTTCTTCGGCAAGACCTTTGCGAATTTGTTTAGACTGTGAAATTCATCCGCGAATCTCGCTAATCTCACTAATCATGTTCTTTTATTCGTGTGATTCGCGTGATTCGCGGATTGTTTTTGATTTTAGCGAATGTGTTGTTCGGGAAAACGGGTTTCTTGGGTTTTACTCACCGCGCTTGGTGAAATGTCCGTCGAACAGGAGCAAGCTCGCGATATTGTTGCCTGCTTGCCTGAAGCGTTCGACCATCAACGTGGCATTCTTTTCCTCTTCGATCTGTTCGGTGACGAACCATGCGAGGAACGTTTGCGTTGCGTAATCCTTTTCGGCGACGGCTTGCGCGTACAATTGGTTGATGAGCGCGGTCACTTGGCGTTCATGTTCGAGCACCATTTCCCACGCGGCCACGGGCGATGCAAAATCGACGGTGGGTTGCGCGATAGGTTTGAGCGTTGCTCTTGCGCCTTGATCGTTCACATAGTCGAACATTTTCAACGCGTGCATCTGTTCTTCGCCAAATTGCGCGCGCATCCATTTGGCGGACCCTGGCATATTGATCGACTCAAAGTACGCCGACATCGAAAGGTAGAGGTACGCCGAGTAGAATTCGTTCTTGATCTGTTCGTTGATGGCGTCCTGCATGGTTTTGCTTAACATGGTTTCCTCCTTGGAGCTGAAATGGGATGAGGCGATTTCGCCGGTCGAAATTATAACACAGAACGGGGCTTTGTGGCGAGGGGTCTTTTCAGATATAATCTCAACCATTCAACGCTGAAGGAGGCATCGATGCTTGTTTACTTTTCCAAAGACTGGAATGGCGAACCGTTTCAACTCTTCGGTCCGCCCCATGTCGTTGCGCTGTTGATTATTCTGGCGATCAATTTGTTCTTGATCTATGGATGGAAAAATCCCAGCCCCCAAGCGCGGCGCATTTTTCGTTTTACACTGGCGGGCGTGCTGGTGATCGTCGAATCGCTGTGGCATTGGTGGAATTGGTCTATCGGCGATTGGAGCATTCAGTACATGCTGCCGCTTCATGTGTGCAGCGCGATGGTGTGGCTCTCCGCCTTGATGCTGGTCACCGAAAATTATTTTCTCTACGATTTTATCTATTTCATGGGCATCGGCGCGGCGAGCCAGGCGCTCTTGACGCCCGATGCAGGCATCTACGGCTTTCCGCATTTTCGCTTTTTCCAGGTGATGATGTCGCACGGCGCGATTGTGACGACGGCGGTTTATCTTACGGCGATTGAAGGATTTCGTCCGACGGTCAAATCGCTGGCGAGAGTTGCGCTTGGGATGAACCTCTACGTCGCGTTCATCATGATCGTCAATGCGATCCTCACCAGCAATTATCTTTTCATCGCGCACAAACCCGAAACGCCGACCTTGATCGATGCGATGCCGCCGTGGCCCTATTACATTTTGGTTCTCGAAGCATTGGGTATTGTGCTATGCCTTTTGCTCTACATACCCTTTGCGATCAAAGATTGGCAGGCAAAAAAATTAAACCCGACGGGTTTTTAGGAATCCGTCGGGGCTTGGTACACCTTCATCACCCGCTCGATCATTTTGTCGAGGGTGAATTCCTGCCGCACGCGCGTGCGCCCGGCTGCGCCCATCCGCGCGCATAGATCGGGATGATCGATCAAGCGATTGATCGCCGCCGCGAGCGCGTGTGCATCGCGTGCTGGCACGACATACCCGGTCTCACCATCGACATTGACGAAACTCGTGCCGGTGCCAACCTCGGTGCAGACGACCGGCTTGCCCGCGGCCATCGCTTCCAGTTGCACGATGCCAAATGCCTCGCTACGCTCCGATGCGGGCAAAACGAAAATATCAGATGCAGCGTACTGAGTAGGCAATTCCTCGTCGCTAACCTCGCCAGCAAAAACGACGCGCTCCTCAACGCCGAGTTGCCGAGCGAGTGCGCGCAGCATTTCTCCTTCGGGTCCCTCTCCGACGATGACGAGTTGCGCGTTCGATATTTCGCGCATCGCTTGCAGCAAATAATTCAATCCCTTGTAGTAGCGCAATTTTCCGACGAACAACAAACGCACCGGCGATTGATCGTCCCTTGGCGCGGCGACCGCGCATTCAAATGGCCGCGGATCGATTCCAAGCGGCACCACCACGCATTTGTCTTTCCATCGCGCTAGCACTGGCGACGATGCGATATAATTCGGACTCGTCGTCAGGATGCAATCGACGCGCGCCAGGATTCGGTGCATCAGCGGGCGATATAGGACGCGCAAATACTTTTGCCGAATAATGTCGCTGTGATACGTCAGCACCGTTCGCCGCGCGTGGCCGAAAAAATGATTAGCGACTTCGCCGACGGGATACGGAAAGTGGAGATGCGCTACGTCGGGTGTTTCGCGCCGAATCAAATCGAACATGGCGAGACTGATCGGCGCAGATGAGAGGGTTGCGTTCCGCGCAGCGAAGATCACGCGCACGCCGTTCAGCGTTTCGATGTGGGTGTGATTATCGCGGCTAGCGACGAGCACGCTAACGTTGTGACCGCGTGCGGCCTGCGTTTCAGCGAGCAGCTTGATGTGATTTTCAATCCCACCGAGGACGGGGAAATAATCTTTGTAGATGTGGAGGATTTCCAAGTCGCAAGTCTCAGGTTTCAAGTTTCATTGTCTGCGTTCGTCCGCGTGGCTGTGGCGAAGTTCGCCACAGTCAGTCCGCGTCCTATCTTTAAAAGAATCCATTCCAGATTCCGTCGTCCATTTTCACGAGACAGCCCGTGCGCGCCGATTCGTACATCGCCAAGACGAGCGCGACAGATTTGCGCGCGGCGATTCCATCGGTGCGCGGCTCGCGATTTTGTTGAATCGCTTCGATCATGTCGCTGATGACGGCTTTGTGGCTGAATCCATAGATCGACGGCGGATCGACTTCGTCGCGGCGCAGCAAAACATTTTCGTGTTCCAATGCGCCTTCGATTTTCCAGATCACTTTGCGATTGAGCGCGGTGCCGCCCACCTTGACCGAACCATGTTCGCCAAACAATGCCACCGACCCTTCGAGATTTTCGGGAAATGTCACGGTCGATCCTTCGACCGAGCCGATTGCGCCGTTCTTGAATTGAAGCACCGCAACACCCGTGTCTTCTGCTTCCATCTTGTGCGCGAGCGTCGCCGTGTGCGCAAAAACACTGGTTACGTCGCCCATCAGCCACTGCAACGCATCGATGTGATGAATCGATTGATTCATCAGCGCGCCGCCATCCATTGCCCATGTGCCGTGCCAACCGTCTTCGTAATATTCTTGCGGGCGATACCACCGCACTGTCGCATTCCCCAATAAAAGTTTTCCCAGCTTGCCCTCGTCCACCACGCGCCGCAAGTCACGCATCGGCGGATTGTATCGATTTTGCAGTACGACGCAGAGCTTGACACCTATCGATTTTGCTGTGGCGATCATGCGATCGGCATCTTGTAGTTTCAACGCCATCGGCTTTTCGACGATCACGTGCTTGCCCGCTTGCATCGCGTCGATGGCCATCTGCGCGTGCATCCCGCTCGGCGTGCAAATCGTCACGACGTCGATGTCGCGCCGGTCCAGCATGCGCCGATAATCGGCGTACGCTTGCGCGTTGTGTTCTTTGGCGTAGCGCTCGGCGCGCGACGAAATCACATCGGCGATGGCAACGAGGCGCGCGTGTTCAAGTTCTCTAACAGATTGGGCGTGGCGCGGCGCAATGCGTCCGCATCCAACAAGACCGAAACGAATTTGTTCAGACATCAAGCCCCTTGCTAACGAGTGATTGGTAAATGGAAAGTGTTTCGCGTGCGGTGCGTTCCCAGGAAAATTGGGCGGCGCGTGCGAGCGATTTGGCGCAGAGTTCATCGCGCAAGGTTGCATCGTTCAGCACGCGCGTGATAGCCGCCGCAATTTCGTTCACGTCGCGCGGATTCACCTGCAATGCAGCATCGCCCACCACTTCGGGCAACGACGACGTGTTGGAACAAATCACTGGCGCGCCACACGCCATGGCTTCGAGCGGCGGCAAGCCGAAGCCCTCGTAGAGCGATGGAAACACGAACGCATCGCAAGCCGAGTACAGCGCAGGCAGATCGGCATCCGGTACGTAATCGAGAAAATCGATTTCGCTGTCCATGCCCGCTTGCTTGACGTGATCGAACGTACTTTGGTAGAGCCAGCCCTTGCGTCCAGCGATCAACAATCGATGCGGAAATCCTTGCGCGCGCAAAATTTTTACGGCATCGACGAGCGCCGCAATATTCTTGCGCGGTTCGATGGTGCTGACGAACAAAATGTACGGTTGATGCTTGGAGTAATGCGCGCGAATTTCTGCCAATCGATTGGAATCGTTCACTGGCTGGAGCGTTTGGTGGATACCTTCGGGTATCACTGTGATTTTTTCGGCTGGAACATTATACAATCGAATCGCATCGCGCTTGCTGCATTCCGACACGGCGATGATCGCATCGGCGCGGCGCAAAAAGCGCGGCATCATCGCTCCGAGAAAGAGTTTATTCAACGGCAGATGATATTCCGGGAAGAGCGCGTAGATCGCATCGTGAAACGTGAACACCGTGTGTGCGGAACGCAGCGAGGGCAGCAAATGTTCCGTCGCGTGAAAAATATCGACGGTTCCGAGCGTGCGGTCGAGCGTGCCGCCGAAAAAATATTGCGCGGCGACGGTCAAACGCCAGCGGCGCGCGCCCCAGAGAACAGTGACGCAGGGGAGCGAAGCGAGCGACGCAGGCAGTGGTTCGTTCGCTTGCCCATAATGGAAAGCGCGATAAGAGTTTTCTTGATCCAAGCACAGCAAATGCTCGGTGAGATTACGTGCGTAGGTTGCCAGTCCCGCTTTGCGATGAACGACCGGGGAAATATCGATTGCGATACGCATGATGTTTATTTCAAAAGCGAACGATAGATTTCGGCGACTTGCGCTGCCATTACGCGCAAATCAAAATATTTTTGTACGCGTGCTGCACCGGCGTTGCCCATCTGTTTCGCGCGCCCAGGATCGTTCAAAAGTGATGACGTTACGCGCACAAAAGTTTCCACATCGCGTGGCGGAATCACGAACCCAGTTTCACCGTCGATCACGGCTTCGCGATTGCCGCCCACGTCGCTGATGACGACGGGCAAACACATCGCCATCGCTTCAAGCGCGGCGAGCGGCAAACCTTCCCAGCCCGCCGTAATGAGTAGAAACATATCGGCCGCTGCCAACACCTCACCGACATCGCGTACTAATCCAAGCAACTGAACATTTCGAGCAAGTCGATGTTGTTCAATCAGCGCTTCCACTTGCGGACGCAGCGGGCCATCGCCGACGATGAGCAGTTGCGCGTCAGGATACTTGACGACGATTTGTGCCATGCCCGCGAGCAGCGTCTCAAAATCGCGCGGCTTGTTCAGGCGACACACCGTTGCCAGCACCGGTGTTTCCATCGAATAGTTCAGTGCATTGCGTGCGGCTCGTCGATCATGTGGCGGCGTGGTCACGCGCTCAATATCGATTCCGTTCCAGACGACGTGCGTGCGGTTGGCTGCGGCAATGTTCCATATTAGCACGTCTGCGCGCTCGGCGTTCGAATCGCATAAGGTCGCATCGGTCGTGCGACGCAAAATTTTTTCGATGCCGACGAGCAGCGCGCGTCTCACGCCGGCGTAATGCACAATCGAAAGTCCATGCACGCCAAACGCAATGCGCGGTCGATGCGGACCGATTGTGGCGAGGCGTCCCCACAACGCGGCGCGTGCTCCGTGAACATGGACTAGATCAAACTTGCCGTTGCGGACGAAACGACGCAAACGCAAAAATTCGCCGAGACTGAATCGGCGATCAATCGCAAATCGTTCGAGCGGAACATTGAGCGATTTGAAATCGGTTGCGCCGACATGACCGCCATCGTCCGGCATAATGACGACGGATTCAAACTGCGCTGGGTCGAGTCCTTTGACCAGACAACGCAATAACTCTGCGCCGCCACCGCGCGACGAGGCGACGATTTGGAGAACGCGGATTCGTCGGCTCATTGCTCGGTCTGAACTTTGCCGCGCCATTCGTCCAACAAATCGCGCAAACTGGTTTCGATGGGAATCTGCGGTTGCCAACCGGAGCACGCGCGCAAGCGACTTGCATCGCCGATTTGATCGAGAATGGCGCGGGGATTGGGGATGGGATCGGTTTCGACGATTTGAATATCGCGCCGCGTGCTTAGCCCCAGCAAAATGCTCGCAATGTTGCGAATCGATTGCGAGTGACCGGAGCAAATGTTGTACGCTTGCCCCGCTTCGCCATATTCGAGCGCTGCCCAATAGCCCGCGACCACATCGCGCACGTCGGTAAAATCGCGGCTGGTCGCCAACGTGACCGCGCGCAGAATCAGGTCATGTTTGCCTGCTTCGATGCGCGCGATTTGCTGCGCGAGCGTCGCGCAGACTAGGTTCGCCGGTTCGCGCGGACCCGTTTGATTGAATGTGCGCGCGCGAATCGTGTGAATGCCATACTGGGCAAAGAATTGCATCGCTAGCATTTCTTCGCCGACTTTGGTCGTCGCGTACAACGATTGCGGATGCAGAATTTGCTCTTCGGTGATAGGTTGCGAAGGATTTTTCGGCTGACCGTAAACGGCAGATGAACTCACGACGATCACACGCGCCTTCGGAGCCAAACGACTCACCGCGTCCAAAACGTGATACGTGCCGGTGATGTTGACTTCGAGGTAGCGTTCAGGCGAAGGTTTGCTCGGCAGACCTGGGATCAACGCGGCGAGGTGAAAGACCCAGTCGGGGCGCGCATCTTTGACGACCTCATCGACCAAATCGAGGTGCGTCACATCGCCCAGGCGTCCGACGACGCCGGACACAAATTCGCCGGAGAGCGCAACGCCATGGACGATCGCGCCGCGCGACACGGCTAACCGGCTGAGCCAGGTTCCCGCGCAGCCGGTTGCGCCGGTGATGAGGATGCGGAGGGGTGAAGCGTTCATTCGGGCAACAACTGCGCGGCGAGTTTTTCAAAATCGGCGGACGCTTGCGCATAATCATCGGGGCGACCGATGTCGAGCCAGTAACCGTCGTAGGGATAACAGTTGACAGTTTCACCCGCGGCGATGAGTTGCTTGACGAGATCGGGTAGATCGAGCCGCACATTTTTCGGAATAAAGTTGAGCACGCGCGGCTCGAAAATATAAATCCCCATGCTCACGCGATAGTGATGCGTCGGCTTTTCGATGTACTGCGTGAGATGATGGTGTTCGTCGTACTCAACCACGCCCAAATCGATCTTGACGCTGCGCGGATAAACGGCGACCGTTCCAATTGCGCCGCTCGCGCGATGATGCGCCAGCATCTCGGTATAGTTGATCGCGGTGAGCACGTCGCCATTCATCACGAGAAATCGCTCGTCAAGATTGGGGACCAAGCTGAGCGGTCCCGCGGTGCCGAGCGGTTGTTCTTCGTGTGAGTAAGCCAGCTTGACGCCGAGGCGTTCACCGTTGCCAAAGTACGCCATCAACAATTCGGCGAGATAACCGACGGCGAGCGTGAGTTCGGTAAAGCCGTGATGCCGTAGTTGGCGAATGACAATATCGAGAATCGGTTTGTCGCCGATGGGCATGAGCGGCTTGGGCAAAACCGTGGTGTAAGGCGCGAGCCGGGTGCCGCGTCCACCTGCGAGAATAACTGCTTTCATACGGTGTAACGCTCTGGCGCGAAAAATTCTGGATGCGCGCGAATCCAGTCGATAGTTTTTGCCAACCCCTCGTCGAACGAGGTGCGGGGCGACCAACCCAGCTTGGCTTTGGCTTTGCGATTGTCGGCGTGCAAACGGCGCACTTCGCTTGCGCTGGGACGAACGCGCGCGGGGTCGGTTTTCAATTCGACTGGGCGACCGACGAGTTGGATGATGAGTTGCGCCAACTCGCCCACACTAATCTCGCGATCATTTCCCAGGTTGATGGTTTCGCCGATCACGCTATCAGCCAGCGCCGCGCGCACAAATCCATCGGCAGTATCGGCGACGTAGGTGAAATCGCGCGTGGGCGTCAAGTCGCCGAGATAAATTTCGTCGCGCGTGAGTGCCTGGGAAATGATCGTCGGAATGACGGCGCGGGCGGATTGACGCGGACCGTACGTGTTGAAAGGGCGAATCGTCACGGCGGGAACTTCGAACGAGCGCACGAAACTTTCCACGAGTTTATCCGCGCCAATCTTGCTGGCTGAGTAAGGCGATTGCCCCTGCAACGGATGTTCCTCGTCGATGGGAACGCGCAACGCCGTGCCGTACACTTCGCTGGTCGAGGTGTGAATGACGCGCGAGGTTTTATGCGCGCGCGCTGCCATCAGCACGTTGAGCGTGCCGATCACATTCGTCTCGACCACTTCGCGCGGATGTAGATACGAATACGGAATCGCAATCAACGCGCCGAGATGAAAAACGATGTCGATCCCGCGCATCGCGTCGGCGACGGCGTTTTCATCGCGCAAATCGCCAAACACAAAATCGATTTTGGATAGAACATCGGGCGGCGCAAGCCGGAGATAGCCAATGTCCGAACGCGCGGTGTACCGCACGAACGCGCGCACGCGCGCACCTTCGGAGACCAATCGTTCGACAAGATGACTGGCGATAAATCCACCCGCGCCGGTGACGAGAACGGGAATGTTGACAAGTTCAGACATGGAATCCTCGCATCATCGATTTTTAAAACGTCGCCAGCGCATCGTCAAGCGATTTACGATATAACCGATCAAGATGCCCAAGCGTTGAAGCGGCGACAGAGGTCCGGGAAGACTCAACGCATGGCGCAATCGCCCGACCGATTGTTTCCACAAGTGAAATGACTGGAACAATTCAAACAAAATCAGCGCGCGGTGCCATTCTTTTTTCGATACTGGCTCGGTTGTGTGTTCTAGTTGATTTTGAAGAACCTGGGCAGGCGCAAAAAAAATTTTCAATGGCGAATCGACAAGGTTCTTTGAATGCATCCCGTACTCGAAAATGCAATCGGGCACGTAGGCAAATTCGTAATGCTCGGCGATTTGCAGCCACTTTGCATAGTCCGCCATCGTACGACTAGACGTGGCAAATTCGCCGACGCGATCAAAGCATTCGCGTTTGACCAGGACGGACGATTGCGGAATGAAATTATAGTACGCCAGTTGGCGAAAGACACGACCATGGCTCGGCGGCAACATATCGAACGTTGTCTGCGTCAGCGGGCGCGGCGCCCCACTTGAATAATCGATGCGCTGCCCATTGCCGAAAACGAGTCCTACATTTGGTCGCTCGATCAACGGCATTTGGCTTGCCAGTCGATTTGGCAACCATCGATCATCCGAATCGATGAAGGCAATCAACTCGCCGTGCGCGTGTTTGAGTCCACAATTGCGCGCGGCGTACGCTCCAGCATTGGCTTGCTTGAGCAAAATGATCCGCGAACTGTATTGCTCCAAGATGTGTGGCGTGTCGTCGGTTGAGCCATCGTCCACGATGATGAGTTCCCAGTTTGTATACGTTTGCGCCAACACACTATCAATTGCGCGCGCAATAAAGTTCGCGCGGTTGTAGACCGGCAGGATAACGGAGACAAGCGGCGAATTCATTGATCCAAATCCGCAAGCGTAAAGCTGGGTAGCATTGCTTGTCCATCGACGAACACGCGCGTCCAAATCTCCAAGACGAGCAGAGTCCAAATGCGCTGCCAGCGAAACCAACCCTCCGCTGGCAATGGGTTTTCGAGATAGTCTTGAACCGCTGTCGAGTCAATCAGTCCGATTCGCGCTGCCGACGAGTCGCGCAAGACCGTGCGCGCCGTTTGCACTAACCCCTTTTTCATCCACGCGTCGACCGGTGCTCCAAAGCCCCATTTGCGCCGCGTCAGAATGGGCGAGGGTAGAATCGGCTGCATCGCTTGCTTCAGAACCGATTTCCATTCGCGTCGCCATGGGTTCATTTTGAATCGACCGGGCAAGCTCGCCGCAAATTCGACGAGGCGATAATCGAGAAACGGCGGGCGCACTTCGAGCGAGACTGCCATGCTCATGCGATCGGTGATATGCAGCACATCGTCGGGCAGGTAGGTGAGCGCATCGACAAACATCATGCGATTTAGTTTATCTGAATTCGGAAAAGATTCAAATTCAGAACACAGAGTTGCGGTGTGATGGCGTTCGCGCAAGATGCGCTGGCGCGACGATTCTGGGAAAATGGTGACGAAATCGAGATAGCGCAATTCGTCCGATAGATTATTCCGTCGTGCGCGTGCGCCAAACGCTGGACCGAGCAAACCAGCAACTGGAGTCAATACCGTGCGGCGAAGCCAGCTTGGCAATCGACGATAGACATGCTCGATGGGATAGCCGTCGAAATAGCGCATGTAGCCGCCAAACAATTCATCGCCGCCTAGCCCGGAAAGAATGACGCGCAAATCGTGTGCCGCAACTTTCGACACGAGATAGGTTGGAATCATAGCGGAATCGCCGTGTGGTTCATCCAAATGCCAAACGAGTTGCGGCAAGTGTTGCAGCGCATCGTCTACCGTAACTGTCGTGGCATGATGATTTGTCTTGAATGCATCGGCGACGATTTTGGCGTAACCGAGTTCGTCAAATCCATCGCCCGCGAAACCAACTGCGTACGTGTTGACCGCGTGCGGCAGTTGACGCGCGGCGAATGCGGTGATCGCACTGGAATCGAGTCCACCGCTGAGGAATGCGCCGACGGGCACATCGCTGCGCAAACGCAGTCGAACAGCATCGCTCAACAATTCGCGCAGACGTTCGGTCGCTTGCGGCAACGATAGATCCGATGGCTGACAATGCTCACGCAAATCCCACCAACGTTGAATCCGTGTGCCTGATGAATCGATGCGCATCCAATGCCCAGGCAGCAATTTGGAAATGTGCTTGAACGGCGTTCGCGGCGCGCGAATGTACATGAAGGTGAGATACTCTTCGAGCGCGTCGGCGTCGAGATCGTGTGGAACGAACGGGCAAAGCAAGAGTGATTTTAGCTCCGATGCGAATGCAAACGTCTCGCCGTTCTCAAAATAGTACAACGGTTTTACGCCGAGTCGGTCGCGCGCGATGAACAACTGTCGTTTCTGTACGTCCCACAGCGCAATTGCAAACATACCGTTGAAGCGCGTCACACAGTTGGGCCCCATCTCTTCGTAGAGATGCGCGATGACTTCGGTATCGGAACGAGTGTAGAAACGATGACCGCGTGCCTGCAATTCATCGGCAAGCTCGACGTAGTTGTAAATTTGTCCGTTCAACATGACGCCGATGCGATGGTCTTCGTTGAAAACGGGTTGATGCCCGCCTTCGATATCGACAATGCTGAGGCGGCGCATTCCGAGACTGATGGGCGCATCCGCATAATAGCCGTCTTCGATGGGACCACGATGATGCAAGCGTTCCGTCATTAACTTGACGAGCGATTCATCGGGCAGATTACGTTTGGCGTACAGTCCGGTTATGCCGCACATCGTTGACCTTTCAGTTCACGATCACTAAACACAAACTCGTCGCTCCACGCATCGGTGATGATTTTTTCTTTGTCGCCATTGACCAAATCAAAATTCGATAATTGCAAATCGAGTCCGACAATCAAATCCAGACGCAGCGGTCGTCGAATGCGCGTCTGCCATTGAATCGTGAGTGCTGGTTCCTTGCGACCGTAGGCTGGCGCACGCCAACCTTGAATCATCGGAGCTGTTTGCCCACTGATCGAATTTGGCATGATGGACTTGGCATCCGCGAACCAAGCGATGCGCTCCGCGATTTTATTCAAGCCCCAATGCCAATTCGCTTCGATGGTATGTTTGCGTTGACTCTCGATCCAATCGGTGATCCAAACGTACTCGTGCGCGATTAGCACGCGCCGACGAAGGCGAATCGGTTCACCTAAACGATCATAGCCTGTGTGCTCTGCTTGACACCAAGTCCAGCAATCGACTTGCTGCGGGGGAAACATTGTAACCGTCACGCGCCCATAGTCGGCAGAGAATAATTCGCGCAGAAAACCAGCGCGCAAAAAGGGTGGCAGTCCATCGACGGTTACGATGTTGTGCGCGGTAGCGCCGCGAAAATAATCCAGCCACACATCCGGCATGTACGACGCATTGCCTGTATCGACAATCAGTTCACCACCATTCGCCCACAAAGTCACATTCAGTGCATCGGCATGTCCGTGCCGCACGATTTCGCCGCGCGGATCGACGTGAAAGGTCAGGTGAACGTTAAGTGTATTGTAAATCCAATAACCCGCATCGGGCAAGTAGAGAGAACGACTCGGCGGATTGACTGTCGCGGGAATTTCTGATTTATCCAAGCACCACAGCGCGTTTTCGGTTAGCGGGATTGTGTTCGCTAATCCACACGCAATTTGACCTGCGCCGATCATGCCGACTAGCGACGCGACATCCGTATCCGGACTGAAATCGCCGATGATGGGGATGCTTCCGTCGGAACGAATCAACGCCGCGCTGACGACGAGCATTTGTTTGACGCGTTCGGTGAAAGACCCTAAAGGTTTCGCTTGATCCGATTGCATGTCCGAGGTCGGCGGCATGGAGTTGGTATAGAGTCTTTCTTGAACTAGGAAACCTTTAGGGTCTCTTCGCGCAAGCAAATACACTTGCACGTACGTGCGCGTGAGGAGCAGATGATAATGCGTCGATTGTTCGGCGAGCATTCCATCGGGCAAGACTTGGCGGAATAATTCGCGTTCCAGAATTTCCCAGCCCGCTTTTTGAAATGCGGCGTTGCCGAAAAACGCGCCGTAGACAAATACCGCGCGCGCGTTGTTGATGAGATGATTGTGCGCGGATGCTGTCTCCAAATGCGCGGCGAGCCATTCGGCGTGTTGCGCCAACGCGGCGCTGACGTCTGCGCGCGCCGATTCGAACGCAGGCGCGCCCCACAAAAAGAGCAAGCTCTCGCACCAATTGACGATGCGTTCACTGACCGAATAACTTTCCCACACCGGACTGGTTGAGCTAGCTGGATTACGTGCGCTCCAATCGCGCCAGAGTCTTATCCATTGTTCGACAAAGCGCGGCTCTTGTGTGTATGACCAAGCTTTGGCGAGCGTGACGCCCCATAACCAACGGTTCAAGCAATAAAGATGTTCAATGTCGGCGACGGTTGGTCGCCAGTTGGGTCGAACAAAATCCAATTCGATGCCGGTTGCCAGTCGCAAGTGACCGTTGCAGATCGCGTCTGCTGTTTCGATGATTGCGCTCACTTGGTCGCCGAAATGTGTGCGGGCGAACTTGGTACGCGATGCCACATTGTCGATTTTGATCTGCAAGCTTGATGGCTCAGCTTTTTGGATGAGAGGAGGTTGAACTGTCGTGCGTCTGCCAGCGATGCGATTCAATAGCCAACGCAACCATTCGAACGGAATCAGAAAAAATGTCAGCGCATTCGATCGCCAGCGCCAGCGAATGTAATTTCGCATTTCCACGCTGAACAAGAAAGATAGTCCGCGTTTCACAATATACCCTTGTCTTGTAAGAACCGTTCAAGTCGTTCGTTGGCTCGACCATCCAGACGATAGAGATGCGTGGCGATTGCTGCTTGCCAGGCGTTGGTTCGACGCTCGTATTCGGCATCGCGTTCGAGGCAATGCATGAGTGCTTGGCGAAGTTCATCCAGCGTGTGCCAAAAGAAAACCGCGTTTGGCACATCGAGCATGGGATTGGACGACATTTCGCCGGGCGAGCGAAAGACGACGGGCATTGTGCCAACCGCAATCGCTTCGATGCCGGTCGAACTGCCTGGCACCAACAGAATTGGGGCCAAGCGCATTAGTGCAGGCAAATCGCTTTCGAAAATGGCATATCGATTGACCTGGAATTTCTCTACCAGTTGCTCGACCTGATCGAAGAGCGGCAGGTGATAATGGAATTTTAGCAAGAGAAAAATGTCTGGTCGTTCGGACGCGATGGCAAATGCGTTGCTCAACATCGGCAGCGATTCTTCTGGCGCAAGCGAGGTCGTTATCAGAATGAACGTTGCGTCGTTGGGCAGTTTGTGCTTGGCGCAAAATTCCGCGCGGTCAAATGTGGTTTTGTCGGCAAGATACGAATAGCGAATGCCTCCGCTTAGACAGACGCGTTCTTCTCCTAATCGCTCGGCAAAAATGTGATAAGGGAATTCACCATACGCTGTTAGCACATCCGGTAATGGTGCGTGAGTATGTTGATTCGGCTTTGCGCGAACGGCTTGTCTCGGAAATTGAAAACCCATTTGGTTCGAGGTGTACAATCCGGTCTGCACGCCAATCAAGGGTACGGCGCGAACCGAACGAACGCCTGTCCACACAGCGCGTTCCATCGGCTGAAACTCGAATGGCAAAAAGACAGCATGCGCATTGGACAGTCCCTGGATGAGTGATCGAAAACCGCAAGCGATTGCGTTGTCGAATGGAATCTCAGGACTGAGCGCATTCGCATTGAGTTCGCGCCAGAAAATTTTGCCAATGTCGAGATCATCATAACGCACAGATTCCTGTTGATGTGTCCTACGCCAAGCAAAATATCGCCAGAGCAGGGTAGGTGACAGATGCACGCGCAAAATACTTGCCGGCGAAAGCTGCGCTTCGAGGATCGAAATGTTTTGCGCGCGGCAACGTTCGCGCCAAGTGTGGCGTTCTTTGATTAATTCTGATAACGATGCGGTGAAAACGGCGGCATAAGCGATGGAATGATTTCGAGACTGTAGATATGTTGGCAGACTGCCGAACATGCGCTCGTGCCACTGTGGTTCGCGTCGTTCCCACAAGACAGGAAAACGTGAATAGAAAATAACATCAGGCGGTTCGCGCAGCGGTTGGGCAAAACCAAAGACACGAAGCAAGAACCAACGCGCGATCTGGCTTGCACTCGATAGGATTCGACGCGCGAGAGCAGAAGTCAATGTCGAGTGAGAGCGTACCAGTGTCGGATGAAATTCAAATTTCACCTGACAGCGTGTGGCGACTTTTTCGGCAACATCGGCGAGGGCTGAATCATTGCCGTGCCATTGTACATTATCGATAGCGCCGGTTTCCAATATGCGCCGCAACAGCGCGAGCCAATAGAGTTCGCGAATGAGTGGCGACCGGAGCGGGCTGGTTTCTGAAAGCGGCGTGTACCACCACCAACTGATGAGCGAATTGAAAATTTGTAGGTCGAGAATATCGTGCAACGAAACCCAGTTCCAAAGCCAAATCGGAAATGTTTCGCGCACGCGCTGGGCAGCTTGATCTGCCATCGTCAAGAGATTGGGCGGAGGAGTTTCGTTCGACTGAGGAATACCGACGAGGCGCAGAACCCAATCGGTTGGACTGGGCGTCGCAGAAATCCGAGTGTCAGAGGCGAGAACGATTAGGCGCATACGGTCGCCAGTGTAAATTCATTCATGCGCGTTCCGTCGGTTTCTGGGCGCGAATGTTCCACGCAAATCCAATATGCCGTCCGAGCGCAAGCTCGAGCGAGGTTTCGGGGGTGAATGGGCTGCCGTAAATCAAGCGACCGCCTTCGTGCGGTCTGTGTCCCAATGCAGCGAGAATACGTTCGCGTTCACGCTGAATACCAGGAATCGGCAATTGCGAAATCGTGAATGCACTTTTGCGTAATTGGATGTGCGAAAATTTATGGAGGAGCTGCATAAGCTGCGCGCGATTGTAGACCCGCGTGTAAGGATTACGTTCGCCGCGGAATCTCGGTGCGCCTTCGGTTGCGCGTCCGAGCCATTCGGCTTCGGGCAAACGAAAAGCTTCACCGCGCACGATTCCTTTCGGCAGCAGCATAAGCCAGAAAAAAGCCGACGAGCGTGCGTACAGCATCAGCACAGCTTGTCCGCCCGGCTTGAGCACGCGGAAAACCTCGTCGATGCCGCGATTCGTATTTTCGGTGTGATGCAAAACGCCGTTGCTGTAAACAATATCAAATGAGTGGTCGTCGAAGGGCAAGGTCTCTGCATCGGCGCGGAGGGCGATGCCGTCGCCGTGAACCGAGTGGCGCAGCAAGTCGAATTTCAAATTGGTCGACATGACGCGCTCGGGCGTAATATCAATTGATGTCATTTGTGCGCCGTGCGCCGCAAACAACGCCGAATGTCCGCCCGCACCACTGCCGATTTCCAAGACGTGTTTGCCAGTGAGTTGATCGAGTTGCATTTCAATTACGGCAAGGTGCTCGCGCTTGCGAAATAAATCTTTGAGCAATCCAAGTTCTTGCCTGAGCCGGTCCATCGTCATGGTCGCATCATCGCTAGCGTACCACTGCTTGTAAATGTCGCCCCAGAACGTGGCGATCTTGTTTTTGTTTTCCGATGCTTGACTAGGCGTGAGATCGATCATGCCCGTTTGTTCGTCGGAGAATTGGCGCGCACAAGATTCGCAATGCAAACAGGTATCGAATATCAATCGACTAGCACAATCGGGACAGCACCAGCGCGCTAGTCGATTTTGAATTGTTTCAGAACGATGGGCGAACGACTGCATTTAGTATCCTGACTCAAATCACACAAACAAATGCTTGCAGCGAACGACCCCGCAAGCATTGATAGCGAAATCCTGCACCAGAGAAAAACTTGGCGTACTGACTCAATGTATAGTCGTGGTCACCTAATCCGTCGTCGACGATTTGCCGTGATTGTGCGTTCGGCAAGAGCGAGTTGGTTTCAAAGACGATGCCCCAGATTCGACGCTGCCATCGCTTTGGCACGAGTCGCGCGACGAGTAATTTTATCGGCTGGGTGAAATAGTGTTTCCAACGAATATCGGCAACGTGCTCGCCGATCAAAATGACGACGCCCTCCGGCTTGAGCACTCGCCGAATCTCACGCAACAATTGCTCTGGAGCGTCGGAATGATGGAATGCCGCCGACATGAACACAAAGTCGACCGCACCGTCTTGCAGCTTCAAGCGATGAAAATCACCGAGAGCCAACACGATTTTTTCGGGCGAGATGTTGTAATGTTCGAGAACGGCGGGACCTAGCTTGAGCAAGCGATGCCGCGAGTATTCGATGCAGTAAATTTTTTCGACGTTGCCGAGTCGAAACAAATGGGGTTCCGCCCACAACGTACCTGCGGCGAGGTCACAGCCAACGCCGTGCAGTGTTCGTCCAAATTGCTGGCGCAGAACGGCAGCACATTCTTCCAACTGTTGTACCAAGCTCGTGCCGGCCAGATAGCGTTCCATCTTGCCAAAATCGCCGTCGAGAATCCAGAACGGTTTTTCGCGCTCGGCCGTTTCGTCGTTCCAGTAGTCCGAGTATGCGATTCGTTCTGCCTCATTCAGCCATTCTTCGACGGGATAAGCTAGGGTCATCGCGTTCATCGTTGAGCCGTCAGCGCGTATTCGCTTTCGGGAACGAGTTGGCGTAAGGGTTCCGATCTGAGAAAACGAATCACTTCTTCGGTCGCCTCGATCTCCATGCGCGCGCGACAATCCTGGGACATCGACCCCATGTGACACGTGAGAATGCAGCGGTCGAGGGTTGCCAGTTCGCCAGAGTACGGCTCGCGCTCGAACACATCGATGGCCGCACCGGCAATGCGGCCGCTTTTCAGCGCCGTCGCAAGATCATGCTCGACAATCATGTTGCCGCGCGCGGTATTGACGAGCAACGCGCTTGGCTTCATCATTTCGATTTCGCGCGCGCCGATCAGGTTTTTGGTGAGCGGCGTCAACGGCAGATGCAGCGTGATAATGTCCGCCTCGCGGAAAATCGTTTCCTTATCTGTCCATCGCACGTGATGCGCATTTCCAAAATCGACATCGGGCGCAAGATCGTTGACGAGAATTCGCACGCCGGGAAAGCCGCCATTCAAATGCGCAATCACTTTTTTGCCAATGCGCCCCATGCCAAGCACGCCGATGGTCATCTCGGCGAGGCGCTGTCCCATAAAGCGATGCCACACGCCATTGCGCATCGTGCGGTCCGCGCCGGGAATATCGCGCAGTAATCCGATCATCAATCCGACGGCGAGTTCTGCGACCGCCGGCGAGGGCGCGTCGGGTGTGTAGGTTACTTGGATTCCGCGCGCGCGCGCCGCTTGCAGATCGACGCTATCCAAGCCGATGCCAACGCGCGAGATCAAGCGAAGATTGGGCGCGGCTTGCATGACCTTTGCTGTGATCGGTTCAGTGCCAGCAATGAGAATTCCAAAGTCGCCGATCATCTCTGCGAGTTCTTCTTCCTTGAGTCGCCGACCGATTGGGTTGATTATGTACTCAACTTTGTCGCGTGCGAGCAAATCAATCGGATAGCGATTGGGCTGTCCGAAAGGAACGGTTGTGACAAGCACGCGTCGCTCGGCTGCCGTTGTTGGAGCGACGATCAATGGCGCGGAGGTGAGGGTTGGCGTTGGCGAGGGCTTAATCGTGTAAGGTGTTGTCTCTTCGGTAAAGCCGCGTCGGCGCAGCCATTCTTCGATGGCGGGAATCTGCCAAGCGTAATCGACATCACCGTAACCTTCATGCACCAGTGGGGCAATGCGCTGCGTCGAAGTATTCACAACCCAGTTTGGACGCACGCTCGGACGCATTGTCCCAAAGAAACTCGACGGACGCAGCACCCACAAGAGCGAGTCGGGAAAATAAGCATCCATGTTCGCATCGGGTGGCGTCTCATGAAATGGGTGCAGACATCGATCCGAAAGTTGCTGGGCGTACATCGGATGAAACTCATTGCGCCGGGAAATTGTCATCACGGCGTCGAGTGTCGCATCGGCGCGCAAGATCGCGATGCCTTGATCGATCAAACCATTCGTGACCGTCGGCGCGTTCGCGAGCAACACGACGAGCGCTTCAAGCTCATCGCCCAAGCGCACTTTGATTTCTTGATAGCCGTGTTGAATGACATCCTCGAGTGTGGCATCGGGCGCATTCAACTCTGCCGGTCGCTCGATAATTTCTGCGCCATAGTGTTTGCCGACGCGCGCCATGCCCGCATCATCGGTCGAAAGAAATGTGCGCGTGATCTCATCCGAGTGTTGTGCGGCGAGCAACGGATAAACCATCAACGGACGCCCTAACAATGGAAAGGTGTTGCGTCCGGGAAACGGTTGATTCTCTGCGCGACCACAAACGAGTGCGGCTATCATTTTGATTCCTGGGGTGTGATGCCGTGCGCTTTGAGCCAGTATTCGACGAGCGGCATCTGCCATTCATAATCAACGTCGAGTCCGCCCCATTGTTTGAGCGGATAAATTTTCTGTCCCATCCACTTTTGCGGCAACAAACCCGCGTGAAGGTTTTCCAAACAGCGCGGGCGCACGATAGATAGCCCCATGTCGGCGAACCAAACATCGCCTTGCGAATCGCGGTCGCAGTTGAGCGTCGCGGGATCGCCGAACGTTTGAAATGGGACGAACGGATGCAGCAAACCATCGTCGCCGATTTTGCGCGCGCGCAAGGGACTCCACATGTTGTAGCACGAAACAGTCACCGCCGAATCGTATTCGGGATGTGTGCGCAGAACGTCAACTCCTGTGTCAATGATGTCCGGCGTGAGCGTCGCCGTATTCGCAAACAAGAGCACCATCAGTTCGACGCTCTGTCCGGCTTGCGCGAGTTCATCGCGAATGACTTGATAACCATGCACGTAGGCATCTTCGCCCAACGCCGTTTTCGTCGCCAAGTGCGGAGGACGATCAATGATGCGCGCGCCGTATTCCGCGCCGATCGCTTTGAGCCGGGGCGAATCGGTTGAAACGTAAACGCGATCAATCGATTTGGCAGCGCGGGCTGCCATCAGCGGGTAGGCGACCAAGGGACGACCCAGGACGGGATAAACGTTCTTGCCGGGAAAACCAGTGGAACCTTCACGACCTAATAAAAGTGCACAAATCATAAGACCTCCTTGATTACCAATTCATCGTCTCAGTAAGGAGCGTAATCCTGCTACGAACCGTTGTTGAATAGCTTCGACTTTGGCATACTCGAAAACTGCCTCAATGCCGGAGGTGACTTTGTGTGTGTTGTGGATCTTGTTTCCAAATTGATTTACCAAGTCCAAACTGCGTCCTGGCAAATCGAGAATCGTGTAGAGCACAATGGCTTTGAGCAAGTCATCGGCAAAAACCTTTGCATCGATCACGCTAGCGCGTTGCGACCAACACAACGGGCTAGGCACATAGATGGCTTTACCCCACAACGGCTCGCCGCGATGATAAATCGCACGCGCGTTCCGTGGACGACTCGTCTCGATGTCGATGTGCACCAGCTCGAAATGCTTGCCGCGCAAGAGTGCATCAATATCGCTGAACCAACCTTGCTCTTGCCACACCTCGATCAATTCAAACTCGACCTTGAGACATTTTACGAACGCTTCGCTCAAGAGTTGCGTCGCACCTTGCAAGATTTGCAAGTCGTGTCCTTCGGCGTTCACATCCATCAAATCGACAACGGCGTAGCGATTGATAAAGCATTGATCGAGCGTAATGCACTTGACCTGGATTTTCTCTTTGGCAAGAAGCGCATCTTGACCGAATCGCTCGACGAAGGCGGGCGACGATGGATGCAGCGACGACGAACGCGGATCATGCGCAACGTAAAATTCTCTTTCGCCGGCTTGATTCGAAATGCAAATCGGGAGCGAACCCGAATCGCCAAGTGCTTCTGGATCGAAATCAAATTTTTCGATTCGGTCGATTGGCAACAAATTCCACGGACTTTTGAGCGGACCGCCCGATCCAACATCGGCAAAACCGATCTTGGTCTGCGTGGGTGCAAGTAGTTGACGACTGAATTGCGCTTTGCGTTTGTCGGTGATGGTCATGGTGATGTCAATCGCCTAACGCGAGTTCGACCCGAGTCTCTGCGGTCGAACTTCTTTCTAATAAAAAGAATGCCATGATGACGGAATTCAGCAGAACGCGTGCCGACCGAGATACTGAATGGTTGTATCCCCGCGCGCGAATGCTAGCGGGCGCAGGGACGAGGGATTGGAGAAAGAGCAGCAACTCATCGACGTTGATCACTTGATACGGCAATGACTTGCCCGATTTACCACCGCCGAATTCAACATCTATTTCGCCAGTGACCGAATGCTCGCGCGTGAGTCGAAAATCGCACAACAAATAGCGACTGGTCTGATCCCACATCGCGCGCACCATTTCTTGATAATGTGAATTCAGATGCAACAAGCCAGAGCAGTGAACCAGATCAAACGATCCTGGCGAAAATGGAAATGTGATCCCATCTGAAACATGAAAATCTGAATCGGGATAATCCGTTCGCGCAAGTTCGATGAATTCTGGGATAATGTCCACGCCGACGTAGCGTAAAGTCGGATTGAACGCTCGCATTATTCGACTAAAGCCGCCCGCTGCGCAACCGACATCGAGCACGGATTTAACTTGCGTCAAAACGTCCGGCAGAAAGAAACGCTCGGACTCGTACAAATCGCCGGGCTGGTTGCGATGCGAGCGATAAAATCCCAAACTATCATCGGCTGCCCATACCGCTTGTTCTTGTCGAATGGATGAAAGGTCACTCATCGCAGGACCGATTTGAGCGCATCGGCGAAACCATGCATGATGTCAGGTCCCGCGAGCGTAATGCGAATGCAATTGCGTACCGCCGGCGAAGAGAATGCGCCTTTCACAAGATACCCTTTGCGCTTGAGCGCGGCGACAATATCCACCGTGTCATTCACTCCACGAATTTGTAGCAATTGGAAATTGGTCGGACAGCTTGGAAATCCCAGACTCAACTCGCGCGCTGCTGCGGCCAATACCTGGCGACCAGCTTCCACTTCGGCGAGAAAACTTTCGCCGAGTTCGGGATGATCGAGGACGTAGCTGGCAACCGCGATTGCCATTGCATTGACCTCATGCGCGCCGCGAATGCGTTGGACACAATCGACAATGCTAGGATGTGCTGCGAAATAGCCGATACGCAAACCCGCCAAGCCGCCGACTTTGGAAAAGGTTCGTGTGATGGCAACATTGTCATATTTTGAAACAAGATTGACTGCGCTGTGTGGATAGAACGGATAGTACGCTTCGTCGATAATGACGAGCGTGCCTACCTCTCGTGCCGTCGCAACCAAACGTTCCAAAGTTGTCACAGACATCACGGCTCCGGTCGGTTGATCGGGATTGGCTAGTGCGAGGATGCGTGGATGCTGTTGTAATGTGTGGAAGAGTTGATTCACGTTGAGATGCATTTCTACATCGTAAGCAACTGTCTTTGCCTGCGCTCGAAATATTCGCGTGTAGATGGCATACATCGCATAAGTGGGATCGGGGAAAATGATTTCGTCGCTGGCACGTAAGTATGTCTGCAAAATCATCCGAATCGCCGCATCGGAACCATTGGTCAAATACAGATGATCGGCAGCAAGACCCAGATTGCGACTCAGGCGATCATATAGCGGCGAAGGATCGGGATAAGCGCAGAAATATTCCGGCTTGAGCGAGGCGAGTATGTCGCGGAAGACGGGTTCTGGAAATGGCGTCACGCGTTCGTTGCGATCCAGCCGCACGTATTGACTGCGCTCGTCCATACGCTCGGTCACGCGATAAATTTCAAGCAGATGTTCGTTGGGTTGAATCATGCTACTTCACCATCGCCACTGCAAAGACCGTATCGCACAGCCATTGTTTCTTGAGTGCTTCAGAGTACGCGGTTTCCAATTCAGGTGTGAACAAATTGGCAAAGCGCCCCATGCCGCCAGGTTTGCCTTCCATCATCCAAACCATGTGATTCGATAAATCGTAGCGTTGTGTTGGGATCAATTGAGTTTGGAATCCTGCGCGCGCAAGAACATCCGTCAGCGTGCGCGGCGAAAAATTATGATAGTGTGCTTTTTGCCAATAGAAAGGTCCGAAACTGGGAATGTGATAACGCGTGAGCAATACTTCCTCGACGTTCGGCACTTCGATGAGCAAGCGACCGTTCGCCTTCAATCGTCCGTGAATCGAAGCAAGGTAGCCGATAGGATCGCGCAAATGTTCGAGCACGTAATACAGTGCGATCACGTCGAACGTACGCGCGCCCCAATCGTCTAGCGTTGCAAGTGTCTCGATACCGCGCTCGTTGGCAAAGGTTCGATACGCTTCGCTCGGCTCCACACCGGTCACGCTGCGAACGTACCCGCGCAAGTCGTCGAGGAAATAACCGGTGGAACTGCCAACTTCCAACAGCGCATCGTCAGCGTGCAGATATGGTCGAACGAGCGACAAACGGCGTTCGCCTTCGGCTTGGTAAGACCGAAAATGCGTCTCTGGACTTTTCCAACCTGCTCCTGACCGCTTCAACATGTATTTTTCAAATTCGTCCCGATAGAACGTTGTTTCTTCTTCTTCGGTCATGATTGGGAAAACGTAAACGATTTGGCAGTTGCGACAACGATAGATCGTCGCCTCAGGCGCTTGAGCGACCTGACGACTGACCAGGTCATATTCGGTTGAGCCGCAAATTCGGCAGCGAGGAGTTGATGATGATGTCATTGTGTGCGTGCCCATTCCACCATCGCGCGCAGACCATCGGACAATTCCGTTCGCGGTATCCATCCTAGGTCGTTCCGCGCGCGCGTAATGTCGGCATACAAACCGAACTGGTCTGATGCCGCACCAGGTAATTCCTTGATCGGATAATCGGCTGGCAAGTTCAGCGCGTTCAAGAGAGCCAATAAAAGCACACGGACCGTCGTCGGCTTGCCGGAGCCAAGGTTATAGGTCGATGTTGGTGTCTCTGGAAGCGATAACGCGCGCAGCCATGCATCGATTATATCGTCGATGTATACGAAATCGCGGAATCGTTCAAACGAACCCGTGACCGGTACCTCGACGCCGCGCAAGAGATACGCTAGATAAATGCTAACCATGCCTTGCTTTAGATTTCCCAGGTTTTGTCCTGGCCCGTAAACGCTAAACATGCGCAAATTGGTGACGCGCAAACCTTCGTTCGCAGCGAGGCATAGCAAATTTTCCGACGTTAGTTTTGAGACGCCATAGTACGACACCGGTAAGCACGGCGTATCTTCGCACACCGGCAGCGTCGTCGCGTTACCATAGATCGCCATCGAGCTGGCGTACAAAAAACGTGGCACGCGATTTTCGAGACACCAGCGCGAAAGCAATAACGTCGATGCGGCGTTTACCTGTAAGTCGTAGTAGGGCATCTCAGCGGATGCAGGTCCCGACGATTGAGCGGCAAGATGACACACGCCATCGAACTTTGATTGGGGAAGCGAACGCAGAAAATCTGCTCGCGCCAGATCAAGCTCGATGAATTCAGCTTGCGCTGGGACATTCTCGCGTTTGCCGGTCGAGAGGTTATCGACGACGCAAACCGCGTGCCCTTGTTCGAGCAATCGCCGCGCCAAGTGCGAACCGATAAAACCAGCGCCGCCAGTTACGAGTATTCGCATTGATGTTTATTCCGTCGTAATAGGTGTTTCGTACAACGCACTCAACTTTGAGTCGGGTTTGCCCAAGTTGTGAGAAGGCAGTCCATCATCCAAAAATACCTCGCGATTGTCTTCTGCCGAACGATAGATCGAATTAAGCAGACGGATCGCGCGCGTTCCTTCTTCAAACGAAATTGGATGCGGGCATTGATTCTGCAAATCGGTAATCACATCGCGGAAGAAAGCCCAATGACCGAATCCATACGCATCGGGAAATTCTTCCGAATACTTTGCGGCAGCGCTGGGATCGAGCGTATAGGTGCTGAGTTGATTGCACGCGATGCCGGTCAGAATCGCCGTTCCTTTTCCCGCCAAGACAGAGATCGATGCTTCAAAGTCATCTGGACGCGCTGCCGTCGTCACTTCGATTACGCCGAGCGCGCCGTTCTTGAACTTGAGCGTCGCTACCGCCGTATCTTCCACTTCGACTGTCACCAGTTGGGTCGCGATGCGCGCTGTTACTGACTCGACATCGCCGACCAAATATTGCAAGAGATCGAGATAATGAATGCCCTGGTTGGTCAACGCGCCGCCGTCCATTGCCCACGTGCCGCGCCACGGATCGCGATCATAGTAACGTTGCGGGCGACACCAGCGCACACGCACTGTTCCCAACATGGGCTTGCCTAGCGCGCCGGATAACAAATCGGCACGAACTTGCTGCACAGCTTTATTATAGCGGTTTTGATAAATCGGGAAAATCTTGACGCCGCATTCATCCGCGGTCGCTTTCATTTTCGCGAGATCGTCCCAGGCAAGCGCCATTGGCTTTTCGATAACGACGTGTTTGCGGCAGCGACGCATAATATCCATCGCGTGAAATGGATGCATTCCGCTCGGCGTCAAAATCGAAACGACGTCGATCTGTTCGTGGGTGAGCATCGTGTGGTAATTGGTGTACGAAGGGATACCGAATTTCTTCGACCAGACCTGCGCGCGTTCGGGAACAAGATCGCAAACGGCGACGAGTTCTGCACCCGGTATTTCCGTCAATGGTCCAACATGGTTCTTTGAAATTCGTCCGCAACCGATCAGAGCGAAACGCAGTTTCGACATTTTGATTATTCTCTCCCTATTAGCGCCCATGCCTTGCGACGAACGACGCCTGCATTGAAAAGCAACTGTTCGCGATTCATACCGATCAGACCCGGCGCGAACCAGACGCCAATGCCGATCAATCCCAAGTATACAGGCGCAGCCGCAACCAGCGCGATAATCGGCATGACACCCCATTGCACCTGCATCGATTGCAATCCCCAGTAGACAAGTGCCGCTATGCCAATCAGTGCGACAGCTTGAAACTTGCCGATCAAAGCTGTGCCGTAATCTTGATTGTAGAATCGATAATTCGTCCACTCGTAGACGAGCACGCTGAGCAACCCGTAGACGACCATGCGCACGGCGACACCCATCGCACCCCAACCCAAACCAGGGATAGCTGCCGTCGGCGGCGCGAGCAACATATAAGTGATGAGCACATCTGGAATCGACAAGAGCAGACCCAGGTTGCGATAGTGTCGAGTACGTCCGGCGGCTTTGAGCGATGCAACCGAAATCTGTCCTAATGTTTGGTTGAGCGGATAAAACGCCATGAGCACCATGACGGGAATTGCCGCGCGATACTGTTCGCCGGCGATGGTCAGAACCAGTGTTGGACTGCCAACCGCCAGCGCCGTGCTGAGCACCATTGCTAGAAAAAAAAGCGCGCCATTAAAACGGACGAAAACTTTGGCTGCCCACGCTTGGTCGCCTGCCGCAATTGCGCTAGCAATCTCGCGCCACACGATCATGATCGCGGAGGTGCTAAAGATCATGACCAAGCCTGACCAACGGAGCGCCAGTCCAAAGTATCCTTGTTCGCTAGAACCGTACCAGAGTTGAATGAGATATGTGCTGATATAAGCGACGAGCGGCAGATAATATTCGAGTGCGATCAGCGGCGCAGCATAGCTCCACCAACGAATAAGGTATTCCTTCGTGTGTCCCGTGAGGTTTCCATTCCAACACAAGGTCCGGTTTCGACTTAGCAAATAATAGGATAGCGACACACATGCAACCAGTGCGGCACTCAAGTTGAGCAGGGCATAGGTGTAAAGGTTCAATGCTTTGAAAACGGTCAGACTTGCCAAGCCCACCAATGTGACGAGCGATGCCAATACGTTGATCACCTGCGAACGAACGGTGAGTCCCTTGCTATCGCCTAATTGCCGAAGCGATAATGCTAGAAACATCATCCATTCCATCGCGGTCAAGAGAACAATTTGATCAAGTTGCTGACCAGGCCAAAACCAATGTGTGATGCCCGCCACCGCGCTCATGCCGATTACGAACAGGATCACAATGAACTGACCGATCAAGAATAAACTGTAGAGTTTGCTTAATGCGCCACTCTCGCGGTCTTGCGCCGAAAAGGTAAAGAACGCTTGCTGGACGCTGGGTTCGAGAAAGCTGCGCAAGGTGTTCGATGCGCCGACGAGAAAAGTATAGTTGCCATAGGACGCTGGACCTAGCACCCGCGGCACGATGCCTGCGACGACGAGCGACACCCCCATCTGAAAAAACTGCGCGATCAGCGTCGCCGCATAACGACTACGGATGCTTTCGGGTTTACTCGTCATGATGATTTAGAATAGCGTCCCATGCGCGCTCGGCGGAATGTCCATCGTTAAGATGTGTTCCATACATTTCAAGGAACGATTGGTCAGGATGGTTGATTGGCTTGAATATGCCTTTTGTCAACTGCGCGTGGAATGCGGCGATGAATTCTTCGGGCGTTTCGGTCAAGGTCACGCGTTTTGCCAGCGCCGCTTTGGCTTCTGGAAACATGCGAATCGAGCGTGGATCGGCTAGCAAAATAATTTGGCGATCACTAATCAACGCTTCCATCATTCCGGTCGATGGGAAATTCAGCACGATTAAATCCGATTGTGCGACGAGCAAGGGTATTCGTTTTTTGAACACGACGCGACAGTTTATCCCTGGCTGGAGAGCAAGCCGCGTGGCGGGTGCGTTGAACTGTCCCGGAAATGCTTTGAATACGAAATCGTATTGTGGAAACTCACGCGCAACAGACACCATCGCAATTTGGATTTCCGATTCGGTCACATCGGGCAGCGTACCGCAATCGAGGTAACGATTGTTTTCCGGGATCAAATTCGGCACGATCAAGATTTGGGGACGACGCTTCGTCGGTCTTGACAAACGTGCCATTCTGACAAGCCATGTGTCCAACCGACTCGATCCCACGCTGATCGGTGTTGCCAATGGCCTAGCCGATCTTGCTTTCCGTGTCTCAAAGTGCTTTGACATCGCCCAACCATGACATAGTTCGTACTGCGCCAAGGTTAGATCATTGGTATCCCAGGGTGGGCATTCACACCAGCCCACAAAACCGCCGTGTTGATAGATAAACGCGCGCACACCGAGTGACCGAAGCGCGCTAAAGATTCCGCGCTCGACATGATCGCCCAGTCCCGACACGGCGACTGCTATGGGGGCGTCGTTTTGGTAATAGCGGCGTACGCCCTGATAAACTGCCCATTGTTGCGGAACGAGAACGTGCCACCAAAAATGCACTCGATCTTTGGCACATGACCACAGATTGTATCCAGCGCAGTGAGTTGGTTGGCGAAATTCGGCAAGCGATTCGATATTCTGCCATGTTTGCGCCATCCACTCTCGCGCTTGCGCGTAATCTGTAGAATTGACCAAGCGACGGAAGCGATTGACGAGTATTCTCCATGGTGTCAATCGTGCGCGTCTTTGCGCGAGTGTCCAGACAGACTCTAAATCGTAATCACTACCGAGAACTATTGCACCATGGCCGGAGAAGTTGACACCATTTATTATATCGCGTGCATATTCCAGAGTGGGCGACACGCGGGAGAACAGCAAGCGTCCAAGTGAGTGAAATGAGTTGCGCTGGGTCACTCTGTTTGATAACCCGACAGGTTCGGATAGCAGTTCTGCGTCAATTGCCATGCCCCTAACCACTCGGCGTAGTACTACCGGATAAAGTGTTTCGCGAAACTGCAAGTCGGAACCAAAAGAGTAATTAGCCGAGTGCCTCCCAGGAAAAATAATTCGTTTGGGGTTCCATTGGCGTAATGCCCAATCCAATGTGTATGCTCGAATGCTCAAATTATCGAACACGATCTTGAGCCAATAAAGATAAAGCTGCGCTGGTCGAAATTGATGTGTTCTGAATTTGGGTATGGAATCTTGAAGGAAACGATCTACCCAGTCTGCCCATTTTTGTTGTTCGTCAAGTGTCGGTTGAGCGAGCGCGCACAGATCGCTCTCGGCATAACCGTCCTCCAACTTCAAGTAGGAAATATTTTTTTCGCACAGTGCCCACGCGGCATCTGCGCCTAGTGCCACGAAATGATCGATGCTGCGATGCGCTGGACTTGACAGTATCTGGCGCACCTGGTCAGCGGTTTCGACGAATGCAAGACAAGCGTGTGGCGACACCGAGGAAAGAACGCTCAAGCCTGTCCTTCTTCCTTCTTACGTTTGGGCGCGCGATAGAAACCAGTTTTCAAGAGCGCGCCGTCTTTCAAGCCCAAGTCCAACTCTTGACTGCATCGTGCCAACTCGCGCTTGGTAATCGCCTGTAATTCATCATCCGGTATCTTGGTCATATTCAAGCGAAAATCCTGCCGGTCGCCCATGGATAGCAAATACTCTTCTTCGTCCTTGATAAAGCCTTGTTGTTGCGCATACTCGTACATTTTTGTGCCCGGCTGGGGTAGCAAGTATCCGGCGCTCGGGTAGATGCCATTACCGATGCAGCAATCTATGGTCGCCTTGATCGTTTCTGCTGTTTCAGTGGGATAACCAATGACAATACTTGTCAGCGCTGTCAACTCCGCACGTTTCAAAATTTCCACTTGACGCGAGAATGCTTCTACGCCAACTTTCTTATTCATCCATTCCAAAATGTCTGGGTTTGCAGACTCCAGCGAGAAAGATAACGCGACGGCGCCTGCGTGCTTGAGCTTGCGCGCAATTTCCACATGCTCGTCTTTGGTGAACAGACCGCTGCGACAATCGGCGTCCCAATAGACCGCTAGTCCACTGGCCAGCATTGCATCCGCAAATGCCTCCGCCTGCTTGGGCGAAAAAAAAGTGAGTTCATCGCTGAACGAAAAATAATTGATGCCGTATCGATCGTGGTGGTGGCGCATTTCCTGGATGATGGACGCCGGTGATCGCCAACGATATTTAGAGCCGCGAAAAACTTGATAGCAAAACGTGCAGTCATACGGACAGCCGCGCGCGGTGTTGATGGGAAAGGCGCGAATTTGGTCGCGTGGTAGCGGCGGCAGCGGCTCGTTCAATGCGCCGGAGAGATTTTGAATGTACGTTTCCACATCGAATACATCCCAATCAGGAATCGGTATGTCGTCGATGTTCGGTATCACCGGTCGCAGCGGATTTCTTTTGATCGCGCCATTCTGGCGATAGCAAATTCCTTTGACGGCGTTCCAGTCTTGCGAATCGCGTAAACATTCCAGCAATTCTACGATCGTTTCGTCGCCTTCGCCCATAACGGCGATGTCAGCGCCAGTTTTGGTTAGCACCGTTTCTGGAATCGACGAGGCGACTGAATTTCCTACGACGATGGTTGTTTGCGGAAAACTTGATTTGACGATTTGAGACAACCACTTGACATGCTTGTAACCGGTGACGATGCATCCCATCGCAACGACATCATACTGATGGGTTCGCAGGAATCGTTCAGTTTCCTCAGGCGATTGCGTGTGTGCATCCAAGTCTAATAAATCGTATTCAAACCCCGCACGCTTGACCGCGGAAATCACATACGCAAGCCCGATGGGTAACCATTTGCGCGCGGGGGGCGGTCGCAGCGCGATATTGATGACAAGTATCTTCATGAGATTCTTATCCTCACACGTCCTTACTAAAAAGTTGCCGGTTTGCTATCAAACATCATTCGCATCCACAACTCAAGGTTGACCCATTGCCAGATGCCCATATAGTGGTTCGCTTGACCAGCGACGTGTTCATCAAAGCATCGCAAGACTTGCGCTTGATCCAGAATTCCACGTTGTGCCAATGTCTGCGATGCGAGAATCTCGCGGACAGCCGTGCCGCTGGCAGCGCGGAACCAATGGACGGTCGGCGCGTTGAAACCTTGCTTGTCCATGCGTGTCCGAACAGTTTCGGGCAAAACGCCTTTCATGCTTTCGCGAATGATCCATTTGCCCAACCCATTGCGAATTTTAAAGTGATTGGGCAGCGCAAACGCAAATTCGGCGAGCCGATAATCGAGAAACGGCGAGCGTGTTTCAATCGAAAACGCCATGCTGTTTCGATCTTCGGGGCGCAGCGTTGCCGGTACCGTTTCGTAGGCGATTTCTTTGTAGAGGCGTGAACTTAAGTGACCGCGATTCCCAAACAGATCGACGCGGGAGGGTTCGCTTTGATACTGTGCGCCAAAGTCGGCCGTAACGATGTCTGGATAGTAGGAGAATTGATTCGCTTCGATCACCTCACCTCGCTCCAACGCGGCGAGGCGCGTCTTCAAACGAGAATATTCTTCGGGGTTACGTTCGTGATTGGCTAACCAGCGTGCGTATTCGTATCGAAAACGAGTGGGATCGCTTTGTTCCAAGTCGGCAAAATTGTACCAATAATGATCCCAGTATCCGGCGAAGAGTTCATCGCCCGCATGACCATTCAGGAGGACAGGGAATCCTTGTCCCGCTACTTCGCGCATTACCATCCAATGTGCGAACCATGTCACCGTGCAGACCGGTTCATCGTGGAATGAAAGCATTGTCTCAAGCGTATCAAGCAAATTGCCTGCTTGAGGATATATGAATCGGCCGTCCGCGCCAATATGCTTGACGGTCGCTTGAACATATTCGCCTTCGTCGAATTCGCGTTCGGCGTACCGCGCGGTAAAGGTTGTCACGGGCACGCCCGCAATCTTTGCCGCCACGCAAGTCACAGACGACGAATCGAGTCCGCCACTGAGCATACACGCCACTGGCACATCGGAGCGCAGGCGGAGGCGAACAGCATCTTCAAAAAGTGAACGAAAATTTTCCAGCACTTGTTCGTCGGAAGCATAACTATCTTGTCGATTTGGATCCAACGACCAATAACAATCGTCGTTGATCCGACCATCTGGTGTGATCTTCCAATAATGGGCGGGCAATAGATTTTCGATTCCATCGAAAAAAGTATTGCGCCCTCCGTCGACGAGCCGATAATGGCGCGCCACATAGTTGTAGATGGTGCGATAGTTTGGCTGGCGCGGAACATCGAGATGATCAAGCAGCGTCTTGATCTCCGAACCGAAAATGAGAAGGTCTGGCGTTCGATGAACGAACAGCGGCTTGACACCCCAACGATCGCGGGCAAGAACGAGTGTGCCATCCCGCGCATCGTAAATCGCGAGCGCCCACATTCCATTCAAGCGATTGAAACATTGCGTGCCCCATTCACGATAGGCGTTGAGAATCACCTCGGTGTCGCTGTGGCTGTTGAACGCATATCCTTTTGAAATCAATTCGGCACGCAGTTCGCGATAGTTGTAAATCTCGCCGTTGAACGTGATCCACACCGATTGATCGAGGTTTGCCATGGGCTGGTGTCCGGCAGGCGAAAGGTCGATGATCTTGAGTCGCCGATTGCCCAGCCCGACCGTCGCCGACACGTTCGGCGCAGTTTCTAATTTCCACGGGTGCGCTTGGCGTTGTTGGTCGAATAGCACATAGCCGAAATCGTCCGGGCCGCGATGCGCCAACCGAGTCGTCATCTGTTCAAGCACGTGAGCCGAAACCAGATTGTTATTGAATTGATATATGCCAGCAATGCCACACACTCTATTACTTCCTGTTCGATTTCGCGTTATTGTTTACGGCTTGCATAAACGCGCATCATATTCCCGTAAAATGGCGGGGAAAGCCGCGTTTCATTTTTACCCATCACGCGCATTGCCCACCAATCGTTGAGAATCTTTTGCGTGTGTTCAATCGGTTTTGCAAATTCAGTTCCGAAATAGGGATACTCAATTTTGATCAATCGAAAGCCGGTTCGATCAAAATACCGGCGTAACGTTGTCGGCGTAAAGTAGTAAAGATGGTTCGGACCGAGTAAACGAAATCCTGCGCCATAAACTTTCGCGGCGATGCTGTCGAAATTGACGAGCGATAGCATCAACAAGCCGCCTGGCTTGAGCAAGTCACAGGCAGCATGGAGCGCGCTCAGCGGGTTGGGTAAATGATCGAGAATATTGTGCATCGTCACGATGTCAAACTCACCCGCTTTGAACGGATGATGCGGAAATCGTTCTTCAACCACACGCAGCGGTAAATCGCGCATCATTTCCACCACCGGATGCGACCATTCCAATCCGATAGCATCATAATCATTGCCGAGTGCTTGCAGAAAAAATCCTAGTCCACAGCCAATGTCCAACAGTCGTCCGCTCGAACGCATTCGGCGCAATGAATCGACGTCGCCTTTGAAACGCGCTACGCGCTGTGGTCGTTCCGCCGCGATGCTGCGACTGCGCCCTTCCGGATCAATCGTGCCGATGAACATTTGCGGGTCTTGATAAAGGGCTGTCAGGCGAGCGTCATCATAGCGCGGGTTCAGGAATACCAGCCCACATTGTTTGCAGCGCACGACCGGGATGGATGCGGAGCCGCGCCAGGCCGGTGGTTGGCGTTCATCCGGCGATTCGTGAATATTAAACAAGACCCACTGGTCATTCGACTTGCAGAAATTGCAAACGACATGCTCAAAGCCCATTCTACACTCTGCGAATCAAGTCAGCTAATTGCCCAGCGACAAGTTCATGCCCCGCCAAATTGAAATGCGGATCGCCTGGTTTGAAAGTGATCGTCTGTCCTGCGCTGTGCAGTGGCTCGATGAGACTCAATAAAGGATATTTCTTCGACAGACGTTGCTGCATCTCGCGGTAATGTTTCAAATCGCATTGATATTCGCGATATGCGCGCGAAGTTGGATCGGTCTCGGTCAACGGGTAGAAGAGTGGAAAATTCGGTTCGAGCAGGATGCCGAATTTAGCTCCGAGCGTTCGACATTCTGCGGCGAGTGCGTCAACTTGCGCTTCGGACTGTGTGTAAAAGAATTCGTTGCCTTTTGTCTGTTCCATGTGCATGTTGTAGGAAATACCCGCCGCGCGCAAAAGGTTGCTGCCATTATAGCGTTGTGCCATCACACGATTGAATCTTTGATAGCCAAATCGAAATGTGCGACTGTGAGTGTACAGATCCACGGATAGGAATCGCCCGATGACATTTCTCCAAGCGGGATAATTCGACCGTGATAGTTTGCCATCCTTCAAGCTAAACGCAGGTTTATCGTAACGCCGACAGTCCCACGCATAGGCAAAGAGATAACGAAAAGTTTGATAGTCGCCTTCGACCAAGTCGTTCCCCGTGAACAATCCTAGAACAACCAAATCAGGTTCAAGGCGACGACCAAAATGTTGCAAGTAATTCAGAACCGAATCGACGCTCCAGCCCGCCACTCCGATGTTGAACAATTCGTATTGCGGCGCATGGTCAGTGTTGAGCAATTGCTCCGCACGCGCGACAAAGTTTTGCTTAACGGGTACCTGACGAGATTCGATGATCGAATCGCCCATGACTAGGACACGATTGCGACCCGGTTGCTTTTCTCCCCATTCCCGCTCATTGAATCCGTGCGAATTGATGCGAATTGTATTCTGATAAACAAGCGCGCCCTTGTGCCGCAGCTCAACCTGTTTTTCGATTCTTGGCGTAAGAGTCCAACCTAAACGCGTGCTGGGAAGATACAGACGCGGCGAAATCGGCTTGCGCCAAGTCCAGATTTGGTCTGCCAGCAACAGAAATAATATCAACGCGCCAAGAATCAGTTCGATCAACCTTCACCACTGCCAATTAGGGATGATAAAATCTTCAATGACCCATTTACCATTTCGGCGTAACCACACTTTGGGATTTCTAAATCGTTCAGCAATCGCCCAAAAGTGTTCCTGCGTAATTTGTAGGAACTCGCAGAGTTTGCGAATATCGTCGTGCGGAGTTTGGTCGCCCATCCTAGCAAAGATTTCTATCGCTTGGTCGCGCGTCAATCGCTCATTGCGAATCTCGACCGATAGGTTATCGAACAAGCGCGTAAAGCCGAATTTCAACCACTTGAAGTAATGGTGGATCGAAATAAAATCGCAGTCGATGTCGGCGTAATTGTAATAGCCCACCTTAGGACCTTCAGCGCGAACTTGAAATCCGTTCGCCAGCGCAATTCGCAAGCTGGTCTCAGGGTCCCAAGGGAAATAGTAACCGAGAAAGATCGAGCGAATACGCGCGCTGCGAAATGCTTCATCGCTAGGCAAAAAATATGCTTCGAGGTCTTTCGCAGATAAGTCGTCGCCGATCCAATCTTCGGCGGATGTTCCTTGCAGAATATTGTGCCGCTTGAACCATTCGCGGTCCAAGGAATTGATTTTGCGTTCATCCTCTGCGCCGCCATATTCCATGTGGGGACTTTCGCCCCACACGACGAGCGGGATGTTGAACGAGACGGCGATGCGTAACGGAATCGCGTAAAGTGCCATGTGCATCGGCAGCGCCGTGTCGCCGACGCGGGCGAGCGTTTTGTACATGAATCGCCGCTCGACCACGGGATTGATCGTGTAATCGATATGGTCGACGCCGAGGCGAACAAGGTTGTCCAAGTTTTGCTGCCCTAGCCCAGTCCGTCCGGGCGTCTTCCAGGTGACGGCGAGGATTCGTAAGCCGTACTCTAAGCACTTGACGACTTGCCAGGTGCTGTCTTTGCCGCCGCTCACCGGCACAATACAATCGTAACCGCGTTGGCGCTGTTGCGTTTCGGCGACAATGCTCTCGAAATCGCGTTGCCGTTTTTCCCAATCAATCGAATATTTTTTTTCGAGCTGTCCGGCGCAAGCGGAGCAGACTCCATCGGCATTGAACACGAGACCGGGGCGTGTGTCCGGCAAGACGCATTTTCGACAGTATTTCATGCGGCGAATTCTTCCAAGAACATTTTGCTGTTTAAAAAGTAGAATAGGAATTTGCTTTGACTTTCCGAAATCGTCGGCTTGCCAATCAAATCTTCGATCTTGTCGCGGCGCATATGTTCAAAGATCGGACTGTCGCCAAGCAGATCGCGTTTGACGTTTTCATCGTGAACATCGAGGAAAGAAAAAATCGGCGCGTTGAAACCCACTTTACGGTGATTATCGATGATGCGATCTGGCGCAATCCCGCGCGCGGCATCGCGCAAAATGGCTTTGGCGTACCCATCGCGAATCAAGTGCCGAGTTGGGATGCTGTAGCAAAATTCGAATAGCGCACGTTCGAGAAAAGGCGAGCGATTCTCAATCGAAAAAGACATGGCGTTCAAATCATCTTCGTGCAAAATGACTGGAACGGACTCGTGGAAAAGTTCGTTCAACATTCGATTGCGTAACAGCTCATCGACATATCTGGTTTCGACGAATGGCTCGTTCCACGCTTGCTTGAGGTAACGCGCAAACGCATCCGCATCGAGAAAAATATGATCGCGGAACGAGGGGTTTTCGATGAATAGATTTGGATTGCTCAAATACGGATTGCGAACGAGCGGACGCATGTGTTGGTTCCACGCCTCCAAGCTGGAGGAATGCAAAGCAGAATCGTTCGAGACGTGAGCCAGATACATCAGATGATGATCGTAATAGCCGGTAAACAATTCATCGGCGGCGGTCCCGCTAACGGAAACCCGATAACCGTGCGCGGCAATGCTTTGCATGAGCAGCCAGTGCGCGTAGTACGAAATTGTGTAGACTGGAGCATCATGCTGACGCACGAGCGCGCGCAGACGAGACAGGAATTCGTGCTTGTTCACCGGAATTGCTGTGTGGCGGATGCCGAGTTCCTTGACGGCACAATCGACCATGTCCTGTTCTTCATAGCGCGCATCGGTGTTCACGATAGTAAAGCCATGCACGTCGTAATTGAACACCCGCTTGGCAATACTAATCAGAACGTTCGAGTCGACGCCGCCGCTCATGCAAAACGCCAGCGGTACATCCGCGCGCAAGCGTAACTCGACGCTGCGAATCAATCGCTCGCGCGCACCCGCGACCGCTTGCTCATACGACATGGTCGCATCGGTCTCGATACGCGGTGTCCAAAATTTCTGACTTGCCTCCCATCCATCGGCATTGATTTTCAACACTGAACCCGCCGGCAATTCAATTAGCCCTTTGAAGAAGGTCTGCTTGCTCTTGTAAAGCGTCTTGTAGCCGTTGATCATGTAACGGTAGACTTGATCGATGTTTACATCCAGCCGCTTGCTCAACAATGCTTGAATGAACTTAACTTCCGATCCAAAGTACAAGCCATTCGCGTCGCGATAAAGGTAAAGCGGTTTTTCGCCAAACCGATCCCGCGCCAGCATCAGCGTTCCATCTGTCTCGTCGTACACGGCGAACGCCCACATCCCTTCGCATTTGTCGAGGACTTGCCATCCTGAGTCAGCGATGGCAGTCAACAATACTTCGCTGTCGGAGGTCGTTCGGAACGTGTGACCTTTTGCCTTTTGCTCGCGCTGGATTTCGAGATAATTATACAATTCGCCGTTGAAGACCATCCACTTGGCGTCGACTTGAATCGGCTGATTCGCGCGTGAATCAAGATCGATGATGCTCAAGCGTGTAAAGAGCAAGTACGTTTCACGCCCCGCAGTGTTCTTCCAATGTCGATACGCAGAATTATCGGGTCCGCGATGATGCATCAGTTGCAAACATCGCTCAATCCGCTCCGATGGAATTACAATTGTGCCGCTATATCCTGCAATGCCACACATCTGCCTTATCCTAAAAGATGCCTTTGCCTACCCAAGCGGTCGCAGCAAACCTGCATGGACTAAATCGTTCACGGCGGTCTCACATTCCCAGAGGGGTTGTTCCAACATGTTCGCTATATCTACGAGATCGTGGCTGCCGTCTGAGAAATTCAGAATGTAACGTAGTTGTTTTGAATACGCTCCCGATTGTTTTTGCGCCCCTAGAGAATTGTACAGTCCATATTTGTCATGTCCAATGACATCGTACTCAATTTTTTGATTTCGTTAACTTCGCGGAGTCCAGAGACATCGTACACACTTTGCGGCGTCGATGCGAGCGACGAAACTCAGAACGTAACGGGCGAACCGGCTCTGCGATTTCGT
>JACRMI010000135.1 GCA_016215025.1 Chloroflexota bacterium
GAAATCGCAGAGCCGGTTCGCCCGTTACGTTCTGAGTTTCGTCGCTCGCATCGACGCCGCAAAGTGTGTACGATGTCTCTGGACTCCGCGAAGTTAACGAAATCAAAAAATTGAGTACGATGTCATTGGACATGACAGGTAGCAAGCGAGACTCGGGTTGGCAACCATCCGTTCACTGGCGTATAACAAGTCGTTGCAGCCGACGCCCACCGCCCGCTTCGCAGCCTGCGGGCGCGGCTGAACTCGTTCGTTGGGTGAGTTGATGGCTGACCCTGATCCTGAAAAATCCAAACGAGTGACAAATGCCGTGCCCAAGATGTGAAAGATCATCGTCGCCGACTTGCAGAAGGCATATGACGGCTAATTCAGACAATTCTGCGCGTTGCTCTTTTAGAAACTTTGTGCTATGATCGTTTTCGTGAAAGGACAAGCGCATGGAAGTCATAGACCCTAGGAAGATTCCGCCGTGGGAATCGAAAACACCTTGTCTGCCCAGCCCGGACTTGTTTGAAGAATTGGTCCTGCTGGCTCGATTGAAAGTGGAAGTCAAGTTTAGACCGCTGTGGACGGAGATCGGAACCTACCGCGCCCACGTCTTAGTGAAATCACCTGGCGCGTCAATCCCCTGGGCACGTGACTTTTTTCTCTACCAAAGAGACGCACTTGCCGCGTGGTTGCGACAAGTGCGCCTCCGTGCCGAAATGATGCAAGAATATCGCGACGAGAACAATCCTAGTGAGTGAACGCGTCGAACGGGAATTCAGTTAGATATTTGGGAAGGTTGTCACCAAGTCCTTGTGACCTAGCGATTTCATTTAGCACTTGCTCGACCGCGGCGACGAATTGCTTGTTCTGTCCCAAAGCATACAGGACGTCTTTGCTCAATCCATTCGGCAAGTCGATGCGGATGCCTTGTTTTTGGAGCCGAGCGACAGCGCGCGCATACAGTTCTTGCCAAGAGATGGCGATGATCGTGCAAGGGTCGATCTTGTCGTTGGGCAAGAATTTTACGATTCGCAAATAGACGGATAGTCCGCAATCGTTTTCGTGCCATTCGTCGGGGTAGTCGGCAAAATGAATTTCGATTGCTTGGGTTTCGTCCATGTGCATGACCGCGGCCACCGGGCGCGTTTGCGCCGGCGCGAAGGTGCGCGGCAAGAGCAAGAAGGTCGCGAGTGCAAGAAATACGAGCGCCAGCAAAGCGTTGAATGGTTTGAGAGCGAGTGTCATTTTGAAATCTCCTTTTCTTGGGTTGATCGCGCGGGCGCGTGGTTCACGCGCCGATCAAACACAAACGCCGTGAGGGTTCCGATTCCTCACGACGTTTCTACTTTTGGACGTTTCTGGTTTTGAATGGGTGACACATGATCACCTGAGTACGTTTCAGGATGATCGGCGCTGGGCGGGCAATCGTCAGTCAGCGTGCCACTGATCTCGACTGTTCGACCAAACGGGCAAACACCGCTTGCCCATTCTGCCTCATCGCCAGTTCGTTGACATCTTTGGCATGGAGCTGCTCCCTTTTCTGTCAGAACACAAATACAAAACGACCAGACAAAAAACGTCTGGTCGCTGTCATATTTACAACGATGGATTGAAGGAAACTATGCCTTATGGATTGGCAGGTTCAATCCGGAGCCAACTCTAGCCTCTTTTCGTTTGGCGAGCCGCCTTTTTGAGACTTTGCCACAGTTGCCAAGCATCGGGGCTGATCGTTCGTGCTTGGCGATCTACCTGGGATTCATCATACCAACGATTCACCTGAGGATCGGCATGGGCATACAAAAAGATGAGCATCGCTTCGATGTCCATCTCATGCCGGCGTGAGCGCCCTTCATCCCAGGCACGCAACTTGCCGATCATCACATCTTGGGGGCGCGCGAAATACGCCGGCACAAGCTCGCCACTCAAATCTTTGAAATTGAACCGAACGCGGCGCGCGAAAGCTTCACGGTAAGCAGGATCCAGTGAAAGTGGAACGAGATCAACTTTCTGCCCACGCTCGGTGTCGATGAGATTGAACATCGTGCCTTGGGCAATGGCATTGCGCATTTGGTGCGGGTCGGCATAATAACGCGGAAGTGGAAATCGTTGAGCCAAGGCAAGGATGTGGGCGGGACGCAGATCGACGATCATATCCACATCCATAGTGACGCGTGTACTCCCATACGCTGTGGCCGCAAAGCCGCCCACGATCATGTACGGTGCTTTGATCTCATCCAGCGCGCGAACGACTTCGGCGTAAAACGTGAGGTTAGGCGTAATGCTAGCCATTGCTCAAAACCTCAAACATTTTCAAGACCAAGTCACGTTGTGAGAGTTTCGGGTACTGCTTTTCCAGTTGACCTCGTTTGATGCCGAACATAAACGCTTGAGCTCCCAGCATCGAGGAAAAGCGGGTTTCTATCGGTAACGTGCCCATCCGCAGTACCTCGTTGATATCGACCGCGAGGCGTCCTTCAGCATATTGCGTCGAGGAATCCGTAACGGAATGAGGACGCCCGCCTTTGGAGTGGTAGGTCTGACGGGCAAGACGTTCAATATCGCCTCGGAAAACGTACCAATAGTGTCCCAGGCGAACACCTCGCAATGTGCCGCGCCGAATGCGGTCCCGCAGCGATTGAACGTCGCGGGGTCGACGAGCGCGACGGAGCAACTCGCACGCCTGAGAGAGGGGTAGGAGCTCGGATGGCAGTGTGTCCATAATCCGAGTGTAGCATAAAACACTGTCAAAAGCAAGTGTTAATTTATTCAAGGCGGATCCTCCCGATGAAGGTTGTCCTGACGCCGCTGTTGAATCGGATCGAGCGAGATGCCGATTGGTTTATTTTGCTATCGTTTGGACTTGGCGAACCAGATCGGCAAAGATTTCGCTGGCGCGGGGACGCATGGCGAGTTCGTTGACATCTTTGGCGTTGGGCAACGGCGGCACGATCCGCGCGCGTTTGCCCAAGAGTTCGGCGAGTTGCCGTGCGGACTTGCGTCCTGGTTCGTCCGAATCGGTCGTAATGAAAATGCGTTCAGCATCGGCGATCTCGCTGATCTGTTCGTGTTTGAGATGCGAACCGAGTAATGCAACGGTCGGATAACCCCATTCGACCAAGGTCAGCCAGTCGATGGCACCTTCGACCAGAAACACATCCGTTGCGCCGCGGATCAATTCGGCGCCGTAGAGCGGTTTGGGTGCGCCGGGCAGTCCCAGATATTTCGCTTTCTGATATTTTTGCGTCGCGCGTCCGACCAGGTAGATGGCTTTCCCGGCACGAAATTCTGGGATGACGATTCGTTGGCGAAAGTACTCACCGCGCGGTCCGATGAGTCCGAGGTCATTGGCGATTTCGGGATCCCATCCACGAAAGCGAAAATACTTGGCGAGGTTGTCGCCGGTCGCATACCCGATGCGATGACGGCGAATCATATCGAGGTCAATCTTGCGCTTGGCGAGATATTCGAGAACCCAGGATTGAGTGAAGATCGCCGCATGATACACTTCGGTTGCCGCGGTCAGCAGGGTGAAATGTTCCTCGGATAGTTCAAAGGGTTTGTCCTGTTCGAGAAAGACTTGTGGAACTGGCCGCGTTGACGCCGGTGCCGGCGTACGAGCAGTACACCGCGTGTCGAATGTATCCGATCCCAGTCTCCTCAATGCCTCGCCAAATGAGACATTCTCGATCCGTTTGACGAAGGTAAAGACATCACCGCCCACATCACACGCGAAGCAAAACCATGACTGATTGTTTGGATACACGACCAGACTCGGCGCGCGATCTTCGTGGAATGGACAGCGCCCAACTAACCGTCGCCCGCTGGGTCGAAGCTCGACGTATCGTCCGATCACTTGCTCGATAGGATTGTTCGCGCGAACCGTCTCGATTTCGTCGCGCGTTCTCTGCAACCCTCGTTTCACCGCGGGTGCGGATCGTGCACTGGGTATTGTTTGGACGGGTTGGGCGTGTAATCTCTCATCCACTTTCTGCATGTTGGACCTCATCAATTGGAATCGCGAGCGGTGTCTCTTCCACCACCATCGGTAGAACCGACTCGCGTGTTGCCGTTCGTCGTTCGATCAAATGTTTGGGAATCGCGGCTAGAAACCGGCTGGGCGCATGTTCCTTCACTTCATCGCCGACGACCCTCGAACGCGCATACGTGAGGTAGAGCAGTGACATCGCCCGCGTCATGGCGACGTACGCAAGCCGCGTTTCCTCTTCCATGCCTTCGGCGGTCTTCATCGCTTTGGCGTGCGGGAAAATTCCTTCCTCCAACCCAGCCAGGAACACAACTGGGAATTCGAGTCCTTTGACGGCATGAATCGTCGCCATCGTGACGCCTTTCGCTTCCGTCGGTAGACCCACATCGGGATCGCCGCCTTCGACGACACTCATGGTTGCAATATCCGTAAGGAAAGTTCCCAATGCCTCTTCACGCGCGTCGCCAAGATTCGCGTTCGTCGCCGTCACCGTGTTTTCGTAGCGCGTCGTCATTGCACGCAGGAGACGCAGGTTCGCGAGTCGCCGCTTCGCGTCTGGGTCTTTCTGCACCCAGGCGCGATAGCCCGTTTGCTCAAGGACGTAATCCACGAATTCGGGCAGCGGTTTCTCTTTCACTGCCATTGCCAAATCATCAAACAACAGATCGGCGAATGCCATAGCTGCTTCTTTGACCTTGGGCGGCAAATCGTCGCGTCGATGCAATCCAGAGATCGAATCAAAGTTCAGTTCCGGTTCGCCGCGTTGCAGTTTCTGAATCGCCGCCGTCCCGAGTCCGCGCGGCGGTCGGTTGATGATTCGTTGCAATGCGCCGGCGTCGAGCATGTCGTGAACGAGTCGTAAGTACGCGAGAATATCCTTGACCTCACGGCGCTCGAAGAATTTGAAATCGCCGACGAGCGTATAGGACAGACCCAGGTGCATGAACACCTGCTCCAGGAGCCGTCCCTGCGTTCGCGTGCGAAATAACACCGCGCAATCCTCTGGACCGCAGAACCGTTCGTCGTCGAACCGCTTGATTTCGCTGGCAATAAAGTTCGCCTCGTCGTAATCGGTGTTGAGGGGCACGATGACGACGGCTGCTCCCTCACCGTTATCGCTTTGCAAACGCTCCGCGTCATGATACGGTAGATCGCTCACGACGGCTTGCGCGGCGTCGAGGATCGTCGATGTGGAACGATAGTTGTGCGAGAGCACGACCATCGGCGCATCGTTGAAATCTTCGCGAAATCGATCAAGGATGTTGTGGATGTCCGCGCCGCGCCACGAATAGATCGCCTGCACGGGCGAACCGACGCAACACAGATTTCGATTGCGCCACACGAGATGGCGCACGAGTTGATACTGGGCAAAGCTCGTGTCTTGAAATTCATCGACCGAGACGTAGCGAAACAAGTTTTGGTAAAACTCAAGTGTGCTTGGGTTCTGTCGCAAGAGTTGCACGGCAAGTCGAATCAAATCACCATAATCGACGGCGTTGTTTTCCATCAAGAGCTGCTGATACCGCCGATAGACCTTGGCAATCGATTCCTCGAAGAAATCGCCCTTGACGCGCACGAAATCTTCAGGCGAGTACAGATTGTCCTTCGCGCGTTCGATGACCGAGGTCACCTTGGTGATCGGCGCGACGGTTTCCAGTGCCCAGCGCGTGCCGTTGACATTCATTTCTTGCATTGCGCGAAAGAGCAGCCGCTGCGCTTCGACCGCATCATAGACCACGAGTTTGTCGGGTTTGTATCCGAGCGCACCCGCTTCGGCGGAAAGCAACTTGAAACCGAGACTGTGGAACGTTGTCGCGGTGATGTCCTCGGCTTGTTTGCCGACAAGTTCTCCCAAACGTCGACGCATCTCCCATGCCGCCTTGCGCGTGAACGTGATCGCCAGCACGCCATGTGGCGAGACACGTCCTTGCTCCAGGATGTTCGCGATGCGGTATGTGAGCGTCCGTGTCTTGCCACTGCCTGCGCCGGCAAGGACCAAGAGCGGACCATCGATCCGCTCGACTGCCTCCCTCTGTTTGTCATTCAATGATTCGAGTTCGAGCAATAGATCACTGAACCTTTGTACGCGCGTACGAAAAGTTAGCAACGATTTGCATCTCTAACCGAGATATTGGCTGCTTTTCGTACGCGCGTAACATCTGCCTGTGTTGCTGCCGCCTACCGGGTTGCAGCGCGCACAACCCGGTAGGCGGCTAACCATACGTCCGTCATCAGACGCGCTGATCCGTGAATTCAGAATCCGATGGGCTGCTTGCTTGTTGCGCGACCCACTCGTGATACCATCGTGACCGCATCACGCGCGGCGAGAGCGTTTTTCGTGTGACGGGCACACGCGGCTTTTCGGTTCGCCATTCTCCATTTCCGCGCAGCGACAGGATGTGATCCAAGACCCACGTCGATTGATGTTCGGCATTCGAGTCGCCATTGCGCGATAACTTGGTCCAAGCTTCGATTCGACCGTCGCCGATAACGGGAATAAACCCTTCCTTGACCAGATGATTGGCAATCGGACGTGCCTGAGCGAACCGCGCATTGGCGGCATTACGAGCGATCTGCATTGCATGTTCCGCGTACGGTGTGACCTTGTCCGCGATACCGGCGGTTTCGGCTTCCTGTATCATCTCCCGAATGCGTTTGAGCGCACCCGGTTGATCGGTGTTTGCGTTGATCCGCGCGACCAGGTCTCTGACGACCTCATCTTGTTTTGCCGAGGCAAGTTGCTGTTCGATGTCGGCGACCACAATCGGATCGGCATTCGCCGCTCTCGCTTGATGGAGCAGGGCTGCCGCGTCATGCAACATTCCATCGCTCACCGCTTGACGCGCGGCGGCGATGATTTGCCCAGCGGATTCGGCGAGCTTGATCGCCTGCGCAACTTCAGGTGCGGACGATTCGAGTTTTTCCAACTCTTGTTGAGCCAGTTGCAGTTCGAGCGCATCCGTCACACTCGCCGTCTGAATTTCCTCCTGCTCTTCGGCTTCATCCGTCTTGGCAGTTGCAAGAGCATCTTCCAATTCCAGTTGGCGCGCGTTGAACGCCAGGTGCATTTGTCCCAGCATGGCGTTGAGCTGGCCGCCACTCAAGAATGTGCGCGCGCGTTTCTCCAACTCGGCGCGTTCGCCGACGAGTCTGTCGAGTGATGCTTGAATGTTGCGCACTCGTTCCTGCATGGCTTGTAGCGTAATTTCGCGTGCTGCACATTCGCGTTCGATACGTGCGCGCGTCTCGTCCATTTCGCAGTGAGCAGACTCGATGCGTTTCCGGGCGGCATCGGCGATGGCAGTTGTAATTTCTTCCAAGGTCGGGATGACGACGATTTGACACAGATCGGCTTCCGTGCTATATTCTGGGTCGTCAGAGTGAGCCGCAAGATTGGTTGCGGCTTTTTCTTTTCCCTGGTCATCCAGAATGGGTGCAGTTGCGATTTGACACGGAACTGCATCCGTGATATATTCAGTTGTGGATTGAACGGTGGCGCAAGCCATTAATGACGCCTCAAGAGCCGCTAACTCTTGGGCGTTTTCTTTTTGCGCCGCATTTTCCTCGGTCGATTCTGTAACCAAGACTTGCATGGGCATTGTTGCCAAAGCCAGGTCTTGCATCGTAGTGCTTTCCATGGTTTCCTGCTACCTTTCTTGTGTGCAAAAGTGCACACACTCGAAATTCTCGTTTCATCCGGGATTGCCGCAAGATGCGGTCTTACGTTCCGTCCACGAGCCTTGTCCCCGACGGTGCCACTACCGGGGATTGATTCAATTGTCGGAGTGCTTCTGCCTCGATGTTGCGCGCTGCATTCGGGTCACGTTCGTTTACGGCGTCACAATTTCCACACGTCCATTCCCGTTCTGACAATTTCAGGCTGGCATGTTTTTCGCCACAATGGGAACAGAGTTGTGAGGAAGGAAAGTATCGGTTGACGACAATCACACGTCCACCGAACCAAGCACTCTTGTACTCCAACTGAATGCGAATTTTGCCGAATGCTGCATCCGCCAATGACATCGCTAATCGCCGGTTCTTGAGCAAGCCTGCGACGTGAAGATCTTCGAGTCCGATCACGGCGTAGGTCTGCGCGATTCGAGTTGTCATTTTGTGGAGATAGTCTCGTCTGCGCCAAGCAATTCGTTGATGGAATTTCCGCAATTGTTGCATTGCCTTTTTCCACCTTTGACTTGCTTTTTTTCGACGAGACAATCGGCGACTCAATCGCATCAAGTGCCCGAGTTCTGATCGCAACAACGTTGGGTTCGCGTATTGAGTACCATCGCTCAACACCGCCAGTATCTTGATGCCAAGATCAACTCCGACGATAGGCTTGTCGAATGTTTTCGGTGGTGGCGGCGTCATCTCAACGGTGATAGAAACGTACCATTTTCCTCCTTCTTGCATTACAACTGCATTCATGATCTTACCATCCAGGCGCAATGGCTCAGCCATATTGACCCATCCCAGTCTTGGCACAGGAAGCCAGTTTCCCCGGGTAGCAATCCTGTCATTGTTGAGCCGAAATGTTTGGCGCATGTGTTTTTTCGATTTGAACTTGGGAAATCCTATCTTTTTCCTCCCGTGACCATTCTTGCTGTTGTAGTAGTTCGCTAACGCCGATCCCAGATTGGCAAACGCACCTTCTGCCACGTCTTTTGCCACATCGTAAACCCACGGAAACTGGGATGCCTTGATTGCATTGAAATCCTTTTTCAATGTCATTACGCCGTGTGGTTCGCCAGGATGTTCTGCCTTGCACTGTTTCCAAGCGGCTAAACCCCAGTTGTATACAAACCTGGCTGTGCCTACCGCTCTTCGGAAATAGGCTTCCTGATCTGGCGTAGGATTGAGCCGAATCTTGTGCGATCTCATCATCGTGTCGTGCTTCTCCTCAATCGAGAATGTCCCTGAGCAAACTGTCGAGCAATTCAGTGTTGTGTTCGCGCAGGCGTCCCAGGTTGGAGCGCGCCCGATTCGAAAACGCTTCCTCGATACCTTCGCGCGCGAATTCAGCGTAGGCGGTGGCAGCCCGCATACCAACCCAGCTCATCTGCAAGAGTCCATACAACTGCTGGGCCGCGCTTTCCCTTCGTTCGTACTCACTGAGACAGAGTGCGCAGCGGCACCCTGGTTTGTGCGTGTGCTTCATTGCAAATTCTCCTCGTTTGAATTTGTTGGTTACCTCATCGCGTTAGCCGCGATAACGATCCAGGGTTTCATCAATGCCCACATAACGTGCGCGGCAAAATAGCCGAGCGCGATGAGAACGAAACCCAGGATGCATTTGTCTTCTTTCTCCAACTGCACCTCCTGGTTGAGATTTGGATTTTCTTGCTGTTCGGTCGATGCTTTAGTGCAACTTACCGGCGAGCGCCAAGAACAATGGTTGGAGCAACGCGAGCAATGCTTGGATGATCAAGTACGCAAGCACGAGCACAGCGCCGATGAGAGCGAGAGCTTGTTTCATTGTGTTTCACCTCCCTTCGTGAATAAATTGTGCGTGTTGAGCACCCTGTGGAACTAAAGCGCAAGGCGCATGTCCCAATTGTCAGTTGGGACATGCGCCTTGCTCGCACTGCCATCTAGGTCAACGCGACGCCGCACTGATCGCAGAATTGCGAGTCGCGCGGAATCGCCGACTGGCAAGCCGGACACTCGACGGCACCTTCTACCCGCTTGCCACACTGATCGCAGTAGAGATGCTCTGACGACAAGACTGCCCCGCACGACGAACAGACGACAGACGACGCACCAGATATTTGGCGTTCCATAAACGCCTCCTTCTTTGCACGGCCTTGCACCCGTGCTTGTCCTCACTGACGAGAAATACAACAAGCCCTTGTCCCAGCCACGCACCCAAAAGGCGCAGAGCAAGGCAAGAGCTTGATGATTGATCAAGTAGGAACGATTCGATTCCCTAATGTCGTGGCACAACATTGCGCACGACATACGCGGCATCAGAAATTTTTAACCGCGCGCCTTCTGGTTAATTGCATCACTGCAATAGATCTTGAAGGCAGGGTTGATCGGTGACACGAGACGATGCAGAGTTTCGTTTCGGACGGACGTTCCGAAATTTCAGAGGTAAGAAACACGAAAAGCCAGGTTGCCGAAACGTTCCGACATGCTGGCTTTTCTGGGTGTGACAAATCGCACGGAGAGTGATCTTCGTGGAGGAAAATTTCTATGGAATTGTTCGCTTTGGCGAGTAGAAACTCTGATGCATCGAAGGATACATCATTCAGTTCCGAAGAGAGACCCAAGACACCTGCAACGGAACCCAGGTTGAGTGAAAGCAAACCCAACCGCAATCGTCCGAGGCGACGAATGAGACCATGTAAGTTAAAGAGTGAGCATATTATACCGCATGAAACCAGGACAGGTCAATAGATTTGGAATGAATTTGGAATAAGGCAATGTGCAGATGTGTACACGAATAGCATGCAATCATGTCGCGTAAAAGTAGATAGGAATATATAAGGTAGTCGCCGCAGTTTTTTTCGGCAAGTGTCATTTTACCGATTGATTTTTGAGATGCGGACGACTTTGGGCGGACGCAAAATGATAAAAAGGGGGGACACAAAATGACAAAAACCCAGGACGCAAAATGACAAAAACGTCTCCAAAATCGGGATTCAACTAGCTCGCTATCCGTAATGATGACGGAGTTTTTGCATTAAAACTGGCGTGCGCGTATAATAACAAAAGAGATCTCTTGGCGCGGATGCAAGCCACTCACCTGGCTCTATCATATGTTCGATTGACCCTGGCAACTGAATCGGATTTCGCTGACGGAGCAGTTGGATCGCCGCCGTACACGTTTACGCGTGTGCGTGCGGCGATTGTTGTTTTTGTTTCCAGGCAGATACTCCTTGCCAGAGATTGTTTTTGCTCCAAATTGGTAGACCGTTGCGTTACTTGCAACATGCGCCCCTTAGACTGTTGTCAGAAACAGTCGAGGAGGCGCACGATGTTCGGATCAAAAAAGGACAAGAAGCAACGCTTGGAAAAAATGGTGGATATGTTGGAAAATCGTCCCGCAGGAATGACGCAGAGCGAGATTGCCAAGCAGTTACATGTACGGCGTTCAACTGTGCACCGTGATTTGGTTGCGCTTGAGACGCACGGAGTATTGCTGGCAGAGGATCCGCGTGGTCGGGTTTCGCTGTTCCGACGGCTGTTTGGATAACATTAAGCGTGTTGCCATTTTTGGAAACGGGTTATGCTATGCTGGTTGCGCTAGGAGGCAACAGATGAAACGGACACAAGGCAAGTCAGCGCGGATGTTGCAAGTGGAACGTTTCTTGCTTACTCAACACGAACCAATTCCCCAGGCGGTGGTTGCTCGTGAATGCCACGTTAATCGTTCTACCATAAATCGGATGCTTGCAGACTTGCAGGAAATGGGCGTCCCGATTTACCAAGATGACAAGGGAGGCATAGCAATCAACCGTGATGCCTACCTCACAAACATTCGATTGACCTTGGACGAAAGCATGGCGATGTTCCTCGCCGCACGATTGCTTGCGCGTTACAGCGATAAACCCAATCCACATGCGGTCGAGGGGCTGTTGAAACTGGGGCTTGCGCTCGAACAGGGGATCGCGCCACAGATTGGCAAACACATCACGCGTACCTCAGAGTATTTGCGTGAGCGGCTAGCGGTAACGCAACGAAGTTATCTCAAGACTGTGGAGACACTAACGAAAGCGTGGTCGATGAATTACAAAGTACGCCTGGTTTACCGCTCGCTTCACTCCAAGCGTCCGTTCGAGCATGTCTTTGCGCCCTATTTTCTAGAGCCATCGGGGATTGGATATGGCACTTATGCGATTGGCTTGGCAGAGCCGTTGGGCAAGATTCGTACGCGCAAGGTAGAGCGCATCGAAAGTGTTTCTTTGACCAGCGAGACATTCGAGATTCCGTCGGATTTTGATCCGACCAAATTACTCGCAGGCGCGTGGGGAATTTGGTTTGACGAAGAAGATGAGCCAACGCCAGTCGTTTTGCGTTTCAATCGGAACGTCGCGCGGCGTGTGCGCGAGAGCAAATGGCATCCATCAGAACGAGTGGAAGAGGACGCGCAGACCGGCGATCTGATTTGGCGCGCAGAGATTGACGAGGTGCAAGAGATTGTTCCCTGGGTAAGGCAATGGGGCGCAGATTGTGAGACGTTGGAGCCGAAGGAATTGCGCGAAACATTGATGGGTGAAGCAAAGGCGATGGCGGAAAAGTATGGGTGGTTTGTATCATCGCAACCGAGTGGAAAATCGTCAACATTGAATGATTTCTTCGGGGGTCGTTGAACGATGGGACTGTATCCATATCAAACACGCGTAAAGGAATTAATTCAAAGCGGCAAATCGGTGATCTTGCAAGCGCCGACGGGCGCAGGTAAAACGCGCGCCGCGCTTTCGCCGTTTATCGAATCGTTCTTCGACCGACCGCCAGAAACATTTCCGCGAAAGTGTATCTATTCGGTGCCAATGAGAATATTGGCGAATCAGTTCAAAGAGGAATACGACGGTCTCGCTGGCTCATATGAAAAGATATTTCAACGAACAATGGCAATCAGTATTCAGACTGGAGATCACCCCGATGATACTAAATTGGAAAGCAATTTAGTTTTTGCGACGGTTGATCAAACGTTAAGTAATTTTCTCAACATTCCATACGCACTCGGCAGGGGTTCTGCAAACGTAAATGCTGGTGCGATTCTATCGAGTTACCTTGTCTTCGATGAGTTGCATTTGTACGATCCCGATGTCATGTTGCCAAGCGTTTTGGGAATGTTGCGTTGGTTGCGCGATACAACACCATTCATAGTGATGACCGCTACTTTCTCAAGCAACATGCTCAAACGTTTAGCGGATGCGTTGGGTGCCGTCGTTGTTCCTGAAAATAACCCGGCGCGCGAAGGAATGCAAGACGTTGGGACACAAATTGGCAAACAACGAATTTTCCAAAGATGCGACACTCCGTTATCAGCCCCAGAAATATTGAATCCAGAAAAACGCGGACGACGTATGATTTGCATTTGCAACACCGTTGAGCGTGCTCAAAGGCTATTCCAAGACGTGAAAGAAGAGTTGAAAGCGAAAGGGGACAGCAAGACCCAAGTTCGTTTGATTCATAGTCGTTTCTACAAAGATGACCGCGATGAAAAGGAAAGGTGGATTCGAGACCAGTTTGGCGTACCACAGAACACGTATGACGGTCCACCGCTGATTCTGATTGCCACTCAGGTAGTCGAAGTTGGTGTCAATGCGACCTGTGATGTTTTGCATACTGAGTTAGCACCTGCCTCTTCTATTTTTCAAAGAGCGGGACGCTGTGCGCGTTTCGAGTACGAGAGTGGACGAGTTTTTGTGTATCTTCCCCGCGATGAAAACGGCGAGCCAGATTACACGCCTTATTTTTTGAAGGGGCAGTCTCACAAAACAGAACGCGGCAAACGCTTGTGTGAGGCGACTTGGCAAGCGTTAGCGCATCCGCAATTCCAAAATACCCATATGAGTTTTTCCCTCGAACAAGATTTGATTGATGCTGTACATACACCTGTTGACAGCGAGATTCTCGATGGGATACAAGACAATGAGCGTGGTTGGTTGGAAGATGCTTTGAGAGCGATGCGAGAACAGGAGCAGGGTTTAGCGAGCGAGTTGATTAGGAATGTCAACACGCGATTTGTAGTCGTCCATCCTAACCCCGAAACTGACGAGCACCTGGCAAAGAATCCCTGGTACTATGAGGGATTCGCACTTCAACCTACTACACTTTACAGAGCGTTCAAAGAGTCGAGTAACTTGGATGTTCCATGGATTATGCAAGAGGCGTGCATTTTGAGAGATCGCGTGTCCGATGAAGAGACATCCGCGCGCCAGGGATCCGAATACAAGTGGATCAAATTGAGTGCCGAGAACGATGTTTTCACGGCAATTGCTCTCGCAGTGCATCCTCAACTGGCACAGTACGATAAGGAGCTTGGCTTTCGCTTTGGATGGTCAGATCAAGATGAAATGAAATTGCACAAACGCCAAGGTGGACGAAACTCGCCCGATTATGGTTACCATCGCGAGACGTACGCTGAACATATCGCTGGGTTATACGCGGCTTATACCCAGTCATTCTTTGATGAAACTACTAAACGACAACTTCTCACGTTGTCCGATGAAGTAGCTTACGTGTTACACAAATTTGCGTCAGGGTTTTTATCAAACAAGGAAGCCAATCTTGACCAAGTGATTCGAGCAATGTTTGTCTGCCATGACATCGGCAAATTGAATGTAGAGTGGCAGAAATGGGCGCATACCTGGCAAAGGCGAGTTGGTACATTTCACGATGGCAAGGATATGAGCGTACCAAAAGATTACATGGCGGCACATACCGACTTTGACGCGAGCAAGGAACAAAAAGAAGCGCAACGAAAACTCAGCAAGAGGCCTAATCATGCAGGCGAAGGTGCTATGGCTGCCGCCGATTTACTCTGGTCTGCTTGTAACGAGAACAAATCAGTCTGGTCGGCGGCGATCACAGCAATTGCGCGTCACCATCACGCGGCAACAGATGGCTACAAGCCATTCAAGTATCATCCAGCCGCGCAACATGCTTTTGCCGAAGCATTACGAACAATCAATCTCGATTCTACTTGGGCAGACAAAGTTTTTGCGTGGACTCCTGATGGCACTGAAGGTTTGTCAAAATTGCTCGTTGATTTCACGCCCGCTGAAAAGCAAACCATCCTGCTCTACTTTTTGTTTTCTCGCGTCTTGCGATTGGCTGACCAACGTTCACAAATAGATTAGGAGGAACTATGGCTTATCCATCGGTCTATTACGTTGACCGTAACACAGACACTCCTGCCGACACTCTGTTGGCGTTTGGATTGGCAGACCTGATCTCGCGCTTAATTCCAGAAGGCGAAGATTGGGGATTAGCCATTGAGTCTATGGGTAACGGGTACAAGGTACAACTTCGAGACGAAATTCCTGCGTCGTGGGTGGACGACTGCAAATTCTTTTTTCTGCTTCGTGCATTAAGTACTGGGAAGAAAGAGCTCGACCTGCCCCACGCGCAAGTGATTGACTACGTTGCGCATCAAAAACGAAATGAGGAATTTCGCAAGGCATTGGAAAAGGGTGCAACGCGCCAAGTGCTAAGAGAGCAAGGAATTGCTACTCCGCATCCTGATTGGAGCACATGGGCTGTGATCAGGCATATGCGCGCGGACGGAGCATTCAATGACTTGGTTATGTCATGGAACGCACACCGTCGTTGCTTTCCATCTTTGCTCCAACTGATTCTGCGATTATACGCCATCCAACCCAATCCAACAGAAGAGATAAAAGACGAGTGGGCACAGTTAGCCGCCGCTCATAAAATCTCGGTTAAAACCCAGGTTCCTGCTCTCCAAGTAACTAACCCAAGCCGAGTCAAGGGGGGCAACAATGCCAAAGCTAGCGGAATCAGCATTGGTGGAGAAACAGGGTTTTGGTTAGATGAGTATCTGCGATATGTCGGGTTACATCAAGCCGCGATTCCACGGATGGTGAAAGTCACCAAGGACAGCCAAGCGAAAGATCGCAAAACCTATATCGTTCGCCCGCGCAATCTATTATGGCAAACCCATAAAAGGGTTTTTCCTGCTTTCCGAGAATCCCTGCCACGCCAAAGCGCGATCAAGATGGATGTGTTGGCAACACTGCGCTATTGCAATGTCTTTGTAGAACAATGGCGAGATGGATTAGGTGAGAAACGGTTCGCTTGGCAACTTAGTGGCAGACCAGGAGATCATGTTGCAGCACTTGAAGTCATTTCTTACAAAGATATGGGTAACGCATATGCTCCAATGAATCTGAGCGTACTTGCCCTACCACAATGGTTACCGAAATTGGAAAATCGCGATGAAGCTACAATGTTTCTTGGTATGATTGACGAGCACGCCAAGGTTGTTAGTAGCCTTGCCAAATTGAAAAAAGAGAGAAGGGGAAAGGAGGCAATTGATACTGATGAGGAAGCATTACTCAGACATTATCGTAGTTTTCTCTCATCAGGCGACCTAGTTCATTTTTACCGTTTCACACTCGGCTACAGCCATGTGTTGACGAATCGGATCAAAACGGGCGCGTACGCGCCGCAATTTACAATCCCAAATTTGGAGGTTTTACTTATGGCACACAACAAAAAGTTGGGCGACATCTTGCAGAATCGTGGCTTTCAACGTGTCGCCAGCGCGATTCGCCAAAGCACGGTTATGCCGCAATGGGCCAAAGCGAATCGCGGCAAACCTGACCGCAAAGGTCCCGACAATCCGTACGAAGTGCGTTATGGATTGGGCGCTGAACTAATGCGCCAAGCGGCGTACCCTGATAAATTTGCACAGGCGTTGAGCAAATTCCTATTTGCTTATCGTCAAGAGAACGTACAAGTTGTTGAGCGATTCAAAGGTGCGCCACCCATCCACCGCGTCGAAGTCACTGACGAAGATATCAAACAAGTCATGGCGCTAGTTGACGATGACGATTATGGCTCAGAAACGGTAGCCAGTCTATTGGTTGCGTGTGGCTACGCCAGCAAAGGTAAGCCCGCAGAAGGTGCCCCGTTGCCGAGTGGCGACGAGGACGAAGCTGAAGTCGAGTCCGATGCTGAATCGGATGCTGAAGGCGAAGAAGAATAATTCAACAGGGGTTCCAAGAAAGGAGAAGTTTCCATGTTAAACAAATCGGTTTACTCAATTTCCATTTCCGCGCGTGTTGTGCTGAATCTGCACAGTCTCAATAACGAAGGCAGTGAAGGCAATCAAGTTCAGACACGCATGGTCGAAGTGATTTACTACGACCCGGACGGCGAGATCAAACGCGATAGCGTGAATGCGATCAGCGGCGATATGCTCAAGCATATTCAATCTGAGCATTTGCATCGCATTGCAATTGAGCGCAATTTGCCAATGTGTCAGCCGTGTCGCCAATTCGATCCTAACCGAATCGCTGCGGACGAAGATTACTTGGGGACCATTGAAGGTCAAAGCAATCAATTCGCGATTGACGAACTCTTGCGTCGTTGCGCCATCACTGACCTGGAAGGTACACTCATCACTAAAGCGGGAAGGGAAAAACGCTCACTCCCCCGCAAGAGTGTTGCGGAATTTGCATGGATGACAGGCGTGCCGGGAGCAATGGCATCAAGCAGTTACTTCCATGTCAAATTTGCGAGTGAGCATGGGGACAGTAGCTCCGCTGTGGACGAATCGGGAACGGTTGCGGGAAAACAGACCCCATTCCATCGCCCAACCAACAGTGGCGTCTATGCGCTGGTGTGTAGCTTTGAACCCTCGCGAATTGGCTACAATGACATCTCGCAAGAGTACGCCAAAAACACAGACCCTTCACCAATTGATCGCACTGCACGATACAAGGCGTTACTAGAAAGTGTGATTTATACCTTTGTTCAAATGAATGGTGCAATGCGAAGCGCTCAGATGCCTCACTTGACAGCATTTCATGGTGTCATCGCCACCAGTTACGGAGTTGCGCCTGCGCCATCGGTCAGTCCGCTCAACCCGAAATTTGTCACGGAAATCGAGCAGACAAAAGATGCGATCAATGGACTCCACAAGAAGATTGGCAATACCGACCAAGATGTCATTGCCGTCCGACCTTTTGCAGACATTGCGCAATTTGCGGAAATTCTTCGCGATCTCATCGAGAATACCGAGCCATACGCACTATGAATTGACGCATCGTCGTGAAAGGAGGATCTATGTGGGTGATTGTTGAGTATCAACCAACCACACTATTTAGTCTACGTCCCGCCAGCGCGACAACAGGCGGAGGCAAGACGCTAGTCACGCCCACCCCTTTTGCGCTAAAGATGGCTTTGCTTGATGCAGCAATTCGCGTCAGGAAGCGCGAGAGGGGCGAGCAGTGGTTTGAGCAAATCCGCGATCTAGCGATTGCGGTGCGATTACCAAAGCATTTCGCTGTGGTCAGTACTTTCTCCAAAATCAGAAAGCCGCTGGAAATCAAGGAGAAGAAGAAAGAGGAAGGAAGAATCGCAAAAGCTAAGTCAGAAAAAAAGTGGCCTTGGGATTCAAGTATTTCCTTTCGCGAATTTGTGCAATTCGGTGGCGCAATTCAACTGGCATTTGAGGAGTCGGGCGATGTGCCGCTCCTGGAACTGTTGGCGCAGATAAATTATCTAGGAAAACGAGGATGTTTTGTCCAGTTCACAGGACGAACAGAAAAAACAAGATCGTTGCCACCAGAATTTACGCGACTAAATCCAGGACAGGGCGCTCCTTTTCTCGCGGATGGATTTCTCCAAGTGTTAGACGACTGCGGTCCCAAAATGGAGTTTGAGCATGCTGACATTTACAGCGGCAAGGGGATTTCTCTCAACGAACCGAATGGAAGAATCCTAACGCCTGTAGTCTTGCCGTATCGCGCGAAACAATCAAGCCGAGGATTCGTTTTGTTCGAGCGAATCTGAACCATTCGATCCACCGTGGATCTCCGAAAGGAATGGATGATGTTTTCTCTGACGACAACACACTTGCGTTTTGTCTGCAAAGCGACGACGCAGTTACGACTGGAAGTCGAAAACTTTCGTGCAGGACAAAACCTGCGCGGGGCGCTGGGGCAGGTGATGACGCGGACGTACTGCGCGGGTGATCTGAATGATCCAGCGCACGCGGCATCTTGCCCGGTACACTGGCTCCTTGCCGCGAATGAAAAGCCAGGTGAGGAACGACGCGGCTATACGCTTGTGCCGCCCGCGAGTGAGCCAGCATCGGGATTGAAGCCGGGTGAACGATTCGAATTCGGCATCACACTGGTCGGCGATGCGCTCAAATTTCTGCCGTACTTTGTGCTGGCGATTTCAGAGATGGGACGCGGTGGCGTCGGCGCGGGGCGCGGCAAGTTCTCGCTCAAGAGTGTGTGGGCGGAGAATCCATTCACGCACTCACGTCAATGTCTGTTGGCGGAAGGCGAGAATTTGGTGCACACACCGACGCTGATGATGAATCACGCACAAGTGATGTGCGTATCGGAAAAATTACTGCAAACGCTTTCTGCCAACGGTGGACACATTACCATCGTATTCAACTCGCCGTTGAGGTTGATCGAAGAAGGCAGACTCGCGCAAGCGCTGCAGTTTGATGTGTTGTTCGCGCGGATGCTCAAGCGGCTCGACGATCTGGCGGAGCAACACGCCGGCGGCAATGGGCGTCCGATGGAAGAAATCGAATCGCTTGAACAATTGGCAGGGCAAGTGCGTCTGTTCGAATCGCAAACGCGCTGGGTCGAAGTGTGGAGTGGATCGAATCGGCGTGGCACATCATCCCCGCTGAGTGGCGTTGTCGGACGAGCGACGTACGCGGCATCGCTCGACGTTTGGGGGTCGCTCATGCCGTGGTTGTTGTGGGGACAACTTGCGCAAGTCGGAAAGAGCACTGTGAAGGGCAATGGTGTGATCGCAGTGCAATCGTGAGATAGTTTGTTCGTTGGTCGGTTCTCGTCACGGAGGTTGGTATGACAATCGTCCAGAACTTGATTGTCGAAGAGTTCGGCTCATTCATCGGCAAGCACAGCGAACGCTTGATTGTGACCAAGGGCGATGAGACGCTTCAACAAGCGCCGCTATTGCATCTTGAATCGGTTCTGGTCTCTGGCTACGGCGTAAGCATTAGCGCGGACGCGGTCAGAGAATGCACCGAGCGCGGAATTCCAATTCACTTTGTCAGCGGGACTGGCACACCGTATGCGAGTTTGTATAGCGCAGGGTTGACCGGCACCGTCGTCACGCGACGCGCGCAATACGATGCGTTCCGCGATGCGCGGGGCTTGATGCTGTCGCTGGCGTTCGCGCAAGGCAAGATTCGCAATCAAGCGAACTTGCTAAAGTATATGGGCAAGTATCGCAAAGAGACCGCACCCGAATTGTTCGAGTTGTTGCGCGAACGCGCCGACGAATTGCTCAATCACGCGGCGGAGTTGGAGCAGTTAGGCGCGTTTCCAGAAATCGCTTCCGGCGAGCGCGCGACGATTGACGATTGGCGATTCGAGATTCTGGGCATCGAGGGGCGAGCGGCACAGCGATATTGGGACACGATCAAAAATGTCTTGCCCGATAACTGTGACTGGAAAGGACGCGAAGGACGCGGCGCTAAAGACCCGATCAACTCGGCGTTGAACTATGGTTATGGCATCCTCTACGGTCAGATCGAACGGGCGTTAGTGATGGCGGGTCTCGATCCGTACGCGGGCTTTACGCATGTGGATCGACCGGGCAAGCCGAGCATGACGCTCGACGCCATCGAAGAATTTCGCCAGCCAATTGTCGATCGGACGATCTTTGGCTTGGTGAACAAGGGCGTCAAGATCGATCAGGACGAGCGCGGGTTTCTAGTCGATGCGACAAAGCGAATGCTGGCCGAAAAGGTGTTGAATCGATTGGAGAGCGCGGAAAAGTACGAAAAGAAAAATGTGCCGTTACGAATCATCATCCAGAGCCAGGCACGCCATCTGGCAACCTATCTGCGCCGCGAGCGCGACGAGTATCAATCGTTTGCAATGGAGTGGTAATGCAGTGCGTCGTAGTGTATGACATTGTCGATGATAACAAACGCGGCAAGATCGCGGACGTGTGCCAGGATTATGGGCTGGATCGAATCCAGTATTCATCGTTCCTGGGCGATCTTGCGCCGACGCATCAAGAGGAGTTGATGCTCAAACTGCAAGCGGTACTGGGCAAATTGCCCGGCAATATCCAATTGTTTCCGATTTGCGAAAAGGATTGGCACGCGCGGCGCATCATCGATCAGAAAGAAGAGTCCGACGGGAAGGAGTCGGAAGACAAGCGCTGAGAGGAGACGAAGAGCTTGTCCTTAGAGGAGCGAAGGAATGCTGGACGACGATCAGAGGTATCCCATTCGAGTGACTGATTTGAAACAATGGGCGTACTGTCCGCGCGTGTTCTATTATCAGCATTGCTTGCCGCATGTGCGCCCGACGACGTACAAGATGGAGGCGGGCGTAGCAGCAGGAAAGAGTGAAGTAGGGCGCGAGGAACGGCGGTCGTTGCGCGTGTATGGTATCACGCAGGGCGAGCGCGAATTCGACGTCCCTGTCTGTTCGGAGAACCTGGGACTGCGCGGTGAAGTCGATATGGTGATCACGGTCGCTGGGGGAGAAGTGATTCCCGTTGATTACAAACTATCGAAAATCGCAGGACCGCATTTTCAAATGCAGTTGTGCGCTTATGGCATGATGCTCGAAGACATGCGGGGCATATCTATACAGCGTGGATTTCTGTATTCGATTCCGTTGCGTTCCAGTGAATCGATCAAGTTCGATCAACGCTTGCGACAAAAAGCGCACAAGGCAATTCAGGTGATGCAAAGGGTTATTGTGCATGAAACGATGCCTGCGCCAGTCAAGAATCTGAGCAAGTGCGTGACATGTGAGTTTCGTCGGTTTTGCAATGATGTGGTTTAATTGCAGAGTGCAATAGTGCGATGGTTGCCTCCGAAAATGGAGCGCGATTTGGTGCAAAACGAGATTTGCGATATAGGCAAGAGCCATATGGGATAAGCGCGTCAAATAGACGACGGGAATATGTTGATTTTAAGGCAAAGGGTACGATTTTGCGTCCAATGCGACAATTTCTTGGGGGTTGCAAGTTCGTCGATCCGATTGCGGATGCTGAAAGTGCTATATCAGAAAAGGAACGCGCATTAAGCAACCGGTTGCAAGTTCGTCGATCCGATTGCGGATGCTGAAAGAGCGAATGAGCGACAGCGTGAGTTGCGTGCAGCGGAAGTTGCAAGTTCGTCGATCCGATTGCGGATGCTGAAAGAGATACACGGCTGGGGTATTAGCGGGATTGACGGCAGGTTGCAAGTTCGTCGATCCGATTGCGGATGCTGAAAGAGCGTATACAACGGGCGGCGCATTGCAACCACCTCCAGTTGCAAGTTCGTCGATCCGATTGCGGATGCTGAAAGCTACCCCATTCCTTAACCAATAGGGCAGGGGGCTATGTTGCAAGTTCGTCGATCCGATTGCGGATGCTGAAAGTTGCGGGACGCGATGAGATGCAAGCAGAGTGCGAGCGTTGCAAGTTCGTCGATCCGATTGCGGATGCTGAAAGGCGCGACGAGCCGCCACGCCGTAACGACGGCGACGAGTTGCAAGTTCGTCGATCCGATTGCGGATGCTGAAAGGCTCTCGCCACGAAGCCGATAGCGTTTTTCTTTGTTGTTGCAAGTTCGTCGATCCGATTGCGGATGCTGAAAGATCGCTTGCCTGCAACAACGCCCGCTCGAAGTTCCAGTTGCAAGTTCGTCGATCCGATTGCGGATGCTGAAAGAGTCAATTAAGACCGGGCGCGCACGTCCAGAATATTGTTGCAAGTTCGTCGATCCGATTGCGGATGCTGAAAGGTATCGAATACGAACTACGACGAAGTATGAATTCAAGTTGCAAGTTCGTCGATCCGATTGCGGATGCTGAAAGTAACGATGGCGACGACGAACAGCATCGGGATGCCGCGTTGCAAGTTCGTCGATCCGATTGCGGATGCTGAAAGAGTTGACATCGCGTTCTAATCTGACCTTGCGATTTGGTTGCAAGTTCGTCGATCCGATTGCGGATGCTGAAAGGCGAATATCGTGATCGTCCAACGCAACATCATCGATGTTGCAAGTTCGTCGATCCGATTGCGGATGCTGAAAGAGGAATCGGCGCGGTCATTTGGTTGCGACCCAAAACAGTTGCAAGTTCGTCGATCCGATTGCGGATGCTGAAAGGTTTTTATCGGAGAAGGTGGGGTTGACTTATGATAGTTGCAAGTTCGTCGATCCGATTGCGGATGCTGAAAGGCCGACACGAGCGACGCGGTAACGACGGCGACGATCA
>JACRMI010000136.1 GCA_016215025.1 Chloroflexota bacterium
GTGATTCGGGAATACGTGGTGTACTTCAATCGTGCTCGTCCACACCAAGGAATCGGACAGAAAATCCCGGAGGCAAGTGCTCAAGTTCCGGCGAACCAGGGGAAAGGCAAGATCATTTCCTTCCCCGTTCTCAATGGACTGCACCATGATTACCGGCTTGCTGCGTGAGGGATGGACCAGGTTTTCAGCCAGGACAGGTGCGATGGTTAGCCGGAGAACCGCTCTCCCAGGTTCGTCCCACGGCTTTCGCGCGCCTGCATCAAACTGTCCTGGCTTGATCATCCGGGGAGATTCGCCAACAATATCGCGTTCAACGGCAGCACCGTCAACGGCATTTTACCGAATAGATATGCACCGGCTGTAATTTGCCTTTGAGTTCGACGGCGCCTTGATCTTCAACGCCGATGCTGTTGCTCAAACCCATTTGAACACACTCGTCAATCAGAATTGGCTTGCCTACGATTTTGGTATACGATTCTAAACGCGCCGCCAGGTTGACCGTATCGCCGACACACGTATAGGTCGCGCGCCGCTGCGTACCGGTGTATCCCGCAATGACCTCGCCCGCTGCAATTCCAATTCCGATGCGAATCGGCACACGCTTGAGCGCAACTCGCTCTTGATTGTACTGCTCGATCAGTTCGATCATCTGAATGGCGGCGCACACCGCACGTTCGCGATGATCCTCGCGCGGCAACGGTGCACCAAAGATTGCCATCAAACCATCGCCGACCATCTGATTAACGATGCCGCCTTCACATCCAATCGCATCCATCATCAATGCATAATAATCGCTCAACAATTCAATCGTCTCCGCCGGTGTTTGCGAGTCCGCAATCGACGTGAAAGATCGGATGTCCGAAAACATCGCCGTTGCGGTGACGAGCTTGCCGCCAAGCGAAAACCCCGTGTTCAACAATTCATCGGCAACTTCTTCGGTCGCAAATTTGCGAATCAACTCGCGCTGTCGGTCGCGCAGACGTTTCTTTTCGAGACTAGAATTGATGCGCGCTTTGAGTAGAACCGGGTTGATCGGTTTGTGCAAATAATCTTCCGCGCCTAACTCGATGCACTTGACGACGCTAGCAAGGTCTTCGACGCTTGAAATGATGATGACGGGAATGTTTCGCAAATCGACATCGGTCGTGAGTTGTTCTAACACTTGATAGCCGTCCAGCTCAGGCATTTCAATGTCGAGCAAGATCAAATCGAACGGTTGGTTGCGCACCATCGTCAATGCCTGGCGTCCGTTCTCCGCGCTCGCGACACGATGACCCTGTTGTTCCAAGTGGCGTGCGATCAAGAGTCGATTCATTTTATTGTCGTCAACGACTAGCAAACTTCCTGGCTCTATCGACATGTCAACCTCAGCGTTTCATTTTTTCGAGCGCGGTGCGCGCTTTGTTAGTCTCGCGTTCGACCTGCGGTAATCGTTCCGTTGCGCCTTCAAGCGTCCCGCCGCGCGCGATCATCTCCAACTCTCTTGCAAAACTCGCCAACGTAGTTGCACCCAGATTCGCGCTGTTCGACTTGAGCGAATGTGCCGCGCGGCGAAATTCGTCGATGTTGTTTGCGGCGAGCGCTGCGCGCATTTGCTCCAGCATCGTGGGCGCATCGATCAGAAAGGTATCGATCAACTCGTTGAGAAAGATGGCATCATTGCGGATGTCAGTGACAAGCTCGTTGAAAACGACTGGGTCAATCACAGCGGTATCCAGCATTGGTTCATCTTTGTGCCTGAATTGGTACTTGTTCAGTGCCTCCACCAACTCATTCATACGAATTGGCTTGCTCACGTAATCGTCCATGCCAGCGGCAAGACACATTTCACGATCACCTTGCATCGCGTTTGCCGTCATCGCGATGATGCGCGGTCGCACATCGCGCGACCAGCGCGCACAAATCTGCCGTGATGCTTCCAACCCATCCATCTCCGGCATTTGCACATCCATCAAGACGACGTCGTACGGTTGACGCTCTATCGCTTGAATTGCTTCGACTCCATTGCCCGCAACATCGGCACGATAACCCATCTGTACCAACAACTTGACCGCGAGTTTTTGATTGATCGCGTTGTCTTCGGCAATCAAAATTCTTAACGGCAATCGATTCGCCATCTCGATGCCGACCAGGGGTGGTGTGGGCGCGCTGGTTGATGCGATGTCGCTGGGCGCAAAGAGCGTGGCGAGCGCATCATACAATTGCGATTGTCTCAATGGCTTGAGCAGAAATGCGGCGATGCCTTGGGTGTCCGCTGCCGTTTCGCGTTTGCCCAGCGACGAAGCCAGCATAATCGGCAATGCGTCCGCCTCGCGCTGTTCTCGAATTTTCGCCGCCAGCGTCAGCCCATCCATTTCGGGCATCGTCATGTCGAGAATTGCTGCATCGAACGGGTCACCGCGCGTAATCCATTGCAATGCTTCCAGCGGGGATGCCGTGTCACGCGCGAGCATTCCCCAACTCCGCATCTGACGGATGAGAATCAAACGATTCGTCGCGTTGTCGTCCACGATCAGGATGCGCTTGTCGCGTAACTGCGGCTGCTCACCGACGATGCGTGGCTTGGTCGCAAAGTCAGGTGCGAGCTGCGCACAGATCGTGAAATGAAAAGTACTGCCGCGACCTGGGATGCCTTCGCTTTCAACCCACAGGCTTCCGCCCATCATTTCGACGAGACGTTTGCTAATGGCAAGTCCCAGTCCCGTGCCGCCGTACTTGCGCGCGGTCGATGCATCCAGTTGCGAGAAGGAATGGAAGAGCAAGTTCTGCCGTTCCGGTGGAATGCCAATGCCGGTGTCGCGAACGGACAAGTGGAGAGGGGGCGTTGGTCGGTGGTCAGTGGTTTCACCGTCCACTGACCACTGAACACCGAGCACTATCTCGCCCTGTTCCGTGAACTTGACGGCATTCGTGAGTAAATTGATGCAAATCTGGCGCAAGCGTGTGACGTCGCCGATAATTGCGGCTGGCACATCGTCGTCGATCACGCATGCCAGGTCGAGTCCCTTTTCGGATGCGCGCGCAGCGACAAGATCAAGCGCCGATTCCACGCAAGCGCGCAATTCAAAGGGTTGGTTCTCCAACTCCATCTTGCCGGCTTCGATCTTACTAAAATCGAGGATGTCGTTGATGATGGTGAGGAGCGCATCGCCGCTGGTGCGAATCGTGTCGGCGTACTCGCGCTGCTCCTGGTTAAGCGCTGTGTCCATCAACAGTCCGCTCATGCCGATGATCGCATTCATCGGCGTGCGAATTTCGTGACTCATCATCGCAAGGAAGGCGCTCTTCGCCTGGTTCGCAGAATCCGCCGCGAGTTTTGCCTTTTCCAATTCTTCTTCCGCATGCTTGCGCTCGGTAATATCACGGATCTGTTCGATCGCGCCGACCATATTTGCGTTGGCGTCGCGCAGTGCCGAAGCGGTGGCGGCGAGATAAACGCCGCCGCCGCGCAAGTTCGATACGTACGTTTCGCCTGTGAGTACTTGCCCCTTTCGTTGAATCGATGCGTATTTGCTCTCCAACGCCTCTGACGATTTTGACACCAGATCGATCAAGATCGGGCGGCGTTCGCCGTAGAATGGAAGCGCGTATTCGTAATTGCCTTTGCCGATCATGTCTTGCGCCTTGATGCCGGTCATCTCTTCGATGGCGCGATTCCACGCGATGACACGACCATCCCGATCAATCACTAACGTGGCGTCAGGCAAAAAATCGATAATGTCGGCAAGCCGGCGTTGAGCTTCCTGGGTCTCTTCGAACAGTTGTGCGTTGTGAATCGCTGTGCCAACATTCGCTGCAATCGTCGTGAGTAGGCGCACATCACTTTCGTCGAAGCGATTTTCTTGCTGTGTGCTTTGCACGCTGATGACCCCAATCGCTTGCTTGCCGACGATGATCGGAACGCCCAAATACGACTTGGCGATTTGTCCAATCGGTTGAATGCCGAGTTCGGCGTACTGCGCTGCGGCATTTTGGTTGAGTAGGAGCGGTTGTTTCGTTTCGATAATGCGAGTCGATAGCCCAGTGCCAAACGGAATCGATTCCATCGTTTCGCCGTAGGCATAGCGAAAATTGATGAGGTTGGTTTGCGGGTCGTGCAAAGCGACATAGACGATGTCTGCTTCAAAGGTTAGCCGCATCTGCTCGCCGACGAGTTGAATCAGCGAATCGAGCGCAAGTTCCGACGCAAGGGCTTGACTGATCCGATTGATAGTTGCCATCTCCGTAGCGCGTTCTTCGGTAACGTCGAAGAGCCGAGCGCGTTCGATAGCAACGCCGACATTGGCGGCGATAGTGGTGAGCAAGCGCGCGTCGTTCTCGTTAAAGCGTTCTTCCTGGGTTAGCGATTGCACGCTGATTACGCCCATCGCTTCGCCGCCGACAAAGATCGGGACGCCCAAGTACGATTTGGCGGTAGTGCCAACCTGGGTCGCGCCAAGTTCTGCCCGCCGCGTTTTTATATCGTGATTGATGAGCAGCGGCTGACCGCTCTGAATAATCTTGCTGGTCAACCCTTCGCCGAAAGGAAATGGCGTCAGGTTTTCGCCGTAGCAATAGGGAAACGTAATCATATTCGAGGCGTGATTGACGAGCGCGATGTACGCAACATCGGCGGCGAACGTGTCGCGAATCTGATCGCCTGCCAGTTGAATGAGAGTGTCGAGATCGACTTGCGCGGCAAGGGCATGACTGACGCGATTGACGGTGGCAAGCTCTGCCGCGCGTTGGTGTTCTTGGGCAAACAGACGCGCGTTTTCTAACGCCACACTCATTGAATTCGCCAGTGTCTGGAGCAAACGCACATCCGATTCGGTAAATGCATGAGCGGGCAATTTTGCGACGGAAATTCTGCCTATGAACCGTTCTCCAATTCGGAGTGGTACGATAAGGTGCGAATTGTCTTCGGTCGGTCCGCCAACATTTTTGATGCCCCATTCGACCATCAGTCGCTGGACCTCTTCGTTGGTATGAATCAACAATGCGCCCCGCGTTTGCAAATGGGTAACCACTCGTTCGGGAATGGTCGTGGGTTGTGGATGGTAACGTTCGCCATGATCGACGATATAAGGAAAGCTCATCGTTTTCTGATCGGTGTTATAGAGACCAATGCCCACCACATCCGCATTGAAAATCTCGCGAATCTTATCGCCGACCAAATCGTAGATCGCTTGCATGTCCAACTGCGCGGCAAGCCCTTGTTGCACACTGTTGATGATTTGCAATTCCGCATTGCGTTGCTGTGTCTCGTCGAGCAGGCGTTGTGTCTCCGCAAACAACCGCGCATTTTCAATCGCCGTGCCAAAGTTAGCGGAAAGCGTGCTCAACAGGCGCACGTGCGCTTCGTCATAGAGATTCGGCAACTGGTCTTGGATGCTGATGATGCCCGTCACTCGTTCGCCGACGAGAATGGGCACACCGAGCCAGGATTGCGACTGCTCTTTGATCCCATCATCGACCAAGACCGCGCCGTGTTCGGCGGCTTGATCCCAAGTTTGCAAAACGAGCGGTTGGCGCGTTTGAATCACTCGCGAGGTTAACCCCGGACCCAATGCTAGCGGATCGATGTGGACACGCTTACCCGTGCCGCTCACCCAATACGGAAACTGCACCAGATTGGTTTTTTCATCGTAGAGCGCAATAAAAATGCTGTGCAATTCCAGCGAACCGACAGGCGGAAAGACCTTAGCGATTTCATCGCCCACCAACTCGATGATGGCTTGAAAATCGAGCTGCTTTGCCAAACCCTGTCCAATTTTGTTAATGACGGCGAGTTCAGCTTCGCGCGCAGCGAGCTGGCTCTGACATTCGGCAGCCGCAGAACGACGCGAACGCTTGCTCATTTGTTTTGTCATTCGTTTTGTGGAATTTCGTTTGGTCGCCAACGTAATCCTCCGCTTTAGTTCTCAGGTCCCGCAATCGACAGTACGTAATTTTCGTGCATTGCACGCGCTTGCACGGCGGCAAGAATTTGCTCCGCCGAAATCGCTTTGAGCATCGTCGGGTATCGTTGCAAATAATCCAAACCCAGTTGGTACAACTCAATGTCGCTCAACATCGCGGCGATGCCGTCGTTCGTTTCCAGACGCAATGCCAGCGAGCCAGTGAGAAAGCTGTATGCATCATCTAGTTCCTCGCGCATGACTGGCTCGGTCGAGAGGCGGCGCAACTCCGCAAGAATGCTCTCAAGCGCGCGCGAAAGATTCTGTGGATTGACTCCCGCGCGCACAGTCCAAGGTCCAGGACCCAAGCCCACCTCGACGCCGCTGAACACGTAATACGCCAAGCCCTGTTGATCGCGTACCTTGGCTCCCAGCCGTCCGAAAAGTCCCAATCGACCATGGATCAAATCGCCGAGATTGAGCGCGTCATAATCGGGATCGGTTCGACGAATGCCGACGGAACCCAGGACGAGATCGACTTGGGTCTTTCCAGGAATCGCACTATCGTGACGTATCACCGTGCTGGGATTTGGCGCGTCCGGAATGCAATGCTCCGACGGAACGCCCGTCGCCTTCCAGTCGCCTAGCGCGTGCACCATCTTGTCAATCGCTTGCTCTGGCAAAATGTCGCCGATAAGGCAAATGGTCATCATGTCGGGACGAAAATAGTGTGCGTGAAATTCGGTGAGTGCATCGCGCGTGAGCGATTGAATCGATTCGATACGACCCTCGGCGAGGCGATGATACGGATGAAACGCGGGATAGCATAGAGAGCGAAACTCGCGATAGGCGACCTGCTGCGTGTTTTGATTCGCCTGCTCAAGACCGTTGACCAATTCTCGGCGCAGCTTGACGACCTCATCCTCTGCGTACGCGGGATGCATTAACACGTCGGCCATCACATCCAGCAAGTGATCGAAATCTGCTGTGAGTGACTTGGCGCCGAAACCGATCATCTCCATCCCGGCGACAAAACTGAGCGACATCGCTGACCGATCCATCTCGGCATTCAAATCTTGAAACGTGCGACGAGCCGTCCCTCGCGCGCAAGCAATCGTCGAAAAATTCGCCAAGCCAGAGGTGGCATTTGTGTCATACAATGCACCCGCACGCAACCGCCCGCGCAAACTGATTGACGGATTGTGCGGATTTTGCTTGAGCAGCAGCACGATACCATTGTCGAGAACCGTGCGCGTGATTGTTTCAGGTGTGATCGGAAGTGTGAATGACATCAAAAACCTCGTGGGACAAATTTGGAAATTTGTCCTACTTTGGGACCAGCCAGCCGACGGTACGATTGGTTTCAGCCAGGTACTGGGCCGCGACGCGCATCACGTCTGCTTTGGTCACGCACCGAACTTTATCGAGAAATGATTCGCTCATTTTGTGCGATGCAACCATTTCGAGGATGCCAAGCCAATAGCCCCAATTACTGATGCCGTCGTTGGCATACACAAATTGCGCTTCGGTCTGCTTGACGATTTGGTCGAATTCTTCATCCGTAATCAGCTCGCACTGAATTTTTTTCAACTCATCAAAGATCGTACGTTCAATGCGCGCCATGTCTACATCTCGCCGCGCTGTCGCCGTCACTTCGATGGTTCCTGGGTCGAGTGTCATCCGAAAGCCGCAGTTGACATCGCTCGCGAGTTCCGTTTCGACCAGCGCGCGGTAAAGACGCGACGATTTGCTCACCGCACCTTTGCCATCGTAACTCATAAGACTGACGCCGGACAAGGCACTTTTGAGAACCAGGACTGGAAAGAAATCGGGTGTGCTTGTGCTGGGTCCGTGATAGTTCGTTTGAAAATAGCTCGTCGGCGCGGGACGCTGCACCGTGACGCGTCGTTCGCTCGTCTGCGTTGGCTCAACGCATAGCACCGACGGAATGGTTTCTTTGCGCGGAATCATTCCAAACATCGATTCAATCTTAGTGCGCAGTTCGACTGAGTCGAAATCGCCGGCTACGACGACGACGGCATTATTCGGCGCGTAATACTTTTTGTAATGGCGAAACAAATCATCGCGCGTGATGGCTTGCAAATCGTTTTTCCATCCGAATGTTTCGTGATGGTACGGGTGAACCTTGAACGTTTCGGCTTGCACCGCTTCGTCGAGCCAAAAACGCGGATCGTTTTCTGCGCCTTCACGCTCAGAAATAATCACCGTGCGTTCGCTCGCTACTTCAGCTGGATCGAACAGCGCGTTCACCATCCGGTCAGATTCGATTTGAAGAGCCAGATCGATGCGGTCGCAGGGCAAGGTTTCGTGATAGTTGGTAAAATCCGTAAACGTGAGCGCATTGTTCACGCCGCCGTTGCGATTGACGAGCCGAAAAATCTCGCCTTTGTGAAACGTCGGTGTGCCTTTGAACAGCATGTGCTCAACCCAGTGCGACACACCGGTGCAACCGGGCACTTCGTTGCGCGAGCCGACGCGGTACCAAATCCAAAACGTCGCAACCGGCGATGTGTGAATTGGCTTGAGCAGCACAAGCAATCCGTTAGCGAGGTGGAATTCAACAAGGTTGGTCATTTCAACTTTTCCTGCGTCTCGTAACATTACTCGCGCAGGCAAACAACACCGTCTTGATTTGAAACGGCGTGAGTTCGGGATGTTTGCTGCGAATGAGCGCAACAATTCCGGCGATATGCGGCGCGGCAAAACTATTGCCGGTGCTCACCATTTTTCCGCCGTTGAGCCAAGCCACCGTCACATCGATGCCGGGCGCGCCAAATTCGACCGGCGGCGCGGGATTGTAATAGTACGTGAGCGGGTCTTGGCTGGCGTGCGCGGCAACCGAAACGACGGATGAATACAGTGACGGATAACTCGGCGCAGGAATATTGTTCGCGGCGGAGACCAGCACAATATTTTTGAAATAGGCAGCGTCGGCGAGTTCGTGGAACAAGGCAAAATAATCTTGCTTCGACGTGCTGAGCGACAAGTTGACCACGTGCATAGCGTTTTCGATTGCCCAACGCAAACCGCCCGCGAATTGCAGAGCTTTGCCGGAAAGGTCGCGACCGAGCACCCGCACGCTGTAAAATTCAGCATCGGGTGCAAACGCATGAATGATACCGGCGCACGCCGTACCATGCCCAAAGAGATCGCGCGCCTGTTGCTCTTCGCCGATGCGAACCTGGGTCTTGCCGCGCGCATCATATTCGACGACGACACTCTTGCGCACCATGCCGCCCACCGCTGGATGAGTTCCTTCAATGCCGCTGTCGATGATGGCGACGCGCACGCCTTTACCGGTCGCATTGCCCCACGCCCACTCGCGCGTAATCTCGCCAATCGGACCGATGGCGTTCAGTTCGGTCAACGCATCCGCCGAGAATTGATTCGACCAGGCGGGTTTCACGTCAGACATTTACCTGACCACCCAACTTTCCTTTTGCCCGCTCTGCAAACACGTCGAGAATTTTGAGACATGTCTGACGCTCGTCGTCGCCTAATGCACTGAACGCATTCACTCGATCAGCTAGTTCAAACAAGTCGTGCTTGGTATCGTCGTCTGGCGACAATTCAAGCACGCGAGCAATTTCTGAATCGCCATTGGGAATCAAATCTCGGATGCCTCGAATAAACAAATCGTTCAATCGATCAAACTGTTGCGACTGGTTGATGGCAATCGCCGCTTGGCGCGCAAAAAGCGCGAGCATTTCCATGTCCTCCATGCCAAACGTCGGCGCGGATATTTTGTCGAGCACTTCCATCACGCCGATGACGCGGTCGCGCCAGACGAGCGGCATCGCCAGAATCGAACGCGGCACATAGCCGGTTTTCTCAGCGGTCGAGCGAGCAAAGCGCACGTCTTGCTGCACGTTCGACGTTGCCATGGGTTGCCCCGTCATCGCGACGTATCCGGCGATGCCTTGGTCAATCGGCATCCGCATTCCGATGATTTGGTCGCTGCCCGCGCCAAAAGCCACCTTAAATTCGAGACAGCCGCCCGCATCGTCGACCAGCGCAATCGATGCGGCTGCCGCGCCGAAAATTCGCGCCGCCGCTTCGACGATGCTCTGAAGCAATTCATCGTTCGAACGCGGCAGAACGGCTCGTCCGCTGGTTTCAATCGCAAGTAAAATCTGTCTTAGCTCTTGCGCCAACCCATCATCTTTGGCTGATTCGTTCATACCGACTAGTCCTCTCGCCGTGAAAACGGACATACCCAGGGGAAAACCTTCCCCTGGGATTTTCCCCAACTATTCGATTGTGTTTAGGCCTGTCGCGCCATCGGCGTCGATGAAGGTCTAGCGGAGTTCGACGACGTAGCCAGTCGCCGCAAGACCAATTACCGCATCGGCTACAACCGCCGCTGAATACGCTGCGTTCACACTTGCAGCGCCAGCACTCGCCGCGGCGGCATGAGCTGCTCCGGCGCTCGCTGCATCGCCGAGATGCGCCCCCGCGTTGACCGCCCCGGCGTTCACGGCATTGACGCTCATCGCGTGCCCAGTGACTTCGGGTTCGCGAACGATCAACGCGTCGAGCACGGCGCGTTCGGGCTTGGTCAGCGTTGCGCGCAAGGCGTTCAGCTTTTTGATGACGCGTTTCAAAATCTTGGCTTGTTTCTCGTCCATAATGCTCCTCCTTGGGGAACTGAGTTTTCTATCGATTGATCGCGGGATGACGGTGGCTTGATTGCTCGATAGGTGTCTCCTTGCCAGTTCGTTCTTTTCTGCTTGCAGTTTACGATAGAAAGCCATCCCTGTCTGTCACTTTGGTGACACAACGGAAATTTGGTTCGTTGGGTGGTTAGGTGGTTTGTTCCAACCACCCAACCATCGAACCACCTAACCACCGCTCTGTGTTCTCAGCTCTTTCAACGCAGACTGATCTAGCGTCGCAAAGCGCGGCAAATCGCCGAGACTCGTGCGCGACATGCGTTCAAAGAATTTCATGTGGACAAGCTGGCTCAATTTCGGATTTTGCATCAATTGTCGAAACGCTGTCGCCGGGACTTGAAGCAACGTCGTCGCGTCGTCGGCGACCACGTTCGCGGTGCGCGGCGTGTTCATCAATGCCGCAATCTCGCCAAAGAAATCGCCTGCGCGCATCGTTTCCAGCGAACGATAATTTCCGTTTTCTTCAATGCCTGCAATCGCGCGACCCGATAGAATGAAATACACATCGTCGGCTTTTTCGCCGCAGCAAACGATGGTCGCACCCGCCGGCACATCGATCACGCATGACTGTCCAATGACCGCCCGTCGCTGCTTTTGCGAGAGATTGCTGAGCACGGGCAACTTGCCGATAAGCAGATCGAAATCGGCGAGCGTAGCGGCACGACCCGCACCCAGTTTGGGCGATGGCGCGGTGCGCAGCAAATGAACCATCCGTCGCCATTCCGCCGCCGGTTGACCCAAGCCCGGCAACACTAGCGCGAGCGCACCGGGAACAAGCACAAGTAACGCGCTCGCAACCATCATTACCCGCACACCCCAAACGTCGGCGAGTCCGGCGGCTGCCATGCCGACAAGAAAGGATATATCGCGTGTGACGAAGAAGACGCTCGCGACGCGTCCGCGCGTTTCGCGCGGCGTATTGCGTTGCACGATCAGATTACGCGCAATCGAAGCCGGGGCGTTCATAAAGCCAGAGATCATCACCATCGCGATGGCGAGCCAAATGGATGACAGCGACGCATAGATGATGCCGACCAAGCCCATGCCCAGATAACTGATGACAAGCCACTGTCCTTCGCGCAAGCGACTTGACAGGCGCGCCATGAGTAAACTGCTGAGGACAAATCCAACTGAGGTCAATCCTTCCTGCAATCCGTACTCGAATTCGTTTGCGCCCAATGCCTGGCGGGCGAATGGAAGGAGGAGCGAATTCCACATGCCAAAACTAATGCCGATGAAAGGCGCGAGAACAAAAATCGAGCGCAGCACAGGCGTGTGCATCAAAAACGAAATCCCGCTGCGCATGTTCCGAAAAACCGTCGCGACATTGGTCTTGCCTTCCGGTTTGATGGTGCGAATGCCAACGAACGCGATGCACAACGCCGAAATGAGAAAGGTCAAGGCGTCGATGTAAAAGGCCCACGCGATGGGGAACTGGGATGCGATCAGACCCGATGCCGCAAAGCCGACCGCCGTCGAGCCGAATGCGCTAATCGCCATCAGCGAATTGGCGGCGGCGAGTTCTTCGTCGGTGGCAACTTCGGGCAGAACGCTGGCATGCGCGGGATCGAAAAAAGTCGAAACACAGCTAGAGAGCATGACGATGATGTAGAGCCAGAGGATATTGAGCGGAACGAGGAATGGAATCGAAAAGACCAACCCGGCGCGAATCAAATCAGCGGCGATCATAATCCGCTTGCGATCAATCCGATCGACAAAGACACCGGCGATCAGACCCAGGATGAGACTAGGTGCAGCGGTCGCCATCAGCATCAAGCCCACGCTCATCGCCGAGTTGGTCAGTCGATAAACTAGAATGGATGCCGCCAGCGATGTGAGCGAGCTGCCAATTGTCGAGACAAGTTGTCCGCTCCACAATAGCGTAAAATTGCGATTGCGAAAGATTGCCAAGGGCGAAGGTGTAACGCCAAGTGCGGTAGTTGCCATGGTCCTCCTATGATGGGTGGTCAGGTGGTTAGATAGTCGGATAGTTGAATAGGTCCGAATCACTAATCAGCGAGCGACCTGACCACCCAGCCACCTAGTGGTGCGTTCGATAAGTAATTTAAGATAGTCCGGACGTTTTCCATTCCACCCAATCACGTAAATCACGTCGTGTCCAGGTCCAGTTGATGGGGTGTGCAAACAAGTGATAATATTCTGGCGCACTAGCATACAGGTGGTCAATCAATTCTTGGCGACTACGCCAACTGCCTTGCTTCAGATAGTGCACCGTAAAGCTCTTTAAGAGCAACTCGGCTTGATTCAGCCACTCCGCATGCGGTGGAGTAAAGAGTATACGCAACCATGCCCCATACGAACGCAAAAACGTTTGGGTCGCCGTGGAGGCATGGCTCGGTCCGCCATCCCAGATCAAATGCACGCGACGCCACTTGCGAAAGGGCGCTAATAGTTTCGGCAACGCGCGGCAGAGATGCTCACTATCATTCTTCTCCAGGCAACAGGCACGCATCTTGCCACTATGCAAGATTAAGATCACCAAGAAGTTGACCGTTTCGTGACGCTCGTATTCAAACTCTTAGCGTTCGATTTGCCCAGAGCGCATCCTTTGTTTCGGACATGCGCGTTCCAGGGCTTGGAGATTAGGTTTTTCGTCTACGGCGATGACGATTTCATCATGCGCCAAGAGCCATTTGACCCGCGCATACAGCCATAAAATGCGTGTCGCCCGCTGGACAAATTCGGCGTTGAGCGTGGGGGTGATCCAATATCGGCTGCGATGTAATTGCAACTTGGCGTCGCGCAAAATCAACGACACGGTGGAATGAGCGAGTTGAGGTCGATGCAAACGCTGCCGGGCAAACGCGGTCAAGCTACGTGTGGACCAATGCGTGAGTTCCAACTTCAACCCTTGAAGTTCGCAACAGGCCAGTTGCTCAATCGCCACCCGCTCAAGTTCCGAAATCTCGCGCGGGCGTCCCCGTGCGCGGTGCATCGTAGATGGCATCCAGTCCCGCCGTCTCGTAGCGACGACAGACATACCACACGCCAGTCGGTGTCATCGCCACGCGCTGTGCCAAGTCATCAACAATGGTTCGCGGATGCTCCATCGCCAAGAGAATTCGGCTACGTCGCGCAACGCGTTGCTCGGTTCGTCCATCGCGTA
>JACRMI010000022.1 GCA_016215025.1 Chloroflexota bacterium
CAAAATCAAGGTGTTTTGGAATCTTGGTCGCGAATGTGCCAAACTCGCGAGCAAAACGTAATCAGTCAAATTCACTCATTCCGTTTTTTCGCTACTTCTGTCAACCTTGGCGGAATGAGTCCTGACTCCGCAAATCCTCTCTATCACCAAGATAAATAGGCTGTGATAGGTCGTAAGTGACGCCTACAAACAAAGAATCATCAAGTGATAGTTCGGGAAATTTTTCATTCATCAGAATTACGTTATTTCGATTAAGGCTGCCCAACGGTTTGCGTTACCCGCGGGTGGGCGGGACGAGACAACGCCGATTTGACGGAACCAACTTGAAGCCACACAAACTGCCTGAAAACGCGGCGACTCCCACCCGTCGGGTGCACGCTGTGTTAGCTGCGGTTCGGGAATTCTACTCTGCTATTTGAAACGCGATACTTACCGCTGCACCAACCGTAATGCTTCCTGGATCAAAAACTTGAATTTCACCGCTATCGTCTGGCTGAATTTCATACGTTACATGCCCTTCTCGACCATGAAGGACATCTGGATTTACATCTTCTATATGAATTACCTTGCCTAATTTTACCTGCGCAGCATTGCAGTAATTCTCAGCCTTTTCTTGTGCGGCTGCTACAGCCCGTCGTCGTGCTTCTGCTCGTACTTCTTTCAGGTGAGTTGTTTGGAAATCGACATTGCTAATTTCATTGACTCCTGCATCGACAACGCCTGTCAAAACATCTTCCATCGTGTCTAACTGTCGTAATAAAACATGGAATGCAACTCTCGCTGTGTAGCCGATGAACTTTTGCTCTCCGTTCGTATACTTGAATGATTGCGAAATGCTGACGCGGGAAGTTCCTACTTCGCCTACCTTTACTTGCTCTAGGTATTTTCTGACACCTTGGGCGGCTTTTCGGGCTTCTTGAAAGGCGTCCTTTGGATGTTGCTGAAGTCGTGAAACTGCAAAACTGAGAGAAACAATATCTGGATCGGCTCGGATAAGTGCAGAACCGAATACATTGATGCCGAATGGAGTTTGGATTAATTGTGCTTGATTCATCATTGATAGATTTCCTTCCTGAGTGAGCAGCTAACTATTGCTTAAACAGCACGCTTGCTGTATAAGCACCCGCTGGGGGTTGTTATACAGCATAGATGCTGTCTAATACCCTATGTACAGATTATCCAGAAACCCTATATCCCAGTCAACGACCAACGCGTTTGTCATTTGCTCATTTTGCATTTGTCATTACGCCAATTTCCTCCGGCGACGCAATCCTCCCCATCACCGCCGACGCCGCGGCAACGGCTGGACTCGCGAGATAAACTTCGCTCTCCACTGCGCCCATGCGCCCTTTGAAATTTCGATTCGACGTAGAGACGCAGCGCTCGCCTTCTGCCAATACGCCAAGCTGCCCGCCGATGCACGGGCCGCACGTCGGCGCATTCACCGCGCAACCCGCTTCGATAAATATCTTGGTGAGTCCTTCGTCGATGGCCTGAATCGCAACGCGATTCGACCCAGGGAAAACGAGCGCGCGCGTGCCGGGTTTGACCTTGCGACCTTTGAGAATCTGCGCCGCGACACGCAAATCTTCGATGCGACCATTCGTGCAGAAACCGATGCACACTTGATCGATTGCGACATTACGCAGTTTTGAAACAGGGACCGTATTCGACGGCAAGTACGGCGCGGCGACTTGGGGTTCAACCTCGCTCACGTCAAAATCGAATGTCTGCGCGTACTCCGCATCAGCGTCGGAATTCAAAATCGCGCGGACCTTCGCTTCCGACTTGTCCACGTAATCGAGCGTCTGCTTATCGACGGCGAACAACCCAGCTTTCGCGCCGGCTTCTATCGCCATGTTCGCCATCGTCAAGCGGTCTGCCATGCCGAAATATTTGAACGTATCGCCGCCAAATTCGATGGCCGCGTAACGCGCGCCATCAACGCCGATTTTCCCAATTGTGTACAAGATCAAATCCTTGCCGCTGACCCAGGGCTTTAGCTTTCCCGTGAAATTGATTTTGATCGTCGGTGGAACTTTGAGCCATACCTCGCCGATTGCCCACGCCGCCGCAATATCTGTCGAGCCGACACCGGTTGCGAATGCGCCGAGTGCGCCGTACGTGCACGTGTGCGAATCGCCGCCAATCACCAAATCGCCGGGACCGACCAAACCATATTCGGGCAGGATGACATGCTCGATGCCGCCCTGCCCAACTTCAAAATATTGACAGCCGTGTTGCTGCGCGAATTTCCGCACCGCATTGCCGACGCGCGCCGATTGAATATCTTTGGCTGGCACAAAATGATCTTGCACGATGACGACCTTGTGCGGATCGAACATGCGCGTCGCGCCTTTGAGTTTGCGAAACTCTTGAATCGCAGCGATGGCGGATAATTCATTCGCCATCACCAGATCGACGTGCGCGCTGATGATTTGTCCAACCTCGACGCGCTCCACGCCCGCATGGGCTGCGAGCAATTTCTGCGCCATCGTCATGCCCCGGTTATTCCGCCCACTCGTCATTGAGCGATCTCCTTGATTTCATTTTCACTCAGAATGCGATTGTGTTCTTTCGCCGCATTCAAAATCGCCTTGAGTTTTTCATCCGTCGCCGCGATGCCATGCTGTTCGAGCCAATAGCGCACGTTGTGATCGCCGCTCATCGGTCCGATTTCGATTTTTTGTTTCAAGCCGAACATGTCCGCCGGCACGCCAGAGTATACGCGGTTCGCGAGCCAGTCTTCGCCGCGCTTGAACGCTTTGACGACGGCGGCTGCGTGAACCCCAGCTTGCGTTCGAAATGCGTCTGCGCCAAAGACCGGATAATTCACCGGAATGGGCACTTCGCAAGCATGACCGACGAGAGAAACATACGCGCCTAGACTGCTCAAATCATTATCGATCCATTCGAGCAAACGCATGTTGACGAGCAATTGATCCATCGAACAATTGCCGCAGCGTTCGCCAATACCGAGCGCGGTGCCGTGAATGCGCGTCGCGCCCGAACTTGCTGCGGCGAGCGCATTCATCACACCCAGCCCGCGATCGTTGTGTCCGTGAAAATCAATGCCGACGTTGCCGCCCGTGCGCGCGACGATGCTGCGCGCAAAGCGCACGAGATTTTTTGCGCCACTCGGCGTGCAATGCCCAACCGTATCGGAGAGGCAGATGCGTTTCGCGCCGCATTCGATGGCGGTCGTGTACAGCTTGGTCAGCGTTTCAGGATCAGCGCGCGTCGTATCTTCCGTCACCATCATCACGGGAACATTGTGCTTGACCGCGAACGTGATCGACGTTTCGATGTTTTTGAGCATCGCATCCAGCGACCACTCTTCGACGTAGCGGCGAATGGGACTGGAACCGATGAACGTACAGGCTTCAATCGGCACACCAACCGCATCGACAATTTTGACGAGCGGCTCAACATCGGCGATCAAGGTGCGACACGCTGCATTCGCTGCAATCTTGAGTTTCTGATCGCGAATTTCGGTTGCTAGTCGCGTGATATGCTCGACGTGATTAGGACCTGCGCCGGGCAAACCGATGTTCGCCGTGTGAATGCCCAAATCGTTCATCAAATGCAGCAAGCGGATTTTTGCTTCGATGGATGGCGCTTTGACCGATGGCGCTTGCAATCCATCGCGCAATGTTTCATCGTCGAATTGAACAGGGCGCAGCGGCGGCGGCAGTGTCTCGCCCATGTCATTCCAATCGTATATCAGATCGCGGTGTACGTATGGCACGACCGCGTGTTCCGGTAAAGGACTCATCAAAACCTCGTTTGTTAGTCTTGTTGTCATATAGTCAAGTAGTCAATCGGTGACCATTCGACTACATGACTACAAGACTAACTATCCAACTATGCCGTGAGATCACGTCGATCAATGATGCGCTTGGCTTTGCCTTCACTGCGTTGAATGTGATGTGGCTCGACCACTTTGACCTTGGCGGAAATGCCAAGCGTTTCGAGCAAGTCGTTAGTGATGCGCTGCTCCGTTTGCTTGACCCAGTATTCACCGCGCTTCCACAAATCGAGGGCGGCTTCCGCCCAAACTTCCAACTCGTCCAAGCGATCTTTTGGACGGTCGATGATGATGAGGTAATGCGGTTCCAATCCGTCGACGGTTAGCAAAACGCTTTCGATGCTCGATGGGAAGACGTTGACGCCGCGAATGATAAGCATGTCGTCGGTGCGACCTTTGACCTTGCTCATGCGCGCCATCGTGCGACCGCAGGGACACGTTTCGCGATTCAAGATGACACGGTCGCGCGTGCGATAGCGCAACAACGGCTGACCTTCTTTGGTGATAGCAGTGAAAACGAGTTCACCCACTTTGCCATCGCCAACTGGCTCGCCGGTGTCTGGATCGATAATCTCTGGCAAGAAATGATCTTCGGCAATGTGCAAGCCCTCGTGATATGGACATTCGACGGCGACACCAGGTCCGACCATTTCGGTCAAGCCGTAAATGTCGAACGCTTCCAAGTTCATCTTGGCTTCGATCTCTTCGCGCATCTCATCGGTCCACGGCTCTGCGCCGAAGATGCCCACGCGAATTTTCATCCGGCTTGCAAAATCGACGCCCATCTCAGCGGCGGTCTCCGCCAACACTAACGCGTACGATGGCGTGCAGGTCAACGTCGTCGCGCCAAAATCTTCCATCAGCATGATTTGCCGTTTCGACAAACCACCCGACACCGGAACGACGGTTGCACTCACGCGTTCGGCTCCGAGGTGAAAACCCAAGCCCCCCGTGAACAAGCCATAGCCGTAGCCGTTGTGAACCACATCTTTTGACGTGACGCCGGCGGAGGTGTACACGCGCGCCATTGTCTCCGCCCATGTGTCGAGGTCTTTCTGCGTGTACGGACCGACCGTCGGCTTACCCGTTGTCCCGCTCGACGCGTGCAGCCGAATGATTTTTTCGAGCGGCACGGTGAGCAGACCGAACGGATAATTATCGCGCAGGTCTTGCTTGCTGGTGAATGGCAGCTTGCGCAAATCTTCCAGCGACTTGATGTCGGCCGGTTTCACATTGCATGCATCCATCGATTTTTTGTAGTACGGCACAGTGTTGTAAACGAGATCGACGGTTTGTTGCAGCCGCTGGAGTTGGAGTTTTTCCAAATCCTTTCTCGGCATCGTCTCCGCTTCCTTGTTCCAAATCAACGGAGTCTGTTTCACCTTTCCCATTTGCTCATCCCTCCCAGGAATTGCACTCACAAATTTCAGATTTCAGATTGATGATTTGAGACCCGGTACTCGCAATTGAATACCGAATACTGATTACTGAACACTGTCAACTGTTCACTGGGGCTTTCTCTCTCAACTTGCCGATCCAAAACGCCTTCTTGTTCTCTTCGATATATTTTTTCGGCACGCGGCGCACCAACACGTCGAGCCAAATCTCCGGATCGACGTCGAGTTCGTGCGCAAGCGCGCCCAGCAAAACGGTATTCGCCAGATTCTTGTTGCCCAAGCTCTTGGCGATTTCCAAGCCATCGACGTACACGATCTTGTCGGTGACTGCGTGCAACGCTTTTTCGATCTCTTCGTCGCTGGGATAGACTGCGTTGCCAACCGTCGCCGACATCGGTAAAATTTTCTGGCGATTGACGATGATGGTTCCGCCCGGTTTCAAATAATCGACCCAGCGCGTGCTCTCCATCAGCTCGAAGGCAAGCACATAATCGATGTGTCCGCGCTCACCGAGTGGTGCGCCGACGTGCTGTCCCCAACGCACATGCGATTCGACCACGCCGCCGCGCTGAGAAAAGCCATGCACTTCGCTCTTCTTTGCGTCGAGTCCGAGCGCCATGCCAACTTCTGCCACAATATCACTCGCCGTCAACACACCTTGACCACCAACACCCGCCAGCAAAAAATCTTTTTTAGTCATTCGTTACCTCGATTTGGACGTTAGAGGTTAGAAGTTGGATGTTGGAACCAGCGCTCCAACTTCCAATTTCCAACTTCTAACTTCTAGTTGTTCACCTTGCTAATTGCATTGTGCGGACACACTTGCGCGCAAATGTCGCAACCAACACACAGCAACGGATCGATCAACGCTTTGGGTTGTTTCGTCGTCGTATCGATCTCGCCTTTGAAAATGGCGGGGCAGCCGACGCGGAAGCACATACTGCATCCATTACATTTTTCGTTTACGTCGTATGTGAATTTCTGCGGATAGTCGGGCAAGAAGACGCAGGGTCCACGCGAGATCACCACCGAGGGTCGATCCTTGATTGCAATCGCTTGCTTGATCGTTTTTTCGACGGCATGTTCGTCGAACGAGGGAACGACGAACACATCGTCCACGCCCATGCCACGCACCACGGCTTCAATGTCAATTTTTTTCGTCTGCAATCCTTGCAGCGTCGTGCCTGTCCCAGGATTTTCTTGCTGACCGGTCATACCTGTAATGTCATTATCAAGAATGAGCACCGTACTCGCGCCCTTGTTGTAAATGATGTTTGCGAGCGCGGGCATCCCCGCGTGAAAGAACGTCGAATCGCCGATGACGGCGACCCAAGGTGTTTTCTCGTTGTTGACGCCAACCGCATCGATACCTTGCGCCACGCCAAGCGATGCGCCCATGCAACCGATGGTGTCCATCGCGTTGAACGGCGGCAGCACGCCGATAGAATAGCAGCCAATGTCGCCCGCTACGCGCAAGCGCAATTTTCGCAGCGCGTAAAATGTTGAGCGATGCGGACAGCCGGGGCAAAGTGCGGGCGGACGCGCGGGTGGCGTCATCGTCACGGCGGGCACTACCACTGGCTCGGGCTGCGGCACGCCGAGTTTACGCGCGCCATCGCGCACAACCGCGAGCGAAAATTCGTTGACCATCGGAAAATATTCTTTGCCGACGCATGGAATGCCCATCGCCTTGATTTCGTTTTCAAAGAACGGGTCGAGTTCTTCGACGATCACCAATTTTTCGACTTGCGATGCAAACTCGCGAATCAATTTTTCGGGAAGGGGCCAGCTCATGCCCAATTTCAAAAACGAATATCCTTCGAAAACTTCGCGCGCGTATTGGTATGCCACACTCGCCGTAACAAAGCCGATTTTTTTGTTGCCCCATTCGATACGATTGATGCTCGCCGTGTTCGCCCACTCACTCAACTTTTTCGTGCGCTCTTCGACCACAGGATGGCGGCGACGCGAATGCGCGGGAATCATCGCGTACTTGGTTGGGTCGGGCGTGAATCCCTTGATCGGATGCTCGACGCGACCGTTGCCATCTTCGACATTCACAACCGATTTCGAGTGCGAGATGCGCGTCGTCGTGCGAAAAATCACCGGCGTATCGAATTGCTCACTGAGGTCGTACGCAATCGCCATGTAATCGATGCACTCTTGCGAATCGGCTGGCTCGATGCACGGCACTTTGGCAAAGCGCGCATAATTGCGATTGTCCTGTTCGTTTTGCGAACTCCATGCGCCGGGATCGTCGGCGCTGATGATGACGAGTCCGCCGTTGACGCCGGTGTACGCAAGATAGAATAACGATTCGCTCGCGACATTCAACCCAACGTGTTTCATCGATGCGAGCGCGCGCGCGCCGGCGTAACATGCGCCTGCCGCCGAATCGAGCGCGACCTTTTCGTTCGGGGCCCATTCAGCACGAATATCTTGGTGCTTCGCCAGGTTTTCCAAAATCTCGGTTGATGGCGTCCCAGGATACGCACTCGCATATCGAACCCCGGCAAGCCAAGTGCCAAGCGCAATGGCTTCGTTACCCGATAAGAGTTTCTTCATTGAACTACCTCCATTAAATCCCAGACAAGTTGGAACCTTGTCTTACTTTCCATTTCGATTCGGACATTCCGCGCAGGTAATAATCATCGGATCGGTCAGACACGCATAAACGCCATTCGGCACATTGCAGCGCGACAATTGCAAGCGCCCACCTTTGCCCAGGTACGCTTTTTGCACGCCTTCGTTGGCAACGAGTTCTTTCGCTGTTCCCTGCATCACGATGTGTCCCGTTTCGATCACATAACCACGATCCGCCACGCCCAATGCCGCGCGCGCGTTCTGTTCGACCAACAAAATCGTCGTCCCGCGCTGACGCAAATCGGCGATGACGCGCATGATCTCACGCACCATCAACGGCGCAAGCCCCACCGACGGCTCGTCGAGCATCAGCAATTTGGGACGGCTCATCATCCCGCGCGCAATCGCCAGCATTTGTTGTTCGCCGCCCGACATTGTGCCTGCCGCTTGCTTTTGGCGTTTCTGCAAGATGGGAAACAGCTCGAACGTTTGCTCAATATCGCGCTTGATTTCTTTATCATGTCGCTGATATGCGCCGAGCAACAAATTGTCCATCACACTCATCGTTCCAAAAACCTGACGCCGCTCCGGCACATGCCCCATGCCCATCTGGACAATTTTTTCGGCGTTGAGATCGGAAACCAGCTTATCCTCAAAATACACTTGACCCGAGCGCGGATTCAAAATTCCACATGCCGTATTGAGCAACGTGGTTTTGCCTGCGCCGTTCGCGCCGATCAACGCGATGATTTCTCCTGGCTTGACCTCCATGCTCACTTGGTCAAGCGCGCGAATTTGCCCGTAAAAGGTGCTGACGTTATTTAGACGCAACATCGTCTGCTCCTGCAGGCATCGCGGTAAAATCCTCTGCGCCCAGATATGCCGCAATTACTTTTTCATTTTGTTGAACTTGCAAAGGCGTGCCATCGGCGATCTTGGTTCCGTAATCCAAAACCATCACGCGGTCGGCGATGCCCATGACCAACTCCATATTGTGTTCGACCAGGATGATCGTCATACCGCCTTCGCGCAATTGGCGAATCAAGTTGTCCAACTCCTCCACGTCTTTGCGCTGCAAGCCCGCGCCCGGTTCGTCGAGCAAAAGCAATTGCGGTTCCGTCGCCATCGCGCGCGCAATTTCCACCAGACGTTGTTGACCGAACGACAGATTGCCGACCATTTGCCCTGCCCGTCCGGTGAGCCCCACTTTTTCCAAGCACTGCATCGCTTGCGCGTGAACCAATTTTTCTTCGCGCCGCATTCCCGGCAAGCGTAACGCAGCTCCGACCAAACCGGCTTTGCTCTTGGTATGTCGCCCGACCAGAACATTTTCCAGCACGGTCATGTTGGAAAACAATTGGAGGTTTTGAAACGTACGCGCCAAACCACGCGCGGCGCGTTCGTACGGTGCAGTTCGCGCTAACAACGCTCCATCGAAATGCAATGTACCACCATCGAGCACATAGACGCCGGTGATCAAATTGAACAACGTCGTCTTGCCCGCGCCGTTCGGTCCGATGATCGCAAAAATTTCACAGCGTGAGACGTTGAACGACACATTGTTGACGGCGAGCACGCCGCCAAATTCTTTTTTCAAATTCTTTGCTTCAAGGATGAACTCAGGCATGAGGTCCTGTTCCAACAATAGCAGAAGTCTGTGTTGTTTCTTTGAGCGCCTGCCGGTTCGCCTGCCATCGCCGAAGACGCAACAGCGTTCCGGTCGTCAATCCTTCCGGCAGGAAAATCATGACGATCATCAAGATCAATCCAAACGCGATGATTTCTTGCTCGCCCGATGCACCGCTGAGCAATTGCGGCAAAACATTTCGCAGAATCTCTGTCAGCAACGTTATCGCCGCCGCGCCGAAAATCGCACCCCACACACTTGCCAAACCGCCAATGGCGACCATCACCACCAATTCGACAGAGAGATTGATGCTGACCACCGATGGACTGATCAAGCCGATCCAAAAAACGTACAGTGCTCCGGCGATACTCGCGTAGACGGCGCTGAGCGTGAACACGGCAACTTTATAATGCGCCGCATCGACACCCAGCATCTCCGCCGCGATTTGACTGCTATGAATCGAACGGAGCGCGCGTCCAAACCGCGAGTTCACAATGTTGAGCGATAAGGCCAAAATCGCCAACGCTGCAAACCAAGTCACGTAATACATTTGGATATCGGTCTTGACTACCCAATCGCCGAACGATAATTTGGGAATATTGCCCAAGCCATTTGGACCGCCGGTCCAGTCAGTCTGCTGCGTGAGGAATAAGGTAAAGATCACGTTCAAGCCCAGCGTCGCCATCGCAAGGTAATTTCCGCGCAAACGCAAAATCGGAATGGCGATGATGTATGCGAGGACGCCCGTCAGCGCAGCGGCGGCGACAATCGCAACCGGCGTCGGCACACCCAGCCGCGCGGCGAGAATGCCCGCCGTGTAACCACCCATGCCATAAAAGACCGCATGACCCAGCGAAATTTGCCCGGCATAACCCATCAACAACGATAGCCCAACGGTGAGGATGGTGTGCAAGGCGATAAAGATCAAAATGCTTACCTGATAATTGTTGGGCAAGTAGAATGGCAAAATGCTCAAGATCAACGCGAGCAAAATCAAACCGATAAAATTACCGTAACCGGCGAAACGTTTCATTGGCTACAACCCACTCTCTTGTTGCTTTGCGCCTTGACCTAAGAGACCACTAAGACGCGCGGCGAGAATGACGAACAAGACGAGAAACGCAATCGCATCTTTGTACGCCGATGAAATAAAGCCAGCGCCGAGCGCTTCAAGCACCCCCAGGACGATTCCGCCCATCACAGCGCCTGACACACTATTCATTCCGCCCATGATCGCGGCGACGAATCCTTTTAGCCCAAGCAGTTCGCCCGATTCGTACGCCATCGGCGTGGACGGTGCAATGACGATGCCGCCAATCGCGCCAATCGCCGCACTCAACGCAAACGAAAACATCGCCATCTTGTTGCTATCGATGCCCATCAAGCGCGCCGCGATGCGATTGATCGAACAGGCGCGCAACGCCTTGCCGAGCATCGTTCGCTCGAAGAAAAAGTAGAGCAAGACCAAAATCACCAGCGTCGTACCGATCACCCAAAAATTTTGCAAGATCAAATACGCGCCCATAAACTGGATTGGCGCGCCTTTCGTAAAGGTTGGCAAACTAAATGGATCCGTTCCCCAAACGATCAACGAAAATCCACGCAACGCGATGGATGCGCCGATTGTGATGATAATCAACGACACCACGGATGCACCTTTTGCCGTGCGAATCGCGACTTGGTAGAGCAACAGACCCAGCACCCCGACAATCAAAACAGCCAGGATAATCGCAATCGGCAATGGCAAATTGAACGAGACTTTGATCACACGGTTGAAGAGAGAAGTATTGCTGGAAAGCGTAATCGTAATCAGCGCGCCGAGCATCGCAAATTCGCCTTGCGCGAAATTGATAATGCCCGTCACGTTATGAATGACGACAAAGCCCAGCGCGATCAACGCGTAGATACTGCCAACGGTGATCCCAGCAAACAAGAGCTGTACAATCTGACTTTCAAGAGCCATTGATTCACCTTGTGTAGGGGCGACAGCGCCATCTTCGGTGGCGAGACGTCGCCCCTACAGGGTAGATTACTTGACGTCGGGCATGTTCTTGTAATCAGCGGGAGCAACGTAAACCCAGGTGCCTTTTTTGATTTCGTTCAAGACCATGGATTCCTTCGCCACGCCGGTGTGGTCGCTGGACGTCCAAGTGAAGATGCCAGTGACGCCGACAAAATTCTTGACGCCACCGCCTTCAAAGAACGCTTGGAGTTTGGCAGGATCGGAACCAACGTCGCCGAGCGCTTTAACGGCGATCATGACCGCATCCCAACCGTGGCCACCAAACGTGCTGATGGGTGCGCCTTTGGTGAATGCGGTGTAATCCGCTACATATTTGGCAAGAATAGCTTTTTGCGGATCACTGTCCGGCAGTTCCTTGTAGGTCAACAACTTGCCAATGGGGAATAGAATTCCTTCCGATGCCTCTTTGGCGAGGTTGATAAAATCGACGTTACCAATACCGTGATTGTGAACGATGGGAACGGTAAAGCCGAGTTGCTTGGCTTGCACGGTGAGGGTCGCGCCTTCAGCCGAGGTGGCATGAATAACAAGGGCTTGTGGATTCAAACCTTTGATCTTGGTCAACTGCGCGGTGAAATCCTTGTCACCTGGCTGGAAGAGTTCGTCGGCGAGGATTTCGATGCCAGTGCCTGGGAAGATTGCCTTCATCGCGGCGCGCGAGTCCTGACCAAAGGCATTATTCACACCCACGGAAGCAACCTTGGTGATGCCCTTGGCTTTGAGGTAATCCGCTTGAACCTGGGTAACAGGAATATTACTCTGCGGCGTCTTAAACACCCATTTCTTTTCCTTGCCATCCGCACCCGTCACGATCGTGCTCGCGGATGCCATCGAAATGAGCGGGATGCTGTTGGCAGTCGCATAGTCCGCCATCGCAATGCTCGCCGGGCTGCCGCTTGATCCAATCAAGACCGCAACCTTGTCCTGTTCGACAAGCTTCTTGGCGGCGAGCGTCGCCTTGCTGGCATCGCTCGCGTCATCTTCGGTGATAATGACAAGTTGGTGCATCTTGCCATCGGCACCCTTAATGCCGCCGGCTTTATTGATTTGCTCCTGCAACATCAATGCCGTATCGCGTTCGGGGATACCGAGCGAGGACACCGGACCAGTCACAGATGAAACAAATCCGACTTTGTAGGGGTCGCCGGCGACTGGTGCGGCGGTTGGCGGGACAGCCGTTGGTGCCGCCGTCGGGGCGGGGGCGGAACTGGATGCGACCGAACTCGATGCAACGGAACTCGCCGCCGAGCTGCTTGAAGCTACGGTGGGCTTGGGCACATCAGTCGGTTTAGGTGCCGCGGTTGGCGGCGCGGCGGTGGGCGCGGGAGTCGGTGCGGGCGCGCAAGCGGCAAGCATTGCAAAAACGACCAGACTCAATGCCACCATCAGCAAGACGTGTCGTACTTTCATTTCTGCTCCTCCTTGGAGTGGAGATTGAAGGTTAACTTTGGAATTTCAATTCCGCTTTCAATCTCTTTCAAATAATCCTCTCTTCCTCTTCTCCGCAAACCAATTGAATCGTACTTTGCTCAGTCCTCACCTCCTTCGCTCGATGCAATCTCAAAGCACATTACGCTTTGCGCTTGTCCACGACGCGAACTGCTTTGCCGGGCGCGCGCGGCAATTCGCCTGCCTTGACAAACTGCGGCTCAACGCTAAGCCCAACATAGTCGTATAACTCGCGCTTGATGCGCGCAATCAACTCGGAAGACAGAGGAGCAGCAAGTTCAACAACGAGTTCCATGGTTTCGTTACCATGTGGATCATGCGCCAGAATGATTTGATAATCGGCAGCCACACCTTCTTGCCGCAACAAGATCGTTTCGATCTGGCTGGGATAAAAGTTGACGCCTTTGTAAATAATCATGTCGTCGGTGCGTCCGCGGAACCGATCGATGCGCAGATGGGTGCGCCCGCATGAACATTTTTCGCGTGATACGATACGCGTCATGTCACCGGTGCGATAGCGAATCATGGGAGATGCTTGGCGCGTTAGTGTCGTAATCACCAATTCGCCGTCGGTCCCATCGTTCACGACTTGACCCGTTTTGGGATTGACGATTTCGGCGAGATAATGGTCCTGCCAAATATGAATACCCTGGTGCGCGGCGCAATCGATACCCATCCCCACGCCACCCGTCTCCGTCATCCCGATAATATCGAACGTTTCGATGCCCATGTCGCGTTCGATCTTTTTGCGCAGCTCCTCGCTCCACATCTCCGAACCGAAAATGCCGACGCGCAATTTCGATTTTTTGAAATCGAAATTTTCTTCCCTCGCCGCTTCGATCAATCGAATGGGATACGTGGCGATAGCCGTCAACACCGTCGCGCCCAAATCTTGCATCAACTGAAATTGCAGCAAGGTGCGTCCGGGACCCACCGGAATGTAGAACGCGCCGATGGTTTCCGCGCCGAAATGAAAACCGAATCCACCGTTGGGCAAACCAAACGACGGCGTGATTTGAATCACATCATCGGACGTTACACCGGCGGCAGTGTAACAACGCGCCATGATTTCGCCCCACTGCGCGATGTCGCTTTTGGTGTACGGGCAAATCACCGGCTTGCCGGTCGTCCCAGAACTCATTTGCATTCGGGCGAAATCTTTGCGGGGCGCACACGCGTAGCCAAATGGATATGCGGCACGCAAATCGCTTTTCGTGAGCAGAGGAAATTTTTGGATGCCGTCGAGTGAGGTCAATGCATCGGGACTCGGTTTGCCTAGTTTTTCATAGTACGTTGGATTGTTCGCCGCAATGCGCGCGACCGTTTCGCGCAAGCGTGCAAGCTGCAAACGCTCGAGATCGCTACCATCCATTGCTTCACATTCCGGCTGCCACATAAACACCTCAAAGTGCCAAAGCTGCCAATGGCTGAGGCGAAGTTCGCCACAGTCAAACCAAACTTGCCAAAATCTCTTTTGGCCCATTTGGTTGTTTGGCAAATTTGGCTTATTTGATCTGCTGTCCTTCTGCGAATGCGCGTTGATTGAGTGCTAGAAATTTCGGCGGAATGCGCTGACGCAAAATCGCATCCCACGATTCTTGTTTCAATGGAATATGCTTGGAGACTGCGCCGAGCAAAATCAAACTGGCGACGCGTTCGTTGCCCAATTTACGCGCCATCTCCGTCGCATTCAGCGTCATGACGCGATACGGTTTCGTCTTGAGAAATCCAACGGGGTCGTCGGGATACGTGACCGCCGTGTTCAAATACGTCGGCTCGATACGATGCTCGTTAATAATCAGCACGCCGCCGGGTTTGAGATAATGGGCGTGCCGCACCGCTTCGAGTTTTTCAAACGCGACCATGACATCGACTTGACCGCGCAGGTTCAATGGCGAGTACACGCGCTCGCCAAAGCGAATGTGGCTGACGACGGCGCCACCGCGCTGCGCCGCGCCATGCACTTCGCCCTGTTTGACATCGTAGCCTTCATTTGCGGCGACGAGCGCCAACACCTCGCTCGCCAACACGACGCCTTGTCCACCGACACCTGCGAATAACAAATTATGAGTCATGTTCATCTCCGCTTTGAGATTCACGTTTCACGAGTCACAAATCACGCGATGTGATACGTGAACCGTGATTCGTGAAATCTATTTGATGAATGTTTCATTCTTTCGATACGCGGTCGCTTGCGCGGCAGCGACCAACTTGCCGTTCGAGTCCGTGACCGTCAGATGATACAAGCCGATGCGCGTGCTCAACGATTCTTCTTTCGCTTCGGCGATCAGTTTTGTTCCGACTTGGACCGCTTCGAGAAAATTGATTTTCACTTCGAGCGCGAGTGCCGTTTGCCCGTACGAGTTACACGCCGCCGCAAACGCATAATCGGCAATCGTAAATATCGCCGCGCCGTGCGCGATGTTGTGCGCGTTGACCATCTGATCGGTGACGGTCGTTTCACACTTGGCATATCCCTCGCGCAATTCCACCAACTTGATACCCAACGATGCTGCAAACTTGTCCTTGAGCATAAAGTCGTGAATTTCGCGCGACACCTTGCGAACGCTGCGGCTCGCACGAACGCTACGGCGAGCGTTCGCTACTGTCTCACTGTCCAACTGTCCCACTGTTGACTGTTTACTGTTCACTGTTCACTGATCTCACGCGCCTCACGGACTGCCATCCACATGTACAATGCATTCCGGCGGACAGACAACGGCGCACAGCGTACAACCCACGCAAATGTTTGGATCGATGATCGCTTTGGCTTTGGGTTTCTGATCTGCGCTCGCGCGATAGGTTTCTTCACTTTGCAAAATCGCGGGACAGCCGGTGCGGAAACACAAACCACACGCGATGCATTCTTCTGCGATGACCTTGAACGCGACTTTGGCTTTGGACTTTTCTTCCGGAATCAACACGCACGGACCTTCGGAAATTACGACCGCAGGTCCATCGAATTTGAGCGCGTCGCGCACAGCCGCCGTCACTTCGTCGGGACGAAACGCGCTCGCGCGCTTGACAAACTCAACGCCGATGGCGCGGCATATCGCCTCGTAATCGACTTTTTTCGATGGTTCACCGTGAATGTTTTTGCCGGTGCCGGCGTGATCTTCTTGCCCGGTCATGCCCGTCGTGCGATTGTCCATAATCACGACGGTGGTCTTGCCGCCGTTGTAAACCGCATCCATCAATGGCGCGACACCGCTGTGCAAGAATGTCGAGTCGCCGATCACGGCCAGCGTTTTCTGCTCACCGGCTTTTTCAAAACCGAATGCTGTACCAATCGATGCGCCCATCGCAAACGATGTGTTCATCGTGTTGTACGGTGGCAGACCGCCAAGTGTGTAACAGCCAATATCGCCGGTGACCGTAATGCCTGGAATGCGATTGAGCGACGTATATGTTCCGCGATGCGGACAACCGATGCACAACATCGGCGGGCGCGCGGGTGTTGCAACCTCTTTGGAGAAATCTGTCGGCGCGACAGTGCCGTTCATTTGCTGCGCGATCAGTTCGGGCAAAAGCTCGCCGATGTTCGTAAAGCGTTCCTTGCCGACCAAATTCTGCACGCCCCAGAAGCGGAGTTGCTCTTCGAGGAATGGCTCGCCTTCTTCGATGACGTAAACCGTTTTGTATTGCTTGCAAAAATCGACGAGCTTTTGTTTCGGCAGCGGGAACGTCATGCCCAGCTTGAACATATCGGGATCCGGCAGAACTTCGCGCGCATATTCGTAAATGACGCCGCTCGTAATGACGCCGTAATCCGCTTTGCCCGTGCCCTTTTCGATAAAGTTAACCGGGCATTCTTCGGCGTATTCTTCCAGCACGCGCATTTTCTTTTCGAGCGGACCGCGATGCAATTTAGCAAATGGTGGCTCGACCCACTTGATGTTATCTTTGACGAATGGCTTTTTCGCCACGGTCACACGTTCGCCTGGTTCGACCAAACCTTTGGTGTGCGCGAGCCGCATCGTGATACGCACCATTACCGGCGTTTCAAATTGTTCGCTGACTTGGTACGCCAGCTTGATGAAATCTTTCGCCTCTTGATTGTCTGCCGGTTCGAACATCGGAATCTTTGCAAATTTCGCAAAATATCGATTATCCTGTTCGTTTTGCGAGCTGTGCGTCCCAGGATCGTCCGCGCTAAGAACGACGAAACCCGCATTCGTTCCCGTGTATGGAAAAACCATGAACGAGTCCGATGCGACATTCAAGCCGACATGCTTAACCGACACGAATGCGCGCACGCCTGCGACCGCCGCGCCCATCGCTTCGTCGAACGCAACTTTTTCGTTGACTGCCCACTGCGCCTGAACATCCGGATAATGCGCTAGACTCTCAAGAATTTCGGTTGCGGGTGTGCCAGGATAACTCGACGCAAATACCACGCCCGATTCCCATACACCCCGCGCGATGGCTTGATCGCCGGACATTAATTGTTTCGTCATTGAAAACTCCATGAATGCGATTCAGGAGTCAAGCCTTTAGGCGGTCGATCGACCAGCCAAAGCTTCGACTCCAAGCTTTCCAATCGATTAAGATAACCCCAAAACCCGCGCCGCATTCGCGCCAAGAACCTTATCCAGTGTGTTTTGCTTTAGCACCAAACCGCGAATCACTTCAAGGTTGCGCTTGATGTACGGCATCCCAGGCCAGTCTGAACCAAAGATGATCTTGTCGGCGTTGCGCTCGAATTCTGGAAAGTATTCGAGCAATTTGTGCGGCGGCAAGCCCGCAATTTCCATATAGACATTTTCGTGCAAGCGCGAAAGGAAAAATGCACGATCGTACCAGAACCCGCGCCCGCTATGCGCCATCACAATCTTCAAGTTCGGAAAATCGACGGCGACATCGTCGAGCGTGAGCGGGTCGCCGAATTTAAGTTTCGCGCCGCGAAAGACCGACGAGCCGGTATGCACCATCAATGGAATGCCCAACGATTGCGCGACGGCGTACATCGGATACATGCGTGCATCGTTTGGAAAAAAGTGTTGATAGGTTGGATAAATCTTGATCCCCCGAAAACCGTCTTGGGTAACCAATCGCTCCAACTCTAGCCCCGGTCGCGTCTCCAGGTGCGGATTGATGTTGCAGAATGGGATCAAGCGCCGACTGCCACGACAGAAATCGCGGACGTAATCATTCGGCGTGATGCCGGTAGTGATCGGACTGGATTCGGCAAGTACAACCGCATAATCCACGCCACACTCGTCGAGATGTTTCTCCAACGTTTCTTTCGACGCGGCAATGGAATTGAGATATTGTTCTGGACCTAGGATGCGGTCCTGTTCATTGAGATTATTGGCAGCCCACTCAAAAACCCAGGGCTTCCACATCTCCGAGCGCCCGACGTGAACATGGAAGTCAATGACCGGTGACATGCTATCCAATTGTCGTATAGCCGCCGCTCGCGCTAAAGATTTGCCCGGTCATATACGCCGACATGTCGGACGCGAGAAACAAAATCACATTTGCAATGTCGATCGGTTCGGCGAGCCGGCGCAGCGGATACGCTTTCGCCAGTTTCTCCGCGCCGCCTGCGCCTTCGATGAAACCCTGCGCCCCCGGTGTGTTGCAAATTCCCGGTGCGACGCCGTTGACCGTGATGTTAAATCGTCCGACTTCTTTTGCAAACGCTTTGGTGAACGCCGCCACACCGCCCTTCGCCGCCGAGTACACGCTGAGGTACGGCTCGCCGATGCGTCCCGCATCCGAAATCAAATTGACGATGCGCCCGTACTTTTGCGCAGTCATCGCGTCCAGAACCGCACGTGAGGAATTCAGTGTGCCGAACAACGTCACGCGAATATCGCGTTCGTAATCCTGCGGCGTCATATCCTTGAACAACTTGGTTGTCCACACCGCCGCGTTGTTCACCAAAATGTCGATGCGACCGTGCGCGTCAAGCGCCGCTCTCGCCATCGCTTGCGTACTTTCGGCGCTCGTCACATCCGTCTTGAATGCGATGGCTCTGCCGCCTTTGGATTGAATTTCGTCTGCAACACTCTTCGCGCTTGTCTCGTCCAAATCGGCGATGGTCAAGCACGCACCCGCTTGTGCCAACAGCAACGCCGTTTCACGACCGATGCCACGACCACCGCCGGTTACGATTGCACTTTTTCCAACAAGATCAATGTTTACTGCCATTGTAAACTCTCCATCGGTCATTTCGAGCCGCCTAGCGGCGAGAAATCTCTCTATCGATGAGAATGAGATTTCTCGTCGCTCCGCTCCTCGAAATGACATTTCTAATTTATTTCTTCCTCGTAAATATCGTTCGCATGATACCGATCAACGTGCAACTGTCGCACGATGGATCGAAATTTTCTGTGATCGCCCAGTTCTCAACGCGAACCTCGTGTCCTGTCGATTCATATAAATCGACAAATTCTTTTACGCGAACCGGGAACGTCGAAAATTGCCGCGTCCAACCTTGCGCGATCAGTTCTTGTTCGATTGCCGCAATTTCTTGTTGAGTAGGCGCTTGCATGTCAACCGATAGCTAATGGTTCGGCTTGCTCGGCAAAGACTTCGCCCGCACTAACCTTGTTGTATCGACGGAGTGCCAAAATCGCCGCGCCGAGTGCCGCCGTGTATTGCGGCATGTCGCCGGCAGGCACATTCACTTTGGATTTCAATTGTTCGGAGACGACGCGCGCCATCGTATCGAAACGCAAGATACCGCCGACCAAAGTGTATTCCGGTTCCGCGCCGACGCGCTTCATCAATTGCACCGAACGTTCGGTGAGCGACACGACTGCGCCGTGCATAATGTCCGCCGGTGAAACTCCCGCCGACACGTGATTGATCACTTCGGATTCGGCGAACACGGCGCACACTCCCGAAATCGCAACAGCTTGTTTCGACGTTGCCATCAATGGACCGATTTCTTCGGTCTTGTAACTCATGTAGCGCGCCGTCTTTTCGAGGAATGCGCCGGTGCCGGCCGCGCACTTGTCGTTGAGACGGAACGATTTCACCTTGCCGGTCTCGTCGAGCTTGCAGGCTTTCATCGTTTGTCCGCCCACGTCGAGCACAGTGCGCGTGTTGGGGAAAAAGTGGCGCGCGCCGCGTGATTGCGCGGTAAGATCGGTAACATACACATCGCGGAACGGAATCAAGTAGCGACCATAACCGGTTGTTGCGATGTACACGACATCCTTTTCCCACAAACCCGCATCGCCGAGCGCAAGATGATACGCCTTGGTCGCCGCTTCGACCAATTTAAATCCGGTCGTAATCATGCCTTTGCCAACGATTTTATTATCGCCGTTGATAATGACGGCTTTCGTATACGTCGAGCCAACGTCAATACCTGCGGTGTAATTCATGCGACACCTTCCTTCGCATGACCAAGGTCACCTCGGTGATGCGGCACACGACTCGCTTTGATGCGATCCATCGCGAACAACGCTGCACCGAGTGCGCCCATCAAGTGCGCTTCGCCGCCCGTGTTCACTTTGAATCCCAGCATCTGATTGATGACTTCGACCATGCCTTGGTTCTTGGTCACACCGCCGGTGAACGTCACTTCCGATTCGATTCCGACACGGCGCAACAACGCCATCGAACGCGTGCCAATCGATTTGTGAACGCCCCACAAAATATCTTCGACCTTTTTGCCTTTGCCGAGCCAGGACAAAACTTCCGATTCGGCAAAGACCGTGCAGGTCGTCGAAATCGGCACGGCTTTTTCAGCGCGCATCGCCGTGGGTCCCAATTCGGGCAATGGAATTTCGAGCGCGAATGCTGCTGCTTGCAAAAAGCGTCCTGTGCCCGCCGCGCATTTATCGTTCATGCAAAAATCGACGACTTCGCCATTCTCGCGCACACGAATCGCTTTCGTATCCTGCCCGCCCATATCGAGCACGGTGCGCGTCCCAGGAAACATGTGGACTGCGCCGCGCGCGTGACAACTGATTTCGGTGATCTGCGTATCGCCGAACGTAACTTTATAACGACCATATCCCGTACCGACGACGTACTCGACTCGTTCATCTTCAATGCCTGCATCTTTGACGGCGATTTGAAACGCATTCTCCGCCGCCGTTACGACATTCGATCCGGTATCGATGAGCGCGCGCCCGACGATCTGCGCATTCTCATCGACTATAACTGCCTTGGTTTGGGTTGACCCAACGTCAACGCCGCCCGCGTATGCCATGGATTATATCCTCCGCTGATTCTTTTAATCGCGTGATGCGTGATGCGTGAAAATCACGCATCACGTTTCACGAATTACGCCGCCGTTTGTGCGTGCAATCGTCTGGTTGCGAGTCCCTCAAAGAACGCGTCGATGCGATTCTTCATCTGTGCTTCGGATACCACGCGCTTGTCCATCATGTCCGATTCGATAAAGAGCGTCGCCACGTCGCGCGTTTCCATCACCCAGCGACGATTATCTGCCAAGCCGGTTGAAGTCGTGCGGCAGGATTTGATCGGATGATAGACAATGCCATCGATGCCGAACGTATCGATTTGATCGACGATCCATTGATTCTGGAACATCATGGCGTCCATCGCGTGACGCAAACTAACCAGCACGCCTTCGGCGAGACTTTCGATCGGGCGATTGAGATCGTATTGAAATCCCAGGTCTGCGCCGCCGGAGGCGAACCAAAGATAGGAGGACGTGACGAACGTGCCGCCCCATTCCGAGAACAATTCGTAGAATCGGCGGAAGATGGGATAGCACGGTACACCCACAATCGAGAGACGATATTTTTCGTCGCGCAACGTACCGATACCGTGCGCGGCTTTGTATTCCATTTCCGTAACTAGATCTTCAAAATATTTTGCGCCTTCGGCGGTGCCGCGCAACGCATTCACCACGCCGAGATAGATCGTGCCTTCGTTGAGCGCGTTAAAGAGCGCGGGCCGCGCTGTGTTCAACTGCAACACGCGGCGATACGCAGCGGTCATTCGATTCGTCTTGCTCATCACGTCGCGCAATTTGTCGATGTCGAATTTTTTGTTGGTGAGTTTTTCGCACAGCGCGATCAGCTCTAGCAATTGAGCTTGGACATACTTGCGATCCGCTTCAAATGTCGATTCGGCGCGCCAGTCTAACATGTTGAGCGCGCGCGACCCAGGTGCATCGAGCGTGAACACGGGGCAATCGTACATGCGCTCCCATACTTCGCCCCATTTCAAATATGTGTTGCACGCGTTCGTCAAAATCGCCAGCGATGGCTGAGGAATCGTTCCCATCGGATGCACGCCGTTGCGTAACTGCATGGCGATGTCAGCTTTGACGTAGCCGCAAATGTCGGGTGAATAACCATAGTCTTCCGCTTCGGTCAGATATTCGTGCGCGACTCGGCGCACGGCCATCTGCAACGAATGAATTTCGGGAAAGACGGTGTGATAATCGAATACGCGCAAAATTTCTTGCAGACTGCCCATGACGAACACGTACGCGGCTGGCTCGTTGCGCTGCTTTGCGGTCGTGAGCGAATCGAACCACTCGCGGAACAAGCGCCCACCTTCGGCGTTTCCGCGTCCAACTATATTTTGACCAGTTGAGGTATCTGGCATGATATGCTCCTGCTGTCATGCTGAGCAAAGCGACGCAGCTCGCAACGCAGAATAGCGAGTCCCTTCGCTCCGCTCAGGGTGACAAGCTATTCAAACAGAATGCTTTCGACAAAAGTCTCAAGCTGGATTTGAAGACTATCGAACGCCGTCATGCGTTCTTCAAACTCGGTGACAAAGTATGGCAGGTTCGTCTTGTCAAAATGTTTGCTGTACGCGACTTGCTCTTCCAACCCCGGTTCGCACATCTTCGCCGCGCTGACGATCACGGCTTGGGCGTTGGAATTCGCGACGCGCTCGGCGAGCATCTTTTCTTTCGGCTTGCGCAGATCGTGCTGCACCGGGCTGTACGACGAACAGTTGATGTACGCATCGGCAAGATTCCACAGTGGATCGCCAGTGCCTTTCACATCGTCGAGCAGCCAGCGCAGACCAATCAACAAATCGTCGTCGACGACGTAGCACGACTGACCGATAACGCGCAGCAAATCCAGCGGCGGCGTTTCACAGAAACCGCCTTCGTAGACGACGCGAATCTTGTCTTGTTTTTTGGCGGCGCGAGATTTGATTTGAGGGATGAGTGCGGTCAATAATTCATTGTGCTCTTCGCGCGGCATCATTCCGCCGAGATTGACCAGCACAAATGCTTCGTCAATCGACAAGAGCCAGGGCGTCTCGCGCTTGATCGCGTACAGCTCGCGCATCAATCGTCGATTTTCGTTGAATACTTGAATCGAGTTGAACAGCGCGGCGATGTCTACTGTCTTGCCCGTGACCTTTTCAATTTCGAGATGAACACGATCATATTCATTGCGTAGGTATTCGACCGAATACGCGGAGTTGGCATTTTGAGGGAGGTAAAGAATTTGCGAAGGGAATGGGAAATTTCTGCCCCAGATGCCGGCGAGGTTGCGGGCCACATCGCAGATGGGGTGCGTTACGAACATGTCGAGTTCGACCGTTCCTGACAAACATAATTCGAGCGAGCTACGTACGATGGAGCAAATATATGAACCGAAATGCGAATCAGCGCGTTTGCGTTCCATTTGTGAGCCGTGCAATTTCACAGGAAGCATTCCCGCCGCGTGCGCAATTTCTTCGGGGAAGTAAACTTGGAAATGTCCGAGCACCTTGCCGCCGTTTTCGCGCCAACGCTTGACGGTCGGAAAAGTCGTGTCCTCTATCAAGTCACGGCATATTGAAAGAACTACGTCTAGAGGTTTTCCTTGCCATTCGGTAAAAACTGCTGACATTGGACCTCCGTATATTTGCGATCTGTCATTGCGAGGAGCGACTCGAACGACTCCGCCGCTTCGCGGCTCCGCTCAGGACGCTCCTCGCAATGACATTCGATTATTTATTTTTCCAGACGGGATTCCGTTTTTCCATGAACGCATTCAAGCCTTCGACCGCATCCGCCGTTTGCATGAGATCGTTCAAGTAATAACGTTCGACTTCGGGCAACCCTTTTTCGATGCCCAGCGTAATCGCGCGCTTGGACAGGCGCAACGCTGCGCCGCTCAACACTGCCAGTCGATTCACAAATGCATTCACTTCTTGCTCGAACGATTCGACCGGAGCGACCTTGTTCACCAAGCCAATGCGTTCGGCTTCGCGCGCGTCAACCGTATCGCCGGTGAGCAGCAACTCGTTCGCCTTCATGCGACCGATGAGGCGCGGCAGCATCAACGTGGCAATCGGCGCAAAGACACCCAGCTTGATTTCGGGCTGACCGAACTTTGCTTTTTCACTCGCCACGATAAAATCGCAGCCGATAGCAAGCTCGCATCCACCGCCGAGGGCCGCGCCTTGAACGGCTGCAACCACCGGCTGCTCCAACGACCACAATGTATGAAAAATGCCGTGAAATATTTTGATCATCGAATCGACTTTGTCGGGCGTGTGATCCGCCACTTCGACGCCCGCGCTGAACGCGCGACCTTGTGCCGCGAGAACAACCACCTTGGTCTCGCTATCACCTTTCAACGATTTGAGCGCCGCCTCAAGTTCTTGCATCATCGCAATATCGACGACGTTGAGCGGCGGTTTGTTCATAACGACGCGAGCGATGTTGTTGGATTTTTCGATTGTGATGGTTGACATGGGAACCTCGTTGGTTTCTTGTGCTAACGCACTATCCAAAAGCAAAATGCTACCAGGGTTAAAAATAGAGATAAATAGAAAATTAATCGCATTAGGATAAATTTTCGTTTTTGATTTTTGTCTGTCTCTTCATCTACGATTTTCTCAAGAATCAAAAAAATGTTCCGAGTCTGCCTCGCTTTGAATCTTTTTTGTTCACGCAGAATCATGATGTAGAAGCATAATAGATTATCCCAAATCACCAACGCAATCATTACTGATTCAAACGAGATATGCATATTGGAATCTCTGTTATCTTGCTTCTTACGATTAGCAAAATATATTTTTCATTGTCCGTGCCTATGCGTTTCTCGTTTTACGCATCACGTCATACACTTCACTCCCACACTCCCCCACTCACATCCTCTACACAATCGTCGTCGTGATGCGTGTCCCGTAAAACGAAACACGCATCACTCCCACACACCCAAACTCACACACGCTCCACGATAGTCGCAATCCCCTGCCCCACGCCGATGCACATCGTCACGAGACCGTAGCGCGAGCCGCGGCGTTTCATTTCGTGGACGCACGTCGCGAGGATGCGCGCGCCGGTCGAGCCAAGGGGGTGACCAATGGCAATCGCGCCACCATTGACGTTCACTTTCGCCGGGTCCATTCCCAGTTCACGAATGCACGGCAACGATTGCGCCGCAAATGCTTCGTTCAATTCGATCAAATCGATATCGTCGATTTTCAAGCACGCGCGCTCCAATGCCTTGCGCGTGGCGGGGATCGGCCCCAATCCCATGTACGATGGATCGACGCCGGCGACTGCGCTGGCAACGACACGTACGAGCGGCGTGAGACCAAGTTTGCGCGCAGTTTCCAGTTCCATCAACAATACTGCGGCTGCGCCGTCGTTAATGCCACTCGAATTACCAGCAGTGACCGTGCCATCTTTCTTGAACGCGGGTGCCAACTTGGCGAGTTGTTCCATGGTCGTTTCGGGACGTGGATGCTCGTCTTTCTTCACGACAATCGGATCGCCTTTGCGTTGCGGAATCACCACAGGCACGAGTTCGTCGTTGAATTTTCCTGCCGCATCCGCCGCGCCCCATTTCTTTTGCGTGTTGAGCGCGAACTCGTCCTGCTCCAAGCGTGTGAGTCCATATTTCTGCGCGACGTTCTCCGCCGTGTCGCCCATGCCCTCTTTGGCGTACGCCGCCGTCATCTTCGGATTCGTAAATCGCCAGCCGATGGTCGAATCGAACACTTTGACTTCGCGCGGGAACGGCGAATCGGCTTTGGAAAAAACAAATGGCGCGCGCGTCATCGATTCACAGCCACCGGCGATAAACACATCGCCTTCGCTGACCTTGATCGCTTGCGCTGCGCTATTCACCGCGTTCAGCGCCGATCCGCACAATCGATTGATCGTTTGACCGGCCACCGAGTGCGGCAAGCCCGCGAGCAATGCCGCCATGCGTCCGACATTGCGATTGTCTTCGCCGGCTTGATTCGTGCAACCCAGGACCACATCCTCGACCAAATTCGGATCGAGGTTCGTGCGCTTGACGATCTCGGCAATGCACAACGCCGCGAGATCATCCGAACGAACATCCTTCAACGCACCGCCGTATCGTCCGACCGGCGTGCGAACTGCATCAACAATTACTGCTTCTCTCATCATATCCTCCAGTAATCAGTGAACAGTGAACAGTGAACAGTGAACAGATAGACTGTTGACCGCTTGCTGTTTACTGCTAAATGTATTGACCGCCATCAACCTTAATGACTTCGCCCGTGATGTGCCGCGATTTTTCGGAGCACAAGAACGAGACGACCCAGGCGACTTCTTCCGGCAAGCCCAAGCGACCCAGGACGATTTCCGCCAACGCTTTTTGCTTAACGTCCTCTGGTGCGGATTTCATCATTTCCGTTTCGATCAAACCAGGAGCGACGGCATTGCAGTTCACGTTGCTCCGGGCGAGTTCGCGCGCAACCGTTTTGGTCAAGCCGATGATGCCCGCTTTCGCCGCGGTGTAATTCGACTGACCGAACTTGCCGCGCATCCCGTTGATCGATGTAACGTTGACGATCTTGCCGCTGCCCTGTTCTTTGAAGAGCGGCGCGACGCCGCGAATGTAATTGAAATAACCCTTCAGGTTGATCGCGAGCGCTTCATCCCACTGCTCTTCTGTCATCTTCCAAATGACCGCATCTCGGTTCACGCCGGCATTGTTCACCAAAATATCGACGCGCCCGAATTCTTTCACCACGGTGGCAACCATGTCCTGCGCATCCTTGAACGACGCGACATCCGCGCGCACGGCCAGTCCGCGTCGCCCCATCTTGACGATTTCATCGCAGATCGCGTTTGCCTCAGTGTCGTGCTTGCGATAGTTGATCGCAACGTTCGCGCCGTTTTTTGCCAAGTCGAGCGCAATCGCGCTGCCGATGCCGAGACTTGCTCCGGTCACAATGGCGTTTTTTCCTTCCAGTTCCATTTTGCTCTCTCCTCTTTGCGTTCTGACGGACACGAACAGATTTTGTTTTTGCCGCGTCCCATCTCAATTACTATTCTCTAATTTTTTGATCACTATTTTGGTTTTGGCATCACCGCTTCAAACAACTCGTCGCCCATTTCTACGCCTTGGGCGACCATCTGGCGATATTTTACAAAGTCGGCGACATCCTGCCCCGTCTGTTTGCGTGTGTTGAACGCATTGAAACCGATAAAGGCTTCCACGTTCATGTTCGCGGCGAGCCAATGGCGGTACGCGGCTTTGCTCATGTCCCAGAAGAATTTCTTTTTCTGGCGCACGCTGTCAATCGACATTTGCAAACAATTCGGGAACAAGTTCGCAAAGTTCCAGAGAATGTCATTTACCGCTTGGTCGAGCCGTTCGAAATCTGTTTTGGCCGTTTTCATAAATTCGCGGGCGGCACTCGCCTCCGCGCCGGTCTTGAATTCGCCATAGACGATTTCGCCGTCGTCGATGTACTTGTCGGTGATAACGGATGGATTGCGAACCCATTTGCCATCCTGATTGATCACCGGGACGACTTTGCTGATCATCCCTTTTGTTTTCATCTTATACGCGCTCCACAGCTCGCACGAAACGCTGCTCCACATCGCATCTTCCAGCCCCAGCATCCAAGGCAGAAAATCGGTCGCGCCACCCACGGGGGCAGAGCCGTGACGCGGACCGGCTTGACCAAAGATCGCGAGATCAGAGGCGATGCTCAAATCGCACGCCGTACCAACCTCTTGCCCGCCTGCGACGCGCATTCCATTCACCCGCGCGACCACCGGTTTTTTGCAATTCAAGATCGAATCGATCATGGTATTGAAGAGGTCCATGTACAGACCATACTCGGCGGGCCGCTTGGAATAATACTCGGCGTACTCTTTCGTGTTGCCGCCGGTGCAAAAGGCGCGATCGCCCACGGCGGTGATGACCACTGCGACGACACGATGGTCCATGCTGGCTTTCGATAACCCGGCGATAATGCCCTTGACCATTTTCGTCGTGTAGGAATTGAATTGCGCGGGATTATTCAACGTGATCCAAGCTGAACACAAACCTTCGATCATCTCACCCTTTGGATTTTTGATCGAGCGTTTTTCGTACAGAACCGAGGGCGCTTCAGTTCCGAAAAATTCATTGCCCCACAAATCGTGATCTTTGAGTCCATCTTCTCTGGGTAACCAATCGAGTGACACGAGTCCTCCTTACTTTCCGTTTTGACAGACGGTGGTGAAAAATTGAATTGCTTTATTGGCAAGCAAATCATGGTATTGTCGAAATAAATCTGCGGCTTGAGCGCCGCACCAATCGGCGGGGAGTAATTCGATGGGAAGTTCGGGATCGAGAAAAGGAAAGCGCCGAAATTCGTGAATCAGATTAAATCGACGCACGAAATATTCGCTGGGTTCGATGTCCCCGCCTTGGGAAAGCAGGCGACAGTGTTCGTCGTACAGCGGTTGGAATCTTTTGAGGAACGCCGTGTAGCGGGCGTTGATCGCTTTGAGGTCCCAACAATGTTGGGCGATCGTTTGCGGGGTGGAAAAACCGTCGTGACGCGCCGTGAAGATTTCCATGCGCGAGCGAATGCCAAGCGACTCGGCTAACGTGGCGATTTCCTTATCGTGATCGTGCGGCGAAACCCACAGTCCATTCGTCAGCATTCCAAATCCCATCCAGCTTAGTTCTTGGCGCAATCGATCACGCGCCTCACGTGCGCTTTCCGGAATCGAATAGGTGATCAGATGCCATTGACCGTCCCAGGAACCGTGACGAGAAGGAAATTGAAAAATTCGAACCGCGCCCTCTTCAACCGTCTTGGCGCTTTTGGCTGACAGGGAATAGAGACTACGCGCAGCTTTGCGCTCGACCCGCAAGACGCCATTACGCTTCATGCGCGAAACTGCCGAGCGAACCGCTTGATTTGAAACTCCAAAGTAGCTGAGGAGTTGAACCAACGCGCCGATTTGAATGCTCCCCTCGACGTGGCGAATGTAATCGCCGTAGAGGGTAATGACCATCGATTGAGGACGCAAGCCGTTCAACGATTTCACCTTGTAATGCATCCACACAATCTTGCTGGCACATCAAGACATTTCACATGTGCTCTCATCAATGGCATTATTGTGTGACTGTACTAAAGAAAAACCGATTTGCGATCCTGCACTGGAAAACCAGTCCCAAGATCCTCGTCGATCAAGCGCTGCGGCAGAATAACTCAAATCGGCTTTCTAGGGCGAGATATGTCGTTTTTATAACGCCCGACAGAATAATGACATACATCGACTAATCTGTCAAGTTCCGAATGGAACTAAATTCCGGGAAAAAGTATCACCCGCGAAATGTCATTGCGAAGAGCCATCTTGAGCGAAGCGAGTCGAAGTGGGAGTCAAGTCGAACGCTTCGCGTGCGACGCAGCCGCGTATGCGTCCGCTGGCGAATTGGGGATTGCTTCACAACCCTTCGACTCCGTTACACTCCGCTCAGGGTCGCTCGCAATGACATCAACGGGAAACCCCTTGTCAGTCCGCTTGGAATTTTGTAGAATGCGCCCACAAATCGCTTACGACAAGGAGGCACACATGCAACAGCTCGAAACGATGGGATGGACGAAGGAAGGCAAAATCGCGCGCGTCGTCTTCAATCGACCGACGATACTGAACGCGATGAATAACTTGGCGGCGAAGGAAATAAATTCGATTGCCGACGCGATTGCGAAAGAGGATGATGTGCGCGTTGTGGTGCTGACGGGCACGGGGCGCTCGTTCAGCACCGGGATCGATCTCAAGCAGTTGGCGACGGGGCAAATCGAGTTTGAATACTTTACGCGTTGGGAGCGCGCTCTGCGAATTTTTGAAACGATGGAAAAGGTTACCATCTGCGGCATCAGAGAGTATTGTCTTGGCGGCGGCTTGCAGCTTGCGCTCGCATGCGACATTCGATTTGCGGCGGACAACGCGGTGATGGGATTACCTGCCATCAAAGAAGGTCTCATTCCGGGACTCGGCACGTTTCGATTGTCGCAGTACGTTGGATTGGGCCGCGCGAAGCGCTTGATCCTCTCCGGCGAAAATGTAAACGCGCAAGAAGCGTACACTATGGGACTGATCGATTACATGGTTCCCTTGGCGGAATTTGAACCGCGGCTCGAACAAATCGTGCAGCAGTATGCTAAACTCTGTTCCGTCGCAACGGTGAAAGCGAAAACGCTAACCAACTTGAGTTTCACGCTGGACTTTGATTCGTTCCTCAAAAAATACATCGAGTTGCAAAATATCGCATGCGCCTCGGAGGACCATTTTGAAGCGCTCCGCGCCTACATCGAAAAACGCGAGCCGGTATTTAGTTGAATGTCATTGCGAGGAGACGCGCAGTCCGGACCTGGCACGATTTATTGTCAAACGAATCGCGACCTTCGACTCCACCCCGCTTCGCTCCGTTCCGCTCAGGACGCTCCTCGCCATGACAGTGTGCGTCGTTCGCTATTCCGAACAGCGTTTTCTTTGACAGGCTCTACATGTGCGGATATAATGGAAACAGTTCACAGAAGAACGTCTCCCATTTTTTCCGAAGGAGGAAACACCTATGGATTTTCGTCTGACCCCGCAACAAGAACTCTTCAAGCGCACCGTTCGTGAATTCGCCGAGAAAAATATCGCACCGCGATCTCGCGAAATCGATCAAAAAGCGCAAGGCATCCCCGAAGAAATCCTGCAAGGCATGGTCGACCTGGGTTTGTTCGGCGTTACGATTCCGGAGCAGTACGGCGGAACGGCTAATCCTGGCGAAGAACTTGTCTACGCCATGATCGCCGTGCATGAAATCGGCCGCGCCGAATTGTCGATGTCGCTTCCCGTATATTATTTGCTCAACCTGGGTTGGAGTTATCTCCTCTCGCGTTACGGTCACGAAGAGGTCAAGCGCGAAGTGTTGCCGCACGTCGCCAAGGGCGAATGGTTCCTCGGCATCGCCACCACCGAACCGAGCGGCGGTTCGGACTTGGCAAACATCAAAACAACCGCGACGAAAAAAGATGGCATGTTCGTCTTGAACGGCGAAAAGATTTTCGTCAGCGGCGTGACCGAAGGCAAAGCACGCGGCGGCGGACATCTCACGTTGTTCAAGACTGCACCCGAACTGGGCAACAAGGGCATGACGTTTGCGTACGTGCCAATTCAATCACCAGGCATCACGACGACAATCTTCGACGACATGGGGCGCATGGGTCTATCGACCGGCGGCATCGCGTACAAGAACGTCGAGATTCCTGAAAAGAACGCGCTCGATAAAGAGAATCGCGGCTTTTACATGAACATGGAAGGCTTTAACGCGGCGCGCGTGCTCGTTTGCGCGGCGTGTACCGGCGGTGCAGAACGCGCTCTCGAAATCACTCGCGACTACACCAAGCAACGCCACCTCTTTGGGCAACCCCTCGCAAAATTTGAAGGCATTTCGTTCGAGATCGCAGACGATTATGCCAAGCTTGAAATGTTGATGAATCAGTTGACCAAGACCGCGTGGATGATCGATCAATATTATCAAGACAACACGTCGTTCACGCGCAAAGAGATCAACGCCAACGTCGCGATCTGCAAACTCACTGCGCCACTCCTCACACTCGACATTGCGAAACATGCGATGATGCATCACGGCGCACTTGGCTACACTAAAGAAACGCCGCTCGAAATGTTGATGCGCGGCGTCATGTCGTACGTCGTCGGCGCGGAAGGTGGCGCAAATATCATGCGCATCATCATCGGCCGCGAATTCATCGGCGACGTAGCAATTCCATACAAATAGCAAATAGCGAATGACGAATAGCAAATGGCAATAAACCATCTGCTATTCGCCATCTGCTATACGCGATATGCTATATGGCTGACAAAGTTGATGTTGTCGTTATCGGCGCGGGATTGGCGGGACTGGCTGCCGCGTATCATCTTGCCGACGCAGGAATCGAAACGATTGTCGTCGAGCGCGGCGATTTTCCCGGCAGCAAGAATGTCACCGGCGGTCGGCTCTACCTCAACCCCGTGCGCCCGTACTTTCCCGCCGATTTTTGGAACGATGCCCCCTTCGAACGAACCGTCGTCAAAGAAAAATTATCGATCATGGCGGAACACGCCTCGACGACTGTAGAATTCTTCGACGATAAATTTCGCAATCCTCCACATTCTGTAACGATTCTCCGCGCCAAGTTCGATCAATGGCTTGCCGACAAGGTGAGCGAAAAAGGCGCGTTCACGATTCCAAAAAATCAAGTCGAAGATTTAATCTACGACGGAACCAAGGTCATCGGCGTCAAGACGAACGATTCGGAACTCTTGTGCGATTGCGTCGTCGTCGCCGACGGCGTGCTGTCGTTCATCGCCGAACGCGCGAAATTGCGCGAGAAACGCGAACCGCATCATTACGCGCTCGGCGTCAAAGAAATAATCGAATTGCCAGAGAAGACGATCCAAGATCGATTTGGCGTGAGCGCGGGCGAAGGTGCAGCGCAACTTTTCTTTGGCACGATCACGCACGGCATGGTCGGCGGCGGATTTTTGTACACGAATCGCGAGAGTTTGTCGCTGGGTATGGTCGTCGGCATCGAAGCTTTGTCGAATCACGAACCGAAGATCGAAGCGCCCGAGTTGATTGAGATTCTCAAAGCGCGTCCCGAAATTGCACCGTTGATCGAGGGCGGCAACAGCATAGAATATTCCGCGCACGTCATTCCTGAAGGCGGCATCAACGCGCTCCCCAAACTGATTGGCGATGGCATTCTGTTGGCAGGTGACGCGGCGGGGCTGGGATTGAACATGGGCATCACCGTGCGCGGCATGGATTTCGCGCTGGCGTCCGGCGCAATGGCGGCGCGCGCGATTAAAGAAGCAAAGACAAAAAACGATTTCACGGCGGTATCGCTTGCGGCGTACGAACAATCGTTGCGCGATAGTTTCGCGATCAAAGACCTGCAAACATTCCGCAGCATGCTCGACACGTTGGATAATCCGCGCATGTTCGGCAAATATCCCGAAGCGATCACGAGCATCTTTGGGAAAATGTTCTGGATCAGCGATCAGCCGAAAGAAAAATTGTCATCCACCGCACTGCGTGAGGCGATGAAAGCGTTTGGGAATTTGGATGCAGTGAAGGATGCGTGGGGGATGATGAAGGTGTAGACGATAGGCAAGTTTACATCAGTCACAAATAAGAAGCAAAGAGATGATAAAAATTCTAACATGGAACATTCATCGAAGCCACAGAGCATGGGAATACCTTCTTAACAAAATCTGTCCAGATATAGCATTGCTTCAAGAAGTGCCGAGAAATATTCTCGAATCAGAGGCAATCATCGGTAAGGCTATAGACCCCGCGCGACCGTGGGGATCGGCTATTTGGACCAATGGATTCACTGTAGAGGAAATCCCTTTTGGAAGAGATCCTGGCTGGGTTTGTGCCGCCCACATCAAACTAACTCGAGCTACTTCGCTCATTGCGGTCAGTATTCATACTAAATTGATCGGTGATGCAAAAACTGGAACCCAAAAGAACCATGTCTTTCCACATCTGGATTACATTATCGATGACGTTTCACGAATGGTGGCAGGAAGTAAATTTATCGTAGGTGGAGACCTTAATTCGTGCCGCTTAATTGATAAATACAACAGCCCATCAGCATATCCTATTCCAAATCGACACGGAGTGTTCTTTGATAGAATTGAGTCGAATGGCTATTTCAATTGTCATCGCAAATTTCACCCTAATGAAGAACAAACTTTTTTCGGCAGCGGACAACCTTATCAAGATGACCACTTATTTGTAAGCTATAATCTCACCAAGCATGTCAAATCCTGCCAAGTCTTAACTGCTCCTGCAAAAGCAAAAATTAGCGAACATGCTCCGTTGATTGCTGAAGTTATGGTAGGATAGTTACAACAACTGAGGTTCCATGCCAGTCAACATCAAAACCAAACTCGGCGTCAAGGCGATGACAACGGACAACTACGAAAGCAAACTGACAAAAACCAACGTGTTACTGTTCGTTCCTTTTCGGTTTTGTCTGTTGTAATCGTCTGCGCAGGACAATAGAGGTTCTATGCCAGTCAATATCAAAACTAAACTCGGCGACAAGGGAATGACAACGGATTCTATCGGATTGAACGGACAAACCCAGTTCTGAATTCACCCGTCCGTTTAATCCGCACTTGTCCGTTGTAATCCTTTTTCTGTGCTATACTTGCAAGAGGAGGTTGATATGACGACAATCACGATTACGCTTCCCGATGAACAGTTGCGAGAATTGAAACATGCTGCCTCGCAGCTCAAGGTATCACCAGAAGAATTGGTTCGCGTTAGCATCGAAGAACTGCTGGCGCGACCCAATGAATCATTCCGCCAAGCTGTCGATTACGTCCTCAAAAAGAACTCCGAACTTTACAAGCGATTAGCATAATGCGCTACCTGACCCTCGCTGAAGTGCTTGCGCTGTACCATCGAATCGTTGAACAGTCGGGCGGCGCGCAAGGCATTCTCGATTTGGGCGCGTTGGAGTCCGCCGTTGCACAACCACGCATGACGTTTAGCAATCAGGAACTTTACCCCACGATTGTCGAAAAAGCATCAGCATTGGGTTTCTCCCTCATCCAGAATCATCCCTTTGTCGATGGCAACAAACGCACAGGGCACGCTGCGATGGAAACTTTTCTCGTCCTAAATGGTTTTGAAATCGACGCATCTGCGGACGAGCAAGAGCAAACCATTCTACACGTTGCCGCTGGCGAATTGCAGCGCGATGAATTTACCACTTGGCTCCGTAAACACGTCGTAAAGAAAGACGAATAGAACTATGCCAGTCAATATCAAAACTAAACTCGGCGTCAACGCTTACAAGATCGATCCCGAAAGTCATATCGCAATTAACCACGACGTGTGCAAAACGAAATGCACGGTCAAGTTCTGCACGTTCGTTTGCCCTGCCCGCGTCTACACCCTCGGCGACGACGGCTTGATTCACGTTGAACACGACGGCTGCTTGGAATGCGGCACGTGCGTCATCGCCTGCCGCAGTGACGCGCTCACGTGGAAGTATCCAAAAGCGGGGCAAGGGGTTCAATACCGTTTCGGATAATTATCACGCATCACGCATTACGCATCACGTGCCTCGTGATTCGTGATTCGTGACGGAGGAATCATGGACATTATCGTTTGCTTGAAACAAGTTCCCGATCTGCAACAAATTCGCATCAAGCGCGAGACGCGCGAACCCGTGCTCGAAGGCGCGCCGTTCGTGTTTGGACAATTCGAAAAGAACGCTCTCGAAGCAGCGGTGCGGCTCAAGGAAAAGCACGGCGGCAAGGTGATCGCACTCGCGCTCGGCACGCCCAAGCTCAAGGAAAATATCCTCGAAGCGTTGGCGATGGGCGCAGACGAAGCCGTGATTCTCACCGATCCTAGCTTCGCGGGCGGCGGCTCGGCGAACACGGCAAAAATTCTCGCCGCGGCGATTGGCAAAATCGGCAAGTTCGATTTGGTGCTGATGGGCGAAGGATCGGCAGATAATTATTCCGGCCAAGTCGTCGGACGATTGGCAGAACTGCTCGATGTGCCGCAGATCACGTTCGTACGTGAGTTGAGCGTCGATGGTAATCGCATCCGCGCAACCCGCGATCTCGAAGAAGCGCTCGAAGTGGTCGAAGCCGAATTGCCCGTCGTCGTCTCCGCCACAAGCGAACTCAACACGCCGCGCTTGCCACCCCTCACCGCGATCCTCAAAGCGTCGAAGAAACCGCTCAAGACGCTGACACCTGCCGACCTGGGATTCACGCCCGATGCGCCGATGGTCAAGACGCTGAGCAACCTCGCGCCGCAACAAGAGCGCAAACAAGTGCTGTTTGAAGGCGATGCGGACAAGGCGGTCGATGAACTCGTAAAAGCACTCCAAAAGGAAGGCACGCTTTAGCAATTTTCGATTTTAGATTTTGGATTTTCGATTGCCCTCTTCATGAATCCAAAATCGCAAATCCAAAATCCAAAATTCTCGATGGGGAAGACAATGACACAGATACTCGTTTTTTCAGAACAAGATGCCGTCGCATTTGAATTGTTGAGCAAGGCGCGTGAGCTTGGCACAGCGATGGTTGCGTCGCTGAGAAAATCCAATGCGAGTGACTATTTCGCTTACGGCGCGCAAAAGGTTTTCGTCGGAGAGAGTGCGGCGCTAGCAGATTTTTCTGCCGATGCGCTCACGCGCGCTGATGCACTGGCGCAAATCGTCAACGCGAGCGGAGCCAACATCGTTTTGATCGGATCGACGAAACGCGGCAAGGAACTCGCGGGACGACTCGCGCAGAAATTGAATTGCGGCGCAGTGACCGATGCGATTGGACTATCAGCATCGGATGGAAAAATTTCAGTGCAGCGATACGCACTTGGCGGCAACACCGTCGCAACCGATGTCATCAACAGCGAACGACAAGTCATCGCCGTGATGCCGAAAACTTTCGAAACGACCCAGCAAGCAGCACCCGGCGAAATAGTGAATGTCGCGTTGCAATTGCGCGAGCCGCGCGTCAAGATTGTCGAGCGCAAAGCAAAACCGCAAGCGACGGCAAATGTCGAAGGCGCGGAAACGCTCGTCGTCGTTGGCAAGGGTTTTGGAAAGCCAGAAGACCTAGCTATCGGTCAAGCGCTGGCGAGCGCGCTCAAAGGCGAGATGGGTTGCACGCGCACACTCGCCGCCGATTATCACTGGCTCGGCGAAGAGCGCATGATCGGCATCAGCGGCAAGAAAGCCAAACCGCGCTTGCTGATTTCGGTCGGCGTGTCAGGACAGATTCAACACACCGTCGGCATCCTGGAATCGAAAATCATTGTCGCGATCAACAAGGACAAGTCCGCGCCGATTTTCAAGATCGCCGATTATGGCATCGTCGGCGACTTGTACCAAATCGTCCCAAAACTGACCGCGCGAATTGGAAAATGAAAGTTTGGAACAGACACCAGCTCGATTACTTGGGGCTGGTGTTTGCTTATCAGGTCGGCAAAGGCAGGGCGCATGGATTCGGCAAAACTTTCTTTCGACGTTACCATACGACGGATTGCTCTTTTTTCCGTGCTGGCCAATTCGCTGGGCGGTTTTTTGACCTTTACCTACTTTGTGGTCATTGCGCCGATTCCCAACAACAGCAATTCGTTGCAACAAATCGTGCCTGCCAACATCCTCACATTTCTCATCCGCATCTCCATCTTGGCGACGCTCGCCAATCTCATCGCCTATCGAGCCAATGCGCATCTGCGCGAATGGTACATTCGCTTGAGCCGTGACGCATCCACCCCCGCGCCTGAATCGATTCGGCAACGCGCGCTCAACTTTGTGCCGCTAACGACCATGATTAGCTCAGCCATGTGGGTGATCGCGGGAATGGACTATGCCTGGATCTCTTGGCAAGATGGACAGGGCGGGTTTGAGATCTTGCGAACGTTTGGCGGTGTGGTGGGTGTGGGCGGCGTACTCACTACAGTGCTCGTTTATTTTGGAACAGAACTTTTTTGGCGTCCCCGCATTCCAGTTTTTTTCCCTGATGGAAAACTGTCCACCGTGCGCGCCTGGCGACTGGGTGTTTTGGGCAAACTCTTGATCGTATTTTTGTTGATCGGAATTTTGCCGCTTGCGATGCTTGTCGTCGTGTCCCTTTCCCGTGCTCAAGCCCTGCTCGCCAATCCCAGTGCCGCCTTCCTTGAAAACTTGATGATCCTCGAAGCATTTATTCTCGTCATCGGGATTGGCGCAAGTATCGGCATGGCAATTTTCGTCACGCGCAGTATCGTCGATCCACTGCAAGCAATCCAAAATGCAATGGCCCAAGTTGAGCAAAATCATCTCCACGCGCGGGTCCCTGTCGTCACGAACGACGAACTGGGTTACGTCGGCGAACGATTCAATCTAATGACGGCTGGGTTGCGGCAAGGCGAAATGTTTCGCACGCTGCTCAACCTCTACGTCAGTCCCGAAGTCGCGCGCCAAGCAATTACCGAAGGCGCAAAACTCGGCGGCAAAACCGTCGAATGCACCGTGCTGTTTTCCGATATTCGCGATTTCACTGGGCTGTCGGAAAGTCTTCCGCCGACGGAACTCATTACGCTGATCAATCGCTACATGACGGCGATGGTCGCGACGATTGTCCGCAATGGCGGCATCGTCAACAAATTCGGCGGCGATTCGCTCTTGGCGATCTTCGGCTCGCCGCTCAATCCCAATGCCGATCATGCTGCGCGCGCGATTCACACCGCGCTCGACATGCGGCACGCATTGCAAGAGTTTAATCAAGCCGAGTCCGAAGCGAACGCGCCGCTGCTCGAAATCGGAATCGGCGTTGCGACGGGAACTGTTGTGGCAGGAAACGTCGGTGGCAAAGAGCGCATCGAATACACCGTCATCGGCGACACGGTGAACTTGGCGGCGCGACTGCAAGGCAAAACGCGTGAGTTGAATCACAAGATTCTGATTAGCGAAGAAACTTTTCACGCCGCGTGCGCAGACATAACCGTCGATGCGCAAGCGCTTCCATCGATAACGGTCAAAGGCAAGCATCAGCCGGTGGCGGTGTACGCGCTGAAATGTGATTATTGATCTCCGACAGGTCTCTGAACAAGATCAAAGGAATTGAGGGAACTAGAGGAACTATAGGAGAGTTCCCTCAGTTCCTTTAATTCCTTCATTTCCCTCGACTTATTATTGACAATCCCCCCATTCTCAGGTAGAATACCTACAGAACGACGTTCTGTATATAGAACGCTGAGGTATTCTATGCCACGCTCGCCGAAAGAAAAAGTAACACCCGTTCCGGCGGTTGACCGAGCGGTTCAAATTCTCCACCTGCTCGCCTCGCACGACTCTGCGCTGGGCGTCTCTGAGCTGAGTCGTCAACTTGGCTTGAACAAAAGCACCACCTTCGATATCCTCACCACCCTGTGCCATCACCATCTCGTCGAACGCAACGAGACCGCTAAAACCTATCGCTTGGGGTATGGCTTGGCCGAGTTGGGACATCGCGTCCGCGAACGCATCGATCTGCGTGCAGTTGCCCATCCGCACTTGAACGAACTTGCGCGCGAGATTGAGGAAACCGTGTTTCTCGGCACGTTCCATGACGGCTATGTCACTATTGTCGATAAAGAAGAAGCGCCGCACGATCTCAAAATCACTTCGCCGCTCGGACAACGCGTGCACTACTCGGCGGCTGCCTATGGCAAAGTTTTTCTCACTGCCCTATCAGAGTCTGAAGCCATGAAATTGATGCGCGATAATCCGCCGCGTGCGTATACCCCCAAATCGATTACCAAACCGGCAGCATATCGCGCCACGCTAGCCCAAGTCCGCAAGCAAGGTTACGCGCTCGACGATGAAGAATATCTCGCGGGCGTCCGCGCCGCCGCCGCGCCGATCAACGATGCACAAGGGCACGTGACTGCCGCACTGTGCGTTGTCGGCTTTTGCACACGCCTACCTCACGACAAATTGATTCGCATCGCCAAGCAAGCGAAGGATACCGCCGAACGAATATCGAAACACTTGGGCGCGAAAGAATATCCAACCTGGAATGGAGTCGAGTAATTTAGGATTTTCCAGAATGTCATTCTGAGGAGCAGTTGCGCCACCTTTGGTGGCGATGCGACGAAGAATCTCGCATTTCGGAATAATGAGGTGCTTCGCTCCGCTCAGCATGACAGTGAGTAAATCATAAATCGAGATGGTGACATGAAACAAATTATCCATTTGAAGGTGAATGGTCAGGATTACGAAGTCTATGTCGCGGTGAACAAGACACTGCTCGAGGTCTTGCGTGAAGATTTGAATCTCACTGGGACCAAGCACGGCTGCGAGCTTGGTGAATGCGGCACGTGTACCGTCTTGATCGATGGCGAACCCGTGCTCTCGTGTCTCGCATTGCCGATTGAATTACAAGGACGCGAGATCACAACTATCGAAGGTCTCGCCGAAGGTGCGAATCCTCATCCACTGCAAACCGCTTTTGCCGAACTGGGCGCAGCCCAATGCGGCTATTGCACCCCTGGCATGTTGCTCTCCTCCAAAGCTCTGCTCGACCAGCATCCCCATCCATCGCGCGACGAAATCAAACACGCACTCTCCGGTAATCTGTGCCGATGCACGGGGTATACCAAAATTTATGAAGCCGTAGAGAAAGCAAGTAAAACGTAAAGCTAAAACATCATTCCGCATCTCGTTTTACGTTTTACGTTTTAGTGTTGGAGATACTCATGCCTAATAATCATAAACTCGCAGTCATCGGTCACGCGCAGCCAAAAATAGAATCGATGCAAAAGGTCACCGGCGAAACGCAGTACGCCGACGATTTATTTTTGCCGCGCATGGTCTATGGAAAAATTCTGCGCAGTGTTTACCCGCACGCGCGCATCATCGGCATCGACACAGCGCGCGCGGAAGCATTGCCCGGCGTTCTGGCGGTTATTACCGGCAAGGATTTGCCGATCAAATTCGGCATCATGCCCAGCTCGCAAGATGAAGAAGCGCTCTGCGTTGATCGCGTGCGCTTTGTCGGCGATCCTGTCGCCGGGGTGGCTGCCATCGACGAAGAGACCGCCGAGCGCGCGCTCGATTTGATCGAGGTCGAGTACGAGCCGCTCGCGCCTATCATGTCGATTCGCGAAGGACTCGACCCCACGCTACCGCAAATTCATGAGTACGCCGATCAACACAACGTCCACAAATTTGTCTCGCTCGAATTTGGCGACATGGAAGCTGGGTTCAAAGCAGCAGATCACATTCGCGAAGACATTTTCTTTTACGAAGGCGACACGCACTTGCCGATGGAAGAGCATTCGTGCGTCGGTCATTATTCTGCTGATGGCAAACTCACGCTCTACAGCTCGACGCAAACGCCGCACTATGTGCATCGTGCACTCGAAAAAACTTTGGAAATGCCGCGCGGTCACATTCGCGTGATTGCATCGCCGGTGGGTGGCGGATTCGGCGGCAAGACCGATCCGTTCTCGCATGAAATCGTCGCGTGCAAATTATCGATGTTGATCGGGCGTCCGGTGAAAATCACGTTGACGCGCGAAGAAGTTTTTTACACACATCGCGGCCGTCATCCGGTCCTAATGTGGGTCAAGTCTGGCTTTAAACGCGATGGACAAATCACTGCACTCCATTTCAAGACGGCGCTCGACGGCGGCGGATATGGTTCGTACGGCATCGCATCGACGTATTACACAGGCGCTTTGCAAACCGTGACGTACAAAATTCCCGCGTACAAATTTGAAGGGCTGCGCGTTTTCACAAACAAACCGCCGTGCGGTCCGAAACGAGGTCACGGCACGCCACAGCCGCGCTTTGGCTTGGAAGTTCACCTCGATAAAATCGCGCACGACCTGGGACTCGATCCGGCTGAGATGCGTCGCAAGTACGTGGTCGACGACGCAACCAAGACAGTCAATCATCTGACGATCACCACCTGCGGCTTGCGGCAGTGCATCGACGAGGTAACCAAAGCAAGTGGATGGAAACAAAAGACCGCCGACCACCGACAACCGACAGCGGTCAGCGGTCAAAAGCTTGCCCTGAGCGCAGTCGAAGGGTCAGCCGTCAAGCATGGTTTGGGCATCGCTTGTGGTTCGTATCTCTCCGGTGCCGGTCTCCCCATCTACTGGAATGACTTGCCGCACTCGGGTGTCATCGTCAAGGTTGATCGCGGCGGCGGCGTCGCCGTGTTCTGCGGCTCAACCGACATCGGACAAGGTTCGGATTCACTGCTTGCGTACATCGCAGCGGAAGAGTTTGGACTCAAGCCCAAAGACATCAAGGTTATTACTGCCGATACTGATCTCACGCCGGTCGACCTGGGAAGTTATTCATCGCGCGTAACAGTGATGACGGGCAATGCGTGTATTCAGGCGACGCGTCAAGTCAAGGAAAAAATTCTGCAAGCCACGGCGGAAAAACTGCTTGTGCCCGCCGAAAGTTTGTCGATGCGTGATGGCATGGTCATATGCGAGGACGACGAAAATCGCCAATTGAGTTTTGTCGATGCGGTGAATTTGGCTGAAAAGAAATTCGGCACGCTGAGCGGCACGGGCAGTTACAAGCCGCCGAAACGCGCAGGTCCATTCAAAGGATCGGGTGTTGGTCCATCGCCATCCTACAGCTATTCAGCGTGCGTCGCCTCGGTCAGCGTCGATACGGAAACCGGCGTGGTCACCGTCGATAAACTTTGGCTTGCGCACGATGGCGGTCGCGCGATCAATCCGTTGCTGGTGATCGGACAGACCGAAGGCAGCGCGTACATGGGATTCGGCGAAGCGATGATGGAAGAATCAGCGTTCCGCAAAAATATGCACAAGATTCCGTCGATGCTCGAATACAAATCGCCGACGACGCTTGACACTCCGGAGATTGAAGCGATTCTGGTCGAAACGATTGATCCCGAAGGTCCGTATGGCGCGAAGGAAGCGGGGCAAGGTCCGCTGTTGCCGGTGCCACCCGCCATCGCGAATGCCGTCTTCGACGCGGTTGGCGTTCGTATCGATGAAGTGCCGATCACGCCCGATAAAGTGTTGAAAGCGCTCGAAGAAAAATCCAAAGGCAAAGAACCACGCTTTGGGCCAAAAGATTTTCCCAACATCACCTGGCCCGAGCCGATTAAGGTCGAACCACCGGAGAATGCACCAAAGTTAGTGCAATAGTTCGATAGTTGGATCGCGCGAGAGTTTCTCATCGGAGGATAGCAATGGCGCTCAAGAAACCCAAGACCAAAGAGCAATTCTTTAAATGTGAACAAGCAACCTGGGAGGAACTCAATTCGCTCGTAGCTGGACTGTCTAAATCGGCATTGACCCAGCACATCGCCAAAAACGATTGGTCAGTGAAAGACGTGTGGGCGCACCTTGCAGATTGGATGATCGAAACGCGGCGCGTGCTGCCGCTGGTGCTAGAAGGCAAAAAGGTTTCTGCGCACATTCAAGCGTTCAACGAAGAGCATTACCAGAAAAATCAGGCGTTGTCGTTAGAAACTGCCCGGCGGCGATTGGAGCGCGAGCGCAAGCGCATGTTGGCGTACATCCAGAGCATTCCGGAAGAACGCTTGTTAGGCGAACGCGATGTGTATGTCTGGACTGCATACGCGACATTCAATCACTACGATCAACACCTACCCGCGCTAACCAAGTTCCGCCGCGCGACGCTGCGGCGAACAAAGCGCACAAGATAAAGTGAGGAATTTATGCTTCGACTTCCACCTTTTGAATATCTCGCACCCAAAAATCTCGACGATGCAGTGAAACTGCTTGCGCAGCACGGCAGTGATGCAATGTTGGTTGCAGGCGGCACAGATTTATTTCCGAACATGAAGCGTCGCCAGATGACGCCGCAGTTCGTCATCGGCTTGAACAACTTGCGCGAATTGCGCGGCATAATAAATGGATCGGGTTTTGTCATCGGCGCAGGCACAACGCTCACACAACTATCCAGCGATCCAACGATCCAACGCGCCTTTCCTGCCCTTTCGACTGCTGCTGCTCTCATCTCAACACCCCAACTTCGCAACTCAGGTACGATTGGCGGCAATCTGTGTCTCGACACGCGCTGCAATTATTATGATCAGACTTTTTTTTGGCGCAAGGCGATTGGCTTTTGCATGAAGAAAGATGGTGATATTTGTCTCGTCGCGCCCGGCGGCAATCGCTGCTGGGCAATCTCATCGACCGATTGCGCGCCGGTGGTCGTCGCGCTCGACGCGCGCGTGCGCTTGGTTGGACCGAATGGCGCGCGTGAAATTCCCGCCGCCTCTTTGTATCGTGACGATGGCATGGACTATCTCACCAAAGCGCGCGACGAAATTCTCACCGAAATTGTTTTGCCGCCCGCCGATGGTTTGAAATCGACGTACCTCAAATTGCGGCGGCGCGGCGCGTTCGATTTTCCGATCCTGGGTGTCGCGGCGGCGTTACGCATCGCACCGCACGGAATCGTCGAGCAGGCGCGTATCGTGCTGGGGGCAATTGCCTCATACCCGGTGGATACAGTCGAAGCAGAAAAAATTGTCGTGGGGCAAAAACTCACCGCCGATGTGATCGAGGCGGCGGCAGAGGCAGCATACAAGCCCGCCAAGCCGATGGACAATGCCGATGCATCGTACGCGTGGCGCAAAAAAATGGTGCGGGTCTATGTCGCACGAGCGTTAGAACAAATCGCGGCACAATAAAAAAGAACCCAGGTTTCCCCAAAGGAGAGAAACCTGGGTTCTTTTTTAATCCAACGCTTCAGGCGGACGCGTATTACTCAACACCACTAGTTGTGAATCAGCGCCAATCACGCAATCATTCGGCGGACACATCGTCACCTTGGAATTTTCGATGAGACCGAGCAGCACGACGTTATCGCGCGTATTCATTCGCACCAATGCCGCCTGAAACGCCTTGCCTACCAAATCTTTGGGCGCATCGATGACGTACATCTCTGGCGCGCTGTCGAGACGCAACAAATCTTCGTACACCCAAGCAATGCCTTGGTTCGTCGCCGCGCGCGCCACCACACCTTCTGAAACTTCGGCACTCACCACCACTTCGTCGACGCGCGCGTTGACAAAGTGACGCCGATTCGCCGGATCGCGCACTTCGGCGATCACATGCAAGTCTGGATTGACGGCCTTGATCGCCAGCACCGTCAGCACCGCCCGCGCGTCATACGTCGAATCGGTGTGGGGCTGTCCATCGCTTTCGTCGGTGATGACCATCGCCGAGTGCGCGGTTTCAGCGGCGGCGCGCTTGAGGTCCTCCGTCACCGAAGGATCGCCTTTGATAAACTTGACGCCAAATTCGACCAGCGGGTTTTCTGCAATAGGCGCGAGCAAGACAATCGGAATTTTAGGTCGCCTGCTATCGCGTTGGAGAGTTTTGACGATTTGTTTGACGCGCGCATTCCAACCGCAAATGATCACGTGATTTTCTAGGTCCACTCGACGAAGTCCTTTCCCTTGCAAGATCAATCGATTGACGAAACTTGAAACCACTGCTGCGACGAAGACGGCGCGCATGGCAGCGGCGAGAATGACGAACGTAATACCGACGCCGCGCGCAGCCGGCGTCAAAGGCGCAATCGCTCCAATGCCGACACCGGAAACATTTTGCAACATAAAGACGAATGCATCGTCGATATTGAACTTGGTTTGAGCCGGGTCGCCCAACTCGAAATACCAAACGAGGACGGTACCGAGCGCTAACAATAACGTGAGCGCAAGAAAAATAACGGTATAGGTATTGGGTTGGGCAAGGAATCGAACGAGGCGAGCAATGCGATGAAACAGCGACGAAATAGTCCGCTTGGATTTTTTTGTCATTAATTTATTCCGTAGATTGGGTGGCAAGTGGCAGACATTTTATGCAGGAGCGGATGGCGTGTCAATATCCAATTCTTATCATCTTGTCCAAAAGCCCTGGGGATCATAGCGACGAATGATCGCGAGTTCTTGTTTGGTCGGCGCGGGCGTTTCGCGCACGTCCGGCGCGACACGTAAATCCCAGCCCGTCTGCGCGCGTACGGCTTCGACCGATTGTCCCGGATGATAAGAGCGCAACATCGCTTCGCCCGTCGTCGGGTCGAAACCAAGAATGCTCAGCGTCGTGATGACGGCACTTGGTCCGCCGCGTGGCAAACCGACCTGGGTGCGCCAGGATTTTCCGTCGCCGTAACCTGACGATGTGACGTAGCTGACGCGCTCGACCAAGCGACGTTTCTCATGCGCCATGATGACGACGAGTCGTTTGGACAAACTGGCGATGTCAGCGGCACCGCCACTCCCTGGCAACTTGATCAACAGCGGACCGCTGACCGACGACGGCTGATCCTTCGCTCCGCTCAGCGCGGTCTGTGGTCGGTCGTCGGCGGTCACATACGACGTATTCAAATTTCCAAATCGATCCAATTCAGCGCCGCCGATAAATCCCAAATCGACACAACCTTGCTGCAGCAAGCCCATCACGTTGATCATCCGTGTCGCCCACAGCGCATCGGTGATGTTGGGCGGATCGCCCATCGTATAGAGCAATTCAGGCGAAGGCGTATCGCGCACCAAGCCACATTCAAACAAGCCGATAGTTTTCGGTGCGTGCAGGTTTTTTGCTAGCGCAAATGCAATTAATGGCAGACGCATCCCAGCAAATACAATTTCGCCGTCGTGAATTTCACGCGCCGCCGCAGCGACCATCAACTCCTGAGGGGTATAGTCCATTCAACTAGTCCTGTAAACGAAATTTGCCAAATGTGCCAAATTACCAAATCTGCCAAACATGCCAAACGCGCAAATGTCATTGCAAGGAACGACGTTAAAAGGTAACATCATCGATATTCAACCGAGTGACGAAGCAATCTCCATCTTAGACAGACGCGTACGCGGCTTCGTCAGCACGCGATTCGTTCAGTTCTAATCGATGCCACAGTCGTACTGCGTGCCTCCTCGCAATGACATTCCGTTAGTAACCGTAATCGACAGGTGCAGCGTAGCGATGGGTCTTTAATTGCAGCGCGTCCCAGCGTTCTTTGCCTAGCTTTTGAAAATACTCCGCTCGATTCTGTACTCGCATCACCCACTCATCCACCCACACCTCCATTCCTTCCTTTGTTCGCGTCGCGCGATGATACTCGTGATAGAACTCGTGATCGCGATTGGAATGCCCTTGCACCGGCGAGGGATGCGCGCCGCCCGGTTCGTGGACGACCGCAGCCACTTTGAAACTCGGCGCGAGCACGCGATTGGGATCGCTCACGATAATCTCACGCGGCACAATTTCTTCGGCGACGATAATGACGCGTTTGCTCGCCATGGCCGCTTCTTCGCTGATGCCCAGGTTGCCCCAGGCATGTGCGTTGCCATCGTCGTCGGAACGCTGAACGTGCAAAATCGCAACGTCGGGCTGAAGCGCAGGCACGAGCAAAACTTTTCCGCCGCCGAACGGTGAAGTCGATTCTTTGAACGTTGGATTCGTTTTGAGTAGATCGGAACCGAGAAGCGAATAAGTGGGAATGTACGGCGCGCCGAGTCCGCCTGCGAGGAGCGCAAGCGAAATCGTAAAATTACTATGATCGATTACCTCAAGTCGATGAGGAATGCCTTGCTCGCACGCGCGCCGATAGTTGTGGGCAAGTCCCGCGCTGACGTTGCCGACCCAGGCAGCAATGATTTTCGTGACGCAGCCCGCGCCGATCAATTGATCGAACAGCATATCGGAGATGGGACCGACGAGCGTCAGGTCTTGAATTCGCTGTCGGATGATTTCGTGTCCCGCCGCAAACGGAATCAGCGATTCGAGCGCCGCGCCCATCACTACGCTCGAACCATTCGGCACAAATTGCGCTATTGCATCGCGCATCGTCATTCGCTTGGTCATGGATGACATCTGCCTTGTGAGAGAATGGCGCTATTCTATCCTGCCCGACGACGCGCGTCAAGGGGATACGCGCCGGTGATTACCTAAACCCTGAAAATGTGCGACGCACCTTGAAGGTGCGTCGCACATTTTCAGGGAAAGGTCGCTTGCGCGAGACCTTCGGGTTTTTCAGTCCATTCTATTTTTTCGGTGTCTTGGTTGCGGTTGCCGTTGGCGTAAACGTCGGCGATGCGCGCACGGCACTCATAGGTGTCGCCGTTGCGGTTGGCGTCTTCGTGCGTGTCGCCGTGAGTGTAAACGTTGCCGTTTTCGGAACAGTTGTGAAGGTCGCGGTCGGCGGAACCAACGATGCTGTTGGCAATGCGCGTGTTGCAGTTCGAGTCGCCGTCGGCAATATTGGCGTCACGGTTGGCGTCAAGGATGGCCGCGGCGTTGCCGTTGGAATATTGCCGACATACACTCTCACGCGCCCGCCAAAACTCTTGCCCGTTCGATCTGACATTTGCAAGCGAATCGTGTACGCGCCATCGGGATAACGCCGTGTGTCCCAATTCGCCAGCAAGCCATCTTGCACCGTGTTGTAACCCGTCGCGATTTGAATCCAATCCTGGGGATCGTTGCCAAAACCGACTTGAACGATATAACGGTCCAGGTCTTGCATTTGCACCGTGCCGTTAATCGAAATGGGACCGCTCAAGAAATCGCCTTCACGCGGCGCTGTAATTCCCATCGCTGCTTGCGCGCCCGGCGTGGGTGATGGTCCATTCGGTACGGGGCAATTCGGGCTTTGCTCGGTTGGCGGCTGCGGAATGTTGTGATCGATGGCCCATTGGCGCGCTTCAGGCGGATAGACCGCAAAGATTTTTTCTTCGACCCTATCCAGGCAAAGGTCGCTGCCCAGCATGTTGTTCGTTCGGTCGATTTTTATTTTTTGCCAAACGTTATCCGGTTGCGTCGGCGCTTGCTCCGCCAAAAAGATTTCGGAATGACGATGATCGGCGGGACAGAGTTCGGTGACGAGCAATCCCGATTCGTCGCACACCTCGACGCGGACCATGCCGGGCGGAACCAAAAATTCTTGGACAGGTTTCCCCGCCAAGGCGCGTTCCATGAAATTGTGCCACAAGGGTCCCGCGCCACTCACGCCGCTAATATGTTCCATCTCGGAATTGTTCGCGTTGCCAACCCAGACTCCGGTGACCAAGTTGGGCGTGTATCCAATCGTCCAATTGTCGCGCCAATCATTTGTCGTGCCGGTCTTGACGGCCGCCGGTCGCGACAAGCGCAAGACTGCGCCGGTTCCAAACCCCGGCGCGCGCGCATTCACGTCGCTCAAGATGCTGGTGATTTGGTACGCATAGCGCGCATCGACCACCGGAAAACTTTTCGACGGCGTCTTTTTCAAATCGAACAACACTCTGCCATTCGGATCGACAATTTTCAAAAAAGGAGTTGGCGCGATGCGTGTGCCATTATTCGCCAATGCGCTGTACGCGCTGGTCAACTCTAGCAACTGGACATCGCCGCCACCAAGTGTGAGCGACAAGCCATAGTTGCTCGGATCGCGGAATGAGGTGATGCCAAACTTGCGCGCCACATCGATCATACCGGGCACGGTGACATATTGCAGTGTCTTGACGGCGGGAATGTTGAACGACGATGCGAGCGCGGTCCGAATGTTGACCAGACCATGCTCGCGCGTGTCGTAATTTTCAGGAATGTAATCGGGTTGCCCCGGAATCGGAAAAACGGTTTTGACATCGGCGATCACCGTCGCGGGATTCCACCCTTTTTGAAATGCCGCCACATAATTGATCGGCTTGATCGACGACCCAGGTTGCCGCAAGCGAATGGCAACGTTCACCTGTCCATCGATCTGCTTGTCGAAGAAATCGACGCTGCCGAGCATCGTGAGAATCTCGCCGGTCTTGGGATCGAGGGCAACGACCGAAGCGTTGGTAACATTCTTGCCTTTGAGCGCGGCGATTTGTTTGCGCGCTTCGTCTTCCGCCATTTTTTGCATACTCAAATCGAGCGTGGTCGTGATCTGCAAACCACCTTTGTAGACAACTTCGGGACCGTACTGCTGCTCCAAAAGTTGGCGCACATAGTTCACAAAATGCGGCGAGGTGATCGAGACGAGTTGCGAACAGCGTGTATCAAAGTCTTTCGACATGAGCGTCTTGGTCGATTCGACGATCACACTATCGATTTGCGTGCGTTGAATGTAACCCGCATCCGCCATCAAACCTAGGACGACCCGTTGCCGGCGCAGCGCCGCATCAGGATTTTCGCAGGGGTCCCACAGCGCGGGCGCTTGCGGCAATCCCGCGAGCAACGATGCTTCGGCGAGGTTCAGCTTTTCGGCGGGCTTGGCAAAATAAGTTTGCGCCGCCGATTCGATTCCGCTCGCCAGGTTGCCATACGAAATTGTATTGACGTAGAGTTCCAAAATTTTATCTTTGGGATAGCGGCGCGTGATTTCGATCGCGAGAATCGCTTCGCGGATTTTTCGTTCGAACGTCGGCTCTGGCGTGATGAGCGTGTTGCGCATTAGCTGCTGCGTGATCGTGCTGCCGCCGCCCGCTGCCGTGGTGCGCGTCGTCACGTAATAATAGACCGCGCGCGCAATGCCGCGCGGATCGACGCCGACGTTGGTGTAAAAGCTGGGGTCTTCGGTCGCGATGGTCGCTTGCTTGAGGACGAGTGGAATTTTTTCACTGGGTACGGAGGTGCGACGACCGGCATTCGGATCGAACATTTCAAAAAGCAATTCGCCGTTGCGATCATAGATTTTGCTCGATTGCGCTTGCGTGTATCCCGCAAGGCTTTCGGGCGAGGGCAGCGATTGCGCAAAGTAGGCGTACACGCCAACGGCGCCGACGCCGAGAACAGCAACAAATGTGATGCCCGCGACAAGCGTCATCGTGAACACGCGAATCAAGCGATTGCGAACGGTTTGCCAATCGATGCGTCGCCACCATGGTTGCGGCGTCACAATCGGCGCGGGGATTGGTTCAGTATCGGAGGGGATCGACGGAATCAAATTAAAGGGATCGATCGGATCAGGATTACGGATACTCACATTCTTTCTCGAAAAATAGATAAATTCAGGCAGGATAATCTTGTCTGCCATACATCAGACGATAGCGCAGGGCGAAACGTTCCAAGCGGAGAAACCAACGAGGAGTTTAGCGCGGTACGATGTCAAACGCAAATTGGCGGCGAATGAGCCACCACAATAAGAACAATACGCCGAGCTGCAAACCGGTATTGAGCGTTCCCATCTCTTGAACATTGCCGGGCAAATACGGCAGAACCACATAGAACATGCCAATGATGACGACGTGCATCGTATAACTATAGAGCGAGTTTTGACCGAGCGGCAAAAAGAACCAACCGACCACGGTCCACACAGGTCGCCAGAAAAAGGTGAGGAGCAGATAACCAAATTGATTACAAATGACCGTGGCAATCACGCGCCCCGGCGCAACGGCACTTTTGTTGAACAGCTCGCGCACAATGGATTGAATATCAATCCACGGATACATCTGCGCCAAAACGCGAGTCTCGGTCGAATACAGATGCAGCAACCAAATGAACAACAACGTCGATAAGATAAAATAGCCCCAACGTGAAATGGCGCTGAATCGATCCGATATTGCTTGGCGATGGTATCCAAACGCCATCGCCCAGAAAAAAATCAACTGCCATGCCGCCGGGTGAAACGTTGTATTGCCGACGATGGGCATAATCATGATCTGTTCGGCGTTCACGTACTGGAATCCCGCCCAAATAATGAGCGAGCCGAGCACGAGCAACTTGGTATGATGCTTGTAAAGCAAATACAAACCGATGGGCGTGGCTGCCATCAAGATCGTATACAAGAGCGGGATGTCGGCGAGATAGTACGTTTGCCGCAACAAGATCACGTTGACGACGAACGAGAGCGGATCGCCAATGTCGATGCCTTTTGCCCACGGCAGATCGAAGAAATCCGAGAGGGCCGCAAAGACCAGCGTCATAATAATCGTGAGTTTGTACAACGTCCATGCGCGTTGCAGCGCCTTGACGTTAGCGACTTTGATTCCTTCTCGGTGCGCGATTCCACCATACACAATCCCGACGACCATGCCGGAGATCAGCACAAACGCTTCTGCGCCCGAAGTAAAGAAACTATTGTTGCCGGTGATGAGATAGAGCCAGGATGCGCCCCCAAAGTGATCGACCACCATGACGAGCACGGCGAAACCGCGCAACAAATCCAAACGCATGTCGCGCTTTTCGGTGGCAGGGTAATGCCAATCGTCCAGCACGCGTCGAATCCAAGTGACCATATTCGGGAATAGTTTGGGCGAAACTACAGTTGCGGTATTTTCCATGTTCGTCAACGGAGTTGAAAGCTCTTCGACCCTTAGCGACGTAAGTATACCTTCAAGAGTACCGGTTGTCAAAAGATTTTTGATGGTGTCAAAGGATGACTCACAATTAATCGCTTATGCACTCTGGTGATTACCCATAACTGTCATTTCTCGCTTCGCTCGAAATCTCCCTCCATGAAAGCAAGATTTCTCGTCGCAGCGCCATCTTTGATGGCGCAAACGCTCCTCGAAATGACCTAACCGGCTTTTAGGTAATCACCAGATGCGCTTGATTGACTCGATACTATATCGCAGATATAATCGACCCGTACTAAAATTGTAAAGAGGGTGCAAAATTTATGCCAGACATCGAACCCGTTCTATCACTCACACGTTCCGTCTCCGCAAACGTCGAGCGCGTTATTCTCGGCAAGCATCAAGAAATCCAACTCGCCCTGATCGCCCTCCTCTGCCAAGGTCACCTCCTGATCGAAGATGTCCCCGGTGTGGGCAAGACGATGCTCGCCCGCGCGGTTGCCAAATCGTTGGGCTGCTCGTTCAAGCGCTTGCAATTCACGCCCGATATGTTACCCAGCGATGTGACCGGTGTGAGTGTGTTTAATCAAAAGACCCGCGAATTTGAATTCCGCCCCGGCCCCGTGTTCGCGCAAATCGTTCTCACCGATGAAGTCAATCGCGCGACGCCCAAAACGCAAAGCGCGCTTCTCGAATGCATGGAAGAACATCAAGTCACCGTCGATGGTATTACGTATCCAATGCCCCAACCGTTTCTGGTGATGGCGACGCAAAACCCAATCGAGTATGAAGGCACCTTCCCGCTGCCCGAAGCGCAGTTGGATCGATTCATGATCCGCATTCGCTTGGGTTATCCGGAAAACAAAGACGAGTTGGCAATTCTCGACGCGCAGCAATTCGCACACCCAATTGATGTGGTGAAACAGGTTGCCACTGCCGAGCAGTTGCTCACGGCGCAGCATGCGGTCAAGCAAATCTATGTCGATGGCTTGGTCAAAGAATATATTCTGGCGCTGATCGAAGCCACGCGCAAACATCCCGATATTTATTTGGGCGCAAGTCCGCGCGGCTCGCTCGCGCTCTACAAAACGGCGCAAGCGCGCGCGGCGATCCAAGGACGCGACTATGTAATTCCCGACGACATCAAAGTGCTTGCCGAACCCACCCTCGCTCATCGACTCATCGTCAGTCCTGCGGCCCGCTTAAAGAATATCGATTCGCGCACCGTCGCCGACGAATTGATTCATTCCGTCGCGGTGCCCGGCGCAAGAGCAGGATAACCTCACCCCACCTTTGGCTCCCCTCTTCCCTCTCCTGAAATCGAGTTCAATTTCAGGAGAGGGAAGAGGGGATGGGGGAATAGGGTGAGGCGGAGATGCTAATGTCTTTTGAATTCAATTCCCGCCGCTCGCCTGTCATTGCGCGCAACGGAATGGTTGCATCCAGCCAGCCGCTCGCGACAATGACAGGCGTCAAAATTTTGCTGCAAGGCGGCAATGCGGCGGATGCGGCCGTTGCGACCGCCGCTGCGCTCAACGTCACCGAGCCAACCTCGACCGGTATCGGCGGCGACATGTTCGCGCTTTATTATAATACGCAAACAAAGCAGGTCAGCGCTATAAATGGTTCGGGACGTGCGCCCGCCGCGCTGACAATCGACCGCATCAAGCAAGCCGGACTAACTTCCAACGTCCAACCTCTAATTTCTAATCCCTACCATGCCCACAACGTCACCGTCCCGGGTGCATGCGCGGCCTGGTGCGACCTCATCGCGCGACATGGGACAATGCCGCTGAGCGAAATTCTCGCGCCTGCTATCGACCTCGCCGAAAAAGGTTTCCCTGTTGCGCCTGTCACCGCGTACTTTTGGCAGCGCGGCGCGGAGCGACAGTTGAAACAAGCGCTGAACGGACACGAACTAACGATCGGCGGACGCGGACCAAACGCTGGCGAGATTTTTCGCAACCCAGGACTCGCGCGCACGTTTCGCACGATTGCCGATGGCGGCAAGGACGCGTACTATAAAGGCGACCTCGCGCGCGCAATCGCCGACGCGGTGCAGAAATCAGGCGGCGTACTGACGACGGATGATCTCGCCGCGCATGAATCGACCTGGGACGAGCCGATCAGTACATTGTATCGAGGTGTGAGAGTGTGGGAGTGTCCGCCGAATGGACAGGGACTTGCCGCATTACTTGCGCTCAACGTGCTAGAACAGTTTGAGCTAGCGAAGCATCCTCCCCTCAGCGCGCAACGCTTTCATTTGTTGATCGAAGCGATGCGCGTTGCCTTTGCCGATACAGCATGGTACGTCGCCGATCCAAAGTTCTCCCGCGTTCCGATTCAAGGTCTCTTATCGAAAGAATATGCGGCGGAGCGAAGCAAGCTGATCGATTTGAAACGCGCCACCATCGATACGAAACGCGGCGCACCCATTGCATCGTCGGGCACGGTGTACTTTTGCGTGGTCGATGGAGCGGGGAATGCATGTTCATTTATAAATTCAAACTACATGGGGTTCGGCACCGGCATCGTGCCGGACGGTTGGGGTTTTTCGCTTCAAAATCGCGGTGCGAATTTCTCTCTTGATCCCGCGCATCCGAATGCACTCGCGCCGCGCAAACGTCCGTATCACACAATTATTCCTGGGATGCTAACGCGCGAAACGGATGGATCGTTGTATGCGCCATTCGGCGTAATGGGTGGTTTCATGCAACCGCAGGGACACGTCCAAGTCGTTGTGGGCATGATTGACGATGAACTCGATCCGCAAGAGGCGCTGGATCGCCCGCGTTTCTGTTTGAGCGAGGCGAATCCGCAGAGCACAGTGCAATTGGAAGATGGGATCCCAAAAGAAACGATGGATGAACTTGCACTATTGGGACATCATGTCATCCCTGTTTCCGGTTACTCTCGCGCGACATTCGGTCGTGGGCAAATCATTCGCCGTGAGCGAGACGGTACATTGTGGGGCGGAAGCGATCCGCGCGCAGACGGATGCGCTATTGGATATTGATAGACCTTGATTTTGCAAGGCGACAATGAGGACGTATCACAATCTAAGGAAAAGTAAAGCAGGTGGACAAAATAACCTTGTCCACCTGCTTCATTCGTGAGTAGAGCCTTGCTCATGCCTTGTCGCTTTGTTGATGCTATGCTACAATCATTTTAGATTGCTTCCGTCATGTACTTTCGGTGTCATTCTGGGGTAGTAATGCCAAAAGACCCAGTCGATTGTGACTAATTGATAAAAGGCAGTTACGCGGTTCCATCGTCAATGTATGATGTTCGACCCAGATGCACTAATTGTGTGGAAGAATCCGTGACAACTTTCTGCGTAACCAAGACGAAATTTTCACGTCGTACAAAGTGAAACGAGCATGGATATTTTCGGAATAATGGGATCTTTCTCAGATGGACGAGCGTTTGCGATAAGGACAAGTCGTGAATTCATTTGATGATTTGGATGATCCACAATTGCAGGAAATATTAGAATGTTTAAGAAACATTCCGGAACGGAATTCGCAATCCGCCGCACACAGTCGAGCTATGTTCCTCGCTCATGCGGCATCACTGCACCCGAGTACAGCGCAGAGATTGCTATGGTATCACCTTCAGTGGCCGCTGGGTCGCCTCGCTACTATGTCGTTAAGGGTCTTGCTTATTGTTGTGGCATTCATTTTGGTCGCCGGTACTGCGAGTGTGTACGCCGCCCAAGACACGTTGCCCAACGAGCCACTTTATGTCGTAAAAATCTGGAGCGAAGATGTCCAGCTTGGATTGATTGGTGACTTGGAAACGCGTGCCGATCAGCTATTAGAATTGTCAGATCGCCGTTCTCAAGAAATTGTCACTCTGTCTGCCAAAGGCATTTTGCCCGACGAGTCTGTGCTCGCGCGACATCAATCAGAAATTGAGACCGCATTTATACTGGCGACTAATCTGGATGAGCAACCGATGAATCGCGTGTTGACGCATGCCCAAGTGGTGCTCGTTCACCAACTACAAAAAATACCGGTCACGGCATCGCCTCCTATTGAACGCACGCGCAATATGCTTTCCAGGCAACTAGAGCTAACTGAATTGGGTTTGAACAGCGGCGGTGAGTTTCGCAAACAAGTGGAAGCACTCATCGAGAAACCAAAATCATCCGCAAGTTATCCAACCTTACAGCCTTCCTCAACTCCGTATGATACGCCTATTGGAGCTAGTACAGCACCCTTGCTCGTCAGTCCAGTAGCACCTTCGCCGACGGATAACGGAGTATGGCTCACACCGGCACCAGAGGTAACTCGATCAATTCCGCCATCACTTACAGTCACTGCTTCGCCAAAGAGTTCACCTTCGTCAACCAACACACCAATCCAATTCCCTATTTCAACTCCATCAGCCATTCATACTCCCAGTCTGCCGACCTCTCCAACTGTGCAAACACCGCCCAGTTTTCCAACATTCCCGACGATGCCAACAGCGCCAGCCAAGCAAACACCGCCCAGTTTTCCAACCTTTCCAGCATTTCCAACATTCCCGACGATGCCAACAGCACCAGCTAAGCAAACACCGCCCAGTTTTCCAACCTTTCCAGCATTTCCAACATTCCCGACGATGCCAACAGCGCCAGCCAAGCAAACACCGCCCAATTTCCCAACCTTTCCACCATTCCCAACATTACCCAGTGAGTCAACAGCTCAACCGCCAAATTTGAAAACATTGGTAGCGCCACTTACTACCCGATTACCACCTCCCTTCCCAACACCGCGTCATTAGCCAATATGAGAACGACGTCACATCCTATGGGGTGTGACGTCGTATAATGGACCCAAGAATTCGGACACAAAATGCAGGTGAAATAGGGTGGTAAAATGCCACCATGCGAAAACATTATTCTGACACGTTCAAAGCCGAAGTGGTGCTCGAACTTCTGAAAGAAGAAAAGTCCGTTGCTCAGA
>JACRMI010000119.1 GCA_016215025.1 Chloroflexota bacterium
AAACGCGGCAGTTTCGTTTGAACGAGTCGGTGTGTGAAGTGCTACCGGCGTTTCGCCGAAATCGCACACGATGTCGTGATTACTTCCCCGGCTAGAAATTTAAGGTAAACCGCACACGATGTCGTGATTATGGACAGTTACCGCATGCACTGGAAATATTAGTGTCGCGCCAACCGTTGCGCCGGTTGTTCAACCAACCGTTCTACCGACTTTGCCCCCGCAACCTACTGCAACAGTACCACCCACTGCGACGCGTTTGCCCACCGCAACGCCGGTACCACCAACGGCAGCGGTGGCACCGACCACGGTAAATCCGCTCGAAGCCCTGACCAAAATGTTTCGCAGTTGGTCGAGTGTCAAAACCTTTCGCGCCAAAATGGCGGTAACGACTAGCGCGGGGGTGCCAGCGCTGCAGGAAATGATACTCGAAGTCGTGATGCCCGACCGATTTCACATGACGAGCAAAGCGATCGAAGCCATCAAGATCGGTCCAACCGTCTATATGAAGCTGGGTCCGGCGTGGCAAAAGGTGACGCTGAATCAAAATATCGATTTCAGTTTTGCAGATGTTCAGAAATGGCAATCCGAATTGGGCGCATCATCCGACATCAAGTTTCTTGGCGCAGAGATGTTGGATGGCACGCCTACCTTGACGTACCAATATACCGTATCGATCAAGACGCCAACTCCGACGACAACCACCTCGAAAGTCTGGGTTGCCGTCGCCGATGGATTGCCGCGCAAGATCGAAAGTACCAACCAGAACGGCGCAAAAACCGTCATAGTTTTTTACGACTATAACGCGAGCATTGCTATCGACGCTCCGATAAAATAGCAGATGGCAGATAGCAAATGGCGAATGGCGAAGCGATTCGCGCGGTGGATGATCATCTCGTGGACGCCATCCGTGAGGGCTTGGCAAAGCTGAAATCGTAAAACAAGATTATCAGCGAATCACGCGAATCACGCGAATCTGTTGTTTTCATTCGCGTAACTTGCGAAATTCCGAGGATGTGTTTTGAGTGAAGCCGAGTACACAAAAGTGGATAGAAGCGGCAAAAATTCTTGCGCAAGCCCCATCGGCAATTGTTCCCTGTCCTGAATTGAATGATGGAATTCTCGTTGTTCATGACGAGATATTTCAAAACGATCCAACTAGGATGGAGCGCTATCTCGTGTGCAATAAATGCGGTGCCCACAACATCATGCTCATGCGTGTTCCAAATGCAAAGAAATGAGTTTCCCATTTAGAATTGGCAATGCTGAAAATGCAATTCACCCGCGAATCACGCGAATAAAAATCAGAGATTAGCAAGATTAGCGAGATTCGCGGATAATAATCTTACGTCTCAAAGGATTTCATACTGTCAACGTGGACATCTTAGCTACCATTTTCATCCGCGTCATTCTACCGGTTTTTGTGATGGTCGCCGTCGGGTATCTGGCGGCGCGTTTTTTGCCATTCGATCTCAAAACCCTGTCACGTTTCGGTCTCTACGTCCTCGTACCGTGCATGACGTTCACTGCGATGGCACGTACGACCATCTCCGCTGGTGAGTTTCAGCAAATCATCATTTTTTATACCATCGTGTTTGTTTTGATGTGGGCAATCTCTGCGCTCACAGCACGCGCGCTCAAACTCGACGCGATTAATACTAGCTCGTTCATCATTTCGATTCTTTTCACCAATTGCGTCAACGTCGGGTTTCCCGTTTTGCAGCTAGCTTATGGTTCGGCGTGGGTCGAGCGCGCGCTGGTCTACTCGGTTTTGATGCAAGTATTTTTGCAAACGATTGGTGTTTATCTTGCAGCCGGGGGAAAAGCGACTGTGCGCGGTGCGCTCCAACGTGTGGTGCAAATGCCCGGCATCTACGCCATGTTCATCGGCTTCGCGGTGAATGCCTTGCGCATCGACATACCTGCGCCGATTTTCGATCCGCTTAAACTGGTCGGCGATTCGATTGTGCCGTTTCTGCTCGTCGTGCTGGGGATGCAATTGGCGAGTGTGACGGTGCGCGGCAACCTGGGTGTTGCGATAATTGCGACCGGGTTGCGCCTGGGCGTTGCCGGTTTGATTTCTATACCGATAGCCAACGCATTTGGTTTGGAAACCATCACGCGTCAAGCGATGATTCTGGAAAACAGTATGCCGACGGCGATTTTTGGCGTGGCGCTCGCGCAAGAGTTTGATGCCGCGCCCGACTTGATTACGTCCATCATTCTTGTCTCGACGTTGGTCAGCATCGTTACGTTGACGCTTTGGCTTGCGATTCTATGAACGCGCACGTTCTTTGACATTTCGATACGGCGGTCATATACTGAAATTGAATTGAGCAGGTAATAGTTTTTTGGAATAACTGCAAGGAGGCAGCATGTCGGTTCGACAAGACAAAACACCGTGGATCATTATTGCCGTTTTGGTCGGCGTAATTTTTTGCATGGTCGTCGGCATACTGGGTGCACTGGCGTCTTGGTGGTGGAATCAAAACCAAACCAAGGCGCGAGTTACGGCGACATCTGCCAACGATACTAATTTGATTCTGCCGACGCCAATGCCAACTCTGCTGCCGATTCCATCTATCGCGCAAGAATTTGATCGCTGGCAGATGTGGTTGCAGCCCGGTTCGCGTGTCGCGGGCAATAATCTCGTTCAAGTGATCGGCGATACCAGGTACAAACAAGTCGTGCAATTCACGCGTACGAATGGACAAGGGGATGGCGGTGCGGCCGGGCTGATTCTGCCGGTCGATTTGAACGTTGCTTCCTATCCGCATGTGCATGTTCAACTCATCGGCAAGATCGAGAAAGAGATGGGCGGTAACATCGCGAATACCAAGTTGAATATGTATCCTGAAGGCGCGGCCCAAGTTCGAATCAAATATCAAACCGCAAACGCTCAAGCGCGCGAATGGTTTCATGGTTTTTACACCGGCGCGATTATCGGCGTCGATGAAAGTCATTTCACTCAAGTGCTGGAAAAGCAATGGTTCACATTTGTTTCGTTTGACCTGAAAGCGTTACCCGAGCCGCCGCAAAAAATTCAAGAGATTCGCGTTTATGGTTTCGGTTGGGAATTTCAGAGTGCGGTTGCGCAATTTAGTTTACTCGGTTCGACAGAATTGTTGCCGAGTACCGATCCAACACCGTCTTCCGCGCGTCGCCCCAAGGTGACGAATCAAGACCTCCCCAAAGACAAAGCAATTTGCGAAGCGCAAGGCGGCAAGTGGGGCAAGATCGGGTTATCGCCGACCGAGCAATGCAATCTGCCAACGCCGGATGCGGGCAAGGTGTGTTCCGATTCAAGTGATTGTGCCGGCATGTGCATCGCCAATTTATCGCAAACAGATTATGATCGAGTCTGGAAAGACAAGACGGTGATTCAGACGAATGGAAAATGTACGCCGTGGCGCATCACCGTGGGCTGCGTACCGCAAGTGACTAACGGCAAGGTGCAAGGAATTCTTTGCATCGACTAACGCCAGGTCTTTAAATTTTATAAATTATGACTTTAGTCACATCGCTTGCTCCGCGATTGGGATAGAATGCGAGTGAAATCAGGAGGCAAACGATGAAAGCAACTCGAGTTTTACGCGATGAGCATGAAGGAATCTTGGCAATGTTGTCTGTGGTGGAAGCGGCGGCGCGGCGGTTGGAAAGCGGCAAGAGCATTCCACCGCAGATGATGGTCGATGCGGGGAATTTTTTCCGCAACTTTGCCGATGGCTGTCATCATGGCAAAGAAGAAGGCGAACTGTTTCCGACGATGGTCGAGCATGGCATTCCGAAAGAAGGGGGACCAGTCGGCGTAATGTTGCTTGAACACGATGAAGGGCGCGCATTTGTTCGTGGAATGAGAGAAGCGGCGGAACGTTACGCGCGCGGCGATGAATCGGCAAACTTGGCGCTTGTCGATAATACGCTAGACTATGTGCGGCTCTTGCGAGCGCATATCGCAAAAGAGAACAATGTCCTTTTCCCAATGGCGGACGAGATTTTGTCGGATGACGAACAAGCGAAATTATTCGACGCATTCGAACACATTGAACAGACGCGGACCGGTCCCGGCGAACATGAGCGCTATCATGCGATGATCGGTGAATACCAAACGCTTGTGGCGGGCTGGAATTAGAATCTGTTTTCGGTGAAAAATGACCCCGGTTTCTCAAAATAGAACCGGGGTCATTTTGATTTACTCTCGGCTTAGTGATAGAATGGGGGTAGGCGAAGGTCTGCTAGGAGGCAGAGCGTGCAAGTTTTCGGACAACGTAGTCATCACGAACCCGACTTGAAATATTTTGTTCTCCCACCGTACGAAATACCGGATTTGATCGTGACCGGCGGCGTGGTGGTTGAAAATCGTGGTAACGCCCCCGCCAACAATGTCAAGATTGTATTAGAGTACGACGATGCCGATGCGATCAAGATTCACCATTTACAGGTGGTTAGCGATGTCGAGTACATTTTGCGCGGTGGGGGAGAACGCCAATCGTTTGCGACGTTGCGGGTGCGGCGGCTTGAGCCGGGCAAGCGACTGGTAATTTACTATAGCGGTCCGCGTCCGATTCAGCCGCGCGTGGTCGTAACGAATTATGAAGGGGCAACTTGAACGAGAAACCCGTTTTCTGGATGCTGGGTGAGAGCCATCCAGTGTTCAGAAAACGGGTTTCTGTTTATTTAAAATAAAAATGCGGAGCGATAGTGAGATCGCCCCGCATTTTTGTTTTCAGCGACTAGCCGTTCGGAAACCGGAATTGCGCTCCCGGCATAACCGAATATTCTATACCGAGGTAGGCCTTGTTGCTATCGTTGCTGGACGGTCCAAGCTCGACGGTAATAATCATCGTTTGCGAACCGCGAGTAACGGACAAATCAACTTTTTCGCCGGGCTTGTGCGCTTGAATCAAATCAGCCAACGCATGATCGGCATCTAGTTTCGTCGTACCGACAGCGGTGATAATATCGCCAACTTTCAGCCCCGCTTTAGCTGCCGGACTGTTACCCACCACTTGGGTCACGCGCGCGCCATTCAGAACGTTGGCGGCGGGTGGCAAATTACCAAAGCCGCGTCGATTGAACGGATTAGTTTGGTTCGGTTGTTGTTGTGGTGCAGGTTGGGGAGTGGGTGTGGGTTGCGCCTGTCCCTGCTGATTCGGAAATCTTCCCTGCGGATAACCTTGTTGGAAAAATTGCCCCGCCGTTGCACGCGAGCTTTGTCCTAAAAAGAATCCGGTGACGCCGCCGGTCATTGCGCCGATCGACAAGCCCAAGATCAACATGCCAATTGCCAAGAGAATAGCTCCACGAGTACTCACAAAAACCTCCCTTTCAAATTTCGACCAGAGTATGGCTCTATCGGATTAAATGTAAATGAATGAGAGGTTAGCAATCGCAAAGTACCGGTGTTTGAGACTGCGGACTGTCCGACGAAGGTCGGCTGTGTGAATTTGTGGCTGCGACTTTTAGTCGCCTGTTCTTTCACAAGTTTACATCTCAAACAGCTTGCAGTATAATTGGCACAGATGTTCGGATGCAGAGCAAATCGAGAGGTTGAGCGATGCCAAACTTTATTGATCGATTGAGCGAAAAGCTAACGGACCATAATAAAAAGAGGGAGCTTGTCGCCACACTGATCGACAAGGCACAATCCCACGAGGAAGCGTTGCGCAGCTTGGTGACGGACCATTGGCATGCGCCTTTGCCCGATTTCGGCAAAATCGTGCGGCGTCCCGCGTACGCCGTCGATGGTTCGCGGGCGGTGCGGCACTTGGCGAACGGCGCATATCTTTTCGTCGCGCAAGCACTCATCGTCGGCGATTGCGACGGCACGCGGATGGAAGCCAGTGATGTCGATTTGCGCATCCTGCCCGGCAACACCGATACTGCGGTCGTGGAACGTTACGCCGGTTTGATGATGCACCATCTCGAAGTCAAGTTGGCGCAAGAGCACGCCAAGCAAATGCCCAAGGACAGCGTGATCTTCCTCGACGGTGCGCTGTACGGTCAGCTTTCGTCGTTGTATCCTCTCGAAGAAAATCCCGAAGACCCATTACCGGACGATGTGCGCGACCTGCCACAAACAATCGTCGGATGCTATACCGAGTTATTCAACACATGCACCGAGCGCAATTTGTTTTTGGTTTCGGTGGCCAAGACGAGTCATGAGAAAATGCACGCGCGCGTTTGGTGGGACGCCAAGCATCCGGGGCGCAGAATTCCGCGTGAGATTTCGGACACCGAGTTGATTTATCGTTGGACGGAACGCAAGGCAGGGCATTCGACGCCGGTCATGTTTGGCACCCACGCCGAATTTCGTGGCAGCCGCCGTATCCTTTTCGATTATTTGAAACCGATGCCTGCGATTGTATCGTTCTTTGTGCGCTTGGCAGATTACGACGATGCGTTGCGCGTCGATGTGCCATCCATTTGCCTGGGACGAAACGAACTCATTGGCGATGTACAGTCGCCGCGACTGACTGCCCCCGAAGAAATTATTCCCGCGCTTCAAGTCTTGGTTGCCGATTACGGCGGGCTTGAAGTTTACAACGTGATGCTCTACAGCGTGGACCATGAAGTCCGTTTGCATCAAGCGACGATGGACGAAATCTACGTGAGCATCATTCAAAGTGAACTCGGCGTTCCGATTCCACTAGACCGCAGCGAGCGACGTTTTCATTCGATGTAGATTCTCCATCTGTTCTGTGTCATGCTATTGTGCCGATGTTGGGGACGGCGACTAGGACCGCCGCAAGAACAAGTCAGACACAAAATAGATCAGCGCTCCTAGAATCAGCACATACTGGACCATGGCGACTGGCACGCTGGCAGGCGCAGTTGACCCAAAGTAGATAGCAATCCCCGCAATTGCCAGCATTGTAATGATGAAGGCATTCCGCGCTGCCTTGTCATTGATTGCCTGCGTATGCTCATCACGTCGCAGAGCCGTAACGCCAAATTCGGGATGAACCGCATAGCGTCCACTACGGGGTGCCCAGAGAAACAAACCAAACACGATTGCGCCCACAAGCATAGCCATCCACCAATGAAATCCAGCGAGCACCAGGAGAAACCCCAATGCCGCTGAGATTACTGCTCGGCTAATGTAATAGGCGGACATGCCAGACATCATTTGCCTCCTTTGCGGTTTTCTAGCCAAAACAAATCATCCAGTGAGACACCTAGTGCTTGAGCAAGTTGGAGTGCTAATCTCACCGAAGGCACAAACTTTTCCTTCTCGATAGAAATAATAGTTTGCCGGGTCACACCAACGGTATCGGCAAGAGATTCTTGAGTGAATTGCCTTTCAAGGCGAATATCTTTCAAACGGTTGCGGAGTTCCATAGCCAAATCTCCATGTAAAGTACGCTTTACATCATATCGCAATTTGCAACAATGTCAAGTATGCTTTACATTGGAATTGATAGACTTTGAAGCGGAAAAAGCCATGCGGTGCGTTGGGCGTGCTTTTGCGTTTTGTCGTTTGACAAACTGGTTTCGCGTGTGATAGTCTTGGATTCAAACACAATACTTTGCCTGCTCTGATGACGGACAAGCAAAGAAACACTCATGAGGGGTGAGGTTTGAATGCGACGCACACTGATACTCTTGATCTTTACCAATCTAGCTCTTGTCGTCCTGGTGGCGGCGATGGATGCTTACGCAACGAGAGCAGCTCCGCTGACAGAGGTGGGTTGGCCTACGCTTACGTTGACGCCCATCAGCTCTGGCTTGAGCGAGCCAGTTTCGATTACTCACGCCGGCGACGGCAGCAACAGAATTTTTGTCGTCGAACAGACCGGCCAGATTCGCATCATCAAAGGGAATTCGCTGGTATCGACGCCGTTTCTGAATCTGGGTTCGACCGGCGCAAATCGAATTATTGTCGGTTCAGAGCAAGGTTTGTTAGGACTCGCGTTTCCGCCGGGCTATTCGACCAAGAAATATTTCTACGTCTACTATACCAACCCAAACTTTGATCTCGTCATCGCGCGCTATTTCACGACGAGCAACCCCGATGTAGCCGATCCGAATAGCGAACAAATCGTTCTCTCGATTCCGCATCCGGTCAATACCAATCACAATGGCGGGCAGTTGCAATTTGGCCCGGACGGTTACTTGTATATCGGACCGGGCGATGGCGGCAGCGGCGGCGATCCGAATAACAACGCGCAAAATCTTGGCGTGTTGCTGGGCAAGATTCTCCGTATCAACGTCGAACCGCTTGCTGTTTCCGGTGTACCCGTTGTCGGTCCCTTCAAGTTATTTCTTCCGCTGATTTTTTCGTCTGGGCCAACCCCGCCGCTCACCTACACCATTCCGACGAGCAATCCATTTACGCAGACCGTCGGCGCGCGGGGCGAAATTTGGGCGCTCGGCGTGCGCAATCCTTGGCGCTTCTCATTTGACCGCACGAACGGCAACCTGTATATTGGCGATGTGGGACAAGGTGCGTGGGAGGAAGTCGATTTCCAACCGGCCGCGAGCACGGGTGGCGAGAACTATGGTTGGCGAATACTGGAAGGAAATCATTGCTATCCGCCATCTCAACCCACATGCACACCGCCTAGCAACTATGTGCCACCCGTCGCCGAATATTCTCACTCGTTGGGGTGTTCTGTCACCGGCGGCTATGTGTATCGCGGTCCCAGCAACGCGGCGATGCAAGGAATCTATTTCTACGGCGATTATTGTTCGGGCCGAATTTGGGGATTGCAGAAAGATGGCAATACCTGGGTCACGCAGCAAATTACCCAGACTGCCTACACTCTATCGACGTTTGGTGAAAATCAAGCTGGGAATTTATTTGTAACCGATTATTTTGCTGGAACGATTTATCAAATCACCAGCCCATAAATTTGAAAGAAATGCACGATGAGTACGAAAACACCCATTGAAATCCGCAAGCCGATTTCGGGCGATGTCGCCATGGCGCGCACGCTCGACGAAATGGTGCGCGAAGGTGAATTATATGAAAAGCTCGACGGCAAGCGCGTCCGCTGTTACGCATGTGCGCATCGCTGTCTCATCAACGATGGCGCGCGGGGAATTTGCCAAGTACGGTATAATCGGGACGGCACGTTGTTTGTGCCGCGTGGTTACGTCGGCGCGCTAAATCCCGACCCGACCGAAAAGAAACCGTTCTTTCACATTTTGCCCGGCTCGACCACACTGACGTTCGGAATGCTTGGATGCGACCTTCATTGCGGGAATTGCCAAAACTGGGAGATTTCGCAAACGCTGCGGGATGCCGATGCCGGTCTTGCACCGACGCCCCTAACTCCCCAGCAAATGGTGACACTTGCCCAACGCACGCGATCGCAATTGATCGGCAGCTCGTACAACGAGCCGCTGATCACGAGCGAATGGGCAATCGAAATTTTCAAGCTGGCGAAAGAGCAGGGGATTCGCGGCATCTATGTATCGAATGGCAATGCTACACGCGAGGTGCTGGAGTACATTCGTCCGTACGTGGTCGGTTACAAGATCGATTTGAAATCGATGCAGGACAAGAACTATCGCAAGCTGGGCGCGCCGTTGCAGCACATTCTCGATGCCATCAAGATGGTCAAGGAGATGGGATTCTGGATCGAAGTTGTGACGCTCGTGATCCCTGGGTTCAACGATTCGAACGAAGAGTTGATGGATGCGGCGCGGTACATTCGCTCGGTGTCGCCGGATATTCCATGGCATGTCACGGCGTTTCATCCCGATTATAAAATGGACGGTAACGATTTCACGCCCGCATCGACGTTGATTCGCGCTGCGGAGATTGGGCAGGAGGTGGGACTCAACTATGTTTATGCGGGCAACTTGCCCGGCAGCGTCAAGAATTACGAAAACACTTTTTGCCCCAAGTGTGGCACGGTTTTGGTAGAACGCTTCGCCTATCGCATTCGACGCGATCATCTCACCGGTCACGGCGAGTGTTATCAATGCGGAGAAAAAATTCCTGGAATCTGGAGTTGATTACATCGTGGACATTTTTTCAGTTTTTCTCACAGTTGCAGGTCTCTGTCTTTTTGAAACCATCAGCAGTATCGACAATGCAATCATTAACGCCGAAGTGCTTACGACGATGGGCGCCAAAGCGCGACGTTGGTTTCTACTTTGGGGTCTGCTGATCGCTGTTTTTCTGATTCGGGGTTTGTTGCCGTTGGTCATCGTTTGGGCTACCGTGCCCTCGCTCGGTTTGATGGGCGCGCTGACGGCGACCTTCTCCAGCGATCCGCGAGTTCACGCGGCCATTGATGCCTCTGCGCCGATTTTGCTCGCGGGCGGTGGAACTTTCCTCGTTTTTCTTTTCCTCAATTGGTTGTTCCTCGAACCCAAGAATATTGGCTTGCGCGGCGAAAAATTTTTTCAAATGCATGGCGTTTGGTTTTTCGCCGTCGTTTCCATTTTGTTGACCGTCATTGTCTGGTTCGCTTTGCAGATGAATCCGCTGATGGCGTTCGGCGCGGTTGTAGGCTCGTCGGCATTCTTTATTACCCATGGGTTCAAAGAAAACGCCAAGCAGGCCGAGGAGCAGTTGATGCAATCGGGCATGTCGGACATTAGCAAAATCTTCTACCTCGAAGTGATCGATGCCACCTTCTCCATCGACGGCGTGCTAGGCGCATTTGCGTTCACACTCTCCGTGCCATTGATTCTGCTTGGCAATGGTTTGGGCGCATTCGTCGTGCGTGAGCTAACGCTAGGCAATATCGACCGCATCAAAAAGTACATGTACCTTAAGAATGGCGCGATGTATTCGATTTTGTTCCTCGGCTCGATCATGCTGCTCGATGCTTTTGGAGTCCATATTCCCAGTTGGGTCTCGCCGGTTATCACTTTTGGCGTTGTGGCGTTCTTTTTCATAAAATCGACCCGAGCGATTCCAGTGCCGAACAAGACGGCGGAGTAAAGGTGTGAGTACGATGCCGTACTGGAACACCGACACCCTGCGCATTTATCACGACAATATTCTAACCACCGATTGCCTCGCGGAGAATTCGGTCGATCTGATCGTCACGTCGCCACCGTACAACGTCGATATTCAGTACGGCGCACATGACGATCAAATGACGTACGAGGATTATTTGGCATTCACGCGGCAATGGATCAGTCGATGTTATTGCCTCGCCAAACCCGAAGGACGCTTTTGTTTGAACATCCCCCTCGACAAAAATAAAGGTGGTCAGCAAAGCATTTGTGCGGACATTACGACGATTGCGAAAAACATCGGCTGGAAATATCATTCGACGATCATCTGGAACGAACAGAACATTTCGCGGCGGACGGCGTGGGGCTCGTGGCTCTCGGCGTCCGCGCCGTTTGTTATCGCCCCCGTCGAAGTGATTGTCGTGCTTTACAAAGACAGTTGGAAGAAAACGAGCGGCACAAAAAAGTCCGACATCAAGCGCGACGAGTTTATGGCGTGGACGAACGGCGTGTGGACGTTCAACGGCGAATCGAAAAAGCGCGTTGGTCATCCCGCGCCGTTTCCTATCGAGTTGCCGCGTCGTTGCATCAAAATGTTCACGTACGTCGACGATATTGTGCTTGATCCATTTCTTGGTAGCGGAACGACGTTGCTCGCGTGTCAAGAAACGCAACGGCGCGGCATCGGCATCGAGATCGACGAAAAATACTGCGAGCTAGCCGTCCAACGATTGACGACACCCAAAGTGGAAAAGCCCTCAGCTAAAAAGAAAAAGGCAAAAGAAACATAGACTCTTCGCCGAGTTTCGATTTTTTGCCTGTCATGCTGAGCGGAGCGAAGCATCTCATTCTGCAAAGCGAGACCCTTCGCTCTGCTCAGGGTGACAAACCAAAGCCCATGCCCAATCAACGCAACCAATTCGACACCAAAGATTGCCTTGAACGCGGCGAACGCGCCGAGGAACAATTCGCGCGCCTTGCGATCTGTCGCGGCTGGAAGGTGACCACATCGATTGATCGTCAAGACATGGACGAGCATTGGGATGTGTTGATCGAAAAAGGCGCGGAACGTTATCGTGTTGATGTCAAAGCGATGAAGCGCATCAAGCGCGGCGACGCGAATGTTCAAGATCGATGGGTCTGGATCGAACTGCGCGGTGTGCGTGAGGGCGAACGTGGTTGGCTCTTCGGCGGTCATGCCGATTGGATTGCGTTCGAGCGCACGCAATCGTTTGTCATCGTCGAGCGCAAAGCATTGGCAGCGCTTGTCCTCAAGTTGGTTGACCCTAAAGCGATTGTCGCCAAACCTCAGTTCGCGCAGTACAAGGTGTATCAGCGTCCCCATCGAACTGACAAGCTAACTTTGATAGAAACCACGCAATTGGATACAATACGAGTTGCGGAATGGGAAAAATAGTAAAGGAGAATCACTATGCCACTCATTGATGAAATTGTCGCACGAGAAATCTTGGACTCGCGCGGCAACCCAACAGTCGAGGTTGATGTTGTGTTGGACGATGGCGCATTCGGTCGTGCCGCCGTACCAAGCGGCGCATCGACCGGTGTTCACGAAGCGCTGGAACTGCGCGACGATGACAAGAAACGTTTTGGCGGGAAGGGTGTTCTAAAAGCTGTACAAAACGTCAACACGGTCATTGCTGACGAACTGATGGGCTGGGACGCACGTGAGCAGGAAGCTATCGATGCGACGCTCATCGCGCTCGACGGTACGCCGACCAAGTCGAATCTTGGCGCAAACGCGATTCTGGGCGTGAGCTTGGCGGTTGCCAAAGCCGCCGCTGAATCGGAACACCTGCCGCTTTATCGATACCTCGGCGGCGTGCACGGCAAAGTGTTGCCGGTGCCGATGCTCAACATTCTCAACGGCGGCGCGCACACCGGCTGGCAATCGACCGACTTGCAAGAATTTATGATCGCACCCACCGGTGCGGAAACATTCGCCGAAGCGTTGCGCTGGGGCGCAGAGATTTATCAATCGCTCAAAAAGGTTTTGAAGGACAAGGGACTATCCACCAACGTCGGCGACGAAGGCGGATTCGCACCTGCATTGAAATCCAACGCCGAGGCGATTGAATCGATTTTGCAAGCCATCGAGAAAGCGGGATACAAACCGGGCGTTCAAGTTTTCATCGCGCTCGATCCGGCGTCGTCGGGATTCTTCGAAGATGGAAAATATAACCTGCGTCGCGAAGGTCGCGTGTTGACCGGCGCGGAGATGGTCGATTTCTATGCCGATTGGTGCGACAAGTATCCGATCATTTCCATCGAAGATGGCATCGCAGAAGACGATTGGGATACCTGGGTCGCGATAGCAAAACGACTCGGCAGCCCTGAGCGGAGTCGAAGGGTTCAACTCGTCGGCGATGATTTGTTCGTGACGAATGTCGAGCGCCTGAAAAAAGGTATTTCACTCGGCGCCGCCAATTCGATTCTGATCAAGCTGAACCAAATCGGCACGCTGAGCGAAACGATGAGCGCAATCGAAATGGCGCACCACGCGGGCTGGACGGCGATGGTGTCGCATCGCTCTGGCGAAACGGAAGACACGACGATTGCCGATCTCGTCGTCGCGACGAACGCGGGACAGATCAAGACTGGCGCACCCGCACGCAGCGAACGCGTTGCCAAATACAACCAACTGCTTCGCATCGAGCAAGAACTCGGTGAGGCGGCGGAATATGCGGGAATGAAAGCGTTCAAAAAAAATTAAGATTTCAAATTTCAGATTTCAGATTGGACGAGTGCCGGTTTCAACCTGAAATCTGAAATCATAAATCTGAAATCTGAGGATGACATGACAGACACTCGTCCGCGCGGATTGTACTTTGAGGAAATGCAAGTCGGCAATGAATTGTCGTCCCAGGGTCGGACGATTACGGAGACCGATCTCGTAAGTTTTGCGGGACTCACTGGCGACACGAATCCGATGCACACCGATGCCGAGTACGCCAAGACGACGCAATTCGGCGAACGCGTCGCACACGGAATGCTTGGACTGTCGTACGCGGTTGGCTTGGCGTGGCAACTTGGCTTTATGATCGGAACCGTCATTGCGTTTACCGGACTCGAATGGAAATTCAAAGCGCCGGTCAAGATCGGCGACACGATTCACATGACCGCCAAGGTCAAGCAGACGAAAGAGATGAAAGCAGTAGGCGGCGGGTTCGTGGTCTTTGAAGTTAGACTCTTTAATCAGCGCGATGAGGTGACTGGGCAGGGTGAGTGGACGGTGCTTGTAAAGAGTAAAGCGTAAAACGAAACGAGAACGTGTTGCGTGGTCCGTCAAATGTGATGACACGTAATACGCAACACGGAGCACGTTGAATGAAGGCAGAAGTTCTTAAACAACCCAATAGCGTCGAAAAAAGTCCGCTTAATTTTGCGGAGGTGGACACGCCGACGCCGGGCGCAAATCAAATTCGAATTGCGATCAGCGTGTGCGGATTGTGCCACACCGATTTGCACACCGTCGAAGGCGAGATTGCGTTGCCCAAGCTGCCGATCATCCCAGGTCATCAAATCGTCGGCGTGGTCGATCAAGTGGGGCAGGGTGTCATGAGTTTTCGGGTCGGCGATCGCGTGGGCGTACCCTGGCTGAATTGGACGGATGGCACCTGCGATTTTTGCAAGCGCGAGCAAGAAAATCTTTGCGACAATGCACGCTTTACCGGTCAGCACGTCGACGGCGGCTATGCCGAATACACGATTGTCGATGAGCGATTTGCGTATCGCATCCCCGATGTGTTCAGCGACGTTCAAGCCGCGCCGCTTCTCTGCGGTGGCGTAATCGGCTATCGGGCGCTGCGCCTCAGCGATGTCAAGCCGGGGGAACGAATCGGCTTGTATGGTTTTGGCAATAGCGCGCATATCGCGCTCCAGTTCGCGCGACATTGGAACTGCGAGGTCTATGTTTTCACGCGCGGCAAAGAACATCAAGAACTCGCGCGGCAACTCGGCGCAGCATGGGCTGGTCGGTCGGAAGATGCGCCGCCGAAACAGATTGATCGAGCGATCATTTTTGCGCCGGTTGGCAATCTGGTTATCGATGCGCTGCGCGTGATGCGCAAAGGCGGCACGGTCGCGCTGGCGGGCATCTACAGCACGCCGATTCCATCCATCGATTATGATTTGCTCTATCACGAGCGCACGATTCGCAGTGTGGCGAACAGTACGCGCCAGGATGCCGAAGAGTTGCTCAAGGTTGCCGCCGAAATCCCGGTGCAAACTCAAGTCGAAATATTTCCATTGCAAGATGCCAATCGCGCGCTGCAATTGCTCAAAGCGAGCAAGATTCGCGGCGCGGGGGTATTGCTCATCCGATGAACCTCGAATATTTCTACACACTATACAACTATAACTACTGGGCGAATGCCCGAATACTCCGTGCAACGGAAAGCGTTACCAGTGAAGAATTTCTTGCGCCGACGAGTTTCAGTCATGGCAGTCTGCGCGGCACGTTGCTTCACACGCTGAGCGCCGAGTGGGTTTGGCTTAACCGCTGGCAAGGTGTTTCACCCAAAGCAGGGTTGGACGAGAACGATTTTTCCTCGTTCACTGTTTTGCGGGCGCGTTGGCGTGAGGAAGAACAAAAAATGCAAACGTACCTGGGGATGTTGCATGAGAGCGATTTAAAGCGCATCATTCCATATACAAACACGCGCGGAGCAAATTTCGAACGACCGTTGTGGCACATGCTCGTGCATGTCGTCAATCATGGCACACAGCATCGTGCCGAAGCCGCTGCGATCCTCACCTCACTGGGGCACTCACCCGGTGACATGGACTTTATTCTTTTCGCAAACGGATTGCACTAGATGATAAAGTTTCTTAATCGATTCGAGGAATGGATTACGATCGCCTTGGTGATTTTGTTGGCGATAGTACTGACACTGGCAACCATTGAATTAGGTTGGGAAATTTTGCAGGGTATTATCTCTCCGCCAATCGGGATACTCGATCAAACCGAAATCCTCGATTTGTTCGCTTTGTTTTTACTTGTCCTCATCGGCATCGAATTACTCGATACGATCAAGGCATACCTCGAAGAGCATGTCATTCACGAAGAAGTGATTTTGGTTGCGGCGCTCATCGCCGTTGCGCGCAAGGTCATCGTGCTCGATGTGAAAAAGACCGACCCTCTCGTCATTATCGGCATCGCCGCAATCATCGCGGCAGTCGCGATGGCATACTGGATCATCAAGCGAATGCATCAGACTAGAAAGGAGTAGTCCATGCCTTATCATTCCATTGTCCTCGTCAAACAAGTACCTGACACGCACAACATTCACGGCGACGTGATGAAAGAAGATGGGACGATTAATCGCGCGGCATTGCCCGCGATTTTCAATCCTGAAGATTTGAACGCGCTCGAAATGGCGCTCCAGGTCAAGGATCGCTACGGCGGTACGGTCACGGTGTTGACGATGGGACCTGCTACGGCGGCAGAAGTGTTGCGCGATGCGCTCTATCGCGGCGCGGATCGCGTTGTGTTATTGAGCGATAGACGATTCGCGGGTGCGGACACCTTGGCGACGTCATACACGCTCAAATGCGCAATTGAAAAAATCGGGCAATACGATTTAATCTTTTGCGGTCGCCAAGCGATTGATGGCGATACGGCTCAGGTTCCACCGCAGACCGCCGAAAAGCTTGGCATCCCGCAAATCACGTACGCCGAAACAATTATCAGTCTCATCGGCGACAAAATCGTGGTTGAACGCGCGTTTCCGTTGGGCAAAGAAATGGTCAAGTGTGCGTTGCCATGTTTGTTGACAGTCGTCAATTCGGCAAATCGCCCGCGCCCGCCATCGGTGCGCAAGATGGTTGAAAAGAAACTTGCCGCAACGCCATCCGAATACAAATCGTTGTTGAGCCAGTGGCGTGAGTTTGAGACCGAAGAAAAGTTGGATGCGTACCTTGCCGCGCACGATCTCAAAATTTCGGTGTGGACGGCGGACGATCTCAACGTCGAACCGGATCGTCTTGGGCTGAACGGCTCGCCGACGCAAGTGTACAAGGTCAATTTCGTCGTTTTGGAAACGATGGAAAGCAAAGAGATTTCCGCCGATACCGAAGGCATCGCCGCGCTGATGCAAGAGCTAGTCAAAGAGTATATCGTTGGCTAAGTTCCTCCGAGTTCCACCGAGTTCCTTCAAATGGAAATGAGGGAACTCGGGGAAACTAAGGGAACTGGAGAAGATTATCAATGACAATCAACAACGACGTTTGGATTTTTGTCGAACAAGAAGAAGGCAAGATTGCTGACGTTAGTTTCGAGTTGCTGGCAAAGGGGCAGGAACTCGCGCGCCAGTTGAACAGCCAGGTGTGCGGGGTCTTGTGCGGCGTGAATATCGAAGCGTTAGCTGAGACGGTGATTCATCACGGCGCAGATCACGTGATGCTCGCCGATCACCCCGAATTGGAAGATTATCGCACGCTGCCGTACGCGCGCGTGATTTCGGATTTGGCACGCGAGCGACGACCGTACGCGTTTTTGATTGGCGCATCGCCGATTGGACGCGACCTGGCACCGCGCATTGCCAGTTCGCTTCAAGTTGGACTGACGGCGGACTGCACCGATTTGCAAATCGGCGATTACGAATCGAAAAAAGAGAAAAAGATTTATCCCAATTTGCTCTACCAAATTCGCCCTGCATTTGGCGGAAACATTATCGCGACGATTGTCAATCCGCACACGCGTCCGCAAATGGCGACGGTGCGCGAAGGCGTGATGCGCCGCCGCGATCCTGATACTTTACGCCGCGGTGTCGTCGAAAAAATCGAACCGAAATTCAATGACCGCGATTTGGTTTTGCAAGTGTTGAGCCGCGAAACGCGCGAGTCGACGGTGAATTTAAAAGGCGCACCGATTATCGTTTCTGGCGGTGCGGGTATTGGCAGCAAAGAAAATTTCGAACTCGTTCAGGACTTGGCGCACATCCTAGGCGGCGAGGTTGGCGCATCGCGTGCGGCTGTCGATGCGGGCTGGGTCTCGCGTGAACATCAGGTCGGGCAGACCGGTACGACCGTCCGCCCGCGACTCTACATCGCGGCGGGAATTTCGGGCGCGATTCAGCATCGCGCGGGGATGAGCGAATCGTCCAAGATCATTGCGATCAACACCGACCCGAACGCGCCAATTTTTCAGATCGCGCATTACAAAATTATCGGCGATGTCGCTGAAGTGATTCCGATGATGATCAAAGCGTTCCGCGAGAAAGCAAAATGACAGATTGTCACGCTGAGCGGAGCGAAGCGTCTCGTTCTTGGCGAAGGAGATTCTTCGCTTCGCTCAGAATGACAGTCTCCGGAGAATTCTATGGCAGAAAATTTTTTCCTCGATAATCTCGATCTCCAATTCCACTTGCGCAATACCGATTTGCGAACGGTCGTCGCGTTGAAAGAAAAGAATTATTCCACGCACGAAAAATATCTCGCTGCACCGCGCAATTATGCCGACGCGCAGGATAATTATCGCCGCATCTTGACGGTGCTGGGCGACATTTGCGCCAACGTCGTTGCACCGCGCGCAGCAGAGGCGGACGAAATCGGCGCGCAGTTTCACGACGGCAAGGTACAGTACTCGCCCGCAACGCAAGAGGCGCTCACGGCGCTCAAGCAAGCCGATTTGCTCGGCGCGATGCTGCCTTGGGAATATGGCGGCATGAATTTGCCAGAAACGATCTATCAGATGATGGTCGAAATTGTTTCGCGCTCCGAAGCGGGTCTCATGACGATTTTTGGATTGCTTGAGATTGCGCTTTCGATCAACGAGTTCGGCGACGAAGCGATGAAGGCGCGTGTCCTTCCGCGTTTTGCGCGCGGCGAAGTTGCAGGCGCGATGGTACTCACCGAACCCGATGCTGGCTCCGACCTGGGATCCGTGCAAACGCGCGCGACGTATGACGATGTTGCGAAGGTGTGGCGCATCAATGGCGTCAAACGCTTTATCACGAACGGCAGCGCGGATGTGATGGTCGTCCTCGCGCGCAGCGAACCCGATAGCAACGATGCGCGCGGCTTGTCGTTGTTCTTGGTCGAACGAGATGCGAGTGTAACGATTCGGCGCATCGAAAATAAAATGGGCTTGCATGCCTCGCCGACCTGCGAGATTCAGTACAACAACACGCCCGCGCAACTGATCGGCAAGCGGCGCTTTGGTTTGATTCGATATGCGATGGCGTTGATGAACGGTGCGCGTCTTGCCGTCGCTGCGCAAGCGTTGGGAATCGCAGAAGCAGCATATCGTGAAGCGTATCGATATGCGCACGAGCGAATCCAGTTCAATCAGCCAATTCGAAACTTGCCCGCGGTCTCGCGCATGTTGCTTTCGATGCGAGCAGAAATCGAAGCGACACGCGCGTTGGTATACGAATCGGCGCGCTGGGTTGATTTGGAAAAGGCGCTCGATCATCACATTGCCACCAGCGACAAGCCCGACCCCGCCGACCGCCAAGCGATGAAGCGCGCGGCGCGTCTCGCCGAAACGTTGACACCGCTGACCAAGTACTATTCGACCGAAATGGGCAATCGCGTGTGCTACAAAGCGATGCAAGTTCACGGCGGCGTGGGCTATATGCGCGAGTTTAATGTCGAGCGACATTTCCGCGACGTTCGCGTGACGAACATTTACGAAGGCACGAGCCAACTCCAAGTCGTCGCGGCGATTGGCAAATTGTTGGGACACTCGTTGGACGATTTGTTGAACGAATGGGCAGCCAAAGATTATGGAGCGCATCTAGAGCCACTAAAGAATCAGATCATCGAAGCAACCAGCTTGTTCAACCGCTCTGCCGATCATTTGAAAGAATGCCCGACCGAAGTGATCGATTACTATGCGTCAGATATCGTCGATATGGGGACACAAGTTATCAACAGTTGGTTGTTACTGCAACTCGCGTGCGCGGACATTCGCAAATACTCCATCGCGCAGGTTTATATCGGCGAAAACTTGCCCCGGCTGCGCGGCACCGTGGCTACGATTCAGGCGGCTGACGCATCGCCCTTGAAAAATCGCGATACGATTCTGGCGAGCCAGTTTTAGTCGATGAAGACCGTCTGGGTGGAAAATACGGAAGGTCTTTTGAATCACCCTTGTTGGTTTGCCGGGATGTTATATAATCAGGGCATTGTTTGATTTATTCAACGTATCGCGAGGTCATTTAATGAGCCGACAATATGCAAGTCCCTATATTGTGACAAAAGATAACGTCATTCAATTACAGAGTGTCCCGGGTAAGTTTGATGAGAACTGGCTCCAGAACTTCATTTTCGAGCATCACCACGCAATCCCTGTTAATGAAATCGAGCCCGCATTTGCTCCTCTAATTCCTATATGCCGGGAATTGCCCACGAAAGCCGGACCCATTGATCTGGTATTTGTAAACAGTAACCGCAAAATTCCACCTACAAGTTTTTTAAGGTTTGCGGCGAACGGCTTCCGCCCATTGACGTTCCAATTCTTTGAGACACCGCCGTGGATGATGCCGAAACCGATACAGGACTTGGAGTCGGCGCTGCGTT
>JACRMI010000023.1 GCA_016215025.1 Chloroflexota bacterium
TAATTCGCAAGGATAAATGGTCGGTGTGGTATGGTATAATGTCTTTGGAGTTCTCATGTTTGGCCCTTTCCTTGGCAGGATAGAGCTGATTGTTCATGAGAACTCTTTTTAGTCAAAAAGTGACTTTTGCTTTATTGCCTCTAAACTAAACAAATACTGCATTCTTGCCGCGTGCCGAACCTTGCGTATCGTCGTGGTAGACGTTGACGTTTCGAATGCGAACCCCTTGGATAGTTTCATCTACTTTTGCCCAATCACTTCCCGCAAGACCTCGCAGAATCTTTGGAGTTCCGGACGCTAACGCAACGTTGTTGTGATCGCTATGCTCGTGACTGACGGTAACGACGTCAATGCCGGTGAGCGTGGATACTTTATAGCCCACGCTCGCTCCAACTGGATCAATCATGATGGTGAGTCCGTTGGCGATCTTCAAGGTGAACATCGACTGACCAAACCATGTCAGCGTTATATTCTGCACGCCGGGTGTTGGCGGAAGTGATGTCGGCGCAGGCGCAATCACGGTTGCGGTTGCCGGAACTCGCGTCGCCGTGGCAGTTGGTGGAACGGCGGTCGCCGTCGGAGGGACCATGGTCGCCGTTGGTGCTGTTGTGGGAGCAACGGTGGGCATAGGCGCTGTACATGCTGCAACGAAGCCGAGAATCGCACAAAGCGAAATGAGATACAGATGGCGTAACATGATTTTTCTCCCTTATCTCCTGAAATATTCTTGCGAAAAACCCGTTTTCTTGACGAAGATTCAATTCGCTTTGAGATCTATTCAAGAAAACGGGTTTTTAGATGCTACCAAACATCCTTCAGCCAAGAAGGCAATTGGGGCTGCGGCTTTTGATCGTTGAAATTTGCTTTGAGATAGGCGTATAGAGTGTCTATCTCTGGCTTGGAGAGTCGCCATAACCTGGGTTCGTGTCGAATCCGGTGCGTGTCCCAGTGTTCGTCCTTGCCTGGTTCGCTGCCATGAGAATGAGCAGAGTGTCCGGCGATGATACGCACGAACGTGTGGCAGGACATGCAATTCCACAGAACCAAATCTCGTCCCTCGCCCGGTGGAAATAGAACATCCATGTTCTTCACCTTGCGAGGCCAAGGACCAGGATCCGGATCATCGTACCATTGGGCGGGATCAGAATGCGTGCCGACCGAATTGTCGTGCGAATGATCGGCGCTTGATGGAGTGCTATTGTGCGGATGGTCGGCTGGCTCCGTACCATCGTGTGGATGATCCGTATTTGATGGCGTACTATCGTGCGGGTGATCGGCGCTTGTCTGGGTGCTGTCGTGCGGATGATCTGCGTTTGCTTGAGTGCTATCATGTGGATGCGAACTCACCGCCTGCGAATCGCCAATGCCGTCCGAGTGACTCCCGTGCATCCGCATGGACATGGGGAGAGCGAACAACCCAACGTTGATCGCGAGAAACACAGCAATCAGAACGCCGTACGACGTGAATGTCCCCAACTGCTTGGGTAGACTATACTGATGCTTGCCAATCGCATAGACCACGTACAACGATCCGATTAATCCCAACCCCAAGAGCACATATTGCAACCCCTGAATCGTCGGCGTTGGTAACAGCGCCGCCGATTCCGTGCTCGCCGGTTGTCCCAACATCAACTGCGCGGTGAACACCACTGCTTTGCCCTCTGCCAGCAAGTGAAATAGATTGTGCGCCATATGCCCCGCAATGTCGAGCGGAATGATCGCATACCCAAACTTGGCAAAGTTATTGGTGAACGAATCGTGATTGAACCGCCGCGCTACCCATGCCGCCAGCCCAAACAACGCCAGCGGAATAACCATCGCAAATAGAAAGGTGAGCGTAAAGTTCACCATATAGTTATCCGTCCCGGTGAGCTGTTGCAGCGCTTGTAATAGCGACGTCCACACCTCCAGCATGGTCACATTCTGAACGAAGACGATGCCCATGATCACAATTGCCAGAAATGCTTCTTCGAATTTGGGTTTGCGGATGAACCACAGTTCCTTGGTCGGCGGCTGGAGTGTAATTGCGATGGCATCGTTGGGACAGGTCTTGAGACAGGCGGCGCACAGGTTGCATTGGGCGTTGCTGTCCAACTGGCGTGGAAACTCGAACATGGGACAGCCAGGACCTTTTTCGTTTCCATTGTAACATGCAGCGCGCGCTTTGCAAATCGCACAAATATCTTGATTCGCCCGCAAGGCGAGCATGCCCGACCGAGCGTAATTGCCGGAGAGTCCTCCCAGGAAACAGAGATAACGACACCAGGTGCGGCGCACAAAAATCGCGCCCGACACAACAACGCCCGCGGTGAGAGCAAGGAGTAACACACCGGAACCAAGAGGATTTTCGACAATGCCCCAGATGTGATCTGCCCAGGTGATGAAAATGAACAGCGCGTCGATGATCCAGATGCCGTACTTTTTCAAAAAGGCGGGCACAGGACGTTGTTTGCCGACGAACTTTTGCACGAGATCGCTGAGGGTGCCAAAGGGACAAATGGCGCACCAAAAGCGACCAACCAAGACAAAGATAATGGGGATCAGAGGCCACCACAGCACCCAAGTCAGAGCGGTGCCGAAATTATCGTGAGCAGTTTCGGGACCTGCAAGGAGTTGATAGATAACCAGGACAAACACAGCTGCTGTGATGGCTTGGAACACGGCGGGATACAAGCCGCTGATTAGAAAGGCGCGCAGTGTTCGGTTCTGTAGGAGATTCGCGTTCATTTCTTTGAACAGTCCCTAGAGCATCAACGGCCAGCCCTCTGAAACGCCTTCCGGATCGAAATGCGCGGGGCATAGTACCTGGGGCAGAAACGTCGTCGCGCGTTCGATTGGACCCGCAAGCAATTGGGGAAAAACGGCTACGATCTTCCAATTCAAGTGCATAGTTCTTTGGAGGCGCTCCCGGCGCCTCAGTAACCCTGTCAAGAGGAACAAACCCAGGACATGGGAATGTCTGGAATAGGCAGGTCGGGATTGATAATAGTCGCCAAATATTCGTAGATGATTCCGATTTGTTCCTCGCTCAAGTCAGACAATCGACCGACATGGTTGGTACGATTACGCATCCATCCGTCTCTTGTCTTCCGTACGTACGCGAACGTGATAAGCTGATGACAGTTAAGACAGTTATCGCGCGCCAGTTCATGTCCCTGGCTGGGCGGAAAGAACACATTTGGATCCACGCGGTACGTTACGACACTCGTGTTAGGTGATGCCGATTGTTCAGTTGTAGCGTTTCGCTCGGTCGTTTCCTCCCGGGGAGGATTATCGATAGCGGTTGCCGCAGCGGGTTGGCTGGACGCAACCGGCGCGCTTGACACCGTTGAATCCACTCGGGTTGGGTAAACTTGGACTGACACGCCGGTTGGCAAGCTCGACGCACTCCAGGAAACAAAAACCACTGCGGCCGCAATTGCAAGTGCGGAGAACCATGGGTGAATCATCTTGTTAATCATCGGCATCATCTCCTTTCCGGAACAGAACCAGTAATCCCACGTGTATGTTCCGATTCAATAATGCGTGCCATAATTCCCAAACTCGCCAGTAGAACTATCAACGCAATCACCTGGGTCGGACGATAACCGCCTGACAGAGGCACGGATTCGTCTCGAAATGCGTCGACGACGAGCCGTGTAACACTGTACCAGGCGCTGGCAAGCGTGGCAATCGATCCATCGGGAAATGGATAAAACCGCACAATTTGCCCAACGACGACCCAACCGACTAGCGCGCCGAGCGCATCGTACAACTGCACTGGGTGACGCGACTCGCCGCCCAATGCCATCGCCCAGGGCAGACTGGACAAGGTACCATAAGCGTCGCCGCTCAACCATTGTCCAACGGCGACAATCGCTAACGCGCCCAACGCGCCCGGCGCAAGCGCATCAAGCAAGCGCGCTAATGGAATTTTGCGCCACCCGATGTACGCAAGCGCGGCGCTAACTCCAAACAAAACGCCCGCGTCAAGCGACAAACTAGCCGGTGCGGGCAAGACCATTTGGAGCGGATTTGAAAAAGTGGAAGGATTTTGCGCCGCGTATGCCAATCGTCCTCCGACGACTGTCAGGACAACAGCGATAGCAACAATGTTCCACACAACACCGCGTCCGGCGATATTCCCTCGTTGGCACTCGCGGCTTGCTAGATATGCGCCAACCCACAGCGCAGCAATCCAAGCGACCATAGACGTTTGAATCGCCGCGGAACCGAGAGTGATCAATGGATACATCAGCGCTTCATTCCCGGCAGCGTGTCGAGTTCCGCTTCGATATATGCACGGTTGATTTGACCATGATTCACCGCATGGATGACACCCTCGCGGTCTATGAAGAACGATGTGGGTAGACCTCGGACTCGATAACGTTTGGCTACTCGTCCATCACGATCGATAGAGATCGGATAACTGAGACGGAATTCTTGCGCGAACTGCGCGACCGTATTGTAGTCTTCGCCTTCATTGATCGCGAGGATTACAAAACCTTGGGTGTGTCGCTTTGTATATACTTCCTCAAAGTCGCGCAACTCTTCGCGACAGGGGATACACCACGTCGCCCAAAAATTCACAAGCACCACTTTTCCGCGTAATTCGCCGAGCGTAATCGCTTGCCCATCCAACGTGGAAAGTGAAAAATTGGGCGCCGACGAATTTACTTCTGGCGCTGCTGTTATGATTTCAACCGGGACGCGCGTCTGATAAATCCAGGCAGTGCCGAGAATGGCAACCGTCCCGATCAGTACATACCAACGCGCCTTTTCCATCAGTATGAGGATCCTCCCAAGATGTCCCCGTCCACCTATGTTGGATTATTCAGAAGCGGGTATTGTTTTGCCGTCCAGGCATTCATTCCTCGGATGAGGTCGCAATTAAGGACACCCGTGTCGCTGTTGGAGGCACGGGTGTCACAGTGGTTTCCTCCCAAAGAACATCAGCATCGACATTCAATCCGTGAAGGATAAGATCATCTGAATTAGTACGATGTCCAATCGCTCAAAAGCTCTGGCGGCAAGTCCGGAATCTTGCGGTCAGGAGGATAGTTGGCGATCAGGTAATCATAGATCTTGTCATAAATGGCGTCGGGCATGACCGTGCGCCCCACATGCCCGAGCTTATGGGCTTGCCATTCCTCTTTTGGCTTGGCTGCGATGGCGATTGCCGCAATGTGGTGACAGCCGACGCAGTAATCGAGCATCTCCGCCCGACCGGGCGCGTTAGGCAGCAATTTGTCAATGTCCAACTTGTTGGTGGTGGCTGCCTGTGATTTGGTTGCCGCGGTAGGCTGGGCTGGCACCGCTTTTGGAGCAGCCGTCGCCGTTGCGGCAGGCGCAGGGGGTACAGTTGGGGTTGCTGCTTTTGGTGCTGTCGTCGCTGTTGCCACAGACGCCGTCGTCGGCGTCGGTGCCACCGCTTGCGGCGCAGTAGTTGCGGGCGCGCTCGTGGGTGGCACAGTTGCTGCGGGCGCACTCGTGGCGGGCGCACCGCATGCCGCGACTGACATTAATACGATCAGCGCGGCGACCAAGTACCAAATTCGGATTCTCATTCTTCTACTCCTCAATACGCAAAGTGATACTCTCGGGTTAAAAGCCAATAGCAGAGACATTCAATTGGTGAGTTGCTGGCTTATGTGAGCAGCGTGCGGCTAGAACGGCGCGCAGGTTATTGTCTGCTTCATCTCCGGCGGGATGGCCGGCTCCGGCTTGGTATCGTTAAAGTTCACCGTGAGATAATCGAAGAGCGTTTTATAGCTGGCATCGCTCAAACTGCTAACTTCACTCCGATGCTGGAGCTTGACACGTTCCCAGTGTCCAGCGGCGCGTTGACCAATCACTGGACACAACGGTGAATGGCAACCACTGCAACTGTCGAACAACAAATCCCGACCGGCTCCCGCTGGCAAGAGTGCAGCGATGTTGACGGGTTTGGTCGCGGGTGTTGCCGCGCTAGCAGATGTTGTCGCAGTTCTCGTTGGGGCGGTGGTGGACGTTGCGGTCGCGGCTCGCGTTTGAGTTGAGGTGGGTGCGGTCGTCGGCGCGGTTGTCGGAGTTGCTGTGGATGCCGTAGTGGCAGTCGCCGTAGGAGCTACAGTTGGAACAGTCGTAGGGATAGCAGTAGGTGCGCGAGTTGGCACGGCGGTGGGCGCTGCAGTTGGCGCTAGAGTCGGAGTTGGTGTAGGCGCAGGAGGCGCAGCGCAAGCGGTGATCGCGAAAAATAAAATCGAGCCGCAGATCAAGGTGAAGATGACCTTTTCTCGGCAAATCATGAAAATTTTTCTCCTCTTTGAGTCTTGTTCACGAAGAATGGCGCAACCTGATCGGTCCTGGTTCGGAGCACAGGTCGTGTTCTTCAAATCGACGACTCTGCCTGTGCGGTTTCCGGTTGCTCTTCAACCGGTATGCCCGTGTAACGTTTCATGCGGGGTGTGATCGAATAAACCGGAACAAGGATCTCCCGCACGATTTCGGCGGAGGGGAAACCATCTTGCGATAATCGTCGCAAGGCGTCCGTCGTATCTTCGTCGTAGAATTGTTCGACGCACTCGTCACAGACCATCGCTTGAATATCTTCCACGATATATATTTGGTCCTGAACCACCAATGTCGTTTTGACCAGTCCGGCGCGCATGGGACGCTCACAGCGCGGACAAGGAACTGCTAGCGAGTTCGTTTGATCACTCATTTGCTTTTCTCTCCATTTCTATCTGACGACAGACCCTGCCCCTGCGGTTGCCATTATCGGCGAGAGCAGGGGCAGGGAAAACACGCGAGGCGTGCCTTCGGTTCAAAGCAGACCAGAAGAGTTGATCCGCGAGCGAACCGGAGACGCCACTTAGAGCTTCATCATCTTCACGGCTGCGTCAAGGATCTTGGGTGCATCCGGGCGCATCCACTCGATCATTTCCTTGGAGCCGGGACCAGGCGCGTCCGGGAAGGTGATCTTGCGCACCTTTGAACCGGGCACGAACTGCGCCACTTCGGAGATCACGTGCGAAGAGAACCCGCCGTAGGGTCCGTGCTCTACCACCAACAGTCTGCCGGTCTTTTTCACAGATGCAAACAGCGTGGCGGTATCGAGCGGTTTAATTGATTGCAGGTCGATGTACTCGACTTTGATGCCTGCCTTGGCGATTTCGGGCAGTGCCTTGGCGACATCAATCGTGGCGGGTGCCCAGGCAACGAGGGTCAGGTCCGTGCCCTCCTGCCGCACTGCCGCTTTGCCGATTTCGACGGTGTACGCTTCGTCCGGAACTTCGACGGGCGCGGTCGAGCCGACTTCAGAGTATGAAACATAGATCACGGGATCGGCGTCGCGGATCGCGGCGATCATCAGCCCTTTGCCGTTGTACGCGTCGCTGGGCACGACGATCTTGATGCCTTCAATAGTTGCATAGGCGGCTTCGCCGCCGACATAGTTGTGCTGCGCCGCGGGTCCGCCGACGCGTGACGCGCCTTGGAGGATCAGCACGAACGAGGTGTTCGCCTGTCCGCCGGTCATTAGGCGCAAAGAGCCCGCCTGGTTTTTGATAAACTCCATGCCCCAGTGCGGAATCATGCTGGGGATAGCGGTAACCATTTTGAGACCCGCCATTGCGGCGCCGATTGACATGTTGACGTTGAGGTCTTCGTCAATGGGCGCTCGGACCGTGCGAATGAGGCCGAATTCTTTTGCCAGGTCAATGACCTCGCCAGTCGGTAGTGTGGCGGTCGGAATATTGAGCTGTCCGATATAGCACACGTCCTTGTTGGCTCGCATTTCCTGCGCGACGCCCTCGAGCCAGGCGTAACTGAACGGTTTCTTAGCCATGGTAATTATTCTCCTCTCCTTTACGCCTCAGCCACATAGTTCTTGGCGAGTTGTCGGACATAGTCGGGCGCCTTCCAGGCAGTCGAGGTACCCTTTCGATCAAAGAACTGGGTCGCTTCAACCGAACCTTTCGCGTAAGTGTTCAGCAACCCCATTTCTGGAGTGGCATTCTTACCCTTGCGTCCATAATCCCAAGCTGCGTCGACTTTGGCTTTGACTTCTTTATCGATCGCGGCGAGTTCCTCGGCGGTTGCGAGTTTCTTGTCCAGGAGGAATGCTTTGTAGCGAACGATGGGATCGCGCGACATCCATTGCCGTACTTCGTCGTCGGTGCGGTATGGGAGTCCAAACGAACCCTGCTGACCCGCTTTCGCGCCGGCAAAGCCCTGATGGTCGTACCAGCGCCAGGTCATCGCTTCGATGACGGCGGGCGCGCTGTTGGCGCGGGCGTAATCGGTGGCTTGTTTGACCGCGTCGTAGACTTGCGACACGTCGTTGCCATCCACCAGGAAGGTGGGAATACCCAATCCCTTGGGAAGCTCAGACTGGTACTTGACCGCGGTGACGAACCCGGTCCCAGTCGAGGTACCCTGGAAATTGTTTTCGATAAAGGCGATGTAAGGCCACCCAAAGTTTTGGGCATTGCGTAACGAGTTGAAGAAATAGCGCGAGCTGGCTGCCTGATCGCCGGCGAAGCAGATGGCAACTTGCTTGGTGCCGCGCACTTTGGCGCTATATGCCGCACCAGCGGCGAGCCACCAACCACCACCCACGATACCGTTCGAGCCCATGATGCCAAGACTCATGTCCACAATGTGCATGGACAAGCCATAGCCCTTGCATGAACCTTCTTGCTTGGCAAAGATTTCGGCAGACATCTTGTTGATGTCAGCCCCCTTGGCGATAATGTGCCCGTGTCCACGGTGGGTGCTGGTGATATAGTCGTCCTTGTTGAGCGCGCCCATCGCGCCAGCAGCGATCGCTTCTTCACCGATGTACATGTGAAAGTAGCCGTACAACCCATCTTTGCCGCCAAGGAACAAGTCTTTGCCGACATCTTCCCAGACGCGCTCCGTGACCATGGTGGTGTAAAACCAGAGCTGTTTGTCCTTGGGCAGTTTGGCAAAGTTTGCCGCTGCCGGAGTGTCGGCGAACTTTTCCGGGGGCAAGAACTTGACCGTGTCGCCCGCCTGCCATTTCAGGTTGAAACCAGGCCCCTCGGTAGCCAATGGCACGCTTTTGCCAAATTTGACACCGGTGACGCTCGCAACCTGTTCTGCAACAGGACCTTGCGCTTGCGCTTGCTGCGCCCCACCCAGCGTGGAGACAAAAGCCGCAGAAACCCCTGCGGTACCCAACAATTTGAGAAATGCGCGTCGGTCCAGTGCAAGTTTTTGATTTGCTGACATGGATTAACCTCCTTTAGTCAACCCTACCTTCGATCAACTGATATTGCTCGCAGAGAATCAGGTTGGTCTTTTGCCGGCACCTCCTCACCGTGGATTGGCTCCTCAGAATACAGAGTCCGGATCATCACAACACCGGAGCCATTTGGCTAACTGCGGGACGCTGTATTATCTCCGCCTCAGGGCAACGTACTTAGGGTAGCAAGTCCCCGGTACATCTCTATGTGAGGTCAAGAGAAGCGAGCTTTCTACCTCTCGCGCTTTGACGCATCGTCAAGATTAACTGTAGCAGAACCCATAGTTGAATTGAAGGGAAATAGTGCCAACTTTATTGGCCCAATAGTGCCACGTTAAGAAAACGTAACAATTGTGTTGATTGGATTAGGGAATCCACGAGTTGACGATTTCACGCACTTTATTCGATGGCACGGCAAACCCCAACCCTTCCAGGATGCCGCTGTCACTCGCCGTGCGCACGGTCAGTGTGTTGATGCCAATCACCTGTCCGTTCAGCTCGATCAGCGCTCCGCCCGAATTGCCTTTGTTGATCGCGGCATCGGTTTGGATCAAACCATCGATGCCTCCGACCTTGCGGTTCAGTCCACTGATGATACCCATCGTCACCGTCCCGTGAAATTCGTCGAGTGGGCTGCCGATGGCGATGACCACTTGCCCCGGTTCCAAGCGGCTCGAATCCCCGAACTGCGCCACCGCAGGCATTTCCCCACTCACTGAGACAAGCGCCAGATCGGAGAACGAGTCTTCTCGGATTACAGTCCCGTTCACCTTTCTACCATCGGAGAGGATCACCGCAAGTGTTTGAGCACGATTAGTCACATGATAATTGGTAACGATATATCCTCTTGAATCGATGATTACACCGGAACCGGAAACAATCGGATAAATCGTATATCCGGTGATGCCAGAGTTCGGCTGCATATAGTTGACAATCGTGACGACGGCGGGTTTGACTTTGCGGATTGCATTCGTCACCAGGGTCTCTTGCTTGATTGGAGTGGGTTGGCTTGCATAGCCCGCATAATATCCGGTCGCGCCTCCAATCGCTCCGACGCCAACAATTCCGATAAAGGCGACAAAAATCTTGAACAATGCAACGAGCGGGGAGCCGCGTTTTTGCATATCCTCCTACTTTTGCCGCCCCTTTTCGATCCACGGGTTGACGATTTCACGCACTTTATTCGATGGCACGGCAAACCCCAACCCTTCCAGGATGCCGCTGTCACTCGCCGTGCGCACGGTCAGTGTGTTGATGCCCATTATCTGTCCATTCAAATCGATGAGCGGTCCGCCCGAATTGCCTTTGTTGATCGCGGCATCGGTTTGGATCAATCCGTCGATGCCGCCCACTTTGCGATTGAGTCCGCTGACAATACCCATCGTCACCGTCCCGTGAAATTCGTCGAGCGGGCTGCCGATGGCGATGACCACTTGACCGGGTTCCAACTGGCTCGAATCTCCAAAGTGTGCCACCGCCGGCATTGCCTTTTTGACCTGGATTACTGCGATGTCGGAAACGGAATCTTCGCCGATCACACGCGCGAGTTCTCGCTGCCCACTGGGAAAGATCACCCATAGCATGTCGTCGAGATTTACCACATGATAGTTGGTGACGATGAATCCTGCCGAATCAATAACTACGCCCGAGCCATAGGCGATGATAGTAAGTTCCTGCCCAGTAAAAGCTCCGTTCGGGAGCGTTTTGTTGACAATCGTGACGACGGCGGGTTTGACCTTACGGATCGCTCCTAGTGCAACTGGCTCTTCCCGAACCTGGGTCGGCAGGCGCGTGGAGGCAACATAGTATCCGCCGATGCCTCCAATCACTGAGACGCAAACGATTGCAAGTACGATCACGATGAACTTTAACAACGAGAGTAACAGTCGATTCAGTGTTTGCATTTGACCATAGGGTGTGACAGATTAGTAAGCGGGCCAAGTACGCCAGTCTGCCTCTGGAGGTGGTTCAGGCAGCGGTTTGTCAGGAGTAAAGTGTTCGGACATATAGGCAATCAAACTCTCCAAGTGTTGCACTGGCAGTTTACTGACGTACCTTGTTTTGTGATTGGTCAAAGTGCCTTGCCACTGTTCTACGGTCTTTTGCTGGAGAAGCGGCAGAAACGTATGGCAACCCATGCAATTGTCAAAGAGAATGTCTCGCGCTGGACTCGGGGGAAATATCAGGTCCATGTTCAATCTAAATCGTGTTGGGGTAGCCGTCGGCGATACTGTTGGAGCACCTGCGGTCATTGTTGCAAGAGTGTGCGATATGATGGATGCCTCCGTTGCCCTGAAATTTATCGTAGGCGTTGCGGTTGGAGTTACTCGTGGAGCGCTGGCGGTCAATGTAGCAAGAGCGTGCGATATGATGGATACCTCGGTTGCCCCGAAATCCACCGTGGGTGTGACCGTTGGAGTGGTTGTGGGTGTGCTGATGGGTGTGGCAGTTGCGGTCGAAGTGGGGGGTAGTAGTGTTGGTGGAGCAATGCAGGACGCGAGCGGCAATGCGAGAATGAAAAGCCCGATCAAGAACGCGAGTCGAATTCTCACAGCACCTCTGAAAAAAAGTGAACCAAGAAGAGCAAAGCGACGGATTGTGTCTAGTTCGATCGAACTCTTTTGATCTGACCTGCCAGAGAGTACACTGGAACGAGAATCTCTCGGCTAGGCACTGTGGACAGGAATCCATCCTCATTCAGGCGTCGCAAAGCATCAGTCACATCGTCGTCGTAAAATTGTTCCTGACAGCCATCACAAATAAAAGCAGGAACATCTTCAACGACATACAGATGGTCATTCTGCCAGATGTCGGTCCTAACCTGGGCTGGACGCACCGTACATTGACAGCGAGGGCACACGGTCGGTTGTGAAATTGCGTTCATCACTTTTCCTTCATCTTCTTGACAGCATCCAAGATTTTGGGCGCATCTGGGCGCATCCATTCGTACATCTCTTTTGCTGCCGGCACATGCGCATCGGGATAGGCAATTTTTTTCACCTTGACTCCAGGAACGTTCTGTGCCACTTCGGATAGAATGTGCGAACCGAACGAGTTGGTATAGTTCCCATGCTCGACCACAAGAAGTTTGCCTGTCTTTCTCACGGATGCGTACACCGCGTCGGAGTCCCAGGGCTTGATGCTGCGTAAATCGATGTATTCCACGCTGATCCCCGCCTTGGCAATCTCGGGTAACGCTTGCGCTACATCCACCGTCGCAGGCGCCCATGCGACCAGAGTCAGGTCTTTTCCTTCTTGGCGGACTAGGGCTTTGCCGATCGGAACCTCGTATGCTTCGTCGGGAACATCGGGCTGGGACCCCGCGGCGACATCCTGGTAATCGAAAAAGATGACCGGATTGGGATCACGAATTGCGGCGATCATCAGACCCTTGGCGTCGTAGGCGTTGCTCGGAGCCACGATCTTAATTCCCGCCATGTTCGCAAACATAGCTTCTTGTCCAACATCCTGGTGCGTTACGCCAGTTGACCCACTGCGGCTTGCTCCATCCATGCGAATGACCAGCGGAAAGTTCAATGTCCCGCCGGTGGCATAATGTCTTTTGCTGATCTGCTGGTTGATATGCTCGAATACAAAACCCATTGCCATGTAGGGAATCCAGACCACGACCGGGACGCCGGTCAGTGCGATTCCGGTCGCGCATCCGACGTACCATGCCTCATCCACAGCCCAACCCCATCCTGAGGTACGCGGCGTGCCGAATTCCTTCCAAAGGTCCAGGACATCCCCAGTTGGCGTCACGGCGGTGGGGCTTTGGTATTCGTAAAAGAAACACATGTATTTGTTCTTGCGCATCTCCTGCGCGATTGCTTCCAGCACAGCATAGGCAAATGGTTTCTTTGGCATCTTGACCTCCTTGATCGAAGCGTGTTGTCACTATGCCGTAAAGAATTGCGTTGCAGTGACGGGCTGTCCGCCGATATACACATCTTCCAAGCCCGACTGCGGGTCGGGAGCAGGGCTAGCGCGCGCGAAATCGAATGCCGCGACAATCGCTTGTTGCGCATCCTGTTCGACATTCGCCAGGTCGATGTCTGTGACAAATCTTCTTTCTAAGAGAAACACCTTGTAGCGGACGAGCGGGTCTCTCGCCATCCACTCTCGCACTTCGCTATCGGTGCGATAGGGAAGTTTAAAAGCACCCTCTTCTCCTGTCTTGGTGCCTCCAAACATTGCGTGATCGTACCAGCGGTAGGTCATGCCTTCAATCACCGTGGGACCTTCGCCGGAGCGCGCACGCTCAACCGCTACTTTCGCCGCCGCGTACACTGCCGTCACGTCATTTCCATCGACGGTGAGCGATGGAATGTCTAGTCCTTTGGTATAATCGGAGATTTGTTTGGTTGGGACGGTTACAGCCATCGGCGTAAAAACATTCTGAAAATTATTTTCGATGACAAAGATGACGGGCAGCTTGAAAAGGGTCGCGTTACGGACGGCGCTAAAATAGTACGATTGATTGGCAGCGTTGTCTCCGCCGAACGCCACTGCCACCTGCTTGCTTCCACGAACCATTGCGCTGTATGCCGCGCCCGCAGCTAGAAACCATGCCGAGCCGACGATCCCATTGCTGCCCAGGAATCCTACGCTCGGGTCGGTAATGTTGGCGCGATGCCCCTTGCCCTTGCTGATTCCCGTTTTACGCAAATAGAGTTCCGCCGTTGCCTTTTTCAGATCCGTTCCCTTGGCGACAATGTGCCCGGCGGGACGGTGAGTGCTAGTGCAATAGTCATTGGGATTGAGAGCTGCCATCACGCCTGAAGAGATCGCCTCTTGACCGGCATACATAAGCCACGAGCCATAGATTTCGCCCTTGATCCAGTTATCCTTGAGTGCGTTCTCCCACTTACGCGTCGTGTACATGGTGCGGTAGATCTCAAGCAGTTTCGTCTTTGGTAGCGCGGCGACGGTATCCGCGGCTTTGCCTGCAGGGATTTTTTCGGGCGGAAGAAACTTGATCGCATCACCCGGTTGCCAGTTCATGTTTCCACCCGGTCCAATCGTGTACAGATACACGGCTTTCATACCGGGGGGCGGGTCGGTCGTTAATGACGCTGGGGTTCCGAGATAACCGATGCTGGGCGCTGCCTGGGCGGTGACGGACGTGAGGACTGTCGTTGCGCCCGCAGTACCTAATGCGCGCAAAAAGTCGCGGCGATTCAACTTGCCCTGTAGACATTTCTCTGCCATGGCTTAACCTCCTGGCAAGATACCACAAAGCTACGAACGGGCATAAACAAGACCAAAAAGCATTTTAGGACTGGATGAACTTACTGTAACAGAGCAATAAGCAGGAATAAAGGGAAATAGTGCCATTATTTTTGGACACAAGTGCCAAACAAGTCCTCTTTTTTCTACCACCAATCCTTCAACCAAGAAGGCAACTTGGGTGCTGGCTTTTTGTCGTTGAAATTCGCTTTCAGATAGGCGTAAATGTCATGTCCAATGACATCGTACTCAATTTTTTGATTTCGTTAACTTCGCGGAGTCCAGAGACATCGTACACACTTTGCGGCGTCGATGCGAGCGACGAAACTCAGAACGTAACGGGCGAACCGGCTCTGCGATTTCGTA
>JACRMI010000120.1 GCA_016215025.1 Chloroflexota bacterium
GGGCAGCATGCGACGGAAGATGTAATCAAGCAGTATGTAAAAAACCAAGGACGAGCACAGCAGTATGTGCAGTTACATGCACAGCAACTCAAGTTGTTTTAACGGACGATACCCCGTCCGCTTGCGGCGGGGTAGTTCATTTGCGTGATTCGCGGATAAATGTTGTTCTATTCAAACTCATCCAGCATCGGTTGCAAAACCGAAATCATCTTCGCCAGTTTCTTTGCAATCGCATCCACCAATTCTTCGTCCAGCGTTTCGTAGGGTACGACCTCATGCACGCGACTCCACGAATTAGTCCAGCGCTCGATTTCCACACGCGGTCCGAGCGCAGCGTGAACGTCGAATGCGCGCGAATCGAAATAGGCATAGAGCGCATCGTTCGTTTCCTTGTCCGCCTCAAAGTGGAGTCCCACCTCGATGAGATGTTCCTCTTTGCCGCGAATCCACACCTCGTAATGTATCCTCGGATTCTTGTAGGATAATTTTACGATGGTGAAAAACGAGCGTGGTTCGAAATCTTTCAGTTTGCGCGGAAGCAGTTTGCGAGTTTTATCTACCAGAGTTATCTGAAATTGTTGAATTCGCATGGTGAGTGGTCGAGATTATAGCATAGCGTGAAAGCGTCCACAAGATGAGGGATAAGAAATCGCGAATATCCGCTTGACAGACGCTGCGCCGAATGTTATGCTCTCGCACAATTTAAACTAAAGTAACGGAGTGTTTATCCACTCGGCATAAAGTGCCATTCGATAATGCTCATCGACCGGCAAGCCCGCGCGGACTGGCCGGTCAGTTGCCTAAACCCATGCCCCATCACCTAACTGGCGTACTCGCCCCAACAACGGATGCCGCGTCCGCGACACGTCTCGTCCCTCTAGATGCGTTGCGCGGAATCATCATGCTCGTAATGGCATTGGACCACGCGAACGTATTCATTGCTCATGCGCATCCGCCGCCGGAAATGTGGACTGGCTTTTTCCCGCGCTACGATAGCGCGTTGCCGTTTTTCACCCGCTTCGTTACGCATTTTGCGGCCCCCGGTTTTTTCTTCTTGATGGGGACTGCAATGATCTTGTTCGCCGAATCGCATCGCAAGGCGGGATGGAAAGAGAGTGAGATTGTTCGCCATCTGATGGTCCGAGGTGTGCTGTTGATCGCACTCCAGTTTCTCGTCGAAAATCGGGCCTGGCAACTCGGCGAACAGGCGGCGAGCTTTCCTCTTTATTTTGGTGTTCTTTATGGCTTGGGGGCAGCGATGATGGTTAGTGCGCTCATGTTGCGATTGCCCTCCGTCGTGTTGATTGGCACATCGATCGCCACTATCGTCGCGACCCATCTGTGGGTGCTCAACGCGACGGATCGGAATGTGCCGGTAGTGATTCGCGCTCTGATGTTGCCTGGCTCAACGGGGAATGTGTTGGTGTACTATCCACTCATTCCTTGGTTGGGTGTCGTGTTGTTTGGCATGGTGCTCGGTCGATGGTTGTTGAAGGATCGTGCGCAAGCATATCGCCGTTCACTGTGGCTGGGTCTCGTTTTCCTCGTCGTCTTTTTTATTGTTCGCATGTGGGGAGGATTTGGCAACATTCGTTCTGTCGAAGGGACGGATTGGATTTCTTTTCTGAATGTGGTCAAATATCCTCCCAGTCTTGTTTTTCTATTGCTGATGCTTGGCGTCGACCTGATCTTGCTGTTTATGTTTCACAAGCTGGAATGGAATCGGTTGCTGGTTCCACTTGCCGTTTTTGGAAAGAGTCCGCTCTTTTTCTACCTTATGCACCTGTATCTCTATGCGGTGATTGGCATTGCGCTCGGTCCACGAGGGACTGGAATTTTGGGGATGTATCCGTACTGGATACTTGGACTCATCATCTTGTATCTGCTTTGCTGGTCGTACGGTCAGATCAAGCAGAGGCAGCCCGCCAATTCTCTACTGCGATTTTTTTGAAGCAAGATTATGATTAGCGATGAAGCACTTGTCGAAGAATGCGATCACACGTTGGCGGTACTCTTCGCGTGCGACGCTTTCAATGTTGCGATGGGTGGCGTTGGGTACGAGCCACAATTCTTTCGGTTCGCCGGCGGCAGCGAAGAGTGATTGACTTTCGGCGATGGGCACATCGTCGTCGTTGGCGGCTTGCATCAACAAAAGCGGGCGCGGCGCAATGCGACCAACCCAGCGAATTGGATCGGCGGAAAAAAGATTCGCCCGCAAGCGTATGCCCGCAATTGCAACGACGAGCCAGCCTATACTGCCAGCCAAAATTCTTGGAACATGTCGCTTTTCGACATTGTGCCGCACGATGTGGCACAGTTCAGCAAAAGCGCAATCGCTAAGCACGCCGACGACCATCGGGCTGAGCGATGCGGTCGCCAAAGCAATTGCGCCGCCCATCGACATTCCGTACAGCCCGACGCGCTCAATACCACGCACGCGCAAAAAGTCGAGCGCGGCAAGCAAGTCGCGTCGTTCGTAATAAACGAGGGACGTATAATTGCCATCGCTCATGCCGTGCCCGCGGAAATCGAAATACAGGGTGTTGTAATGATACTGATGAAAAAGTGGCGCATACTCTAGATCGGGTGAGCATTCGCCGGTATAGCCATGACAGACGACAATCGTGCCTTGAGGATTGGGTGTGGGGATGAACCAACCGCGCAACGTGAAACCGTCGCAAGCGGTGAAGGAAATGATTTCGTAATCGAGTTGGTAGTTGACGGGCGAGGTTTCGGCGCGGCGGTGGGGCGGGTGGATCAATTGGGTCGCGCCGCGCCAAGCGATTATCAAGACGAGAGTTGCCAGCGCGGCGAACCCAAGAGCGAATACGACGCCGAGATTCATGAGTCAGCGGCTATTTCTGTTCGACCTGCTCGTCGTTGTCTTCCCAACCGATAATCCAAACGCACAGACCCGCAAGCAAAATGGTGGCGACAACCAATGCGATAAGCTGCGTTGGCAACAAGCCAACATCCTTCGCCGACCACAGCAAAATGATGACCATCCCAATGGCTAGTGCAATCCAAGCAGCGACTCGCGGATGCTGTCCTGCAAAATTTTTCAATCCCGTCATACTAGTTTACCTCTATTCTGAGAATAGACCCAAAAGGTTTCTTGCCTAAAATAGTTCAATTCTGGCTTAATATACAACCTCGTCAGAGGAGAACACGTATCAATGAAAACCTTTAGGGTCTTTTGTTCAAAAGGGTTTCGTAATAACTTGCTCGCGGAGTTGTTTGCCCCAGAGCAGTTCGCCAGGTTGCAATCGTTCCTCGACCGCTTGTGACCAAAGTTTGTGCAGCGATGACTTGTCTTGCTGCTCGTATCCTGCTGTGCGAAGTTGTGCCAAAGTGTATTCAGGCGTGCCGGGGTCAAGCATGAGAAAAACGACTTCACACAACAATTCGCTTGCTTCGCTTTCGACGAGTTGAAGCAAGCGTGGAAGCGCGAGTGTCGCATCGTCTGCCGACTCTGCCCAAATCTCGCGCACACTGGCGATAAGATTTTCGGCTTCCCACGCCAACAACGCGACGATTTGTTTATCTGAAAGCGCGATGCGATAGCCGCGTTCGCCAAATCGCTTGAGCGTTTCTTCGCGCGTCAATGGCGTTGCACGATTTTCTTTTTTCGATAACGCGATGCTCAATACTTCGAGATCGCTTCGGCGCGAGCGACGAACATCAATCGATTTAGCAGGGACAGGCGTTAGCGGTGCCGTTTCGACAACGGGAGGCGCGGGTGGCTCTGCAACTTGAGCAACTGGCTCGACTGGTTGAGCAATCGGCGGCGTTTCAACTGTTGGTGGCGCAGCAACGGGTTCGACCACTGGTTCTGCGACTGCCGCAGATTTTTGTTCGACGCGAGGCAGTCCGTACAGCCATTCACTCTTGTCGCGCGCTGTGCCGGGGCGAATCGCTCGCCATGCCCGTTCGACTTGCGCGCGCGTGGTGTCGAGGTCGCCGCTGTTATCGATGACGACTTTGGCAAGGCGAATCTTGTTATCGAGCGAACCTTGTACGGCAAGTCGCGCGCGCGCTTCCGCTTCGTTGATATTCCGCGATTCCATGACGCGTTCGACGGCGACGGATGGCACTGTGTTGACGACCCAGAGTTCGTCGCACCAAGCGCCCATTCCAGCTTCAACCAATTTGATCGCTTCTAACACGACGACCGGTTTTTGATTGTCGCGTAACATTTCGCGTGTTAACTTGCCAACGGCAGGATGCGTGATCGCCTCAAGCTTTTGCAGTGCGACCGGATCATTGAAAACTTTGGTGGCAAGTTTACGTCGATCAATGCGACCGTTGAATTGCAGTACGCCGAGACCGTACGTGCCAACAATCGCACGCCATGTTGGCGAAGCGCGCTGCATGACGACATGCACGAGCGCATCGGCGTCAATCCCGCGCGCGCCGAGTTGTTCTAGCATTTTACGGACAGTGCTTTTGCCGCTGCCCAGGTTGCCGACCAATCCGATTAGATAAAAGTTGCTCACGGCTTACCATGCCATTGCGAGAACATCTGCGTTGCTCACTTTAAATGCTGCAAAATTCAGGGAACTAGAGGAACTAATGGAAATGAAGGAAATATAATGGACCCATAAAACTAGACACACCAAACGGACAAAATCAGATAGAATACCAGTCATGCGAAAAAAGTATTCATCGGCGTTCAAAGCCGAAACCACGCTCGAACTCTTGAAGGAAGAAAAAACGGTTACCCAAA
>JACRMI010000121.1 GCA_016215025.1 Chloroflexota bacterium
AAAAATGACTCAACCTGGGACGCTTTCTGAAAAGTGTTTAGCGCCGCTTCCAAATCGCTCGTTTCGGCATACGCCTCGGCGAGAGAAATGAGCGCGCTCAAATAGACCTGTCTCAATCGCGCACGTTCTTCGATAACCCAGATTGACTCCATTCGCTCTAAATAATCGCCGTGATACAAATCCAGCGTTTGCTTTAAGCGCGGAATCCGGAGTGACGCGCTCGATGCGCGTTTAGCATCGGCTAATCCTTTCTCAAATTCCTGAACGTCATACCACAAATGCTCCGGCTCGAGCACATACCATCCATTCACGAGTGACACCGGACAGGGCAATTTACGAATGCGCGTGAGCGTAACTCCCAGTACTCCGTCGGCGCGATCGGGGGACAAGTCGCTCCAGAACTTGTCAGCCAGTTCTTCCTTGCGCGCTCCGGTTGGCAAGCGTGAAAGCAAAAATAAAAATAGTTCTCGCGTCTGCGGCCGAATTTCTGCGATCGCGTCTCCGTTGACGACGAACTGTTCTTGGCCGAGAGTATAGACGGCCAAGAAGTGCGCCGGCGACGCAACTGGGGCACGTCGCAAGAGCGGTGCAGGGATCGGATGAACCCGGTGCAGGATCCGCTTGAACCGCGGACCGACCTGCTTCAACGTGCTGGCGAATTCCAACGTGACGTGAGTGTGGCGCCCTTCCGCAACCAGGAAATGATCGTATCCCAACGCATCCACCAGTTTCGCCGTTCGGATCAAATGGGATGCAGCTTCCTCGGCGTGTCCTTGTCTATGGTGAAGGTGCGCGAGATGATACTCTGCCAACGCTTCGAGAGACTTGTTCTCCAATTGGCCGAACAACTTGGCTGCCTCGCCGATCAACATGGTTCCCGATTTCAACTGACCTTCTTCCGCTACCAACAATCCTTGGGCGAACTTCCACTGCCCCAATTCGATGGCCGACTTGCCAGCTTCGATGCTCCGCGCGGCTTTATCAAGCCACTCGCGCGCCTGCGCCACATCTCCCATCCGCCGATACACCTCCCCAGTGAACAACTGGCTGTAGAAGATTAGGCCTGCGTCGTTTCCTTCTTGCGATGTGCGGAGACGGTCCCGGTAGAACTCGAGTGCCTGGGGGTATTCGCCGAGATCGCGATACAAATCGCCCAACGTCGAAAGCACGCCGGCTTCGATGCGCAGAACACCACCCTGCCGAGATTTTGCCAGCGCATCCTGCAAGACCTTTTCTGCTTGTTCCGTTTTTCCTTGGAGCAGATACGCAAAACCCAGGTTGTTGAGTGCATTGGCAGCCGCGCTCACATGACCGAGACGCTCCCAGAGCGCGAGTGCTTGTTTGTAATGCTCGATGGCTTCCGTCAAATGCCCCATGGCCCGCGCCGTAATACCCAGGTCACTATAGACATTGGCTAGGCTGCTCAAGTCGCTGGTTGTCAGAAAGAGATCACGTGCGCGTTTGAGGTCGAGGTACGCTTTGGCAAGTTTGCCCAATCGATATTCGGCTAGCCCCCGCAAGTGTAAACTGGCGGCGCGTAACGGCGTTGGGGATATGTGACGCGGCAACCTTTTCAACAGAGCATCCACCTTCTTGCTCTCCGTGAGACTCTCGCGATACCGACCCAGGAACCGCAGCGCCGTGCCTTTCCATACGCGCTGGTCGGCGGCTGCTTCGTAATCACGGGCGCGCGCAAACATGCGGGCGGACGCGTCGAATAACACGACCGCTTCTTCCTGCAAACCGCGTGCCATGTTGATTTTCCCTCGCAGACTCGACAGGTACGGACTCTGGGATGTGAGGTCGGTGGGTAGTTGCTCGACCCAACGCGTCGCACTGGAAATCTCAGCTAGTTTTCGCAGGGACTCCGCAACCGATTCTAACACCCTGGCTGCTTTTGTGGTTTCTCCCAACTCGAGATAAATCTCGACAGCGCGGTCCCACTCTCCTTGTTGGCGGTATTTTTCGGCGCACGCCAAGCTGAGTTGCTCAAACCAGGTTGGATTCTCGTTCTGCAATCGCGTTTTGAGAAACTCACGCAAGAGCGGATGGTACTCATACAGGTTATCGTCTCCACCCAAGCGCGTCAAGAAAAAGGGCTGTCCCGCTAAAGTTTCGAGGTAATGCTTGGAATCTGCCAAGCCCGGTAACTGATCAAGCATTTCACAATTGAGTGGAGTGAGGACACATGAACCCAGTAAGAAATGGCGCATTCCCTCTGACTGTCTGGAGAAGACCTGCTCGGCGAGATAATCAAATACTGGTTGGACCGTGTCAGGCATTGCGAGCGCACCTTGTACCAAATCGCGCCAACCTGTCTGTTGTCCCATCAAGAGCAAAGCGGTGATCCAACCATCGGTGATCTGCGCGAGTTCGTGGGCGCGATGCGCAGAAACAGACAAGCCATAGTTTTGTTCGACCAGCGCTTGAATTTCTGGCGCGGTGAAGCGCAACTCGGCGGTCCCCACCCCGCTCATTTGGTCGCGGGCGCGGAGCAGGAGTTGGTCTTGAATATGTGGGAGCGTCCGCGAATTGATAAAGAGGTGGCAGCTATCGCCGGCGTAACGGACGAGCAATTCGATCAGTTCGCCAATCATTTTGTTTTCGATGACATGATAATCGTCGAGAACGACGACGAGATGATCGGATAGATGCAGCATCTCATTGGCGATCAGCCGAATGACTGGTTGCAGGCGCATGATCGTATCGGCGGATTGCTCCAGTGCAGTTAAAGCCTGAGTACCAAACTTGGGAAACTGCACGCGAATGGATTCAATCAGATAAGTGAGAAACGTGTGCGGGGAATTATCGAATTCGTCGAGCATGTACCACGCCACTGGGAAATCGGCGTCGTGTGCCCAGTCGAGGAGCAAACTGGTTTTACCATAGCCGGCAGGCGCAACAATCGCGACGAGCTGCCGTTCGATTTGCGCATGAAGGTGATCGATTAAACGTGGTCGTCGCAGCAATCCGTTGCGGCGCGGCGGCAAATGGATTTTGGAAATGGCAGGAGCAGTTGAGCGGTGCGCTGTCTTCAATTGAGAACAAGAGCTTTCTAGGTGCCCATCGTACTAATACGGGGCAACCGAAATGAAGAAGGAACCGAACCTTTTGGCATCCTGAACCAGGAATTATTGACCTCACGGATGGATGGGAATCAACGGATGAGTAGGTCGTTCAGAGAATGCTGAAACGAGGGTGTGCTGCGAAGAGTAATCGCTTGAAGGTCACTAGCAACCGGCACATTATATCGCGGCTATGCATAAAGTCAATAAGCAGAATCGCGTCCTCGCATCAAGAAACCTTCTTGGCAAAAGAAGAAAAGCCGCTTGCCTATTTCTTTGTGAAGCATAAGCGACGTTTTGGTTTTCCAAAAAACTTTTAGTTTGATTGCTTTTTTGGTCGTTTTTTATTTTTTGTTAGAGCCAGGTGTTACAATTCATTCGAGACTCTCGTTCAGGTGTGGCGGTTACCAGATGGTAGGCGTCTGCATTGAATAGTCATCCAAATCAAATGACGAAAGTATATCCGCATGCCAGGGATTTTGCAGAGCGACCTAATGAAACCTTGTAGCAAATTCACCAAGGAATCGCCCATGAGTCGGTGGCTCACTGCCAATAATGAAAATGGCGGTGGTCAGCCGTCGGTTGTTGGCGGTCAATATTCGATGGAGAAAAAAGTTCGATGAAGGAGAAATATCTTGTTGCCTGGGATTTTGCCAAGAAACCAAGTGGGAGTTTCTATCGTCTTTTGCACTCGGAATTTGGCGATTCGCATTCACATGGAGATTTCGAACTTATCCAGCGGAGTGTTGCTGTCTGCCGTGATGATTTTACAGCATGCAGGCTCGCTGAACTCGCCGAGCATTTCAGTGCCAAGGTCGCCTATTACACCGTGACCCACGAAGGTATTCCGAGTGAAGGACAACGTGAGGCGCGCGAGTTTCTGTCGCGGGTACTTCAGCGGCGGCTCAAACAGCGTGGACAGAGATGAAGTAATCGCAAACTGGGTTACCGCTGAACCAAAAATATGACCCAAACAAAATGGATGCCTGGCAAAGGAATTTCCCCACAGCGAGTAAACGAGCAACGGCGCATATGCGCCGATAGTAATCAACGACCAGATTTCTCATTCTGCGTTCAAAAGGCAATACACACATGAGAAAAGCAATGAGCAAATGGACAGACGAAGAAATCAGATTTTGAAAGAAAATTACGCATCAAAGCAAATTGACGCGCTATTGCAATTGTTGCCATCCAAAACGGTTTCATCCATCTACCATAGAGCGTTTGAATTGAGACTGTGGAAACCGTCAAAGCCGAGACCAGAAAAGCCGGTTGAAGCACAAAAATCAAATAGTGAATCCCAACCTCAAAATGTCAAGATCATTGAACAACGACGCATAATTAAGATCTTGCCCTACGAACGCCAGGTCATATTGGATTTTGGCAAGTTCTTACTGTAGTTTCGCGTAAAATAATTGGGCAAATATCGAATTATCTGGTATTCTCTGCCCATGGCAGAAATAACAGGTATTCAACATGAACGCGTGGACGATGTGCCACTCATCATCGGCGTTGCCAACAAGCTCGGGCTAGCCGACATTCTCAATGCTACATTGGGGACACACGGTCTCCAACAAGGTCTGACAAACGGGCAACTCGCCGTCGGTTGGCTCGGGTACATTCTCTCCCAAGCCGATCATCGCAAATCCGCGGTGCGCGAGTGGTCCCACACCTTGCCCCAGACGTTAGCCCAGCTGTTGGGGCAACCCATCCGCGACGTCGACTTTAGTGACGACCGGCTGGGTGGGGTACTCCATCGATTGAGTGATGATGCCGCGTGGGAAGCGACCGAGCAGTCCCTCTGGACCGCCAGTGTGACGGTCTACGAGATTCCCGTGAGTGGGGTGCGCTTGGACGGAACCACCTTCGCTGGCTCGCATCAGCCCACGCCCGAAGGATTGATGCAATATGGGCCCAGTAAAGATCATCGCCCCGATTTGCCGCAACTCAAGCTGATGGCCGCCGCCGCCGAACCGACCGGTCAATTGCTCGTCACGGCCATTCGCCCAGGTCAAGCCGCAGACGATCCGCTCTACACCCCGCTGATTCAGCGCGTGCGCCAGCTCCTGGGGCGGCGCGGCCTGTTGTATACGGGCGACCCGCGCCGAATTGGTCGCCCATCGTGATTATTACTTGACGGTCTTACCGCTGACCGGTGAGACCGCGAAACACTTTGACGCGTGGGTCAATGTGATCGTTGACGGCGAGCAAGCCGCTACGCTGATGTGGGATGGCCCTGAGCTTCTGGGTGCTGGCTACGAATTCTCACGTCCGCTCAAAGCGGTTGGTTTCGATGAGGCGGGTCAAGCCCAAGCCCTCGATTGGACCGAACGCGTCCTGGTCACGCATGCGCGCGAGCTCGCCCACGCGCACGCCACGCATCTGGAACAACGGCTGACCGCCGCGACGCGTGCGCTGTATGCCTTAACCCCTGCGCCGGGCAAAGGCAAACGGCAGATTCGCGATGCGACCAAATTGGAACAGGCGATCCAGCAGACCCTGGCACAGCATCGCGGGGTGGGTTTACTCACGGTCGAATGGATCACCGAAACCAAGTCCGTGACGCGCCAGCGCAAGCGCGGTCGCCCCGGTGCCGACAGCGTACCGCTCACGGAAGAACGCGTACGATATGTGATTCAAACCGTGCAGCGCCAGGAAACCGCGATCACTGCCCAGCGGGATCGCTTGGGTTGGCGTGCCCAGGTCACCAATCTGCCCGCCGAGCGAATGTCGCTGACCCAGGCCGTGCTCCATTATCGGGGCGGGTGGGTCTTGGAGCGCGATTTCCATCTGGTCAAAGATCTCCCGTTGGGTCTGAGTCCGCTGTTTGTCTGGCGGGATGACCAAATCAAAGGTCTGACACGGCTTTTGACTTTGGCGTTGCGGCTGCTCACATTAATCGAAACCCAGGTGCGACAGGGCTTGCGGCAAGAGCAGCAGACCCTGCGCGGATTGTATCCTGGGCAAGCCCCCCGACCGACGGAACGTCCATCGGGTAAACGGATCTTGCAGGCGTTCAGCCGCGCGCAGATCACGGTCACGCATTTTGTGCTCGACACCCAGGTGCAGTGGCATTTGACCGGGCTTTCGGATTTGCATCACCAGATTTTGCGCTACCTAAAATTATCCGCGACGCTTTACACGGCGTTAATCAATAATTCAGGATAACGGTTCAGAATTTACGCGAAACTACAGCTTTAAGGCAGGTTTTTGCAAACCATATGTCGAAGAACCGTTGACAGACCATCGAACTACAAAAGAGCCAGAACGAGTATTACTCCTCGTTCTGGCTTTATAATTGGACCAATCCATTGAAGCGCTATTAGTGAGGTCCTACCCGGTGAGTCGGAATGATACGAAATATTTAAAAAATGATACCATTGACAACAATATTTGTTGCTATAATACACATAGAATGCAATACAATGTTGCAAAAATAGCGTATCGGAGGTAACTTTTGCCCTCTCAGAATATCCCAAAATATGATGAAATTGCTAAACAAGTCAAATTTGAAGATCAGATTGTTGCGGCACCTGTGGGTACCCCACTGGATATGCGTGAATGGCTCGCCTCGGTCAATAAGATTGGTCAGTTGCGAGTTCTGCAAGGCGTTGATTGGCAGGATAATATTGGGCGCATAACCGAGATGCTGCACCACACCGATGAATCACCAGCCGTGCTCTTTGACAAAATTCCTGGTTTTCCTGCGGGTTATCGCATTCTCGTCAATGCGCTTGGCGCTCGACCTCGTCTTGCACTCAGTTTGGGGTTGCCGACCGATATCGGGGTCTGGGAATTAATTGACGAATGGGAACGCAAGCTTAATACAGTAACCCCCTTACCCGTTGAAACGGTATCAGAAGGACCTATCACCGAGCATGTGGTAGAAGGCGACGATATTGACCTGCTCAAGTTTCCGACCCCGCAGTGGCACAAGCAGGATGGCGGTCGATATATTGGTACCGGAGATGGCGTTATTACTAAAGACCCAGATTCGCCTTGGGTGAACATGGGCACGTATCGGGTCATGCTGCATGATCGAAATCATACCGGATTGTACATCTCACCGGGTAAACATGGCATGATTCATCGTGACAAGTATTTTGAGCGCGGTGAATCGATGCCGGCAGTCATCCTCGTCGGTATGTCGCCGCTCCAATTTTTGGCAAGTTCGCTCGAAATTCCGAATGGCGTTAACGAGTTAGAGTGGGTAGGTGGAGTGATTGGTTCTCCCGTCAAATGCATTAAAGGACGTTACACCGGCTTGCCGATTCCTGCAAATGCTGAGATTGCATTGGAAGGATTCTTGCACAAGGACGAAACTCGATTAGAAGGTCCCTTTGGAGAGTGGACAGGTTATTACGCATCCGCATCGCGCCAAGAACCTGTCTTTGAAGTCAAGGCAGTCTATCACCGAAATGATCCAATTATTTTGGGCTGTCCGCCTGAAAAGCCTCCGTACGAAGCTCATCGCTATCAGCAATATCTTCGTAGCGCCAATTTACGCCGCGAAATTAGAGCGGCGGGTGTTCCCGATGTCGTAGCGGCGTGGACACACAGTGTCGGCGGTTGTCGCTTGTTCAATGTTGTTTCGATCAAACAACGTTACCCAGGGCATGCGCGTCAAGCAGGACATGTTGCGGCAATGTGTCGCCAGGGTGCATACCTGGGCCGAATTGTTGTCGTCGTCGATGAAGATATTGATGTGACTGATCTCACCGAAGTCGTATGGGCGATCACCACTCGCTCCGATCCGGAACGAGACTTTGATTTCATCAAGCGAGCTTGGAGCGGGCCACTCGACCCCGCTATCGAACCGGGGAAGAAAGGATTTAATAGCCGCGTTATCATCGATGCGACTCGTCCATATGAATGGCGCGATAAATTTCCACCGGCGATTGGTCCTTCCCCGGAAGAGAAACACCTTACACGCGAGAAATGGGGGTGGATATTGAATTCATCGGCAATGTAGCCAGATCATTGATTGATTCAAAATTGTTCGACTCTGCGTTGAGCCAATCCTCCAGGAGGGAGAGAAAGTGAAAAATCGTTTTGTTCTACTATGCTTGCTCGTTGTGGCCATTGCGGCATTAGCTGCCTGTGCGACACCCGCTCCAACCGCTACGCCAGTTCCACCCACTGCGATACCCAAGCCAACTGATGCGCCCAAGCCAACCACTGCCCCAGTCGCTTCGGCATCATCTGCCTCAAGTGCTGCGCCAACTGCGGCTCCCAAGCCGACGGATGTTCCCAAACCCACCGATGCACCTAAACCAACAATAAATCCTACAACTATTCGACTTATCGGTAACGGAGCGGTAGATTTTAGTTCGGTCGATGTTTATTATTGGCAAGACTCACTGAAGAAGCAAGGGTACAATGTCGATTTCAAGTGGGTCGATTCTCCGGATACCGCATTGCGAGCCATCATTGCCGGCGCAGCCGATGCATATTGTGGCTCATTGCCCTCTGCTATTCTTGCAGTTAAAAACGCAAATGCGAATGTGAAAATTGTGGCGGTCAACAATCAAGCCACTGACTATGTTCTGTTGGTCAAGCCCGAAATCAATTCTCTTCAAGACCTTAAAGGCAAGACCATCGGTATTTCTACGCCTGGTTCCGCAGCTGACACGATCATTCGCACAGCTCTCAAGATGGCGAATGTTGATCCTGAGCAATCGCGGTTTGTTACCATCGGTGGGACAAGTGCGCGTATGACAGCATTATTATCCGGTCAAATCGACGCGGCGCCAGTTCACGCCGCAGATGGTGCTAATGCTGTGACGACGGGTAAAGCGAAGGTCATCTTGTCGGCTGGTGAAAGCATTGGGGTCTATCTTCAATCCGGGTTGATTGCTTCCGGCGATTGGCTTAAGAAAGATCCGCAACAAGCACAAAAGGTTGTGGATGCGTTTATCGATGCTTCACGCTGGGCAGCCACCAATAAAGATGGCTACATTACGCTCTCCAAAGAGTTGTTACCGAAGCTCGCCGATGTAGAGCGAACAAGCTCCTACGACATGTACATTAAGAGCAAATTTTGGCCGCTCAATGGTGGACTGGGTCAAGATGGAATCGATCGTTTGCTCAAGCTTGAACAGGAATCCGGTGGTCTGCCAAAGGATTTGCCGCCCCAAACTCAATGGCTCGACGACTCGTTCGTCAAGAACTATGTGAAAACCCATCCAGTGCTGTCAGGCAATTAGGCACGATTGAGGGTTTTCTACCCGCTGGCGGTTATCAATGGTGATAGCCGCCAGCAATCAGAGTAAGTGATCGAACAAGATAACGCTTTCGCCAGAAAGGGCAAGTATGCTGAAGATTCAAGGACTGACCAAGTCGTATACCGATACCGCTAATCCGGTTCTTTCCGATTTCAATCTCGAAGTGAAACGCGGCGAATTTGTGACGTTGATCGGACCGAGCGGGTGTGGCAAGACAACGGCGCTCCGGATTATCACCGGTTTGCTAAAACCTGACACCGGTTCAGTGTTGGTCGATGACAAGCCAAGCGCGGGCCCATCCCACGATAAGGCAATGGTCTTTCAACATTTCAATCTCTTTCCATGGCGAAGCGCGCTCAAGAACGCCGCGTACGGATTGGAGATGCAAGGCGTGTCCGAAAAGTCGCGGCTCGCCAGTGCGACGGAATACCTTCGATTGGTTGGATTGGGTAATCACATCGATTATTATCCTTGGCAACTCTCCGGCGGTATGCGCCAGCGCGTCGGGCTGGCACGGGCACTGGCGATTCGTCCCAAAGTGTTGCTGATGGATGAACCGTTCGGTGCACTCGATGCATTGACCCGCGAACAACTGCAAGGCATGTTGCAACGGATATGCATTGAACAAAACTTGACGGTGCTGTTTGTTACGCACTCGACCGACGAAGCGATTTATTTGTCAGATAGAGTTGTTGTCATGGGCGTCAAGCCAGGACGAGTGATTGCTGAATTCACCGTCGATTTGCCGCGACCACGCAGTGGCTATGATTGGCGCGCGAATCCAGAGTATGCGCGTATTCGTGGTCAGATTTGGAAATTGCTCCAGCAACAAATTGAGCGCACGGAAGCATTCGCATGACGACGCAAGTAATGTCCAAGAGTATGAATGGGGGGGTTCGTTCTCCGACGGCCCTGCGAATTTTTTCGGTCATGTGTATTGCGCTGATATGGGAATTCGTAGGACGGCGCGAGCCATTGTTTGCATCCTATCCCAGCGAAATCTTTCTAGTCGGCGTCGAGACATTTGCTAGCTCCATTCTTCCGTCTTTTATTCAGACCCTGTACGGATTCACCGTCGGCTTTGGTTTGTCAATTCTTATCGGTATCCCCATTGGAATTTTGATGAGTCGGAGTCGATTACTTGAACTGAGCCTAGCTCCCTACGTAACAGCATTGTATGCGACGCCACGCGTCGCATTGATTCCAGTTCTGATTCTGTGGTTGGGTATCGATTTTAACCTCCGCGTCGGCGTCGTCATCGTCTCTGGTATTTTCCCGGTGATTTTAAATTCCTACCTCGGTGGTAAAGAGGTTGATCGCGATCTATTGGATGTTGGCGTTGCTTTTGCGGCGACCAAGTTACAGCAACTCTGGACCGTGGTTATCCCAGCTTCGTTGCCTTATATTTACGCGGGTTTGCGAATTGGCATTGCACGTGCATTGATTGGCGCAATTGTGGCTGAGCTAGAGGTTTCGGCTGGTGGAATCGGCGGACTGATTAAAGAAAACGCCAAAGCGTTACAGATGGCGGAGATGTTCGCTCCCATCATTCTATTAGGTTTGTTGAGCATTGGATTAGCAGCGGCGGTTCGTTGGGCTGAGAAACGTACGACCATGCCCTGGTTGTGGTCGAAAGCGGCGAGGTAAATATGGCGGTAGAGAAATCGGTCGCTCTTTCGGCGACAACGCGGAAAACATCAACACGAAAATCCAAACCTTGGTTGTACCGATCCAGCGGCATATGGACGGTTCGTCTGGCGACGCTAGGCGGTTTGCTAATTATTTGGCAAATCTATGCTTCGGGATTGAATCGAGCACTGCTTGCCCCGCCGACGGAAATCGCTCTGGCTTTTTATCAGCAGGCATTTGTCCAAAAAACCATGTGGGGCGCACTCGGCGACAGTCTGCTGACACTCTTTGGTGGCTTTACCCTGTCCATGATTATTGGCGTGCCCATCGGAATATTGATGGGGCGAATTAGAACGATGGAGTACGTCGTCGATCCCTATGTGTCATTTTTGTATGCGCTCCCGCATGCGGCACTCGTTCCACTCATGGTCATTTGGCTGGGCTTTGAACTCAAGTTCCGACTTGCGTATGTAATTGTCTCGGCGGTCTTTCCAGTCATCATCAACACGATGACCGGCGTCAAGAACGTGAATGCCGATCTCTTGGATGCGGGTGAAGCCTTTTGCGCTTCCGAACGGCAAAAGTTATGGACGATTGTCTTGCCCTCAAGTCTACCGTACATCTTTGCCGGAGCGCGTCAAGCGTTCTCCGCCGCCTGGGTGGGTGTGGTCGTTTCGGAAATGATTGCGACGTTGACCGGAGTGGGTGGAACGATTCTTAATTACGTTACTCGATTCCGGACCGCGGATATGCTCGTGTCCATTCTTATTATCATGAGCGTCGCCGCCGCTATTCAAGGGCTGAGCAGTTATCTTCAAGCGCGGTTGACGCCTTGGCAGAGACCTGAACACTCGTAGCCAAAGACCTGCTCGACTAGAAGAAGGCAAGGATAAAATGAGCACCACTCAAACGTCAGCCGACGTCATTGAAGAATTGCGAAAACGCTATGACGAGCTAACCGATTCGCAAAAACGAATCGCCGAAGCTATTGTCGAAGATGCAGACTTTGTCGCGTTCGCTACAGTTGACCAGCTTGGCACCAAGCTAGGATTGAATCCATCGACGATTGTACGGTTCGCCTATCGTCTCGGATTCGATGGCTATAACGATCTTCAAGACCGCGTTCGTGATCGGGTGCGCGCACAACTGTCGAAACATGAAACCAAGGATGGCAACGGCAATCAAACGATCACGGCGCATTTAGGCGATACGGTTTTCGCTAAATCGTTCGAGCACGATTTGGACATTCTGCGTCGTTCGATTGAGCGATTGAGCGCAGATGATTTGTCTCGCTCAGTGGATGTCATTGTTAAAGCTCGCCGAGTCTTTGTTGCAGGTGGTTTTTCGTCGTACGGAACAGCACATTATATGTCGCTCGCTCTCAGTCGGATTCGCGGCGATACTTTTTTGCTGGGACCCGGTGAAGTCGATGCGGCAGCACTTGTAATCCAAGTAACCCGCGACGATGTGCTAGTGGCGTTCACTTTTCCACCTTACGCGTCGAGCACATTGCGACTTGTTCGCCAAGTCAAATCTCAAGGAGCAAAAGTCATCGCGATTACGGATTCACCGATATCTCCGGTGGGACAGCAAGTCGATATTGTGCTTCCCGTGTTGAGCGCAGGCATGAGCACTCAAAACTCGCATGTGCCAGCATTAGTTTTGGCGAATGCGTTGCTCAATGCTGTGGTCGCTGCCACACCTGCAACCGCACTCGAACGCTATCGTCGCGTGATGCAACTGATGAACGAAGGCGATGCGTTCGTGCTCAAAGGCGGAGAATCTTAATGGATTTTGGAATTGTGCTTCCCACGATGCCACGCGGCGCGACGAGCGAAGGCATCGTGGCAGCGGCAGAAGCGGCGATAAAATTTGGTTGGTCAACCGTTTGGACAACCGATCACATCATCCCAGGTCGCGGACCACTCGGCGATGCCGAAGAATATGCGTACATCTTTGAAGCCATCACGACGTTGGCTTTTATTGGTGGCAAGTTCCCTGGATTGAAAATCGGTACCAGCGCGATTTGTGTTCCCATGCGAAACAATGCGACATTACTCGCGAAAGAATTAGCAACGGTCGATGCGCTCACGCATGGTCGATTAATCGTAGCGTTGGGCATCGGCGACGAGGAAGACAAACCCGAGTACACCAACCTGGGAAGCATCGATAGATTTCGTCAGCGCGGCGCGTATCTCGAAGAATCAATTCACTTGTGGCGGCATCTCTGGTCGGGCAAGCGCGCGCCATTTCAAGGCCGTTTTCATCAACTCACCGATTTTGAATTTGGACCGTTGCCCGCGCAAGGTGATCGCCTTCCCATTTGGACCGGCGGACGCAGCGAAATCGCCTATCGTCGTGCCGGTCGAATGAGCGATGGTTATCATGCGGCACAGACCGGTCCCGATAATCTGCGTCCGCGTCTGCCCATCATCCGCGCGGAGGCAGAAGCCGCGGGGCGCAAAATGCCTACGCTATCCGTTCGCGCGCGAGTCAAGCCCAATCGTCCAAGAGGCTCAACCTATGCGCTAACGGGAACAGGCCAGGAGATGATCGCGGATTTGCGTGCCTTTCAAGAACTGGGCGTTGAGCATATGGCGGTTTTGTTTGAAGGGAATACGCCCGAACAAGTAAGCCAAGCGGCGGAATGGTTCGCGTCCCAGGTGGTGGCGGGCTTGTGAGCAATTAAAGAGATGGAGGGAGCAAACTCTTGTGGTAGAAATAATTCTATGAAATCATTCGATGAAATTAGAGTCATGGACCTCAGTCAAGGAGTCGCAGGACCTTATTGCACAATGCATTTGGCGGATATGGGATGCCAGGTGATCAAGATCGAACCGAACTGGGGCGACTGGGGTCGAACCATGGGCGTGAAAGTTGGAAAGAATGGCAGTGTCGTCTTTGCAACTTTGAATCGCGGCAAGCAAAGTTTTGTTATCGATGCACAAACAGCGGAAGGTCGCCAAAGAATAAAATCATTGGCAAGCCAGTGCGACATCCTTGTGGAGAGTTTTAGACCCGGCGTAATGGAGCGCCTCGAATTAGATTGGTCGCGTGTTCATGAATTGAACCCTCGTCTAATTTATTGCTCGATTTCGGCATTTGGCTCCCAGGGTCCTTATCGCGAAAAAAAGGGAACGGATTCGATTCTGCAAGGCTTAGCTGGGTTCATGAGCATTACGGGCGAAGAGGGCGGCAGTCCCTTGAAAGTCGGCTTGGCGCTTTCCGATATGTTTGCGGGAGTTCTCGCAAGCCAATCTATTTTGAGCGCATTATTGATGCGTGAACAAGATGACCTGGGTCGGCACATTGAAATCTCGCTCATGGAAGCGCTCTTAGAACTTCAGCGCGTTCAAATCACCGAATATTTGATCACCGGCAAACTTCCGCAACGCAAAGGGAACGCCCACGCACACATTGCGCCGTCACGTTCGTTTCGCACGGCGGACGGCGACATCATGGTTGCCACCATTAGTAATACCGATTGGACGAATTTCTGCAAAGCGATGGGACTCCCCGACGAATTTCGCGACGAATTTTCTGATCCGCGCGTGCGGGTCAAACGCCGCAACGAAATCAATGCGCGGATTGAACCAACCTTTTTGTCTGCACCTTCCCAGCATTGGCTCGATCTGCTTGAGCGGCACGATGTTCTGTGTGGCAGGATCCATCAATATGATACTCTCTTGAATGATCCACATGTTCTATCCTTGGATATTATCGATCAAGGTTCTAACCCCGCCACACTAAAATCGCCCGTTCGTTTTATTCGAGAGACAGAGTGGCATTGTTTGAGTGATGCGCCTGAATTAGGTCAAGGGACTGAATCAATGCTTAATTCCCTTGCACAGACCGCATCGTAAGAATAACTCCGCAACCGATCAAATTATTAGGAGAATTCCTTATGCCTGGACGACTGGAAGATAAAGTGGCGATCATTACCGCCGGCGCTGGTTACATTGGCACGGCAATCACGCAAAGTTTTTGCCGCGAAGGTGCGAAGGTGGTCATCGCCGATTTTGATCCATGCAAGTGGGAAGAATTTCGCACCAAGGTGCAAGTGCCTGACCTAAACAAGGTCTCTTTCATCAAGACCGATGCCAACGACGACAGCCAGATTCGCGAAATGGTCAAGCAAGTGATGGCAACGCACGGTCGCATCGATATTCTCGTCGCGATGGTTGGCGGATCGAAAGATGCATTGATTCACAAGATGACGGATGAGCAGTGGGATCAAGTGATCAATCTAAACCTGCGTTCGATGTTTCTATCTTGCCGCGCGGTGGTTCCTCAAATGATGGAACAGAAATATGGCAAGATTGTCTTGATGAGTTCGCGTTCCTACCTGGGCAATATCGGACAAGTGAATTACTCGGCTGCCAAAGCCGGAGTGCTCGGTTTCACCAATAGCTTGTCGCGCGAGATGGCACGATATCAAGTTAACGTCAATGCCGTCGTCCCAGGTTTTGTGGACAATCCACGCTTGCAGGCAATGCCTGAAAAATTTCGCCAGATGCGAATCGAACTCAATCCCTTCCAAACCGCTGCCGAACCCAGAGATGTCGCCGAAGTGATTCTCTTCTTGTCTTCGGATGAATCGCGTCAGGTCACTGGACAATCCCTTCGCGTCGCGTGTTGGTAAGAAGGAGTCGGATGTCATTGCGAGCAAGGCGTTGGACGAACTGCGTCCGCGCAATTCCCAATATCCAGCGGAGTGCGCTTCGTCGCAAGAACCACCCCTCGCAATGACAGTCTGAGTAGGTACATCGAAGAGGTAATGCATGGCTGACGAAATCCTGATTGAACAAATCGAAGAAGGCATCACGCGGTTCGTTTTGAATCGCCCGCAAAAGTTGAATGCGATCAACGTCGCAATGCGTTTTGCTTTGACGCAAGCTCTTGACGCCATCGATACGTCATCGACTCGCGTTTTGATTCTTGCCGCCGCACCGTGTCGTGCCTTTTGCGTTGGCGGTGACATCGATGAACGCAAACAACAAACGCTCGACGAAATTCGCAACATGCGCCACAGTTTTTCTAATCCTTACTTGCGATTGTATCAAGCGCGTCCGCCCGTCATTGCTGCGATTTCGGGCTTTTGTCTCGGTGGTGGACTGGAGTTAGCGCTCGCCGCAGATTTTCGCATTGCCGATGAAACCGCTGAGTTTGGTCTACCCGAAGTTACGCTCGGTGTAATTCCTGGCGGCGGCGGGACGCAACGTCTGCCCCGGCTCATCGGTTTGAGTCAAGCCAAGCGAATGGTATTTACTGGGTCGCGAATCAAAGCGTCGCAAGCTTTATCTATTGGACTCGTCGACGAAGTTTGCGCACAAGGTGCGTTGGATGAAACGGTTCTCAAGTTGGCTCGCGCCATCGCCAAGAATCCGCCGCTCGCCGTTGCGGAAGCCAAGCGCTGCATCAACCTGGGAATGCCGATGGCAAGTTCGGAAGGGCTAGCACTCGAAGCCGAAAGTTATTTGACTTGCATCGCCTCGCCAGAACGCGCAAGTGCTTTGCAAGCATTCGCCGAGCGAAAAGCAAATCGTGTGGATGGGCAAGAAAAATAGCCGTTCAGTCTGTCATGCTGAGCGGAACGAAGCATCTCCTTATATCGAATAATTAGACGCAAAGCGTGACAGTCAGGCAATTAGTAAAAGGATAGACGATGGAAACCAATAATCAATTCCGAACTCCATTCCGACCCGAAGGTTTTGATTTCGCGGGACAAGACGCATTGCAAGGTGTGCGCTGTCTCGATTGTGGCGAACGATTTTTTCCGCTGCGATCAGTATGTCTTGCCTGTTCGGGGAATCACTTGGAGACGATTCGGGTTAGTACACGCGGGAAAATTTATTCGTATACCGTCATTCATCGCGCGCCTGCCGCTTTTCAAACGCCGTATGGTTGTGGTTGGGTGCTCACCGACGATGGAATAAAAATTTGGGCAATGTTCAAAGCCGCCATCGAAAAATTGCGCGTGGGTCTGCCGATGGAAATGACCTTTGATAAGCTCGCTGATCGCACCATCTATTATTTCAAACCGACCGAATGAGTTCGAGGAGATGAGCTAGTGCAAAACGTTTACGTCTTGGGAACTGGGTTAGCAAAATTCGGCAAGCGCGATGATGTGTGGCTAGAAGAGTTGGGGCGCGAAGCGGGTGAAGCGGCACTCATCGATAGTTGTTTGGCGCGAACTCAAATCGATATGGCTTTTTGTGGTCACGCCTTTGGCGGGCGCGTGGTGGGACAACGACTCTTGGCACAACTTGGTTTGAGCGGCATTCCAACGATCAATGTCGAGAACGCCTGTACGACCGGGGCGACTGCTTTTCATCTCGCCTACCAAGCCGTCGCGCATGGCGACGCCGAATTAGTTTTGGTGATCGGTCTTGACCAAATGGCGAGTGGACTCATCGATGCCACCAAGAGTGATTTTGAAGGCGCGTTGGGACGAACTTTGCCGGGCAAATATGCATTGCGTGCCAATCGTTACATAGCACTCCACGATCTCACCGTGAACGACTTGGCAGATATTGTCGTCAAGAATCGCGCGTTTGGCGCGCAAAACTCTATCGCGCATTTCCAAGAAGCCGTAACGCGGGAAGAGGTACTTGGCTCACGAATGATTGCCGAGCCGTTGACGCTCTTTCAATGCTGTCCATCGGTCGATGGTGCGGCAGCGGCTCTTATCGGGACTGAAAAACTTGCGAAACAAATCGGCAAGCCATTGGTCAAAATTTTTGCTTCGGCGTTGGGCGCAGGGAAATATATTCCGTCGTCCGAAGGCAAATCGCCCGATGATGAACTCGTTCGCGCGACCGCGCAAAAAGCGTACGCGATGGCAGGATGCGGACCGGAGGATATTCAAGTCGCCGAAGTTCACGATGCGTTTAGCATCGGCGAAGTTTTGGCATACGATAACCTGGGTTTCTGCAAACCCGGTGAAGCCGCAAGATTGATTCGTGATCGCGTGACTTGGCTTGGTGGCAAGTTGCCGGTGAGTACGAGCGGCGGTCTTTTGTCGCGCGGTCATCCGTTGGGCGCAACGGGCATGGCGCAAATCGTCGAAATCACGCGCCAACTGCGTAGCGAATCCGGATCGCGCCAAATCGATCCGTTACCGAAACTGGGATTGGCGCAATGCACGGGTGGGGCAATCCCAGTAGTAGGTACCGCATCGTGTTGTGTGCATATCCTGGGTCGATAGATTCTTCAAAATTTCAAATACCCGATAACCTTAAGGAGGCTTGCAATGAGAGTTGTTGATGCGATTGCTGAATTTTTTGTCGAAGCTGGGATTACCCATTATTTCGGTATTCCCGGAGGCGCTGTCTGGGCGATTCTGGATGCGTTGATCGATCATCCGGAATTAAAGGGCATCGTCGGTAAGCAGGAAAACCAAGCTGTTCACATGGCGGATATGTACTTTCGCGCAACCGGTCGCGTTGCGCCCGTTATCGCAACGAAAGGTCCCGGCGTACTCAACATGCCCGCCGCGCTTGCCAACGCGATGAATGAATCGTCAGCCGTCTTGGCGATTGGGGCATCGGGCCCAACCCAGTTCTTCGGCAAGGGTGGCTTTGAAGAAGTTTATTTCCACACCGACGAAGACACCATTTCGATTTTCAAGCCCATCGTCAAACAAGCGTGGCTCGTCGCTCGACCGGAAGAAGTGGTCGAGGTTTTGCAAAAAGCGTACAAGACGGCGATCAGCGGACGACCCGGCCCCGTCTTTGTCCAGATTCCTTGGGACATTCAACAAGACACGACGACCCCACGCCGCTATCACGCGCAAAAACGATTAATCACTTCGCGTGTGCGCGCGGATGCGGATAGCGTCAAGCAAACCGTCGAGTTGCTCAAGAACGCAAAACAACCCATGCTTGTAGCGGGTGGTGGCGTGATGCTTTCTCAGGCAACGGGCGAACTAGCAACGCTTGTAGAATCATTCCAACTTCCTGTCGTGACCACGCTCACTGCTAAAGGGGCATACCCAGAAGATAATTCACTTTCGTTGGGACCCGTTGGACGATCCGGTTGGGATTGCGCGGCGCAAGCGACTCGCGAAGCAGACGTCATCTTGACCGTCGGCAATCGTTTTGCCGACAATCATTCGGGCAACTGGCGTGAAGGCGTCATCTACAATTCGCTCACGAGCAAGATGATCCACGTGAATGTTGACGCCGGCGAAATCGGTCGCAACTATCCGGCGGAACTGGGTATTGTTGCCGATGCAAAAGTGTTTTTCCAGGACGTGATCGCGGAACTCAAAGCGCAGAATGTCAGTCGACTCGCTGATGCGGATTGGCTCGCGAAACTTGCGGGTTTCAAAGCGCAGTGGGCAGAACGTGTTCGTCAAGAGTTGCCAGCGGGAGGCAGTCCGGTGCATCCTGGACGTATCGTCCAAGAAGTTATGTCGGCGATGCCCAAGCGCGGAATGTTATTTGTCGATGTCGGCGATATTATGCAATATGCTGAAGCCTACGCCCACATCAACGAACCTGGGACGTGGTTCATCAACAGCGGTATGGCGACCATGGGCTGGGCGAGTTGCGGTGCGCTCGGCGTCAAAGTTGCCTACCCGGATCGCACGATGATTGTCCTGGTTGGCGATGGAGCGTTCAACATGGTTCCGTTCACGTTGGCGACCGCGGTGATGTACGATTTGCCCGCCGTCTGGGTGATCTTGAACAACTATGAATTCAATATCGAGCGTAAGGCATCCGAGGCATTGTTCAAACGAGCCCATCCTTGGCAAACATTTCGCAAGATCAAGACGGGCGAACCCTACAATCCTGATTTTGTTGCGTTGGCAAAAGCGTATGGCGCGCAAGGTGAACGTATCACCGACACATCCGAAGTTGCCGCCGCTGTCCAACGCGGTATCGCTTGCACTCAACCATATGTTGTCGAAGTGCTGACGGATCCGAAAGCGACCAGTTTCTTTACCAAGGGAATGACCCGCGCGTATCCAAGTTCTTGGAGAGAGCCGTACCCCTTCGTGCCAGAAATCAAGAGCTAGTAAAAGTACAAGCTGATGTCGGCGGTCGATCAATTCGGTCGACCGCCGATACTCTATTTGGGTAAAAAGCATGTCGTCTGATCCAACGGGTCCACTCTCTGAATTCATCTGCAATCTAAAATATTCCGATCTGCCAGAGCGTGTTCGCAAGCGCGTGTACCTCATCACGGTCGATGTATTCGCAAATGCGTTCGCCGGATGGCAAGCCAATGAGACTCAGTCGATTAGCAGGCTTGCAGAAGCATTGGGTGGTCGCGGAAATTCTTCGGTGATCGGCGGCATGCCACTCTCGCTTGCTGGAGCAAGTGTGCTGAATGCTTATCTCATCACCGCCGTCAGCGCATGTGATGTTTATCGCCCGGCGCTCTGTCACGTCACACCTGAAGTCATTCCGCCTGCATTTGCAATCGCTGAGCGAGATGGTTTGAGCGGTGAGCAATTATTGCTCGCCATCGCCGTAGGATTGGAGACGACCGTGCGTCTCGGTCTTGGTTTGCATTATTCCGTTTTTCGATCAAAGGGTTGGCATTCGCCTAGCGTGATTGGTCCGTTCGGTGGTGCGGCGGCAATTGGCAAATTACTCGGACTTGATGTGAATCAATTACGCAACGCGCTGGGATTAGCGGGGAGCCAGGCGTCGGGAACGTTCGCAGCATTCGGAACAGCGGCGGTCAAATTCCATCAATCGCATGGTGCGCTCGCGGGATTGTTGGCAGGACTCGCCGCCGCAGAAAATTTCAAGACGACCGATAAGATTTTGACGCATTCTGATGGCGGATTGTTCAACGTGATGAGCGATGGTGGCGATCCTGATGCGGTAACTTGGAACCTGGGCGAACATTGGGAACTGGAAAATATTTCTCTCCGATTGTGGCCCACTGCCGCTTCGCTTCAATCGGTGATTAGCGCGCTCATGGCAATTATTCAGCGCCACGAACTCAAACCGCAAAATATTCGATCCGTGCAAATCGGCTTACCCAAAGCTGCCTATGCAATGAACGGAACGATGGGTTGGCAGAATCGCCTGAGCGCAATGCTGTCAGCGCGGTACGTCGCGTCCGTCGTCTTGCATGATCGCGCGTGTTGGCTCGATCAATTCGATGCGACGCATCTCGCCCATCCAGCCATCTTGGATTTCGCAAGTTCACGTGTTCACGTTGAAATCGATGAGACCATCGGAGCGGATGGCGCATCGATTACGATTGATACTTTGTCCGGCGAAAGACTAGTCGAGCGAAGGAATTATCCCAAAGGCGATCCGCGCGATCCATTGACCCAGGATGAGGTCTTTAATAAGTTACGAATCTTTGGTGAGTCGCGTCTAGAATCTGTCCGTGTTGGTAAGATTGTTGCGTCACTTGAACATCTCAATACGCTTGAAAACGTTCGCACACTTGGTACGGTGCTTGGAGGATAAATGCTCAAAGGTACTTCGGGCAAAATTCTGCGCGTTGATCTGACGCGCGGAACCATCGAAACGCAACAAATCGATGAGGAGTTCTATCGACTCTATCCTGGGGGCAAAGCACTCGCCGCCTATTTCCTTTTGCGTGAGTTGCCAAAAGGAACCGAGCCATTCAGTCCCGAAAATATTTTAATTCTCGCCAATGGCGTTTTGACCGGCGCGCCGTTCTCGACTGCAACACGTTTTACTGCTGTCGCACGCTCTCCGCTCACACTTGGTTTTGGCGAATCAGAAGCCGGAGGATTCTGGGGACCCGAATTGAAAATGGCGGGCTGGGAAGCGATCATCATCAAAGGTCGTGCGCCGCGTCCGGTGTATTTGTGGATTCAGAACGACCAAGTCGAGATTCGCGATGCGCTTGATCTGTGGGGACAAGAACCAGAGTTTGTCCAAAATAAAATCCGCGAGATTCACAATGACAAATTGATTCGGGTCCTGCAAATTGGTATCGCAGGTGAAAATCTGGTTCGCTATGCCGCGATTGAAAATGAACTGTGTCATTTCAATGGGCGCACCGGTATGGGCGCTGTGATGGGATCGAAAAATCTACGCGCGGTGGCGGTGCGCGGAAATTCAAAATATCTCGACTGGGCGAATGATCCCAAGCCGATTGCGGCACTCGGTCGCAATTTAGCAAAGCGTGTGAAAGAACATCCGCGCTCTTGGGACTTGCAAGACAAGGGCACGATTAGCTTGGTCGAAAGTTTGAACGCGGCAGGCATGTTGCCCACGCGCAATTTTCGACAGGGCGTTTTTGATCAAGTCGATAAAGTTAAATGGGCGGCGTATGAAAAACAATTACTCACCGCGCGCGGCAGTTGCTACGCCTGTGCGATTCGGTGCAAACGCGAAGTCGCCCTCGACGATCGCTATCAAGTCAGTCACGCATATGGCGGACCCGAATACGAAACCGTCGATGGGTTTGGACCGAACTGCGGCATCGACGATTTACAAGCGATTGCTAAAGCCAACGAATTGGTTAATCGCTATGGACTCGATTCAATCTCGTGCAGTGCAACCATTGCCTTTGCAATGGAATGTTTCGAGCATGACTTGATCGGTTTGAAAGAGACCGGCGGAATCGATTTACGATTTGGCAATGCGAGCGCGATGATCACGATGGTCGATAGGATTGCCAAACGCCAAGGGTTGGGAGATTTGTTGGCGGAAGGAACTCGCCGCGCCGCAGAAGTTATTGGCGGAGATGCAAAACATTTTGCGATTCAGGTCAAGGGACAAGAACTGGCGATGCACGATCCGCGCGGCAAAGCGGGTGTTGGATTGGGATATGCGATCAACGAAGCCGGCGCGGACCATTTAACCGCACCGCATGATACGATGGTGATCGATCCTGAGTCGATCGGTTATAAGGCGGCAATTCCATTAGGTGTCCAGGTTGTTCCGGCGCGCGAACTGAGCGAACGCAAGGTGTCGAATTACGCTGTTCTCGAAAACTGGACGAGTGCAGGTAAAGTCATGGGCATTTGTTTTTTTGGACCAGCCCCACGTTCATTCATTGGACTCGATGAGTTGGTAGGCGCGTTACGTGCGGCGACTGGCTGGGACGTTAGCATCGACGAAATATTACAGATCGGAGAGCGCGCGACGAATTTAGCTCGTGCGTTCAATGTGCGCGAAGGATTTACTCGAAAAGACGATAAGCTTCCCGAGCGCATGTTTGCGCCGCTAGAAAATGGCGTGTTACAAGGCGTGGCAATTCTGAAGTCCGATTTTGAGCGAACGATGACCCAGTTGTATGTTCGCAAAGGATGGGATCCAGAGACTGGCGCGCCCACGCGTGAACGATTGCGCGCACTCAATATTGATTGGGTCGCAGACTTGCTTGGTCTATAAGACTCGTTATCTTCCGCGCATCAAAAAGGTTCTTGTGCATCTTTGTCTGAACGGCCATCTGAATTGGTACGATCCTCAGAAACGAAAATCGATTCATCTTGCCCTGACTCAGCCTACCCTATTGATTGATGTGCTCGATCAATTACATGTGCCTATCGCCGAAATTGTGGTTGGTGTTGTAAATGGTAAGACCGTCGTTTCGCTGAATGATTTGATCGTAACGGACACTGACAAGGTGGAGTTGTATCCGCCGGTGGACGGAGGATGACATCTCTAATAACTTTGGACTCAATACTAGTGGTGCGTTCGATAAGTCTTTTAACATAGTCACCGCAACTTAACAAGCATATACTTCTCATGTTTGGAAACCGAGAACAACGGAGTGCCAAATATGAGAAGACGTCCACCGAAACTCGTTCATCTGAAGCGAAAAGATCGCCAGGAGATGCAGCGTCTCCTGGGTGATGGACGAACCGAACAACGCGTTGCCCGCCGCTGTCGGGTACTCCTTGCCATGGAAAATCTCGACACGGTAGTCGACACGCTCACGCACCAGGTCCGTATGACCCGCACGGGGGTCTGGTATGTTTGTCGCCGCTACGAATCGGCGGGCCTGGATGCCGTCTACGATACGCCGCGCCCTGGACGCCCGCGGGAAATTTCAGAACTCGAACGCGTGGCGATTCAGCAATTGGCTTGCTGTGAACTGAATGGTTTGAAATTAGAACTCACGCATTGGTCGACACGTAGTTTGACCGTCATGGCGCGGGAGCGATTGCATCGTCCACAACTGGCACATTCGACGGTCTCGTTGATTTTGCGCGATGCGGATTTGAAATTGCATCACAGCCGTTACTGGATTACCCCAACGCTCGATGCGGAATTTGTTCGGCGAGCGACACGCATTTTATGGCTGTATGAGCGGGTGAATTGGCTCTTGGCGCACGATGAAATCGTAATTGCTATCGATGAAAAACCCAACCTCCAAGCGTTGGAACGCGCGCGTGCCACACAGCCCATGCGCACCGGGCGGAGTGAACGCCAAGAGTTTGAATACAAACGTCACGGGACCGTCAACTTTTTGGTGGTCTTGATTCTGCATGATGGCAAGATGCGGGCTTGTTGTCTAGAACAAAATGATAGTGAACATCTTTGCCGCGCGTTGCCGAAACTGCTCGCACCGTTTCGGAAGTGGCGACGCGTGCATCTGATCTGGGATGGTGGACCAAGTCATGCGTCGACCGCCACGCGAACTTTTCTCCGCGCGTATGATGACTGGTTGCGCGTGCTCTTTACGCCACCCCATTCCGAGTGGCTGAACCAAGCCGAACTGTTACTCAAGAGCTTTACCACGTACTATCTGAAGCGAGGCAGTTGGTGCGGTCGTCAAGAGTTGATTGACCATTTGCAGGACAGCGTGCCAGAATATAATCGCTGGTTTGCTCATCCCATCAACTGGAAATGGACTCGCCGTGATTTACGAGATTGGGTGGAATGGAAAACGGCAGGACTATGTTAAATTACTTATCGAACGGACCACTAGCTGATAGTTTGAAGAACCTGCGGTACAATTAGTGTCCACCAAGACGCACCCAATCATATGTTGAAGTCGAGATGTGAAGATGCGTTTTGAGCAAGGTGATAAATTCCATCGGCTTGAACCCATACCATATGAATGTTCGCGGTGACCCCTTCAAAGAAGAAAGATTTTCATAGAGCGCAACCCGGAGATATTTATGGGTTGGCAGTTGAAAACCGGGAAGCAAGATCAATCACCCCCGACCTCAGCACAATTCCTTCCTTTTGGATGAGGACGGCTTTCGCCTCTTCCGACTGGATCTCGTTAGCATTGTGTTCCCAACTGCGAATGTGGTGCAATCACCAACTCGGGCAGTTGCTTGAGCAAGCGCTTGAACTACAACAACGCGCAACCGTCTGGATCATCAATCCGCAAGACATCGCGTCCACGGCGCGCTACAAGGAAAGGCGTAGCGGGCCGTTCACGTTTCTCGCCGACGAGAATCTTGAGGTGGTAAATTTATACGGGATATATCACATGCAACACGCGGAACACGGATACATTCCATACCCTGTGACATTCATCGTCAAACCCGATGACACCGTGGCGAGGCGATTCCTAGGTCTCCAGCCGCGCGACCGTCCGAAGGTCGAAGATGTGATTCAGACGCTGGATAGCATCACGAAAAATACCAAGCGAGTCGGTTAAGTAATCTCGTAAAGAAAGTAGCCGCTTTGTAGAATCAGGCGCTGCGTGAGAACAATGTTCTCACGCAGCGCCTCTTATTTCGGCTTAGTAACTATCTCAAAAGATCATAATTCTGGTCAGATTTGGAAATTCATCTCAAAACTCGAAATCGTGCGATAATGGGCATAGGTTCTTGACCAGGAGGATGCTATGCCTAAACGTAAGCGACCTATGCCCACCTTGTGGGAAGTGCCCGATAAATTATGGGAACGCGTCGAGCCGTTGCTGAACCGGCTTGATCCACCTGCCTCCACTGGCCGCCCGCCAGCGGATCGACGACGAGTGCTTGATGCGATCATCTTTCGATCGCGCACCAGTTGTCAGTGGAATCATATCCCACGCGTGTATGGCGATGACAGTACGATCTATCGCTGCTTTGACCACTGGTATGAAGTGGGCTTCTTCAAGAAACTGTGGGCGCGATTGGTCAAAGAGTGTGACGAACTCCAAGGTGTGCAATGGAAATGGCAAGCGGCTGATTGTATGTTGGGCAAAGCCCGGTTTGGGGGGGCGCTGTAGGACCCAACCCCACCGATCGTGGGAAAAATGGCTCAAAAAAGAGTGTCGTAACGGATGGGGATGGCGGTCCCTTGGGTGCCATCGTCGCCGCGGCGAATGTGAATGATGATCGGTTGCTGCGCCAGACGCTGGAAGCCATTGTCGTGCCGCGACCGCGCCGCCGCAAAAACCGGACGCAACATCTGTCGCTGGACAAAGCCTATGATACGCCCACAGGGAAGCGTGTCGTGGCGCAGAAGCACTATATCCCCCATATTCGTCGGAAAGGGGAAACGCCAGTGCCGAAGTCTCAACGCAAGTATCCTGCGCGGCGCTGGGTGGTGGAGCGGACGTTTGCCTGGCTGTCCAAGTGTCATGCACTCTTGGTGCGCTATGACACGGATCCCCAACACTACCTGGGATTGCTCCAGTTCGCCTGTGCTTTGCTTTGGTTTCGCCGCTTGGTGATGAAACAAGTGGATCGCTGAGTTTTGAGATGAAAACCTGATTTCGACATGAATTCATGGGTTTTGAGATAGTTTCTTAGCAGAGCCCCTGCGCAATAGCCCCTCCCAGCTTTCTAAAAGACGACCCTATCTGATAATCCCCATCTCTTTTCTCCTCGGATGCAATTCGGGGTTCACGTGTTCCAAAAAATCCTGGGGATTTACTGCTTTTTTGGTCATTTTTTATTTTTTTGTTAGAGCCAGGTGTTACAATTCATTCGAGATTCTTGTTCAGGTGTGGCGATTACCAAATGGTATGCGTCTGCATCGAACGGTCATCCCAATCAAGTGACAGAAGTATATCCACATGCCAGTGATTTTGCAGAGCGACTTAATCAAACCTTGTAGCAAATTCACAAGTGAGTCGCCGATGAGTCGATGGCTCACCAACAATAATGAAAATGGCGGTGGTCAGCAGTCGGTTGTTGGCGGTCATTTTTCGATGGAGAAAGGAGTTCGATGATGGAGAAATATCTTGTTGCCTGGGATTTTGCCAAGAAACCAAGTGGGAGTTTCTATCGGCTTTTGCACTCGGAGTTTGGCAACTCGCACTCGCATGGAGATTTCGAACTCATCCAGAGAAGTGTCGCCGTCTGCCGTGATGATTTTACGGCATGCAGGCTCGCTGAACTCGCCGAGCATTTCGGTGCCAAGGTCGCCTATTACACCGTGACCCATGAAGGCATTCCGAGTGAAGGACAACGTGAGGCGCGCGAGTTTCTGTCGCGGGTCCTTCAGCGGCGACTCAAACAGCGAGGACAGAGAAGAAGTAATGGCAAACTGGGTCACCGCTGAACAAAAATGTGGCCCAAACAAAGCGGATCCATGGTAAAGGAATTTTCCCACAGAGAGTAAACGAGCAACGGCGCGTATACGCCAATTGCGATCAACGATCGAGAGTCAAGAGAAGCAAGCAAAAGAACTAACCAGATTTTTCATGCATCCTTCAAAAGGCGATGGAATAATTGACACACGTGAGGAAACCAATGAGCAAATGGACCGATGAAGAAATCAGTATTTTGAAAGAAAATTACGCATCAAAGCAAATCGACGCACTATTGCAATTGTTGCCATCCAAAACGGTTTCATCAATCTACCATAGAGCGTTTGAATTAAGACTGCGGAAACCGTCAAGGCCGAGACCAGAAAAGCCGGGTGAAGAACAAAAGTCAAATGGTGAATTCCAACCTCAAAATGTCAAGGTCATTGAACAACAGCGCATAATTAAGATCTTGCCATACGAACGCCAGGTCATATTGGATTTTGGCAAGTCCTTATCCATCCCAGAACTGAAAATGCTTTTGCCGAGGCGTAGCGCAAAAGATATATTGCAATTGTTAGACTATTACCACATGCGTTAGTCGTCTAAATGATGTTACGCATTTTCATTTCGATTGAAGCGAAAAACACTTGCACCACACGCATACTCCCAGAGGGAGCCGTAAAGCTTGCCTTGAGGCCGTGCCGAAAGGAGACCCAAGGTCTCTGCAAAGAGTGCAGGTGTCTCAATTTTGAGAGGAGACGTTTCGCGTCCTCACTTCGCTCGTCGAAACACTTGCACCGCACGCAAGTGCAGGTGTGACAAAAGTGCGTAGGGCGAGTTATCTAATTCAGATATGTGTCAAGTATATCAATGGCTTGGCAATCGCCCGCGAAGGACTCACGCAAGAAACCGAAAACGAAGCTCGTGCCTTTGTCGACCGGGCACTCAAGGCGCGGGGAGTCAGCATCGCGGTAGGAAAATCTAGTGGCGCATATACGCCACGTTCACAACCAAACGCACACGATCATCGAATGCGTCTTGACCCAGAACATACCGCGTCGAAAAAGAAAAGGATAAAAGCATGAGGGAAATTGATCACGCATATACAAGAGCAGGGCACTCCTGCGAGACAGAGGCGAACGAATGACAGTGGATAATCCAATCAAAACAGACGAACTCACCCCGGCGCAAAGAGCCAGGCTCTATGCGGCCACCTTATTATTGATCAAGATTCTTGAAGATCCGCAGGCCGACAGCACACTACCACTCTCAGTCTCCACGCTCGAATCAGCCGAAGAAAACAATCCACACGTTTCCTCCGCTTCAACTCAAACCCCGACCGAACTATAGTTTTCCACTGCTTTTCCGCATTGACAAATATGATAATTATGACAGTTTTGACAATTAAGAACAGGCGTGCTATAATTAACCCTGTTCAAGGTTATTCATTGGCAATTAGCAAGCTCGCTAGGTCTCACCAAACCTAGTGTGACCTAGCAGAGCAGCCTGAACGAATTGCAAATCAGCTCAACACGCGCAAGCCGATACATTTGGAATGAAGCATTGCGCGATCCCCTTCTTAATTTGATTTGCTAGTCTCAGATTGTGGAGCAAAGCAGACTACTGTGGAGGAACGTAGTGAATCAATCTCTACCCAAAGAAGCCACTGACCGTTTTGCTAAGGACATCAAGGAGAAATTCGATAGTCTCGCCAAGAACGGTTGTATCGGCGATCCCTATGGTGAGCCAGCGTACGCTTATCTCCGGGTATCTTCCGACGGTCAAGCCGAAGAAGGTCGTTCAGGACTCCCTCGCCAAATTGAAAATTGCCACATCGCTGCCTCCCAGAACAGTCTCAGGGTTCCCTGGGAATTGGTCTACGCCGACGATGACAGCGGCTTTGAGTTCCGAGACCGTCCTGAACTTACTCGCTTGCGCAAGGAGTACAAATTCCCCAACCGTAAAGCCAACGCGATTGTCATGGAGATGATCGACCGTCTCTCACGCAACGCCGATTGGCATCAAGGGTTCTTGCTCGACGAGATGAAAGATTACCAGCTGCGTGTCGTCTTCTGGAAACAGTACAACTCTCGCATTGAGCGCGCAGTTATGGGCGCCATCTCCCAGGAAGGGATGGAGCAAGCCAAGCAGCGTATGGCCGACGGCAACATCCACAAAGCGAAAGACAACCGGGTGACCGCACGCGTCGCCGCTTTCGGATTCACGCTTGTCGACCGCCATGGGAATGCTTCGCCCGAAGCAAAAAAAGATACTCATTACGCGATCCACCCCACTGAATCCCAGGTCGTTGATATGATGTATCGCAAAGTGGGTATCGAAGGATATGGCCTGCGTCGCCTAGCCAAATGGCTCGACGAAGTTTCCAAACCGCCTCAAACGGCCATCCATTGGAATCCCAGAACCCTTTTGAAAATCCTGCGCAATCCGGTGTACAAAGGCGAATTTTACGCGCATCGCTATGTCGAAATGCGTGTTCCTGCTTCGCGTCAGCGACCCAATGAACCTACGCGATTGACTCGGCGGAAAGTTGAACGACCCCAAGAGGAATGGATCAAAGTCGATGTCCCAGCCATCATCACCACAGAACTTTGGGACCTCGCCAATCGCGTCCTTGATCGCAATAGCATCATGGCCAGCCGAAATGGGAAAGAAAAATATCTCCTTACGGGACTTTTGAAATGTGCGTGCTGCGGATATTCCTACACTGGGCAACGGAAAATCCACCGCAAGAAGGACAAGGAGTACCTGGTTCTTTATTATCGCGACGTCGGTTCCGCCGGCATGATGGGCGTCTTCCGAGATGTGCATTGTCAGCAAAGCCAGATTTCCTGTTGGAAATTAGATGGTGCAGTGTGGAATGCTGTATCCAATGCCTTGCTTCACCCCGAGGTTCTCATCGAAGCGATGGAACGTGGCTATTCGAGCGGACCGAACGCCGAATTGCTGGCTGAAATTGAATTTCTCGAAGGGCAACTCAAGGACTTTGATGTCGAGGATAAAGATCTCTATCAAGCATATCGCGCTCATGCTTTTGACGCGGAAGAGTACGCTGGCCGGCGGAATGAACTGAAAGTGCGCAAGGAAAAAACACAAGTCACTCTTGCCGATTTGAAGGAACGCGTCGTCACTAGAGAAAAACTTGAACTGAACAAACAGCGAATCCTCAAACAGTCACAACTACTACGTGAACAAAACCTTGCGCCCGATCCATCGTTCGAGATCAAGAGGACCATTCTCAAATTGGTTGTCGATCAGATCAAGCTGAATGTGAATGAGGGGTGGTTCGACATCGAGGGAATAATTCCGGGACGCTACTACGTGGACACTGCTCAGGCGACAATTGTGAGCACCTCTAAGGACATGGATTCATCGCACCGATCAACAAAAAGTTTGCGGGAAAAGTAAGCGACCCTTGCGCCCGCGAGATTGTCACTATTCGATCTTCTAACGGTTGCCTCATCACCTCAAGCGAACGTGAATCGAATTCCGGTAGCTCGTCGAGAAACAACACGCCGCGATGCGCCAGCGAAATCTCCCCAGGATGGGGCCAGCGTCCGCCGCCCACCAAGCCCGCATGGGAAATCGTGTGATGCGGCGCGCGAAACGGCCGATGACGAATCAACGGCGAATCGGTCGGTAACATGTCGTTGACCGAATAGATGCGCGTCACTTCGAGCGCTTCATCGAGTGAGAGGTTTGGTAGA
>JACRMI010000122.1 GCA_016215025.1 Chloroflexota bacterium
AATCACATTCTAAACCCAAGTGTCCCCATGACAGATACCGTAAGCAGTCTGGGACTGCTTACGTTTTGGTGGGACGGATCAATGGCTGAATCCAAAAGATTCGACGAACAGCGTAATCAGTCATTGACTGTTCCAATCCTCACTAGAGCATACTCCATCGATCTTAATCCGACATAGATACGGCGGACCAAGTATCAATTCTTTCCTCGGATATTCGAACCAATTTGCCTTTTTAGCCGATTTATGCCAAAAAATGCGGTTTCTTGGGGGTGTGCGTCACAATTTTGGATCGGTGACCGGGCGGTTGGAAACCGCGTCTACCAATTCACGAAATCCGCCTGCGCGGATTGAAATTCTAGTCTGCGAAGGCAGACTTTGTGCAGTCGTAGCCGCGAATTCCATTCGCCCAAAATTGTGACGCACACCCGTTTCTTGAGAGGGCTTTTCTTTTTGCCAAAATCACGCTACAATTCATTCATGTGCAGAAATATTCGCAAACTCCGTCAGCCCGACCGCGCGCCGACCGACCAAGAGTTGCGCGACGCGGCGTTACAGTTCGTGCGCAAGGTGAGCGGCTATCGCATTCCATCGCGTGCCAACCAAGCCGCATTTGACCGCGCTGTCGATGACATCACCGCTATAACGCGCACACTATTCTCCAACCTTTCAACCAAATAGTTTTAGCCACAGAAATCCACAGAACCACATGGAATAGGATTTTCTATTTCATCGTGTTTTAATATGACATGAAGCGTATGACAGAAGAGGCAGAATGAACCTTTGGACAAATAATAAATGTGAAGACTGGCAAGCCGCCCTGGACCGCTATACCGACACCATCGAGTTGCAACACGTTAATGGCTTGGAAGAATTAGACACCTGGTATCGTTGTGAATTACCCAAACTCATCGCGGAACGGTCGCCGGCGTACATTACGCGCGATGAATTGGAACGCGTTACGCGCTGGAAGATGAAACGCGGCGTGTGGCGCGAACGGAATCGCTTGCTCGTGCAGAGTAATCCAATCGAGTTGGTCAAGAAAACAGCGCGGGAAGCGTTCGCAGCAATTCCTGATCCACGCAAGCCCGTCGATATTCTGAGCCAACTCGCGGGCGTCGGGCCTGCGACCGCGTCTGGCGTGTTGGCATGTGTCGCCCCGGAACTGTATCCTTTTTTCGATGAGCTGGTCGCGACGCAAATTCCCGATTTGGGCAAGGTCACTTTTAGCTTGACGTACTATCAGCGCTATGCGGAGCAATTGCGCCAACGCGCGAATCGATTGCAAGAACGCAAAACGTGCGCCGATCAGAAATGGACGGCGCATCAAGTCAGCCAGGCATTGTGGTCGCAATCGGGTGGCAAAGCCAAGCATACGCTAAAATAAAATCGCCGCCGAGAACGGCGGACGATTCTTCAGCGGGATGGTCAATTCGACCGCGCGATATTTTTCTTGTACCACCGGACGGTCTCTTTGATCGCTTCACGATGCGGCGTGGCGATTTTGCCAAACGCGCGCGCAAATTTTTCGCCGCTTACGCAATAGGGCTTTTCAAATTCGTACAACACTTCGTCCACTTCACGAATCATCGGCGAAAACAGACCAGCGAGACGAACCATCAAGCGCGAGTATGCGCCCATTTGCGGCGATGTTCCCGCTGCTTGAAACGCCATTTGGATAAACTCACGCCCCGTGATCGGCTCTGCTCCGGGAATATGCCACACTTGTCCCAGCGCTTCATCGCGTTCGCCCAGCACGCTTAGACCTCGCGCAAAATCTTGAATATACGTCAGCGTGTGCGGTTGATCGAGCGAGCCAGCCCACATCGCTTTTTTCCCCGCGATCACGGCGGTGAACAAATCCTTGCCCGCAATCGCGTTCGTGACGCCAGGACCGTAATAGTCGGACGCGCGCCCAATGGTGACGCGTACCTTGCCCGCGCGATGTTGCGCCATTAATTCGTCCGCCATGCGCGCGCGCAATTTGCCTTTGTGCCCCGGTGCGTTGTAGGGTTTGTCCTCCGTAATCATTCCATCGACCGGACCGTACATATACAGATTGTCGGCGAAAATCAATTTCGCATTGACTGCACACGCCGCATCGGCAATGTTCTTCATCATCAGCGGAAATTTCGCTTCCCATTCAGGATACGGCACGTTCACGCAATTGTAGATGACGCTCGCACCCGCACACACGGCACGCATACTCTCCATGTCGAGTGCATCACCGCGCACAAGTTCAACCTGCGCGGGCAAATCTGCTTTGCCGCTGCGATTGACTGCGCGGATGCGTTTGCCTTGCGCGGCAAGTTCGCGCGCCAATGCGCCGCCAATGCCGCCACTGGCTCCCAGAACTACGTGCAAATTAATTGAATTCATTCGTCTATGCTCCAAAAGTTTATTTTGTACTTTGTCACGATTTCTTTTTTCGCGTTACGGCGGTCGTATCGACACCGAATTGCTTCATCAGTTCCAACGCTTGATTGCGGTACAACTCGTCGATGTCGCCCAAGAACGGCTCGAATTGATTTTCAATTTCGAGCGAGACCAAGCCGTGCAAGCGGCTCCACCCTACGACGGCGAGATACAACACTATCGTCGATGCGCTGTAACCAAATTCTTTTCGCCAATGATTGAGCTGCGCCAACAATGCGGGCGAAGGTTTAGCATAAGTTGAAGCTGGATCAAGTTCACCTGCTGTGTCAGTCGCTTCGAGCGCGTCGATGAGCACATCCATGCTGCATTTCGCTTCGGGTTGCGTGATTTCGGCGGGCGCTTTGTATCCCGGAATCGGCGTGCCAAAGATAAGCATGTAATCCTGCGGATGTGCGCGCGCCCAACTGCGATATGCCAATGCAATCGCGAAAAGTTGGTTGGCATGATCGTCGGCGGATTGACTGTCGCGCGCCGCCTTGAGCGTGTCGGCAAACGAACGGAACGCGGTCACAATGAGCGCGGTCACCAAATCGTCGCGGTCTTTGAAATAGCGATACAACGCGGGCGCGGTCATACGCATCTGTCGTGCAATCTCACGGAGCGAAAGCGCCGCAGCGCCCTGCTCGGCGATCTGCTTGCGAGCGACCTCCATAATCTCATCGCGGGTTGATGTGTGCCGAGATTCACGACGCGTCGGTTCGCTATTATGCTTCATTATTGTTACTCATAGTTACTTTAGTTAACATCGTAAACATTATACTCAAAGCCAAATGGATTGTCAAGTTTCTCTCCGATTAAAAATGCGCCGAGTTAACGGCGCATTTCGCATTTTCGTTTTAGCTGGGCATCAAGCGGCGATGATAGGATTCCGCATCGTTCCGATCTTTTCCACTTGGCTTTCGAGCACATCCCCCGGTTTCAGAAACTCTGGCGGTTTGCGCGCAAAGCCAACGCCCGCCGGTGTTCCCGTCGTAATAATATCCCCCGGCTCCAGCGTCATCATGCGCGACAAGTCTTCGATGACGAACGCGACGGTGTAAATCATGTCGTTCGTGTTACCCTCTTGCTTGAGGACGCCATTCACGGAACATTTGAGATTGAGATTTTGCGGATTTGGGATTTCATCTGCCGTCACGATCCACGGACCCATCGGGCAATAGCCGTCAATCGATTTGCCGACAAAGAATTGCGAGGTGCGATTCTGCAAATCGCGCGCGGTGACATCGTTCAGCACCGTGTAACCGAACACATAACTGAGCGCATCGCTTTGCGACACCTTGCGCGCACGCTTGCCGATGATCACCGCGAGTTCCACTTCCCAATCGACTTGGACCGACAGCGTGGGATCGACGACGATTTCGCCGAATGGCGCATTAACCGTCGTCGGCGCTTTGGTGAACACGACAGGTGGTCCCACTTTTTCGCCACGGGCTGCCGCCGATTCTTTCGCGTGCTCGGCATAGTTGCGGCCCAGCGCAAAAATGTTTTTGCGCGGACGCGGAATCGGCGCGAGCAATTTCACTTGGTGCAACGGAATCGATTCGCGCGCGGCGTGCATGCCTGCCACACCCTGCTCAATCAGCGTGAGCATATCCGGCGCAGATTCCACGCGCACAATCGCATCGTCCAGCACTACTCCAACGCTTGTCTTGCCTTGATACTCATACGTTGCTAGCTTCACCGTGTCACCCCTAGAAGTTGGAAATTAAAAGTTGGAGGTTGGGATTTTGTCATTTGTTCATTTGGAATTTGTAATTTTGGGATTTGTTCATTTGTCATTGTTCACTAACTTTGGACTTGCCCTGCTTCCCAAACATCGTCAAAATCTCTTTCACCGTCGTCGCATCTTCGGGCTTTTTGTCGGTCCGAATAAAACCAATCACGCGCGGAAAGCGCAGCGCATACCCCGGCTCGTCGCCGACTTTGCCTGCCGTGTGAATCGGCGAGCGCGTGATCTCGTCCGCCTGCATTTCGATCACGTACTTGGGTTCAACCCAGACATCGGGCTGCATCACCGCTTCGACGCGCGCGGGCTTGTGATCGACGCTTATCTTGTCGAGCATCTCGCGCATCTGAGGCCACTCGACATCGGAGAACCCTGTTCCGATTTTTGCGACCGTCGTAAACTTGTCTTGCTTGTCGTCGTACACGGCAACCAACAATGCGCCGATGCCAAACCGCGCACGCATCCCACGTCCGCGCAAATAGCCGACGATCACGCCATCGACCGTGTCGGAGAGATGTCCTTGGTACGACCGTTTCAACTTGATCCAGTTGTAATTGCGCGCGCCCGCTTGATATTTCGAATCGAGCCGCTTGGCCATGATGCCTTCCAAGCCGCCGGTGATCGCTTCCATGAAATATTTTTCGATCTCCTTTGCGTCTTGGGTAACCAAGTGCTGCGCGACCTGGACTTTGTCATCCGGCGTAATGATCGACGCGAGGGTTTCGTGGCGCTTGGCGTACCCTTCGCCGGTAATATCCTTGCCATCGACGTAGAGCAAATCGAACGCCATGAGACGCAGCGGATACTTGACGGTCATCGCTTCGAGGTCGTATTTGCGCTTGCGTTGCATCGTCACTTGAAATGGATGAAATTCGCCGGTGTCTGGATCGTACGCCAACGCTTCGCCTTCCAGAATCGCCGTCTTGGCTTTTAGTTGTTTGCGAATTCCCTCGGCGATGTCGCTGAACATCGCCGTCGTCTCTTCAAGATTGCGCGAGAACATGCGCACGTCATTACCCTTTTTATGAATCTGGCAACGAAAGCCGTCGAATTTCGATTCGATGGCGCACTTGCCGAGGCGCGTCACTATGTCTTCGGCGCTCTTGGCGCGTTCGGCGAGCGCCATGCGCACGGGATTGCCAACTTGGACTTTGATCTTTTTCAATGCGTCGACGCCTTCGGCTTTGAACACGTGCGCGACTTGTCCCAGGTCGGAGCAAACGTTATACGCGCGTTCGATCTGTGGGCGCAGAGTCTTGTCGCCTGTCACCGACCATGACAAACCTTCCATCACCGTTGGATCGCCAATGCCGAGACGCAAGCGACCAAGTGGAATGCGCAAGACATAGCGTGCTTCATGTCCGGTCACTTGCGTGAGCAAATCGGACAGCAAGCGCGTTTTCTTTTCGACCGTGCCCTCGCCGCTCGTCGTCGCAATCTCTTTCAATCGATCAAACACGTCGACGACGCTCAAGCGCTTGGTCTTGTCGTTGATCAATTTTTCGGCGACGAGTCCATAATCGCCACAGTCTTTGTAGAGCTTTTTGATGTCCTCTTTCGATTTACCGGTCGCCTTGACCAAGGCTTCCGCCGCGAGCGCCTCGCCAATACCAAAATCGATTGGCTCGAATGCAGGCCCCAGTCGTTCTTGCGTCAGATAAATGATCGGCGCAATATCTTCCTCGCTCGCCTCTTTGAACAGACGACCAAGCGTTGCCGTCATTTCAAGGCGTTTGGTCGTCGCTTCCAATTCTGCAAGATAATCGACAAGTTTGCTAAATCTCATCATGCCCCCCGTGATGCGTGAGGCGTGATGCGTGACCCCTCGACTTCGCTCAGGGTGATCCTCACACATTACGCATCACGAATTACGTTCTACGTTTTACTCAACTGTGGTTCAATCCGCGCCCCAGTCGACGCCGACTCTGCAAGTTGCGTCTCGTGCTTGCTGCGCGCATTCTTCCGCGCCAGATAAAACTCTTGGCTCGCGTCGTTGGCTTTATTCATCGAGCGCAAAAGCAATCCCAGGTTAAGATGCGCCGTCACCGAAAAGGGATCGAGCGCGACGGCGCGTCGATATGCCGCTTCCGCTTCTTTGCGCTTGCCGCGTTGTTGCCAGGCAACCCCCAAATCGTTCTGTGTGTTCGAGTTCGTCGGGTCGAGCCGCAGTGTCTCTTGGTACAATTCAATCGCGCGGTCCACTTGTCCACGTTCATAATACTTGCGCGCCAAAATGTATCGCGCCTCAGAGTCCATCGTGTCGCTGGCGATCCGTCGTTCGAGCATTTGAGGTGACATGGCACTTAATTCAGTCGCTGAGGTTGCCATCGTCGTCATCGTTTCGCTGACGCTCGGGCGGGGTTCACTCGATGGGAAAGAAATCGTCTGGGGTGATGACAGCGGCGGCGTGTCGCTGGGCAAAGGCTGCGCGTCGAGCATGGGTGCGTTCTCTGCCGCGGCTTCTTCCGCCTGGACTTGATAAAGGTACTCCTGAGCATTCGGCGCTATTTTTTCGAGCGCTTGCTTGAGCGCGGCTGGGATTCTTATTTTCCCTGATACGACCGGCGCGCCGACGACGGAAGATATTTTGAGAGCGAGGTCTTTGATTTCACCTTCGGTCCCATTCCAATTGAGCGTCACGCGCTTGTCGTCACGCCCAGCGGCGACGAGCATCCAGACCGTGCGCTTGTTCGACGGCACGTGCTGCAACTCCAAGTTGGTGACGTCGCCAAATGCAAGCGATTTGTTGTAATACGGCAAAGCCAATAAATGTTTGGTGACGGCAATCGTTCGCAGGCTGCGATCGATGAGGATGGTCGTAGCCGTCAGCCCCGCAAACAGCGATGAGAGCGAAGGTATGCCAGCAAAAAAAAGAAAAAAGATATATAGCCCAATATCATCTTCGCCTTCAGAGATAAAGAGAATCAAAAAAATTGTACAAAACGCGAGCCAGATCAAACCAAAAGCCAAAGCGCCCAAGCGCGGCAGCAGTGGCGAGTATAACGTAAGCTGTCCTGTCGTCGCATCTTCTTTTAATTTCAATGCAGCCATGGATTCTTCACCTCGCGCGCATTATAACACGCCTCGCAAGGCAGTGACAAACGTCTTAATTGACAAATCGTTCAGCATCTTCTATTATGCCAACACAATGTCAAATAATGCCCTTTCGATTGTTCTCGCGTCGATCTCGCCCCGTCGACGCGAACTCATATCCCTGTTTGGATTCGCTGGCGCGTGTCAATTTATTTCTACCGATGTGGATGAATCGGTTGGGCCGGGCGAATCACCAGAAGACTTGGTGCGCCGCCTCGCCAATGCCAAGGCCGCCATCGGCGCGCAGCAATTACCGGATGCCATCATCATCGCCGCCGATACGGTTGTCTCTATCGACGATACGATTCTGGGCAAGCCGGTCGATGCAGACGATGCGGTGCGGATGCTAAAGTTTTTACGCAATCGACCGCATACCGTTTTCTCCGGCTTGACGGTTCGACGCGGCATGCAAGAGCTAACGCAAATCGCAACGACCATCGTCCACATGCGCGATTATTCCGATGCCGAAATTGCGAGTTACGTTGCCAGCGGCGACCCGCTCGATAAAGCCGCCGCGTACGCGATTCAGCACAATGCGTTCCATCCGGTCGCGCGCATCGAAGGCTGCCACGCCAATGTGATGGGCTTGCCGCTCTGCCATCTCTATCGCGCGCTAAAAGCGTTCGGCGTAGCGGTTGATGAACCCGCTGTGGCGTGCCAAACTCACTTGAACATTGTCTCGCCAGTCGCTCGTGAAATACTTGAAACACCCGTTGATAATTTGAAATCTGAAATCTAATTTCCAATCTCTAGTCTCTAATCTCCAATCTCTAAATCTCACATGGATATTCTCTCCTCCCTCAACTCCGTTCAACAAGAAGCCGTTAAGCTCGTCGATGGTCCCGTCCTCGTCCTTGCTGGACCCGGCAGCGGTAAAACACGCGTCCTCACACATCGCGTTGCCTATTTGATTCAAGAGCAACGCATCGCGCCGTACAATATTCTCGCCGTCACCTTCACCAATAAAGCCGCCCGTGAGATGCGCGAGCGCTTGATCAAGTTGGTCGGCGAAGCACGGGTGCAGGACTTGACCATCGGCACTTTTCACGCGACGTGCGCGCGCTTTTTGCGGCGCGATGGTGACCGCGTGGGACTCGGGCGCGGTTTTGTCATTTACGACGAAGACGATCAGAACACGCTCGTCAAACAGATCCTCAAAGAGATGAACCTAGAGGACAAAAAGTACAAACCCGGCGCAGTGCTCGGCGCGATTGGCAAAGCCAAGAATGAATTGATCGAACCGGACCTGTACGTGCCCGAATCGTATTGGCACGAAGTGATCGGACGCATTTACAAACGCTATCAGGAACTTCTCGCCGCCAACAGCGCCGCCGATTTTGACGACTTGCTCATGGCGACGGTGCGCCTCTTCCGCGACCATCCCGACGTGTTGAACAAGTATCAAGAACGGTATCGCTATTTGCACGTCGACGAATTTCAGGATACGAACATCGCCCAGTACACGTTGATGCGATTGCTCGCGGACAAGTATCAAAATTTGTTTTGCGTGGGTGACGAAGATCAAAGCATTTACGGCTGGCGCGGCGCTGACTATCGCAATGTGCTGCGCTTTAGCCAGGATTTTCCCAATGCGCGCGTGCGTCTACTCGAGCAAAACTATCGCTCCACGCAAACCATTCTGCAAGTGGCGCAATCCGTCATTCGCAAAAATCCGACGCGGCACGAAAAAGAATTGTGGACGGAGAATCCTCAAGGCATTCCGATCACCTTGATCGAAGCGTACGATCAAGACGAGGAAGCGCAATTCGTCGTCGACGAAATTGCGCGGCTGACCAAGCAGGGATTTCAGCCGCGTGACTGCGCCGTGTTTTATCGCACCAACTTTCAATCGCGCGTGATTGAATCGGCGTTTACGCGGCGCGGGATGCCGTATCAACTCGTCGGCTCGGTGCGATTCTATCAACGCCGGGAGGTCAAGGATATTTTGGCGTACCTGCGTCTCGCGTTCAACCCCAACGACAGCGTCGCCTTCAATCGCGTGCTGAACGTTCCCACGCGCGGCATCGGCAAGAGCACGATGGACAACTTGGCGCGGTGGGCAGATAAATTGAATGTGTCGTCACACATGATTCTTCAAATGCTGCGCGGGCAAAATATAGACGCAACCCGCAACCCGCAACACGATCCCGCGTCACCTGCCACTCGTCACCCATCACTCGCCACAGATGCATTCGATGCGCGCGCGCGCAAGTCGCTCGTCGCGTTTGTCAATCTGGTTGACGAGTTGATCGATATGCGGGCGCAAATAAAACTTACCGAGTTGGTCCAACTTGTTCTCGACAAGACTGGCTATGCCGATTACATCAAGGACGGCATGACTGAGGGCGACGAGCGCTGGGAAAACGTGCTCGAATTGCAGCGCGCCACGAAAAAATACACGACGGGTTCGGCGGAAGAAACGCTGCCCCAATTTTTGGAAGAAGTCGCGCTGATTGCCGACATCGACACACTGCAAGAAAATATGAACGCGCCGACGCTCATGACGCTGCATACGGCAAAAGGTTTGGAATTCCGCGCGGTGTTCATGGTCGGCTTGGAAGAAGGTCTCTTTCCACACTCGCGCTCGCTCGACGAACCCGATCAAATGGAAGAAGAACGCCGCTTGTGCTACGTCGGCATCACGCGCGCGAAAGAACGCCTCTACTTGTTGAGAACATTTCGTCGTTCGATGTATGGCAATTCTGAAACGAGCGAGCCATCGCGCTTTTTGAACGACATTCCGCCGAAACTGGTCAATGGCAAACAACCCTCGGTCAACATTCGTCCATCGTCAAGTTACAGCAACCAACGCACTGCGCGCGACGACCGTTGGTCGAATGACGATAACGCGCGGTGGACGCGTCGTTCGCGTGACGATGCCGACGAGGATGACCGCGATGACAACAAGCCAGTGCGACATTTGATTTCCAGCCGCCCGGCGCGCCCTACTCCCAAACCGGCCGAAACCGAATTTCGCGCGGGCGACAAGGTTCATCACAGTACGTTCGGCGATGGCATCGTCGTTTCGAGCAAGCTCACCGGGGACGATGAAGAAGTCCAGATCGCGTTTGCCGGAGTAGGCGTCAAGCGCCTAGTCGCCCGCTATGCGGGCTTGAAAAAAAAGTAGTGTTCCCATTTTCATGCACCCGCCCAGCCCAAGTTCATTTGACCAGGCAACTTCTCAAAGGAGAGAACGATGAGATCGTCTCGCAAGCACATCCTCATCGTTAGCGCAATTATCGCGGGATTGATCGTACTCGTCTACATTACGATCGCACTGGTCTTGCGCAACTACTCCGCCGACTTGGAGCGCCGCTATACGCGACAAGACGTCGAACGCGCCGTCAACGCGCTGCACAATGAACTGTCGGATTTGGAAACCATCACGTTCGATTACGCCGCCTGGGACGACACCTACGCCTTTGTCGAAAATGCCAATCCCCAATATATTCAATCGAACTTTCAAGACCAGGCATTCATAAAACTCGACCTCAGTTTGGTGGCTGTGATTGATTCCGAAGAACGCCTTGTCTATGCCAAAGGGTTCGATTGGCCAAGCCAGACGGAATGCCCAGTGCCATCCGCCTTTCTGAACCAAATTGCCCCGGGCAGTCCACTCTTACGTCACGCTCACGTCGATTCCAAAATCACCGGATTCCTCTTTCTCTCCGAAAGGCCTCTACTTGTTGCCTCACAGCCGATCTTGAATAGTAACTATGCCGGTCCCATTCGCGGAACGCTCATCATGGGACGATTTTTGGATGCGGATGAGATCGCACGCCTCTCCGAAATTACGAATCTCACGTTTACCACGTTTCGCTTTAACGATCCGACCGCGCCACCCGATGTAGTCCAAGCTCAAGAGGCGTTGGCACGAGACCGAATCTTTACTCAGCCCTTGGACGAGCAACTCATCGGCGGATACACGCTGCTGTTGGATATCTACGACAATCCCGCCATCCTATTGCGAGTGACCGATGACCGAGATATCTATGCGCAAGAACAAACTACCGAGCGCTCGCTGTTAGCAGCACTCGGCATAATCGGTCTCATCTTCAGTATTGTCGTTTTGGTGCTGCGCGAGAGCTTGGAACGTTCGCGTTCTCAAATTGCCGCCCAACAAGCCACCGGTCAATTACTCCAAAATCGAATTGATTCGCTCCAAATCCTCTCCAAGATCGAACAAGACCTCAGCACGCAATCCAACCTGGCCAAGCAGATTGATTTGTTGCTTGATTTCATCATCGCACATCTTCGCACTGATTTTGCGGCAGTTTCTTTGCTCGATCCTATGTCCGGTATGCTGAATCCCATGGCCATCAAAGGTCCCACCGACCCCAAGCCCTTTATCGAAGCGGCGATGCGGGTGGGACAAGGGGCCGCGGGTTGGGTCGCCGAACATGGTCAGCCGCTTGTCATCCCCAACGTCTGGGAAGACCCGCGCTGGTTACGCACCGCTGCGGCCACTCAAGAAAAATTCATTTCCTATTTTGGCGTGCCCTTGCAAAGTGAAAATCAAGTCATCGGTGTAATCGACGTGATGACGCGCCAGCCACGCGATTTGACGTCTGACGAGATCGAATTTCTCACCGCGCTCGCCGCGCGCGCCTCCATCGCCATTCAAAATACGCGGCTGTACGAACAGACTCGCCAACGCGCAACAGAACTCGAGGCATTGCGTCAAGCCAGTTTGGGACTGACCTCCACTCTGGATCTTAACGCTGTCCTGAATGCCGTTTTGGAAAACCTCTTGCGCCTGCGAACGGATGCGCAAAACACCCATATTTATCTTTATCAAGAGGGTCAATTGACCTTTGGCGCGGCCTTGTGGGCAGACGGACGCAAAGGACAACAATATGCAATTCCTCGTCCCAACGGTCTAACCGCTACCGTTGCTCGGCAAGGCAAAATGATCGTCGTGCCGGATATGGCAAATCATCCACTCTTCGCCAATTTACCCCACGCATGGCAAGGTGCCATCGTCGGTTTGCCGCTCCAAGTCGAACAAACCGTGTTGGGCGTCATGAATGTGGCGTACACTTTGCCGCATTCTTTCGACGCAACGGAGTTGAATGCGCTGCAACTTTTCGCCGATCAAGCGGCGATTGCGATTGCGAACGCCCGCTTACATCGCGCCGTACAAGAATCGGAAGCGCGTTACCGCTCCCTGGTCGAAAATATTCCCATTGCCGTTTATCGAGTGACGCCTGGGCCGCAAGGCAAATTCCTCATGGCTAATCCGGCGCACTTGAAAATGTTCGGGTTCGAATCGTTCGCCGAATTGCAACAAATCGACGTGTCCGATTTGTACATCGACCCCAATCAACGCAAGGCCTTCTCGGATTTGCTGCTGGCAAAAGGAAGAGTCGACGGCTTCGAACAACGCCTCAAGCGCAAAGACGGCAAACCGATTTGGGTCATGGTGACCGCTCAAGCCATTTATCCAAACGGCGAACCCGCCTACTTTGACTGTACCTCCATTGATATCACCGTACGCAAACAAGAAATGTACGCGCGCACTTATGCCGAAGATGCTCTGCGCCAACGCACGCGCGAACTGGAAGCACTCCTTGAGGTTTCCAATAGTTCAACGTACCTCGATCTGGAAACCGTTCTCACCGTCGTCGCCAATCGTGCGCGCAATTTGTTGCAAGCAACCGAAGCCACGCTCTTTTTGATGGATGAAAAAGAAAATCTGCTTCGCCCCATCGTCGCGCTCGGCGACTTTAAAACGGAACGCCTCGCTCTACGCTTGCATCCTGGCGAGGGTCTAGTCGGTTGGGTGGCGGAACATCGTGAGGCCCTCGTGATCAATCATGCCATTGGTGATCCACGCATCAAGCATGTTCCTGGGACGCCCGAAGAAGACGAGAGCATGTTGTGCGCCCCACTCATTCACGGAGCACACCTCCAAGGCATCATCTTGCTCAATCGTATTCCGCCGATCGGCTTTATGCAAAGCGAATTGGATTTACTCGTTGGACTTGCCGCCCAAGCTTCTGCCGCGATTGCGAACGCGCGCTTGTTTGAAGAAACGCGCCGCAATGCGCTCGAGCAAAAAATCGTTAGTGAAATTTCGGTCGCTTTGAATTCATCACTCGATGTGCCCGAAACTTTTCCACTGGTGGTCAAAGGCATCCGCGCGCTCACCGACTGCGACCGTATTAATCTAGCACTCCTCGACCCTGACCATACATTTTTTTCTATTATGATGCTCGACGAACCAGACACAGAACTGAGAAAAGAAACGCGCATTCCCGTCGTCGATACGGCATGTTCCACCGACATCAAGAACCAACGACCGCATTTCACCCCGGACCTTAGCACGGAAATTAATTTTGCCTCTGAAAGAGCGCTGTTCGACGCAGGGTATCGCTCGCGTATCATTTTTCCCTTGATTGTAGGGGAACGCACTCGTGGCGCTCTTAGTTTGTCAAGTCGTAAATCGCATGGCTTTGATCGCGCGCCACTGGTGCCGCTCCAACAAATCGCCAACATTCTCGCCATTGCACTGGAGAATGCGCAACTCTTCCAAGCCGAATTGACGCGGCGCGAAGAATTGGCAACGCTCTATAGCTTGTCGCGCCAACTCGCCGAAGTTGCCAGCAGCGAAGCCGTTCTGCCGCTGGTCGCGCAACACATCGTCGATACGGTCCAAGTCACGTACGCACGCATTGCGTTGATCGACGAAGGCGACTATGTGGTGCGCGCCGTCTATCCCCTTCGTCCACTCCGCCGTGATTTGTGTTTGGGACAACGTGAACCGCTAGCCTCATATCCTTTTTTGCGGTCCCTTTTGCAACAGAGCACGCCCACCGTGCTTCAACGCAATGACCCGCGCGTCACACCTGCCGAAGCACAAGTCCTCTTCCTGGGTTTTGGACACACGCTGTGCATTGTGCCGCTGTTGGTTCGCGATCATGCGGTTGGCTTTATGCTCCTAGGCGAAGAACGTACAGAAAATCGCTCGCCGTTCACCCCGGAAAAAGTACGGCTGGCGCGAAATATTGGCGATCAAGCCGCCAGCGCCTTGCACCGCATGGAACTTTACGACGAGCTGGAAAATGCCTACTTGCAAACCGTTCTCGCGCTGGCGAATGCCGTCGACGCGAAGGACTCGGACACTAACTTGCACTCGCAGCGCCTGGCGGAATTGGCGATCTTGGTCGGCAGGAAACTCGGCTTGAATTCGCGCCTTCTAGATGACATTCGATATGGCGCGATCCTGCACGACATTGGCAAGATCGGCGTACCGGATGCGGTACTCAAAAAAGCGAGCGAGCTGACTCCCGACGAATGGCACCGAATGCATCAACATCCCGTGATTGGCGAACGCATTCTTGCGCCACTACCGCGGCTAGCGAATGCCGCTAAGATCGTTCGCCATCACCATGAACGTTTCGATGGGACTGGGTATCCCGATCAACTGGTGCACGAGCAAATTCCCATCGGCGCACGTATTCTCGCCGTAGTCGATGCCTATGGCGCAATCCTCGATAAACGGGTTTACAAAGAGAGCCGAACCAATGAGCAAGCGCTTGAAGAAATTTTGCGCTGCAATGGAACGCAGTTCGATCCTCAGATCGTAGATATTTTCATCGACGTTATCAAGGAACAAATAGCTGAGGTTCAGCATTCATGAAAGCACAATTCGGTTTCCCTGTCTGGACGCACCCGACCACTTGGCAGCCACCTAGAGTGATGCGCACCGTTACCACCGTGCTGGTCAGCATAGCGGTCGTCTCGGTTCTTGTGCTCCCCATCGATCCGCCATTCCGTATTCAAATTCTTTTGGCTTGCGTCATCGGGTTAACATATGCCTTGGTTTTATGGACACCCTTTTTGCCAAACAAAAAAGACTTGGCAGACACCTTTCCCTTTTGGGTTGCCGTGAGCAACAGTCTGCTTGTTTCGATGGTCGTTTCACTCCTCTACAACCAAATTCCAGCCATCACCGTCGTGTACCTCATTGCTATCACCGGTATCGGAACGCGGCATGGCGTTCGTATGGCGCTGTGGAGTGCTACCGTCTCTGCGCTCAGTTATCTGTTCATGCTGGGACAGCTTGGCGTACTGGCAAGCCAGGTGAACAATGCCGGTCTGCTCATCGGCACATTTTTCATCGTCGCCTTGTTCACCGGCTCGCTTGCGTATGCGGCCAAGAAACGTGCCCGCCAATTTGAAAATGTGCTGCGCCGCAGTCACGATACCATCGTCATTTTTGACGATCAGGGCACGCTCGAGTACGTGAATCCGGCGATGCTGAAACTATCCGGGTATAGCCTCAAAGAAATCCTCGGCAGCTCTTTCTTCGATTTTGTGATCGACCCCATCGACGAGGCCAAGAAACAGACGCTATGGTCGTGGCTCAAGAATCATCCGCTTCCGGCGCGATCCTTTGTCCTGCACATTCGAGCAAAGGACGCAAGCACGCGCATTCTTTCTGTTACGCTCACCCGACTCGATCAAAATCCAACTCGTTACATGGCAACCGGACGCGATATAACGCAACAAGAAATTGAGCGCGAGGCGCACGAACGCCGCGACCGTGAACTGGAAGCCGAACGGCGGGTTGCACTTGCCGTGAGTCAGGGTGTAGGACTGATCGAGGTATTAAAGCTAGCGCTCGATCAAGCAGTGGTTTGCAGCGCCGCCGATGCAGGCATGGTATATCTTGCCGATGATGCGCAAACCGAATTGACATTAGTGGTATCCAATAATTTGCCCGCCGATTATACTCAGCACATTCAACATTTTCGATTCGGCGAGGGGATCACGGGTCGCTCTGCCAGTGAGAGAAAAACTTTGATTGTGCCTAATCTGGAACAAGAACCAACCGCACGCCCCGTCCTCCCCCAAATAGGCATCGTGTCAAAAATCACCGTGCCGCTCATAACTCAGGACCGTGTCGTTGGTGTATTGAACGTGAACGGACGCCGTCCTCATCAATTCACCGAAGCAGACAGCGCCACGTTGCAGGCGATTGCCTCAACGGTCGCCATCGCCATTGATCATGCGCGCTTGATTGAATCGTTGGAGCAACGTGTTCAAGATCGCACCGCCGAGTTGGTGGCGCTGAATCGGATTGCGCAAGCCGGAACACAATCGTTGGACTTGGATGCCGTATTGAATGCCACCTTGCATCAAGTGATCGATACGCTCCAGATTCAAGATGGATGGATTTCGCTGTTCGATCCGGACAAGCGGCTGCTCGTCATGCGCGCCCAAGTCGGTATTCCGTCGAATACACCCAGAGAGCTGTGTACACAGTTAATCGATAATGGATTGGGCAGCCAAGTCATGAAGAGCAGCAGCGCCCGCGCGATTCATTTGGACAAGTTCGATGGATCGGCTTTCGATCTTTTGAGAGCGTTAGGCATTCAATCGTTGTGCGCCGTCCCATTGACTGCCGCCGGGCATACACTAGGCATCCTGGGACTGGCAAGTCATCGCAAAGAGCGTTTTGGCGAAGCCGAGTTACGTTGGCTGACGGCTGTCGGCAACACGATTGGGTCTGGGTTGCGTAACGCGCAACTGTACGCCTCAGTCGAAAACCAAGTCATTCAATTGGCGGCGTTGCGTGAAATCGACCGCACGCTCAATTCAACGCTCGAACTCGCGCCGATGATGGAAATCATTCTGACGAGCATCGCGCAAGTGGTCCCCTTTGATTTCGCGGCGGTATATTTGCTGGAAGGGACCCAAATGCGTGCGGTAGCTGGTCGAGGAATTGGCATGTCCCGTCTGACGCAATGCGTTTTCGATACGCGCGGCGATTTGATGTATGCGAAAATGATGCGCGAGGAAAAACCGATCTTGATCGGCGATCTGGATGTAGCGGCGCTCCATTGGACCAAGATTCCGGACTTGGGACCGATTCATTCCTGGATGGGTGTGCCTCTGATCGCGCGGCAGAGACTCATTGGACAAATTAGTTTGTATAGCCGAGCCATAAACCAATACACCGAAAACCATATCGATTGGATGCAAGCATTTTCCAACCTGGCTTCTATAGCCATCGCCAATGCACTCTTGCGCGCAGAATTAAGGATGCAAGCTCGCCAGGATAGTTTGACCCAGGTTCTCAATCATGGCGCATTCATCGAAGACCTCCGCCAAGCGTGTCAACATGCACTCAAGACCGGCAAACCTCTGGCGCTCATCATGTTCGATTTGGACAATTTCAAACATTACAACGACACGTATGGACATGTCGTCGGCGATTTGGTCCTCAAGCTGACCACGCAAGCGATTCGCACGCACGTCAAGCAAACCGATTTGGTGGGCCGCTGGGGCGGCGAAGAATTTGGCATCGCCATGCCGCGCACCGATCTAGCGCGCGCGCGTTGCGTCGCCGAGCGCATTCGCCAAACCTTGGGAGAAACTCAGATAAAAGATCGAAACGGAACGCCGATTCCGCCGCCGACTGCGAGTCAAGGGATCGCCGCGCTGGGCGAGACCGCCCACGACGTAGACGAGCTGATCGATCAAGCCGACCATGCGCTTTATCTTGCCAAAGCGCGCGGGCGCGATCAGATTGCGGAGGCAAGTGCGGTCAGTGAGACGATGAGGCAGTAAGGCAGTGGGACAGTAGGACAGTGGGACAGTCAATCAGTGAGACAGTGAGACAGCGAGACAGTAGGACAGTAGGACAGTCAATCAGTGAAGTAGGCAATCAGGCGATGGGGCACTTGCAAAAAACAGGTGGAAGGTAAAAAAACCTTTGCCAAACTTGCGTTGAAGGGACCACATGGAAACCTTATGGCTACTGGGTCTTTCCAGATGGAACCATAATAAATGTGACCACCCATTATGACACTTTCCCTGGGATAATCTTCTATTACTGGGTGCAACCGATTCCAGTTTTCTTTCCTGGGCGAGCGACTCAGCGCGCACCAGTTTTGATACGTGTCTTGCAACCAGCCCCTGTGCCCATCATGCCCAGTGTTCCAGTGATGCCAGTGCCAGTGCAAATCCCAGTAATTCCGTAAACAATCTGAGGTAGGTTATGCATCCATTCTTTCCGCCCGGACCTGAAGAACGCTTCTACTTTTCGCTCTGGCTGTACTCGTACGAAAGTTTTGTCGAGCATTACGATTGGGTCATCGAGTTTGTCGAATCAACCTTCGCCTTCGGTGACCAGTTTGGAGTTGGACTTCAATTTGTTGCCGATATGAAACCACGTGGCAAGGAGGTCAGACGCAAGTTTACTCCGAAAACTTGGGAATGGTGCAAGCAAGAATTACGCGAAGGACGGCTGTGGATGTTATTGACACATCCAAAGGATTTCGCCGCACCCAAAACTCTTTACCCTGTTTGGTCCGTCAACATGCTGTCTAGTATCCATCCAAGGGAAGTGGTAGCCGATGACTCACAAACAGTTCCATATTGGAAATTACCGTTGCCAAACGAGATCAAGTTTGTGATCGAATTGCCATTGACTATCCCACATATCGATCCTGAATTACAACAAGCGCTTGTTCACTTGGGACGAACCACCTTCACGAAAATCAAGGCCATATATGGTTTCATCAATCTCAGTCGCAGACCGGCTAGTGCTGATGTAGGAGGTACTGAATACGAACGCCGACGTGACCTCCTCGCGGATCAGACTACACACCTGTTGCGTTGGGCAGTGCGAGGAGCATTCTGGGAAAACTATCTGAGCGAAGGACACATTCAAGCGTTGGGCGGTATTGATTCGATCAAAGCTAGCGCCCCGTGTGCCAGAGTTGACGAGCTAATTGAAGGTAAGGCACTGGCTGTGCGTCTAACAGAAGATGTTAATGAACTTTCGCTCGTTCTCGTACAGAAACTAGAGGCATACTTCCAGCCATTGGCACCTAGCCTGGACTCTGCTAAATGATGCAAGGATGAATGGGGATGTTACATTCTCCTTTTCTCTCTCCCCACAAACTCACTCGAGCTGTAGTTGCTTGCGTTGTTCTCGATCAATAATGCCTTGAATTGTTTGACCAAATCATCGGGCGCATTCTTATCAATTCGCCCACCAACGCATTGTCAGGATACCACGCCATGTTCGGCTCGTCCGTGTCGAAAAATTGAAAGCCAAAGCTTGATTTGAACGAACAAAAACCGCGTTCGCATCACATCCTCGCAAATCGCTCCATCAACTCGCGCACGAACGAGATGCCTTCAAAGTAATCGTCGAGGCGGATGCTTTCGTTGGGCGCATGCGCGCGCGAATCGTGCCAGCCGCAGCCCGCACTCACCGCCGGAATTCCCAGTGCCTGACACAAGGGATACATCGGACCACTGCCCGCCATCGTCGGATAAATCACAGGCGGATTGGCGTACACCACTTTTGCCGCATCCACCGCCGCGCGCACAATCGCTGAATCAAGCGGCGAGCGCGCAGTTTCTTCGCCCGTCTCGGTAAGCAGCACCTGAATGTCGTCAAAACCGCGGCGCGCCAAATGTTTCTTGAGCAAATCGAGAACTAAGTCGGGCGTGAGATCGGGCACCAAGCGAAAATCGATTTTGGCAAACGCGTGATTGGGCAGCACCGTCTTTGAACCTTCGCCGATATAGCCCGAATACAATCCGCAGATCGTCACCGTCGGTTCATACAAATATTTCTTGAGCAATTCCACGCCAGTCAAGTTGCGAATGAACGCCGGGATGCCCAAATCGGCTTTCAATTTTTCTTCGTCCGTCGGCGGACGCACATGCTTGGCGTAATCGTCAATGAGAACATTGTCGTTGGCATCCTTTAGCGTTGCTAATGCCCAGGTCAAGCGCCACGCCGGATCGCCGACAATCGCCGCCATCGCCGAGTGCAAGTCCCGCGTCGCACCTTGCGCGTGCAGTTCGACGTAAACAATACCCTTCAAGCCACACGATAGCGTCGGACGCTCGTTGATGTCTTTACTGCCCGCTTCCCACAGACAACCATCCGCGTCTTGCAACAGCGCGCGATTTTCTTGCGCGAATTGCGGCAAATGAATGCTGCCGATTTCCTCTTCGCCTTCCACGACAAATTTGATCTTTAGCGGCAGCGAACCAAACGCCGCGAGGTACGCTTCAATCGTTTGGATGCGGCACATCAAATTACCTTTGTTGTCCGCGACGCCGCGCGCGTACAGCTTGCCGTCGCGAATCGCCGCGTCCCAGGGTCCGCTATCCCACAATTCGAGCGGCTCGGCGGGCTGAACGTCGTAATGATCATAAATCATCAGCGTGCAGTCACCGCTGCCGATCTCGGCGTACACCACCGGTGCGCCATCGCCAACCGGAATCAAGCGCACCTCTGCGCCTAGTTTGTTCAAACGCGCGATGACCTTGTCTGCCATCTCGCGCATTCCCAGGTTCTGCGCCGCGACGCTCGGTTGGCGACAAAAATCCTGCAGCTCGGCGATGAATCGATCCCGATTGGCGTTGACGTACTGTTGAAACTTGTCCATCGTAACTCCTTGAATAGTCAAGAACGATATCGGACGCTGACGAACGCGGACAAACGCGGATTTTTCATATCGGCGTTCATCGGCGTTCGTCAGCGTCCAAATAGTTTTATTCCTCGATCACCGGCAACTCGATCCACGACGCGTGGATGCGATTGTGCGCGAGCGTAATCGTCGGCGTGCCAGTAGACGGATAGCGCGGGAATGTGCCTTTATCGTGTCCCGCAATCCCAACGCGAATGCGATGCCCCTGGCGAACCAAAACCGAAGTTGGATACAAACCGAAATGCAATTCGGCGATTTCGCCGGGCACGAGCGGCATAGCATCCTTTGCCTTGTAGGTGTGGTATGGCACGAGCAATTTATACGGCGCAGGATCGTTCGCTACTTTCCGATGAATCGCGCGCAGTTCGCCTTCGGTGATGTACGTCGTATTGCTCTGCTCGTCCACATCTTCCAGATAAACGATGAACGCGCCGTCGGTTTCGGTCGATGTAACAAATAATTTGACGATGGGATGTCCGGTGATTTCGGTGTCGCGTTCAAGCGGCGCGCTCACGTACGTCAAAAGATGTTGCGCCGCTGGCGTGCGATCCCTGTACGTCACCGCTTTACGCACGATGCCGCCGATCTCCCACCATCGATTCAAATCGCCGGTAGTCGCTTCGTAATCGACTATAAACTTGTCCGTGCCTTCGTTCGCTGTCGGCGCATTTGGCGCGAGCGCATGATCACTTTGCAAATACCATCGTTGCATCGTCGTGCCTGCGGGAGGCCAGACCGTCGTCGATTGCCATTGCTCTGCGCCGAGCGTGAAATAGAACAATCGCTTTTCCGATTGCGCGCCGGTATCGACTCCGTTCAAGTACGCATCGAAGAATTTGTGCATCTCGCGCAATTGCGTCTGAATCGGCGGATTGGCTTCGCCGTTGGCGGCGCGATACGGACTCGCGTTGAACAAGCCGCCGTGTTCCCAGGCTCCGATAAATGCACGCGAGGCTTTCGGAAACGTCATGAATCGGCGAATCACGGCATCGGCGGTTCCTCCATCCATCCAACTGCCCCAGCCCATCACTGCCGCGTTCGATTGCTCGACCTGGGTTTTATACTGATGCACCGCCATTTCTTCCATCGAAGTAGTCAACCCATCGCCGCTATCGTCGCGAAACGTGACTTGGCTCGCCAGTTCGAAAACTTTGCCGTTGGCGTGATGTTCTTGAACCGCTTGCGCCAATTCAGCAACTGCGCCATCGACCGGCTTGACGCCTTTCATCACCAAACCGGCAAGTGCGCCCAATACGCCTGGGATTCTATTTTGATCGAGTACCCAATCGAGGTCGCTCCAATCGCGGATGAAACGCTCGTTGAACACGCCACCGGGAAACGCAATGTCGATGAAGGCATCGGGATGATTGAACATCGGCAAGAGCGCCTTGACCGCCGGGTGATTGATGACGCCAAGCAACTCCGTCGTCGTGCCGACATACGAAACGCCGGTGCCGCCGACGTTGCCATTCGACCAGGGCTGCGCGACGATCCAATCGATCACGGTACACGCGTCGTCGATAGATTCTTTCGTCCAGGGATGCTGCCACACGCCAAAGGATGCGCCGGTACCACGAACATCCACAAGCACAATCGCGTAACCGTGACTCGTAAAATAGGGGACGAGCTTGCTGAGCCGTGACGACATTTGCTCCGGTTTCAAAAACCATTTGAACGGCGCACGCAATTCCATCAAACGCCAATAGCGGGTGTAAATCAAAATCGCAGGGATTTTTTCAGAGCTGGGGAGATTTTTGGGCAAGAGGACATCAACTGCAAGTTTGACGCCATCGCGCATCAGCACATAATACGATAGATTCACTCTGCCGCTGAACCTGGCAGCGGGTGCATAGGTTCCGAGTTGGGTTGAATTCATCAGGGAATCCTCCAAGATAAAGTGCCGCAAGTTGGAAACTTGCGCTACAAGACGAGTTTCAATACGCGTCTAGTTCTTCCAAGCGCTCGTCGTCGATTCCGAAATAGTGCGCGATTTCATGCCGCACTGTTTTGCGCACAAACGCACGGACCTCTTCGTCGTTGACGCACGCGGCCACAATAGGATCACGATAGATGCTGATTTTGTCGGGGAGAAGTAAACCGTAATCGTTTCCACGCGCGGTTAGAGGAATGCCATGATAGAAACCGTACAACTCCATCGGATCATCGATTTCGGCGAGGTCGAGGGTTTCCTCATCGGCGCGGTCTTCGACGACGATGACGACATTTGTGATACTACGGCGCAAATCGCGCGGTAATTCGTTCCAAGCTTGTTGAACTGCCAAGTCAAATTCGTCGGGGGTCATATGGTCGATATTATAACATAGTTGCGATTTCTCATCGCAACAAATTGCTCCAATCACAATCCGCATAGGGCTTTGTCATGCTGAAGATCTGGTTTTGTGACGAAGCATCTCCCGCGTTCGAGGAGAGACCCTTCGCTGCGCTCAGGGTGACAGATCTACAGTCAAGAACTTGCATTGGCTTTACAGCACCCTACAATCTGTAAAAATTCTGATTGACAAAGTCGATAGATGTGTTAAAGTACGATTTGGAGATTCTGTCCTTGCTATCAAAGGAGATTCGTGATGGACACTGTCTTTTCCGCTCGAGCATTAATGGGCATCTCGTTAGCGTTCCACATCATTTATGCGACCATTGGCATCGGATTGCCACTGTTGTTGATGCTTGCCGAAGGACTGGCACTCCGAACGGGCGATGACGAGTATCACACCATGGCGCGTCACTGGATTCGCAGCGCATCAGTCCTCTTTGCCATTGGCGCGGTCTCAGGAACGATCCTCAGTTTTGAGTTGGGATTTTTATGGCCCAATTTTATGAGTTTTGCCGGAGGCATCATCGGGATTGCCTTTTCGATGGAAGGATTTGCCTTTTTTACCGAAGCCATCTTTATCGGCATCTACCTCTACGGCAGTCGCCGTCTCTCGCGATTCGCGCTTTTCCTCACGACCATTCCAATTACAGTTGCCTCGGCGGCATCGGCTGCCTTTGTCATCAGCGCGAATGCTTGGATGAACACGCCGGCGGGCTTTCAATTGGTCGATGGGCAGGTTCAAAGCGTGGATCCTTTCGCGGCATTCTTCAATCCAGCTTGGCTGCATGAAACTTTGCACGGAACGACAGCGGCTTATGTGGCAACCAGTTTCGCCGTTGCGGGAGTGTATGCTTGGGCGATGCTGCGCGGGCGCGTGACCACCTATAACAAAAAGGCACTCACTTTGGCGATGGTCGTCGCGCTTGTTTCACTTCCGCTCATGCTCCTCACCGGCGATATGAATGCTCAATTCCTCGCGGTTGAGCAACCAGCAAAACTAGCGGCGGCAGAAGCGCTTTTCAAAACCACCGCCGGCGCGCCTCTTCTGATTGGTGGAATTCCCAATGCGGCAACGCAACAGGTCGATTACGGGATTGAGATTCCCAAATTTCTGAGTTTGCTCGCATTTCGCGACCCCGATGCGACCGTCACCGGTCTGGATGCGTTTCCGGCTGGCACAACTCCTGACCCCGTTATCGTTCATTTGAGTTTTGATTCGATGGTTGGCTCATTCTTTATCATGCTGCTTGCGCTCGGTTGGTTCTGGTGGATCCGTTGGCGCAAACATGACGTTCCACTCAATCGATTGCCTTTGCTTGCGATTCTGGTCGCATCGCCATTTGGATTGATTGCGTTGGAGATGGGCTGGTTCGTCACCGAGTTCGGGCGCCAACCCTGGATTGCGGCAAACACGATGCGCGTGGCGGAAGCTGTGACACCGCGATCAGAAGTTGGTCTGGTCTTGGTACTTTTCCTCCTCGTGTATCTTGCATTGACTATCGGTCTGCTGTTTCTGCTATTGCGTCCCACACCTGCACGCACAGGTGTACCCACTCCGGCGGAGGCGCACCATGCCTAGCCCAGAAATTCTAGCAGCAGGAGCCGTCCTCATCGGACTCATCATGTACACCGATTTTGCCGGTGCGGATTTCGGCAGCGGTATCTGGACGGCACTCGCAAGCGGACCCCGCGCGCGTGAGCAACGTGAAGAACTATTCAACGCCATCGGTCCAATTTGGGAGACTCACCACGTCTGGCTAATCTTCGTCATCGTCACACTCTTTACTTGCCTCCCCCACGCCTTTGGTGCTTTGTTTATCGCTTTACTCGCTCCGCTTGTCATCGCGCTTGTCGGAATCAACTTTCGAGGAGCCGCATTTGGTTTTCGACATTTCGGGCAAGAGACGCGACATCATCTTCCATTCACCGCCCAGGTCTTTTCGGTTTCGAGTGCGCTGACGCCGTTCACACTCGGCATGGCATTCTCGGCAACCGCAGCAGGACGCATTCACATCGTCAACGGGCAAGTGCAAGCCGACTTTTGGTCGTCCTGGATCACGCCATTTACGTTCGTCGGCGGACTCGTCGCATTAGCTATCTGTGCTTTTCTCACCCCGATTTATATGTGCGTGCGCACGCATGACGAATTGCGAGAAGACTTTCGCAAGCGCGGACTAATCGCGGCATTGGTGCTTGGCGTTGTGACAACCCTCGCTCTGCCAGTCGCCTGGTTCGAAGAGCCTAACTTTGCGGAACGATTGCTTTCGCCTGTTCCGTTAATCGTGGTCGCTGGCGGAATCGTTTGCGGAGTCGCAACCTTATTCTTTTTGTGGACGCGTCGCTATATCTTTGCCCAGGTTACTGCGCCAGCGGCAGTGGCGGCTGTGCTTGTCGGATTTGGTCTGGCACTGTTTCCATATATCCTCATCGATCAAATGACTATCGCCCAAGCCGCAGCACCGCGCGAAAGCATCGTCGCGTATTTGACCATTCTACCCTTTGGCGCGATTATTCTCGTACCTTCGCTTCTTTTGCTCTACTGGATTTTTCTAGGAGAGCCAAAGCCGGAGGTTAAAGCGAAAGGTACGTAATCCTCCGATCTGAAATTAATGCCGCAAGAGTTGTTTGACTCTTGCGGCTTGTTCATAGCAACCTGATTAACACGCTGCAATGCACATGATAGACTCTCGCCAATCATTCTCGGTTTGAGGATAAACAATGCGATACATTGCTTTTCTGCGAGCGATCAATGTCGGCGGACATACCGTCAAGATGGAACAACTCCGTCAACTGTTTGAATCATTGGGATTGACGAACGTCGAGACGGTTATTGCTAGCGGCAACGTCGTGTTTGAATCGAAAACGAAAAACACCCAGGCACTCGAAAAGAAAATTGAGGCGACGCTGAATCAAGCATTGGGTTACGCCGTCGCCACATTTATTCGATCCGATTCAGAGCTAGCCACCATCGCAAACTATCAACCCTTCCCAGTATCGAAAGTTGCAAAAGCACTCGCCTTCAACGTCGCGTTTCTTTCGACTGCGCCAGATGAAACGGCGATACAAAAGCTGATGGGGCTGCAAAACGCCATCGACGATTTCCACGTTCATAGACGTGAGGTCTATTGGCTCTGCCGCAAAAAGCAAAGCGATTCGAAATTCTCCAATGCCGTCCTCGAAAAAACGTTGAAGCAGCCATCGACGTTACGCGGCATAGACACCCTCAAACGCATCGCCGAGAAATATTGTGTGAGCTAAAGACAAGGAATAGCCGAAGTAAACGCAATGCATCAATTTCGCATTGCGTTTTTCATTTAGGCGGCCAAAAAATTTTTGATGAATAATTATCGAATTTAGTTCGCCAAGTGATTGACAAGTACCCAGTTTTTGTTGTATATTCGTATAGAACATCAGTTCGCTTTGCGGATCAATGGAAAGGAGAAGGCTATGTAGAATAATTCCGGATTGTTCATGCCGACTCAAATCACGCACGCATACTCAAGGAGAATTCAGATGCCAAGTTCACCAATCGTTCACCTGGAAATTCCCGCCAAGGATTTTGCGGCGGCCGACAAATTCTTTGCTGATGCTTTTGGCTGGAAGATTGATGTCGATGAAAGATTTAACTACCATCAATTCTCTGCCGAAGGCGGCCCCGGCGGTGGGTTTATTGCGGCCGATGGCAAACAAGGCAACGTCGGCGAAGTCGTCGTTTACCTGGGCAGCGATGACATTGATGCGTCACTGAAAAAGGTCAATGCGGCGGGCGGCAAGACCGTCACGCCCAAGACCGAAATCCCAGGCGTTGGTTGGTTCGCCATCTTCACCGACCCCACCGAGAACAAGCTGGGTTTATACCAAGATATCCACCCACATTGAAAATGGAATGCCGCGTCTCTTCTTTGAAAAATAAAATCACCCCGCCGCATCGGTGGGGTGATTGTTTGTCTAGTCCGTTTATCTTTCGCCGAGCACACCTGCCCCGCATCCTACGTTTACTTGGCAAGCACCTCGTGAGATAGCCACATTTCAGGCACATCGGCTTTGAACAACGCGTATTGAGTAAAATCACCGGATTGAGGTTTCGGAATTGAACCGCCCGCCGCATTGTGAAGATTGTGCGACGCGGTCAGTTGGAGCAAGACACCCAGGGCGTACGTTCGCGCGGGCGAAGCAATGAACTTGAACGTTGCCGCGCCATTTCGGAGGCTGCCTGACATTCCCGTTTCGCCGAGCGCCGTGACGTAATAAGTACTCTGCCAAACTTGAAACTTGACGGCGGAAGGCGGCAAGATCGGATCGAACTTGTTGGTCGCAACATTGAATTCATAGCCCGTCAACCAAATACGCGCCGTGAATTGAACCGTTCCGTCCAGATGAGCGACGCGATCTAACCAGACCGCATTCGAATCCATAAAATCGCGAAAGCGCCAATCAATATTCGGCTCGAACGTGATTCGGCTGACCTGACCATAGTGCGCGAGGTCGGTCTTGAACATGATATAGACACCCGCCCAGGTCGATTCTTGATTCGCGTTAAGATCAACCATCTGAATCGTCGTTAGCTTGCCATTATTCTTGTACGCACTCGCCGAGCCGACTGCGCCGGTGGCTATTTGGTTGTCGAAATAACGACGCTCCGCAGGCACATAAAAGGCCGGTTCGTCGGTTGGCAAATATAAACCCTGTAATATTTCAAAGATTGAATGGTGATCTTTGGAAATAAACGGAGATGTGGGGGCTCCGCCGCGAGTGTGCATGATGGGAGTGGAACTGGACGTAAACTCATCGAGCAGTCGCTGAACTTGACGCGACTTGGTTCCGCCCCGTTTGAGGACTGCATCGAGTTTACGCGAGACATTGACCATGTTCTGATCGAGGAGCATGGTATCCGTAGGTGGCTTTAAACGAGCCAGCGCTTTACGAAGCATTGGCTCAGATATACGACGATCCTCGGATCGGTTAAGACGTGACATTGTAGATTTCCTCTCCATATCTGGTCAGCCATTTTCGAAATGACTGTTGATTGCTTGCCAAGTTGCAAGTGGCAGAGAGTATAACCGCACGCTAACACCTAGTCAATGCCTCTACTGGCTAGGATAAAAACCGTTCGGAAGACGGATAAAAACCCAGAAACAACAAACCGCTCATGTTTCGATTAACATGAGCGGTTTTCTTTTGGCGAGTAAATCGCACGTGGATTAGATTTCACCCCGTGCGATTGCCCAACACAATCCCGTCAGCGACAAGCCATCCAGAATTTCATTCCGCGCGATCATCTCACGCACCTCTTGCGGCGTGAACCAGCGCAGTCCCATCACCTCGTTCGTGTCTTGAATATCGTCTACGCGCGTGATGCCACGCGCGACAAAAACGTGGAACGTCTGATTGCTCGAACCGTTCGACGGATGATAGTGTCCCAGCTTTTTGTACGATGCGGCACGATGACCGGTCTCTTCCATCAACTCGCGTGCCACCGCTTGCTCCGGCGACTCGCCTTCATCGATTTTGCCCGCCGGTGCTTCCCATCCGCGCGTATCGGTGAACACACGATAATGATCGATCAACAGAATGCGCCCATCATCGCTGATAGGAATCACCGACGCCGCCGGGTATCGGTAATCGACCATGTGAATGTCGCGCAGGATTTTGCCATCCGGCAAGCGAATATCGAGATGCTGAATGTCGATCCAGCCGCTCTCGTAGACCTTGCGACGTGCTAAAACTTGCCAAGGCTTTTCCGATTTCAGATTTGACGCAGAGCGTTCAGATTTCAAATTTCCCATTTCATGCAACTCATTTCACGCATCACGAATCACATTTTACGTTTTAATAGCGCCGCCAACTGCGGCAACACCCCACCTGACTTGCCTCTCAACACCGCATCCGCCGATTGCGACAAGGGTGTTTCGTCCGGATTTATTTCGATGATGAACGCGCCTGCTTCTTGCGCGATGCGCGGCAACGATGCGGCTGGCTCAACCAACGCCGATGTACCAATCGACAGCAGCACATCGCACTGCATCGCCTCTTGAAACGCGCGGTCGAGTGCATCGCGCGGAAGCGTCTCGCCGAACCAAACGACATCCGGACGCAGATATGCGCCGCAACGCGGACACTTGAACAAGCCATCGGCAGATGCCTTCGCTTGAGCGCGCTCGATTACCACATTCTCACGCGAGCATTTGTCGCGCGAAATGTTGCCGTGCAATTCCACAATGGCGGTGCTGCCCGCCATGCGGTGCAAACCGTCGATGTTTTGTGTGACGACGACGAAATGCGGAAAAATTTTTTCCATCTCCGCGAGCGCATAATGTCCGGCGTTCGGCTTTTTATCGCGAAATAAATCGCGCCGCCATTGATACCAGTCCCAGACTAACTTGGGATTGCGCGCGAACGCTTCCGGTGTCGCAAGCTGCATCGGATCGTACTTGCTCCACAAGCCCGTCTGCGCATCGCGAAATGTTGGGATGCCACTCTCCGCCGACACGCCAGCGCCGGTCAGTGCAACCACGCGCTTGGAAGAAATTAGACGTTGGAGGTCGGGAGTTGAAAGTTGGAAATTGGAGGATGGATCGACACCCTCTGTTATTTGTTCATTTGTCATCGCCGCAAATGCTCGATGCAATTGGAATAAACTAGATACCAGCGCTGATTCATCCACCGCAACAAAAGCACGCTCGTGTTTTCCGAATAGACCGAGACTTGGTGCGCGCCAAAGATCGTGCGAATGAGCGTGGCGATCACGCCGCCGTGGGTCACAATCGCTATTGTGCCAATATTATGCGCGCAGACAATTTTGCGAACGGCATTGACCACGCGCGATTGAAAATCAATGTACGCGGGCGTCATGCGTTCAAGTGTAAACGCTTGTCCGCCGATTGCGCTCGCCGGATCGGAAAACTGGTGCAGCGATTGCCCCATATCAAAATCCGCTTCGATCAAATCGGAATCGAACTGAATAGGCAAATGCAAGTGTGGCGCGATTTGTTCCGCCGTTTGTGTGGCGCGCCGCATCGTGCTGGAATAAAGCGCGACCATAGGGAGATTCGCCGCGAGCCAGGGTCCCAAGCGCCGCGCTTGCTCGATTCCCAGGTCGGTCAACGGCGAATCGCTTCCACCGGTGCCATCGCGATTGAATTGCGACTCGCCATGCCGGATCAGCGCAAGTTGGAGACATGACGCAGGATCGACGATGTAATTCACGGTTTATTGCTCGCGGTCGTTTTAGAGTTGACCCACCGATTACGCAACCAGGTCGCTACCGGCTTTTCGGAATAATCGAGTCGAAACACGCCGAAATGATTCTCGGGTGAATCGGTTTGAATCGGTGGATTGCCCGCCAGCCCGATCGGAAAATCATTCAAGCACCAGAATACCGACCCGCAGAGTCCATTCGCGTCGAGTGTATTGAGGACGGTTTCGTAGTGATTGACCTGGTCTTGCTCGGTATTCGCTCCATTAGCGCCCGGACCACCGGTTGCCAAACCGAATTCCTGCAACATGATCGGCTTGCGCGTTTTCGTTTTGTACATTTGCACGAGGTCAGCCAGATTGCTGGCTTTGTCGTAAAAGTGGAAACAATAATAGTCGAGATAGTTGTCCAGGTCAGGGAAATATTTTCCGCGTGCGCGATCGATCCAGCCGATGGTTTGCAGTTGCTTCGGGTCCAACGCTCGCGTCAGCAATGACAAGCGTTGGAAGAATGGAATGACAACATTTGCACCCGCCGCCACAATGGCACGGTCGGGTTCATTTTGCAAATCCCAACACAAGAGGCGCGGATCGTTGACGAATGGCGGCACGATAAGCTTTAAATACTCTTCGGCGATCCAGCGATTCTGCGGCTGATAGATCGCCCAGTCCAAACTATCGAACAGCGTGAGAATCACTTTGAGACCCAGCCGACCGCAGATATCGACACACTCACGCACATTCTTGATATACGCTTCGAGCGGCGCAAAGAAGGTCGGCGTCGGCTGCGGCGTCTTGAGGTCAATCGAAAAATTGTAATCGACAAAGATGCGAACGACATTCGCACCGAGCGATGCGCCCAATTTCAATTCGCGTTCCGTCGTCGCGGGTTCCCATTCGCCGATGTTGAACGTGCGCCAGGGATGCAAGCGCGGATAGTAATTGAATCCGCGAATCGGAAACACGCTGCCGCGATAATAGAATTGATCGCCGCGAACGGTGACAAAATTGGGGGTGGGCGTACTGGTTGCAGTTGGCGTCAACGTCGCTGTGGGTACGGGCGTAAGGGTCGCGGTCGATGTGGCGGTAGGTGTGTGCGTAATGGTCGGCGTCAGTGTCGATGTAAACGTCGGCGTTGCGGATGGAACTGTGGTTGCGGTAGGAATTGCTAGTGAGCGACCACAAGCGGATACGAGTGCGCCGCTGATGAAGGTCGCACTGAGTTGGAGAAATTCTCTTCTTGTAAGCATTAATCAGTGGGTAGTGGGTAGTAGACGGTGGACAGTCAACAACTGTTCACTGTCCACTGACCACTGTTCACTATTTCTTTGGTGGATTTTTGGCGGTCGCGTAGACTCGCCCGAACTCGGCGGTGAATTGCGCCGCCAGTGCCGGATCGTCGACGATAAGGAGATTTTCGTCGTTATCCGTATTTGCGTTCACAGAAAAATTGAAAGAGCCTAGGATCACGGTCTTGTCGTCGATGACAAACACCTTGTGGTGCATCAAGTACGGATTGCCATCTTGCCAAACATCCAGCCCGGCTTTTTTCATTCCGGAATATTCGCTGAACTGGGTTTCGGATCCGGTATTCTCAAAGACGCCGCGCACCGTGACGCCCGCTCCCGCGCGAGCCAGAATCGCTTGACCGATTTTATCCTCGGTGAACGAATACGCCATGAAATCGATTTTCTGCCCAGCGGCTTGGAGGCGCGGCACGATCTTATCGACGACTTTATCCTCCGGCGCAAAATAATTCTCAATGGTGATGCCGTTGATCGTCAGTTTGGATGTCGTGCCGCCTGCTTTACGCTGCCCTGCGAATTTTTTATCGACGAACATTTTCTCGAAGGTCGCCGTATAGTTTTGCGCCAATTCTTTTGATTGAATCGACAAGCCGTTGTTGTTGTAACGATACGTATCGTTGGTTGTAAAATTCCACGAGCCGAGCCACACCGCCGCCTTGTCGACCACCACAAACTTGTTGTGCATAATGCCGCTGGTATTTCCGCCAATGACGGTGATGCCCGCGGCTTGGAATTGTTTGAACGACGGGTTTTCCTTCGCATCGTTGAGAATATCAATGTCGGTAACAACCCTCACCGTCGCGCCGCGTTTTTTCGCATCGAGAATTGCTTGCGTGACGTTGGGCAGATCGAGCTGATAGATCGCCATATCGACGCTGGTCTGGGCGGTGTTGATGAATGCCGTGAGGTTTTCGTCGAGTCCGCCGTGATGATCGGCTATTTTGTCGGGAAAGATCGGCGAGGTGAAATAGACTTGATACCACGAATTGCCTGGCGCGGAAGTAACGGGCGGCGGTGTGGCTCCGCTGGTTTGGGGAGGCAGAAGCAGAATGACGCCAATGATTCCGATGATAAGACAGATGCCGATAATCACAACCGCACTGATTAAGAGCATCTTGGTGGAAAAGCTCATGGATTCCTCCACAGCAGAGTGACCCACTCCGTCAGGAGTTTGAAGACCTTTTCGCGTGGCATCGCCTGTTGAAGTTTAACCTGTGGTTCAAGTGCTGCTATCGCTTGGTTCAAATTTAGCGCGCCTGGTTTTGCTGCGAGCGTATTCAGCGTGCCGACTGTTTGGCGCACGCGTGTCGATTCGCTCTGCGCGATCTGCTGCGCCTGCGCTTCGGTCTTGGCGGTGCGAACCTGGGACGTGATCCAGTTTTGCGCCCAGCCCAACACGATCTTGGCTTCGTCGTCGGTAAAATTCGAGCGCATCCGTTCGTCTTCGTAGAGACGTTCGGTCGTTTGCTGAATGATCTTGTCGAATAGCGCCATGTTTTCCTCCGCGAAAAAATGATCTATTCGTTCCGTTGGCGCAGTATAACATGGCGAGGAACAGATTGCAAAACACATAACTAAACCTGGAAGGTCGCGCCTCCGACGGAGGCGCGACCTTCCAGGTTTAGTTCAGATGAGCCGTTCAGCTCGATGTCACCGAGCAACCGGCGGTAGCTTTGCCGGGTGGGCTGGTGGAACAAGCCCCTGCTGTCGCTTCGAGACTGGCGCGATAGATAACCGCAGGCGGTTCATATTCTTTTTTCTCTTCGATCATTTCAAGTTCCGTTTGAGGGTCATTCATGGTTTGCTCCTTTGAGAATGTAACGCAAATCTCCGATTTGCGCGGCAAGCGCGGCAGCTACGATGCCGAGGAGACTTGCCCTGCACAATTGGGTTGATTGAATGGGTAGCTCAGCGATTGAACCAACTCCTCAGCCATGCGCCGAGATCGAACGACGGCGCATTCGCTTTGAACGAGGCAAGTGTCACCGCGGTGGGTGAGCCGCTATCGCTCAGTGCCCAATCGGAAAAAGTGTCGACGCCCGCGAGCGAAACATAGTGATTGGTTGTGTTGACCATTCCACCTTGCAACACCCAGCGGCTGCCGTTGTAGCGCCACAAGGCATTGTTCACTTCGTTGAATGGCGCACCAGGGACTTCGCCCGCCAGATACGCCAACTGAATCGTCGCGCTCACGCTGCCGGTTGGCGTCAGTGTGTAATAGCGACCGATGGCGCGATCTAATCCGCTTGGAGCCGATTTGGTCAGCTTGAGATCCATTTGCGTGGGCGCTGTCGCAAAGTTGATCGTCGTGTATCGATTGTTGAATTGCAACGCTGAACCCGTCCCAGGATTCGTGCGCCGCACCGTGCCGATCACATCGCCCGCGCCGGTGACACTTGCGCTTGAGCCGAGTGTTAGCACGTAACTCGCCGTGGTGTTCACATCGCCATTGAGCGTCAATGCGCTGTTTTGCGTTACATTACCAGTGAGCAAGACTGTGTGCCCGGTGGAAATTGTCACTTGCTCAGTTCCATTCGGCACATGTCCGCATGACCAAGTTCCACTTGAACTCCATGCCGTCGAACCCGTTGAGATACACGGTGGCACATCTGCCACAATCTGCATCTGTTGTGGCATATCTGTCGCTGGATCACTCCAAGTAACGCCATTATTTTGTGAGCCACTAAAATTGGAAGGAAAACCTATGCCCGATGTAGAATTGGTATAGTCCCAGGTAACCATTCCTGAAAGCGTCATCGGACGAACAACCAAATAGTAGCTTGTGCTTGGGCTGAGTGCAATACTCAATCCAGTAAAGGAAACAATTGGGCTAGAGCTACCCGGTGTGAAATCACTGAGGGTACCCGCATTTGCGTTCGCCGCAACATCCGCGACTTTGGTTCCCGGTTTCCCGCCGCTGACCGTGTAGATTTGAACCGCATAGGTACCGCTCGTACCAGATGTTTTGGACAAACGCAATGCTACCGAGGTAATGACGTAATCGGATGATTGGGTGGTAAATGACTGTGCCGCCCAGTATGGATTACCATCCGTAGAGACGGTCGCGACATAAGCCACATCCAAATACGCTTGGGACAGATTGTCGCTCAGAACCGCAGTATGCGGTGCGGCGTGCGCGACCGGAAAAGAAAAACCCAACACGACGGCAAAAACCAAGATCGCGGAAAAAGTAAGCCGATGTGCTAGGTGGTACAGGTGGTGGCGTGCTTGTTTGGTCTTCATTGTCATCCTCCATGAATAAATTGATGCGGGGAACAGTAGTATGCACCTTTGGCATTAGAAAACAAAACGGCGCGAGAGAGAATTCTCTCGCGCCATTCATAATGCGCTTGACTTGTCGCACAGGTTTCCAGTCTTGCCGCGATTGCCTCGTCGCAATCGACTGCGATGCTGACAGCTTACGCCAAAATGCTCAATCGGTCAATAGTAATCAGTAACCGCAAAATTCCACCTACAAGTTTTTTAAGGTTTGCGGCGAACGGCTTCCGCCCATTGACGTTCCAATTCTTTGAGACACCGCCGTGGATGATGCCGAAACCGATACAGGACTTGGAGTCGGCGCTGCGTT
>JACRMI010000024.1 GCA_016215025.1 Chloroflexota bacterium
ACCGGATTCGGAAAATTGAAGACGCAGATCGCGAATCGCAAAATCGGTTGCTTTGAACGCATCGCTCATCCACGCGCGTTCGGCGAGTTGTCGGAACGCTTCAAAGCCGATGATGGTGCTTTTCGAATCGGGATGAAAGATGAAGAAATCGTCGTCGTGTGCCATAATGTCGAACAGGCGCGTTTTGTTTTTCGTCAGTGCCCAGCCAATCGAATCGTTTATGATTTGCTCGACTGTCAGACGGTCATTGGTCTCCCCGTTCATTGCGTTTTCTCCTCGCTCGTCAAAACCGTTCGCAGAACGATCTCATCGTGAACAATTTCGCCCGTCGGTACAAATCCTTGTTTCAGATAGAAACCTTCCGGGCTGCCTTCGCCTTGTCCGCAACTCACGAGGAGTTCTTTGGCATTGGGGCGCGTCTTGACGTACTCGACCAAACGTTGAATCGCCTGGCGACCGTAGCCGCGTCCGTGAAACGGTTCGGCAATCATCAGACGCCAAAGGAAATACTCTGGTGTATCGGGATCGTCGATGATCATCATAAAGCCGACCGGTGCTTTGCCAGCATAGATTGCGCGGAACCATGCATATTTGTTGAAATGTGCTTGCGCCAGCGAGATTGCATTGGGCGCGACAAAATATTTCTTTGGTTCGGTAAGTGTATCGCTGAGCAGGCAAATTCTAAACACTGTGTCAGCCGTAATCTCACGCAGAGTGACATGCTCGTACGGTCCGAGTCGCTCGCGTAGCATGGGTTGTAATTTGTGGACGGCTGCCACGGCGGCTTGTCCGACTGCATCGCGAGCTTGCGCATTTTTGATGATGAAATCGCAAGTGGATTCCCACCAATGCGTGTCTACGCTCACGTCGGTTGCTTCGCTAACCAATTGCTCGAAAAAGTGGCGCATCCGGCGACCTGGATTGGCAGGCAACGTCGACGACAAGGCATCGATGCTTTGCGCCACATCGGTCAGCGCGTGTTTGAGTTCCGACGGAATGTCGGCGTTTTCGATTTTGCTGGCAAGCTCTGGTTGCATCTCATCTACTCCTTCATTTCCGCCTCGCTGTACAGCGCAACGATTTGTTCGGCGAAATCCAAAACACTGCAACGCAAAGAATATGGCTCGATCACCTCGATCGCTCTGCCAAACGCCAGCATGCGATCCCGCGCGGCTTCGAATGATTCGAAAGCGAGTTCGAGCGTGAGCCAACCCTCAGCGTCGGGATTGTCTGCATTCGCGATTTTTTCGCGGATGCTATTGCCAAAGTAGCGCGGCAAGCCCGGTACCAAATTCGGCGCGACGCGCACGCGCGCGATAAAGGTCGCACGATTCTGTTCGCGTTCGGCGCACGATGCTTGCCAGTACGCGGCGAGATCGAAATCGGCGGGACGCTCGAACGTTTCGTTGGCGAGCCGCGCATCGATCAAGTACGAAATGCGATGCACGCGAATTTGATCGTGCACCGCGCACACCAGATACCACACGCCCGCTTTGACGACCAGACCGTACGGGGCAACCGTTTTTTGAATCTGGGTTGCAAACGCACGCGTGGTCAAATGCAGTTTGCGATTTTCCCACACGGCTTGGTGAATCGTTTTCAAAAACGGCACGGCTTCTTCGTCGCGCTGCCAGCCGACCGAATCGAGATAGAAACGCTGCCGCACATATTCTTCGTCGGGTTGGCGTGCGGCGGGCAATGCGGCAGTCAGTTTGAGCAACGCCGATTTTAGTTCCTGGCTTACGCCGAGGTCGGCGAGCGGCGCGGGAATGCTGAGCATAAACAGCGCGCGCACTTCGCCAGCCGACAAGCCGGTGAGATTCGTGCGATAGCTGTCGAGCAGAGCATAGCCGCCGTCGAGACCGGCCTCGCCGTATATCGGCACGCCAGCCGCGCTGAGCGCATCCACATCGCGATAAATCGTTCGTTCCGAAACTTCGAGTTCGGTTGCCAACGCCTGCGCGGTCACGCGGCGCGGTCCGCGGGTTTGCAACAACATCAGCAAAGCTAACAATCGATCTGCACGCATCGCTACTCCTTTCCGTCGTCTTCCATCATACTACAAATCACTGACAGGAGATGTCAGGAGATTTCAGCTAGAATGAGTTCGACAATACGAAAGGAGCAAACCGAATGAGCAAACTGGATGTGCGAATCGTCAAACTAGAACCGATGACGGTAGCTTGCACGTATGGATTCGGCAAGGAGCCGGAAGGCATCGCATCGAGCAAGATGACTACCTGGGCAAAGGCGAAGGGTTTTTACGATGACCCGGAACACCATCCCACTTTCGGGTTCAATAACCCCGATCCCTCGCCCGGCAGTCCGAACTATGGCTATGAGATTTGGATGAAGGTCGATGCCGACACGACGCCGGAAGGCGATGTGACGATCAAACAATTTGCCGGTGGAACTTACGCCGTCACGCGCTTTACCGGCTTGAGCCGCATCGGCGAGGTGTGGAAGCAACTCGTCGCATGGCGTGAAGCGAGTCCATATCAATGTGGACATCATCAATGGCTGGAGCATCTACGCAACTGGACGGCAAAAGATCTAGAGCAGTTCGTCTTTGACCTTTATCTGCCGATTGAAGCGTAGCGCGGATGATCGTCTCGATTGCCCCCAAGCACCTGCTCGGGGGCTTGCTCTCTGCTTTCAGTTTGGTCCAAATGCATCGCATCACGATAGATTTTTCAGCAGCTTTTTGAGTCGCGCGGCTTGGGCGGTTGTCAGTTCTTTCTGCCGACTTGCGAGCACAGCCAGAAACTCTTGGCGATTGTTGTCGTCTATCGCGACGACCATACTCTCCGCCTGGAGCGGCACATCACGCGCAAGACTTTTGCGTATTTGCGCAAATAGGATCGGAGAAATTTTCTTGCGATAGCATTTGTCGGCTGCTGCCACGCGCGCGAGTGTTTTCACGCCCCACACAACCGTAATCAACGTGCCGTTTTCCACTGTCGCGATAACGTCGTCAATGCGCGTCCAGATTTCTTTCGCGCGCAAATCCGCAATCGTCGCGAGCGCAATCATTCCGCCCCACACCATTCGATTATCTTTGCTTTTCAGCAAGGCGAGAAAATCGCTGCAATAGTCGGCGATCAGTTCTGGCGCGGGATAACCAATCTCGTACAGCACCTTGAGACAATCACTGCGCACACTCTTGTTCTTGTGTCCCAGGTTCTCGGCGATTTCCTGAATCCCTTTGTGATTCTTTGTCTTTGCCAACTGGCGCGCCAGTTCCTGATTGGGAACTTCATCGCGCCGATTTCGAAAGTACGCAATTTGGTCTAGCACTGACATTGGAATTTCTCCTTGTTCTTAGAGCATCCTTCCCAACTCATTTGCCCGGTTGAGATTTCTCTCACGCACTTTTGGGTCTTGGTCTACCATTCCCCCCAGTATCTCCATCTTGGCGTTTTCGATACCCACGCCTCCAAGCCGGTCATCGAGCATAATCCGCCGCATACTCTGCGCAATCCCAGTCTCTTCCAAATGCTCAACGGGATGCCCCGCAGGACAGATCACCAGTGCCTTGGCAATTCCGATATGCGATGATTTGTGTCCGTCGCTTTCATAGGTGTAGGCATATCCAAACGTCCATACTCGATCAAACCATCCTTTGAGCTTAGCTGGACAATCGCTCCACCAAACGGGATAGATGAACACCAACGCATTGGCTTGCGCGATCTTGGCTTGCTCCGTTGCAACATCGTCGGGAACTGGCAAGGATGGCTCGAAACTCGTCTCGCGATTGTACTGCTCCAAATCCATATCGGACTGGAAATTCATTTCGTACAGATCGCCGATGGTGAAAGTGTGTCCTGCTTCCCGTAATCCAGCGACAAACGATTCCAACACTGAAAACGTAAATGATTTTTTGCTGGGATGACAAAAGACGATATAGACGTGCATAATCCTATCTTTCCACATACCTACGCACAAGTTCCACCGCGCGCGCCACGCCATCCTCCGCATGAATCTTTTCGCCCAACGCGACGGCGCGTTGTTTCATTTCTTCATCTGTGATTGCGCGTGTGATCGCATCCGCCAATCGTCGAGCCGTCAACTCTTTTGGCAAGATGGGTTTGGGTCCAACGCCAAGCACGTGAACACGTTGTCCCCAATACGGTTGATCGCCCATAAAAGGCAGAATCACCGATGGACACCCCGCGCGCAGCCCTGCCGCCGTCGTCCCTGCGCCGCCGTGATGCACAACTGCCGCGACACGCGGAAACAACCAATCGTGCGGCGCAGAATCGATGGCGTAAATGTGCGATGGCAGATCGCGTTCGTGCGCCGCCGCCCAACCGCCGAGCAACACTGCCCGCTGATTCGCCAATGTGACCGCTTCGATAGACAGGTCTGCCAGTCGTCGTGCGCTGTGACCGCTCATACTGCCAAAGCCGATGTAAATCGGTTTCGGTTCGCGAGCCAGGAAATCGCTCAAGTCAGATGGCGGTGACCAATCGTTTGCATCGTCCAAGAACCAATAGCCCGTGATGTGATGTTCGGGGGGCCAATCGTTGGGACGGGGCACAACATAGCGACTGAAACCGTAAATGAATGGCTCGTTATTTTTGTACAGTCCGTCGAATGGACCGCGCAACGGCAACGGTTTTAATTTGAGTGATTCGCGCCGCCACTGATTGATGGGCACACGAACCATTTGCCAAAGGAGTTGTTCGTATACAATATATGTCCACCATTTGTAACTACCGCCGAGCGGCAGGGTTGGCGCAAAAAGACAAGGTGTTTCGCGCGAACGTGTCAATGGTTGCAACAACAAATACAGACTGGGAATGCGCATCATTTCAGCGACGTGATACCCAGCCGCGCCCATCACCGAATAGAGAATTGCATCGGTGCCGCGACACGCATCGACGGTATCGTCCAGCGATTGCCTGAGCTGTTCAAAAGTTGCCAGGTTCCGAATCCCACGAATAAATTTCACCGCGTTCTCGCCTGACGCTTGCCACGCTTGTCCCGCCTGTGTTTCCATCGCCTCACGCGGATTGCCTGTGATGGGCGCAAACTCCAGATCATGACGGCGCACAAAATCGGCCAAGAGTCCATACGCCGCGATGCGGACTTGATAGCCAGCCCGCTTCAATCCGATGCCCAACGCGACGCATGGTTGCACGTCGCCGCGCGAGCCAATGGCTGTAATCGTGATACGCATTTCTGATTCTCCACAAATCAAATATCTGGATACTATTTGCGCCCAACGTACAACCCGTATCCAAAGTACTCTTCGAGGTTCGCGGGCGTGATCTCATTCTCACGGACTTCTTTCACGAATTTTCTGTACGCGGGATTGGTGAGACCCACCTCAGCAGCAAACTCAAAGAAGGTTGGTTGATTCGACATACGCCCTCCTTCGCTTTCTGTCTTTCTCATTCATACGCCAACGTCTCGCGCACACTCCATTGCGATGCGCGCAACGCGGGTAGCAAACTGGCAAGTGTGGATAATCCGATCACGATCAGTAACCATTCGATTGCGCCCCCGCGCGAGTACACAAAATCCAACGGCGTCTGGAGCAATAGATTGCCCACTGTGTCGCCCAGGATCCACGCTATCGGATAACTGAGCGGCACCGCAATCAACCAACTCAACACACCCACGACGATTCCTTCGCCGATGAATAATCGAATCACGGCGAAGGGCGTTGCGCCGATGGCGCGCATCACGCCGATTTCGCGCGTGCGCTCGACGACGTTGATCGAGAGCATGCCCATCAAACCAATGCTTCCAACAATTCCCGCGAGCATGGTCATCGTCAACAACATCGCTACGACGATGTCGAATTGCGAGCGAATTTGCCCACCCTTTTCATTGGCGGCATCGATGGTCACAGCTTTGAGATTCGCAGTCTCCAGCGCATCACGCAATCGCTCGACGAGAATTTTCTGGCTTGCCACATCATGCTGGGTTCCTTGCACCGCGATCATTCTGCCGCGTCCTACAAATCCATTCATCGTTGCTAATGCATTGATTGGCACAAAGCAATTCGTACCATAATCGCTTGGATCGACAAGGATGCCAACAACCGTCCACGGGCGTTTCTTGGGATCGAACTTCCACGTCAGTTTATCGCCGACTTGAATATTGCGATCCAGCGCGGCTTTGCGATTGATGACAATTGCAAATTCATCATCAAGTTTCAACCAACGTCCCTGAACGATGCGCGGCTTGAACATCGTCGAATCAGGCGGTAGACCGAACAGACGCGCATAAAACTCGATGCCATCCTGGGTCGTCATCATCCCGCCCTCATCCGACCACACCTCAACGCCCGCAACACCCACAACATTTTCAGTTGCGGCAATCGATTGGATTGCGCGCAATGGTCGCTCTAGCCACACCATCACATCGTAACCGTACTCTTGTACTTGCAATGCAATCGTATTATCGAGTGAAGCGCTCGTGCTGACGACGGCGATGAACATCACGCCGCTGAGTATGAGCGTCAACAATGTTAGCGCAACGCGCGCTTTGCGGCGAAAGGTGTTGCGTAAACTCAGCATCATCGGACGCGACAAAAATCGCAGCGTCGAAAATAATCGGTCCAGAATGCTGGGCGCGTATCCGCCGTTCAAACCATGACTGACCATCGCTTGGCACGGTGTGATGCGCGCGCCGTTGATCGCGGGAATCAGCGCTGCGAGTATCGGCACGAGCAATCCGACGATCACTTGCAATCCAATCGCAAAAGGCGTCGCGCGAAATTCGCCGATGGGAATATTGCCAAGCGTCGCGACACTGCTCGCGATCGAGTACGCCACAATCGCCGCCAGCGGAATCGCCAACACCAACGCGAGTCCACCATAGATGAGCGCCGTCAACAAATAAATTTGAACGATGCGATTGAAGGTCGCGCCAATCGCTTTCATCACACCGATCTGCCAAACCTGTTGCGCGATAATCGCGCTCATCGTATTCGTAATCAAGAATGCGCTCAATGCCAATGCCAGCGTGCCCATCACAGTCAGAATTGCCAGAACAGAATCCACCGCATTCTGAGCAAAATGCGCGGGCGTAGCTGTCCAGATGCCAAGCATCATATTCGATTGTCGCATTCGCTCGAAGAACCACTCGATGACTCGAGTCACATTTTGATTGCTCGGTGATGGCAGACGAATCGCGATTTGGTTCAAACCCTCTTGTCCCGTCAACGATGTGATGGTCTCTGGCGTCGTATAAAACCACAACGAGCCGCCAAAATCGGGCGGTACGGTGTTATAGCGGCGCACGATTCCTGTGACGGGCAATGTGCGTTCGGTATCACCCACGCGTACGACCAGATTCGTTCCAAGTATGATGCCATATTTTTCGGCGGTGCATCTTTCGACGGCGAGCGCTCGTCCAGTTGGCAGTTCGCCGCTCTGCAATTCAATGCGGTCAACGCGCTGTGCCGCATAATTGGGCTTGGCGACAAGCGATGCATCGCGCCAAATGGTTTCGTTTTCCATTCGCCATTGAATCGACAAAGAAACCTGGGATTCGATTTCCGTATTTTCAAACTCGCGTTGGAACAACTTGACGACGTACTGCTCAAATGGAATCATACGAATCAAGAGATGGCTCGCATTCGATAAGCGATAGTCGTCCAGCATCCACGTTTGCAAAGTATCGCGCAGATTAAAGACCAAGCCCAGCGCGAACACACCGACGGCGATGGAAAGCACAACCAGCATCGTACGCACCTTGTTGTCGAACAATTCGCGCCAAACTTTTCTCCAGGCGATGTTCATTACTTTTGCCTTCGTTCAAAAGTCAAATGTTGGCTTTGCCAAAGCCAATCATCATCCGTTTTCATATCTCCGATGGCGCGTGCTCGTTTGCTTGCATTTGCGCCATCATCTTTTGCATAAACTGAGCCATTGTTTGGGCAAGTATTTTCGGAATGGCTTTCGTAGCGAGTGCTACGACAAGTCCGCCAATCATCGCGCCCAGAACAGCGACAAGAATGTATTCCCTGGTGAGAGAACTAGCGTTTGACGTTTTTACTCTCTCGCGATTGGCGTAACCCTCTAACGATTGTGGTATCGGCACACAGGTCTTGCCGCCCTTTTTAAATCGGAAATCGCACTTGGCGCCGCCTTCGGCTAGAGTCATCGTGCGGCGCAAGCCCCATCCCAGCAACTCGCTCGCGATCTTGTCGATGGCGCAAAGATATGGAACCAGCTCTGCCGCGCCTTGCTGTCGGTAGAAATTCAAGACCGCGCACTCGATATAATCGAATTCATAGTCGAACTCTTTGCCGTCCCCTGACACGAACGCCACGACATAACCGCCAGGATACGGGTGCTCCCTGGATTGTGCCGCGCGTTTTTGCGCTCGGTTTGTGAACCAACGAGAGAACCACAGAATCCCAATCGCTCGACGTACCAAACCTGGGAACGACCTGATTTCTGCTTCGCCAATTTCGTAGACCAGCCGTCCCACTTCCTCGACCGTCTTGCCGTGTTCCCGAAATGCTTTGTATATTCCCAGGTGCCGACTGGCTGGGAAAAAGAACACATCCAGCAGAGGATTGTGGTTGCCGATATAGGGAATTTGTGGGATGAGGGCGTGGTACTTTTGACGCGACTCGCGCATCAAGGCATCGGCTTCTGCTTCGCCATAGCGAGCAATCAGGATTGGTTTGGCAAGAGCAATCGCTCTGTCAAAACTCTTCATCAGTTGCGGTGTGCGCGAGGCATAATTTTCGTGCGACATTTGAAATCCCTCCAACTCTATCGAGTGTTTGAATGCTACCACACACCCGACAACAAACGATAGCGCACGCGCGCGGCGTACTCTTTATAGCCGTCGAGTTCGGCGAGCAAAGTCTTGTCCTCAAGCGCCGTCCGTACGATGATCAATATCGCGGTAATGACGCCAAGAAGGATTGCCCAATTTGAACCGAGCATCATCGGCGTACCGATGTACGCGAGAATCGTGCCCACGTAACCTGGGTGGCGCACAAACTGGTACGGTCCGCCAGTCGCAACCGTGTGTCCGCGTTCTTTTTGGATGCGGACGATCAACGAAAAGAACGCGTTCGCGGCGATTGCCCACAGCGCGAGAGTATAGCCCAACAATGTGAGCGCCACGCCGATGATTTGCGCCCACGCCGGAAAATCACTCGTCCAACCATTGCGTGCGTCCAAGCCGCCCACGATGTAGATGATCAAGATGATGGTTCCGACCGCAATCATGATCAACGTGTCCCATTTTTTAGCGCCGTGTTTGGGACCGGTGCGCTCGGCGAGCAGAGCCGGGTTTTTGGGCAAGAGCACGAAGGCGGTTCCAAAAACATAGTACGCAATCGTGACGACCGTTGCCCAGCCCCAGACCCAGTTCCAATTCCCCGCGCCCCAGAACAAGATCACGCCCGCCATCACCGTGCCAACGATTTCGCGGATGAACCAACGCGCGACGCCGCGCTTGACTGTCGAGGAATTCGTACTCATTGTGTCGATGGTCATTTTGCCTCCTTTATCGCCTACCGTTGCTCAAACCAACTACTTGGTTTATTTCTGAGCCAAGCGTTTGGCTTCTTCCAGAAGTTGATCGAGGCCATGGCGGCTAAAATAGCGTCCACGCAGAAACACCCCTTCGATCTTTTCTGCGTTGCGGATATCGTCCAACGGATTCGCTCTGACGAGTACCATCGAAGCGGTCTTGCCCTCGGCAATTGTACCGAGTCGTTTATCCAAACCCATAAACCGTGCAGGAACGATGGTTGCACTGCGCAATACATCTGCTGCCGGGATGCCGGCCTCCTGCCAGATCACCATTTCCTCGTGGACCGAATAGCCAGGGATGATGCCGGGAACCGTTACGTCGGTCCCTATCATCAGCGGGATCTTTGCCTTGTTCATCCCCTTGACCATCTGCGACCAGTTTTGGCAGAACAAGTCTGAGAACCCGCTTGTTCCAGCCCACATTGATTTCCACAAGGATAGAAGGTTTGGCGAGATATATTCACCTCTCGGTAGATTCTGGACCTCGAGTGTATTTACATTTGGATGGTCCTTGTGTGCGACCACAGTCGGATCGATCGTTATACCACTCGCACGCAATCGCTGATAGAAATCTTGCAATGCCTGCGGGTTCACTTCATCCAGGCGCAACAAATAGCGCGCCTCCGATCCCGAGCCAGCGTAAGTTAACTTGACCGGCTCACCCAACAGTTTGGCGATGACTTTATCAAAGCCAAAAAAGTGTTCGCTGCTTTGCAGACCAGCCACCGCCGCATCTTCGATATAGATCGACTCGGGTACGTGGCCGACCGTCTTGAGACCGAGTTTTTTCGCCTCATCGACGATTGCCAGGAACACTTTTTTGTCGAGGGCGCTGTAGACCTTGATCATGTCCACGCCTGCAGCGGCCTGTTTGCGTACCGCTGCCCGGCCTTCGTCGGGCGTACTGATGCTTATTGAAATAGATGGAATTTCAGGCGGAGATCCATCAAGAATCGCACCAGCGACAATCATCTCTGGTCCCAGCGTTTCACCCCGGTTTAACTCATCCCGCAGTTTCAAGATGTATCGGTTTGTCATGCCCATGTCTCGGACGAGCAAGACACCATTGGCAATCATCAGGCGCCCATATATAGGTGCTTCGAAATAGTGCACGTGCGCATCGACGAGGCCGGGCATCAGGTAGAGCCCATGACCATTGATTATTCTGGCTTGATCTGGGACTTGCTCTGTTTGCGTACCGATCTTTTCAATCCGATCTCCTACAATCGTGACGGTTTGTCCGGGAACAGCAATCCCTTTTTCCACCTCGACGACGGTGACATCAATAATCCTGTAAAGGTTCGCGGGTATGGGTGTGATTGTTGGCGCGGACACCGCGGCACTGCAAGCAGCCAAACTTATTGAGGCAAACAATAACAATAGTGTGAGGTATCTCATACCAAGTTCCGTTGGTACGTTGCCAACTGCGAGATTCACAGTTGATAGTGCACGATGCGGTGTGCTCGCCGAACGATATTGAAAGACCCCGCCAACTTGTAAGCCAGACGATAGCCAAGATTGAGCCGATCCAAATCTGGGTCCTGGCTAAAATACCACTCCTCCAAGAGGCGAATACCCTGTGCCCAATTCTCTACATCCCTCGGATCGTCAATGCCCCAACCGAGACTTGCGCCGGTTTGCTTGAGCGATGAGTGGCGGAGTGCTGAGCGCGCCGTTAATCGACTGAAAACATCGGCGATTAGACGACAACCTGGGAATGTCTCCCGCAATTGGAGAAACAGTCGTTTGACGTCGACTTCGCTCAAGTACATCAACAAACCCTCAGCCACCGCGAGTACGGGGCGACTTGCCACCGTAACTTGATTCATCCATTCCAAATCAGTCACCGAAGAAGCGATCAAGTGGTAGCGGTCATGAGCCGCATAAAATCGTTGGCGCAGTTCGATCACCGGTGGCATGTCCAAGTCGTACCATTCGACGTGACCGTTGTCCACTCGCCAAAAGCGACTATCCAAACCACAACCCAGATGCAAAATCACTCCATCGGGATGCTCAGCTAGAAACGCACTCGTAACAGCATCTAGTTTTTTCGTGCGTTGACAGACCAGCACGACAGTTTTGTAGGGCACGCGCAGCCGAGTAAAGTCATAATCCACTTGGTTGAGTATATCCCGAGCCCGAGAATCAAAGAACAATGGGTTCTCCGGCTGTGCCTTGGCGTACAGCACGATGAGCAGGGTCTCCTGCTCGGGCGATAAAGTGACCCTGGTTTTTGCATTCATTTTCCCACCTCCTGCTACCTTGCCAGTCGTTTGCGCAACGATCGGCGCTCGCTCTGCCATCTACCAAACTCAATGACTTTTGTCACTTGCCAGCGAAAGAATTTGGATTCTATCATTGGTTCATACTGCATCAAGCACCATACGTTGTCACTAGACCGATTACTATGAGGAGCATTAGAATTGCAAACACAACACCCATTAGCCAACCGAGCCATTTTTTATCTGGATTAGTAATCCAATAAAAAAGCAGGATGGAAAACGAAAATGATTGAAGAACTATTTCCAGGTATGTCGCCATGGATACTGGGAGAATTGTATACACCATTCCCTCGATTGATCCTGGAGCTGGTCCAAAAGTTGAGAGAATTCCCAAAGCGACCAAGAGCCACCATGTGATCAGCCAGCCATTTTTCTTGCCAAAGAGTATTTCTCGAATTGGGAAAAAAGCCAGCGCGAAGATAAAACCCCTGATCGGCTGAACTAATGGTCCCGCCATGATTACAGGATCGTTGGTTGGGCGCATCCAACATGCCATTTCCGGTGATCGGAATGATTCTGTATAGTTAAATATCAGAAACACGGGAATCCCCACAAACACATAAGTGATCGTATGAGCTACAATCGCTTTCAGGGCAAGCCCCACAAAGCCGGGGGGATTCTTGTCTAGCATCTAAATCCTCTCTTTCTTAACGCGACTGGAGATATCTCTCCACCTGATCGACCTCAACTTGCCAGACGGTCACTGACATGTACGGCTTGAAGCCCAGTTCGTGATTGATTTTGAGCATTGCTGCATTTGAATCGGCGTTGCCGGTGCGAACGAATTTGATTTCGGGATGCTCGCGCAATATCTTGTCCAACATCGCCGCTTTGAGCCAGCGTCCCAAACCCAGATTGCGGTATTCCGGAAAGACACCTGTTTCCAATTGTTGTAGAATCTGCGGGCGATTAGGATTCCATAAAACTTGCGTGAACCCAGCAAATTTTCCGGTTGCCTTTTCACGCGCATAAAGCGTTCGCCGTTCATCGCCGCGCGCAAAAATCGTTTTTTCGATTTGGCGCAATTGTTCCGGCGTAAAATGTTCGTCTTCAAATTCTAGCGTGCCGCGCGGCGCCGTATTCATCACTTGCATCAATTCGGCAACCGCTTGAATATTTTCTTCGGGATAGGCACTATCCCAACAACCCAGCTCGAAACTAGCAGCGCGTTCCTGCGCGCGCTCTTGCCATTGACGAACCAGGTCCCGATTCAAATCGGCGATCTTGAGTTGATTTGTATGCGCAGCAAGGCCAGCGTGCGCACCTAAGTAGGTATGCAAAAGTAATTTGACAAAACGCAATACTGATCTATGCTTTCGATGGTAAGAACTAGAAAGCTCAGGTCAGTATGAGACTTATTCGGTTGTCATCGCGCGCCCGTGAGATTTTGCAGCGCGTGGTGCGCTCGCATTCGGATGCGCGCGAAGTTCGCCGTGCTCAAATCCTCTTGGCCGCAGACCGCCAGGAAGACGTGGACTCCATTGCCAAACGCGTGGGACGTGTTCGTCAAACCATCTACGCGATCATTCAACGGTACAAGGAACGGCGTGCTCTGCCGGTGGTCGAGCGCATTCGGGATCAGACGCGTCCCGGTCGTCCCGCCACCAAACGAGAGCAGGCGATGGAAATCATTCGCACGTTGTTGTCCAAACCACCCGCTCGTTATCACTATCGTTCACCGGTTTGGACGGTGCCCATGTTGCGCTACCAAGTGCAACGACGCTTGAAGGAACCCGTCAGTCCGTGGACCGTGCGCCGGGCACTCCGACGTCTCCGTTATCGTTTTAAGCGTCCCCGCTATGTCTTGGCACAACGTCCGCTGTATTGGCGACAGGCAAAAGGGGGCTTAAAAAGGGGCTCAAAGGGCGCTGGCGCACCGTCATCTTGTTTCTGGACTCAACGATTTAGCGAAATCCCACCCTTACGCGCGATGTGGGCACCGATGGGACAACAGGCGTGTGTGCCGATCCTGGGAAGCCATGAGCGGCGGCTCCTCACGGGCGTTCTGAGTATCAAGACCGGCGATTACATCGATGCCCTGTCGGAGGAATTTCATCAAGAGCACTTTCAAGCGATGCTATCGCAGATCCGACGGCATTGGCGTGGCTGGCAGATCGTCTTGTTTCTGGATCGGAATTCTCCGCATACAGCGGATGCGAGTCAGGAGCTGGCGCATGCGCTCGGGATTCAACTCCGCTGGTTACCCAAAGCCTGTTCGGAATTGAACGTGATGGAAGTTGGCTATTCATACTGCTCCTCCAATGTAGTGGGATACAAAGTAATTGCGCTTGCTGGCGTCCCACGCTGTTGGTTTTGCAAGACATATTGGTTCTCTGCCGCAGACACATCAACTTGCCATTCCCAATGTTGTTCACGCCGCATGCGACGGATGGCGCGTCGTCCAGCACGCACTTCTTCCCAGAGCTGGGCTTCCGTTCGACCCAGGGTCTTGGTGGCGGCGCGGAGACGCTCAAAGCCAGGTTCTGGAGATTGAGCGGTCAAGCGCGCCATATCGTCTGGGCTGACGCGCAGCCAGTACGGATTTTTGCCCGGCATCTGTTGGGCGAACAGAATACCGTGGCGGACCCAGCCATCAATAGTCGCACGCGACACGCCGAGCAAATGCGCGGCGGCACTCACCGAGATCAAGCCATCACCTCGCGTGTCTTGACCGCGGGGCACAATCGGACAAGCACTGGGAATGTGGTTGCGGACACGCAGGTTATGCACGCGTTGATACGTCCACGGTTTGCCCCAGCGCGTCGTGAAATGCTGGGCATTGAGCACTTCAGCAATCTGATCATCCGAGTGGGTCGGTGCCAGAGCACGCATTTGTTCCAGAATTGCCGCATCGGTCGTCAAACCATCGGTCGAACGAGGACGCCGAACACGCACGGTCGTCGTTGCGCCAGTATGCCAACAAACGTGGACAATGATCGTCCCAGGTTCGCTGATGCCATCCAGCGCGACCTCGCGAATGAGACACCGGATCAGACGCTTGCGATCCGCCATCGTCGTCGTCTCCGCGTACCAAAGCTGGGGCAGTTCAGTGAGCGAACGACGAATGAGCAAACGATCATTTTCAGTCAGCGGAGCCAGTTGCTCTTGCTGGGCTTGGGCATAGGACCGTTCCAAGCGCTGAACTTCGGCGAGCGCAACGTTCCACCGATTTTCCAATTCGCGCGCGACGAGTCGATGCTCGGGTTCGACGCGATCAAATTGGCGTTGGGCACGCTCGGCTTCGTAGCGCGCGCGTTCCACGCGTTGTTGCCAGAGTTGGTCCAAGTGTTGACGTTCTTGCTCCAGTTGATCAAGCGCTTGCAAGGCCGCTTCGACCTGGGCGGGTTGCGTGGCCTGCAAAAACAACTCAGTTACCGCGCGATCAATCGGGGCGGCCTTGCAAGATTGGCATTGCGGTTCGCCATACCGACGTTTCGCGCGTAAACAAGTATACCACGGATCAGTGTTGTAGATGGTAGCCAAATGGCGTCCGCAGCGTGCACAGACGACCAATCCCGTCAGGAGGGCTTCGCCTTGACGTACCGCACCCGGTCCCGGCATAAAACGCGAGCGGTTGGTGGCTAAACGAGTTTGATTTTCGAGGTATTCTGTCCAGGACAGATAGGCGGGAAAGACCTCTGGAATCAAGACGGTCCATTCCTCTTGCGGCGTACGGCGACGTGCTGGGACAGTATGCGTTTGATCGGCTGGCACACTCTTGCGCCGACCATAGGCATAGGCACCGGCGTAGGTAGGATTGGTCAGGATCAAATAGATCGCTTCATAGGTCGGTGTTTTCCAGATGACGTGGGCTGGACCGTCCGCGCCTAGTACGCTGCGCGGAACGCGCAAGTCCTGTTGGCGAAAGTAACGCAACACCGCACTGGCACTACCCAGGGTGCGGAACTGGGTCAGGATGGTTCGAATGGTCGTTTGCACCTGCTGGTCCGGATCAAAACGCACCCGCCCATCCGGTTCGCGCACCAAGCCAATCGGGAGTGACCAGGCGAGTTCACCTTTGCGCGCTTTGTTCCACTTGCCGCCTTGCAAGCGCGCGCGGATGGACCAGAGTTCGGCTTCACTAATCGTGCCTTTGAGTCCGAGCAGCAACCGATCATTGTGATCTTGCGGATCGTAGACGCCATCTTCGTCGGCAATCAAGGTGTGAAAGATCGCGGCGAGTTCCAACACATGATACCAATCACTCTGGCTGCGCGCGAAGCGCGAGATTTCGAGTGCCAGGACGATGCCAATTTGTCCCAGTCCGATGGCACTGACCAATTGCTGAAAGCCGCTGCGACCGACCGCGGTCACCGCCGAATGACCTTGATCCTCATCAATGACGATGACCTGCGCGCGCGGCCAGCCCAACACGATGGCTTTATCCACCAGGGCGTATTGACGCTCGGTGCTCTCGGTGTTCTCGAGGACTTGTTTCAAGGTCGACTGCCGCACATACACGATCGCTTGACGCGCCAGATGGTCGGGCGTGATTTTGGAATGCATGACCTTCCTCCGTACTCGTGGCTTGGTCGTGGGACGGTCGGACTGCGTGTAACGCCAACGCGGCCAAGAGTTGAATCACTTGTTGACGATGGATCGGCGAGAACGATTCCCAGTCAGGGATCGTCTCGGGCTGGGGTGAGATGCTCGACATGGCTCGGACTCCTCTCTGGGTCTGGATTTGCCTTGAAGGCAACTACCAGTTTAGCCAAAGAGAGCAGAGACGTCGCATTCACCCAGGGCTGTGTCGGTGATTCAGGAACCGAAGGGGAGGTCGGAAGCGAAGCCGCCACCGGTTCCGTCCACGATTCGGCGATGAAGGTTTGCGTGCCATCTGGGAGTGGAATGACAATTTGTGATTCCCCGGCTTGGCGATGATAAGGTCGAAGTACGGGAACGATTTGGCCAAATAACGGGTGATGCGGGTGAATTACCCGCACGAATCGTTGTGGTTCACCTCCTGTTTGCGTAGCATTCTGTTGGTCTTGTAGATCAACTGTGGCGACATGTGAAAGACGAGGTGGCAGCGAATGAACCCACCCCCAATGTCGATGCGACGGCGCGCGGCGCACAAGACTATGATCATTCCCTTTCGCCCAAGGAACGTCTCGAAAAAGCGGGCGTCTTGTCCAAGGACTTCTGGCTAGTGGATGTTCTGCGATAAGATTTTGTCAAATTATTTTTGCACACCCACCTAGTCGTTCCATGAATGCTGTACCGGCTGGCACGTGTTCACTGGTGTCTCCAAACATCGTGTGACGGTTTTCATGCCGGGTTGCATCCACGATCAACGCCAGCAATCGTCTTGCCCAGCCCTGTCGGCGATATTCCGGTAGTACCATGATTCTGAACTGAACCAGATGTCGGTTCTCTGGAACGTCGAGCCAAGCCACGTGAGCGCGCGCTATGATTTGTGAACTATCGGCACTCCAGACAACCCAGGTTGGAATGTATTGGAAGGATGGCATGTTCTGCCAACCCACCACCATTTCATCAATCGGAATGGGCGGGTCGTCTGGGAGTTGCTCAGCGCGCAAGCGATTGGCGAAAATGTTTATCGCCGCGTATTCTTGCTTGCTGGCATTGCGAAGGTCAAATGGTTTGATTTTCAAATTCCCTAGATTGATGTTAGTTGTCATCCGGTGTCTCCTTTTTTGCCATGTCATTATTCTAGCGACATCATCGCCTTTACTGCCGGGATGAAAAGTTGTTCGTACAACGCGTCGTGCTCTTCCTTCGATGAGACCATGTACACAAAATATGCTTGCTTGCCATCCTCTGCGATTACCAGATCCGCCGGATACTTTCCCTGCCTTTGGAACGTATAGAAATCCCAGGTAAAGTTGCCTACCTTGGCGCGATTGATCGGCTTCGGTAGGGGATCCACCCTCAGTTGTGACATAAGGTCGTTGAACATGCCAGCCGCGGTCGTGCGCTGGGCTTCGAGCACGAAGTAGGCGACGTCAAGTGCGGAACTACCGCGCATGGCGTTGGAAGGATCTGATCCTTTCCATCCTTCTGGCACGACACCGCTGAATCCGCGCTTAGGGTCGCTGTACGGCTTGAGGGTTAGCTTGGGCGCTTCGCCCGGCACATCGAAGACTACGCCTGACATCTTGGCGGTGCATGCCACTTGCGGCGCACTGTTTGGATTGTCGTAAAAAGCACGTGCCACTTGTCTGCCACATTCCACGGTCGTGATAACATTGTGACCAGCGTTGGGAAAAGTGTACACGTAACTGTTGCGTAGATTCTTGGCAACCAGTTCTCCATATTCGGGCGGTGTCACCGGATCGAACGCACCTTCGAGGATCAGCGTTGGAATATCGCTGACCACGGGCTTTTTGACCGACGGATCGGCTGACTTGACCTTCCAACTTTCGCATGTTGCAAACGGACCATACTTGGCAATGGCTTGAGTACTGGCTTGTCCGACAAGTTGCGGCGGCAACGCTTTGCGATTATCGTCGTAATCCTGCAACGTTCGTCCGATGAGATCGTCGGCACAGAAAACGGAATAGGTCATCCCGCGACTGGTTGCACCATAGTTCGCGATGTTCACCCCCATCAGTTGAGCAATCAACGCATAGTCGCCCTTTGAGACATCGTAGATCGCACGTGGCAGGATGGGAATGAGATTCGTTTGATAGAGTAAACCGGTTAGGTTGCCGAAAACTGCCTCGCCGGTAAGCGCGGTTTTGTAACTCTTGCCATCCACTGGATTTGTCACGGTGATTGTCGCAGGATTCGCGTTCAGCCGTTCGATGGTTTTGAACAACACGTTTTTCAAATCAGGGTATTCTGTGTTGCAGGCGTTATTCCCAGCACAGGCATCGGTCAGCTTCGTGACAGACTTGGCGGCAGTTGTGGACACATCCACAAAGAAACTCTTTTCCAGCGGCAGTACCGAGGCGAGTACCACGCTGCGAATGCCTTGTGGGTGATCGCGCATCACGGCTTGCGCCAGGAGCGTGCCATAGGATCCGCCAAATAGGTTGAGCTTGTCGTAGCCAAGCGCGATGCGAATTGCGTTTACATCGGCGGCGTTCTGCACCGTGTTGTACGCTGATAGGTTGATGCCTTCGCGTGCCAGGCGTTCGCGGCAAACCATCAACGATTCGAAAATGGCCTGTGCTTTGATGTCGGGATTTGGCTCATTGAGGAGTTCGTATATTCTTTGCAGCCATTCCGGGCATTCCAGTGCTGGTTTGGACAAGCCGACACCGCGCTGATCAAAGACGATGAAATCGCGCTCGCCGACCATCGGCGCCAGCAATGCTGCGAAACCTGGCGTGCTCGCAACCGCTTTTTCGCCGGGACCCCCCGCCAGCAGAATTACCGGGTCGGGGCGGCGGGCGCTACTCGTATTCTTGAGTACGGCAACCGCGAGACGAATTATCGGACCGCTCGGGTTGTTGTGATCCTCCGGCACGACGACGTAGCCACATTGTACGTTCGGATTGGTCGTCTTGAATGGACACCCGCCCTCTTCGAACTTGTACACACTTTGGGCTGTCACTGTGGTTGATGTCGATGTCGCCGCTGGCTTAGGAGTAGCTGTCGGCTCAGGTATTACCATTGTAGGTGTCGCTGGGGGCGTAGGTGGAATCACGGCTGCCGGAGAAGTGGTTCCACTGCATGCGACGACAGTCGAAATTGCGATCAGTAAGGCAAACAATATTTTGTTTTTCATTTTCCCACCAATGTCAAGCCAGATGTTTAGCGTGACGCGAACAACAACATGCCGCCTAGCGCGAGCACGCCCAGGACTACGAGCAACAACCCAATGAGCGTTGCCCATTTCCGCGTTTGTTGCTCTGCCTCGGTCAGCGGACGAATCTCAGCTTTGTGTTTCTGCTCCAACGCAGAACCGATGGCGACCCCAATGCTCACTCCTATGGCTGGACCAATTCCAATAAATGCTGTCATTTCATCCAAGAGGAGCGCCGCCAATGATGAGATTAATCCCAGCGCCATGCCGATGCACATGCCGATACCCATCCAGTGACCTTGGGGATACTTGCCTTGCATCGTCGGACCTTGCGCCGTGCGCGCGTTGCGTGTCAAGACAACCACAACCACACCGATGCCAACCACGACGAGTGCTCCGATGATAATGGCGAACAGAATCCACGTTTGCATATTAACCTCCCTTTCTATTCAATTAGGCATTCGCCAACACGGCGATGAACAGAAATAAATCTGCCGCCGCGTGAATCAAAGTAGCTCCCCAGATACTGTCCGTCTTCATGATGAGATAACCACACGCCAGCCCCAGTGTCAAAGTATTCGCAACATAAAACGGAATCGCAATTGGTACCATATACGATGTGCCGCCGTGCATCAGTGAAAAGACAATGGCTGTCACCAAAACCGATCCGCCGATTCCCAGGACTGGCTCGAGTCGTCTCAAAAAGATGCCGCGCAACCATAGCTCTTCCATAAAGCCGTTTGCGAATGAAAAGACGATACCCCACACCACCGCCGCGCCAAGTTTATCGATGCTGGTGTAGCGCGTTGCGTAGAACAAGAATGCGGACGCCGCAAAGTTGAGAAACACGAGCGCGCCGATGCTCAAGCCCCATTTCAAATTACCGCGTTTGAGATAAATCGATCCGAGGTCCGCGCCCGACAGTTTGGTCAGCACGATAATCGGCACAACGACCATCAGCATCTCGTAGATTTTGTTGACGGCTTGAAATTGCGAGGTGCCATGTGCCGTCACGTTGAACCAACTCAGGATCGTAAGATTCCATCCACCGATGAGCGATGTAACGATCACCGCAAACATAGCGGCGAAAAACGCAAACGCGATTTGCCAGTAACGATTCAATCGCTCATCACGCTTGAACCATACAACGGCAATCAAGAACACGACAGAAAGAAGCAATTGATAGTTGAGGTTGCGGTTGGTTGGAAAGATGTCGAAATAGTTACAACCGAATACAAAGATCGCCAAACTGCACACCAGAAACACGCCGAACAAGACGAGTCGCCGCGTCTCACGTGCTTCCGCATCGGTCTCTTTTCGACCCAGCATTGCAACTTGCGTAGACATGTTTTCCTCCTCAGGAAGACACGGATAGACCAAAACTCCAAACGTCCATCACGATGTGAGTCTGCATCAACGGAATCAGGTTACGCTCTCTGGCGTAGTACAATCCCGCGACGACACCAAACAGAAACGTGGTCAACAATTTGTCGGGCAACATGATACCGTGAATTAGCGCAAACGAAACTGCCGAAAGCACAATCGCTTTTTCAAGTCCATAACCCCGCGCCTCCAACTGCGTGAAAATATAACCGCGCCAGATCAACTCTTCACAGAAACCCGCCGTCAATGGCACAACCACCAGCATCACGATTTTCTGCCACGCGTCCAGACCTTCGATGCGGTACCAACTGCCCTGCGTCCAAATGGTGAACACGATATACGCGGCGAAGATTGCGTTCAAAACGACGAACACGATGAGCGCGGGCAGCCATTGAAATTTCCAAAGCGAGGCGCTCGCTGCAATCAGAGTTCTGATCCCCATCAAATTCAATCGCCGAATCAGCGAAACTGCGAACGCCCACTCGACGATGCAGATGAACATGCTCAAGGCGAAAGAAAGTTGCCCTTGATCGAATCCAGCGACCAGAGCCGGCTGGGTTGTTGCGAGCGCAAAGTACGCGCCGATGGCGAGCATCATGCCAAGATTAATTACAAAGATTGGCAAAACAGAGTAACCCCAAAGTTTTCCTTGTTGCATAAATCCTCTACGACGCAGAGGAGCGCGTCGGTGGTTGTGACCCAGCCACCACCGACGCGCCATCGATTCGCACGTTACGCGGGGTGCAGTGCGGTTTGCAAGCGCGTTGGTGGCGATGCAAAATAATTTGTCGCTGCATCCTGCATCAGCACAAAGATCGCGTACGCGCCAATCATTGTGCCCATCGGGAACCCGGGCAGATTCAGAATGCCGACCACGACTCCGAGAATGCGTGCCCACCGTTTCCGCGCGAGCAAACCAAAAGCGGCGATGAAATCGGGCAAGGTCAATAATCCCATGATCGTAGGCAAGATGGTTCCCACCACAGGCAGAATCATCCGTGCTTCAGAGTCCCGCACGAGGCCGCCAACGAACATCATCAACACAAACATGCTCATGGCGACCAACAGGACGATGGTGTTCAATCCGATCAAAAGCCACGCCACGATGGGAACGTGAACCTGCAATTGATCTTCATTTAACTGTCTCATTTGAACCTTTCCTTTCTGACAAGTCATGCCAAATTCTGACTGGTCTGAGAGCGAGTCAGCGCTTTCACTCTTGCCTGGCTCGGTTTGACCAGGAACTTGGCGATCAAGAATCCCGTCAACAAGCTGTGCGCAATCATTTCGGGCTGACTGGGCAAAAATCCCTGGGCAACAAATTCGGGACGCAGATAGAGCGCGCCTTCAATGTTTGCCGGCGAGGGTGCAGATGCTGCCAAGTGGGCGAACACAAAGAACAGACCGGCGACGAACGTATACCGGCGCGCAAAAGAGATTTCTTTCATCGCTGGCAAGATCGGGATGAACACTAACGCCATCAACAAGCCGCGCAACAACTGACCGGGGATTTGCCACGCCATAGCTTGTTCCCACAAAGCCGGAGTTGCCATCGTCCGCAGAAACGGCGCGTAGAGCGGGCTGGGCCCTTCCCAGAATGGTTTGTAAAACAACTGGTACGCGATTGCGCCGACGAGTAGGTAGGAGAATGTGTGGCTCAGGATAACCACCAGTGCCAATCGAATGTACGTGTTCATCGTTCTTCCTCAATTGTCTTCAGGCAAACGGCAATCACAATCTCTGGTCGTGCCAAAGAGATACTCTTTGACGAGTTTGTCCAATTCGCAAAGTAATTTGCAGAGCCGGTTAATAAACTCTTGGCTTGACATACAACACCTCCTGTCGGAATCCCATGAGTTTTCTTCTACTTATATGCCATGAGTGTCGATAGCACGACGAACAGATTCACAAGTAAGAAAAGCGGAGTTAGGTCGCCGAGCTTATTCAGCGCCCAACCCCGCCAAGAGGTGACTGACCCTATCATCGCGATCGGTTTGATTCTAGTCTATTATAAGTCGAAAGCGCGCCGGACGCATTGGACATTTGGTGGATTCCCGGATACTAGCCAGATGGCTAGGACGGATTGTACGTTCGTATATTGACTTTTCAATCAGCGGGGCTATACTTGTCACACGAGAATGCAAATTGGCTCCTGTGAGGACGACATGAGCGCCGTGTTGTTCTCTGCGAACGTGGGATATCTAATGCGTCACCCTGACAATTGCAAACCTGGCTTTGTCTCCCTGCTTGGGCTGGCCTTATTGTTATCAACTACGGCCTGTGGCATCCTGGTGGATACTCCACCTTCATCGCCGATTGTTTCTTCGCCTAGCCAACCAACTCCAACTCCTCTGCGTCCATCAACTGCAACGCCACGCGGATCTTTGCGTTTCCCTAACCAAGCCAATAACTTGCGCTTTTCGCGTCTTTCCATCGAACAAGGATTATCCCAAAGTGTTGTGCAGGCCATTCTGCAAGACCACTATGGCTTTATGTGGTTCGGGACGCAGGATGGCTTGAACAAGTACGATGGCTATATCTTCACGGTCTACAAACATGATCCCGATAACGACTTTAGTTTGAGCAACAACTGGGTTACCGCCATCTACGAAGATTCCTCCGGTGTTCTATGGATCGGGACACTCGGCGGAGGATTGGACAAATTTGATCGCGATACTGGTCGATTCCTTCATTACCGAAATATCTCCACCAGTCCGCTGAGTCTCAGCAACAATTTTATCTCGACCATCTACCAAGATCGCACCGGTATCATGTGGATTGGAACTCAGAGTGGCTTGAACAAGTTTGATCGAACGAGTCAGCAGTTTAGCAATTTCCAAACTGACCCTAACGCACCCAATGGTCTCAAAGTCAACGCCATTACGTCGATCCACGAGGATGTCCAAGGCATCCTTTGGTTTGGTACGACGAATGGCTTGGTTCGATATGATCGCAGTACGCAAGAGTTTGTTCTTTATCGCAATGTCGCTGGCGACCCCACCAGTCTCGGCGGCAACAATATCTCGTCGATCTACGAAGATCAATCCGGCGCATTGTGGATTGGCACGCAAGATGGCGGCATCAGTCGCAAAGATTCGGGAGCAAAGCAATTTGTTCGCCTGCAAGCGAACACGAAAGATTCGGCGAGCTTGAGCGGCAACGATGTTCACGCGATTTACGGCGATAGCCATGGCGGGATCTGGGTTGGAACCGACGGTTACGGACTGAACAAGTTCGACCCATTCAATTCCAAATTCGTGCGCTATGCGAGCAACCCTGGTGATCCCTTCAGTCTGAGCAGCGATCACATCTTTTCGATTTACGAAGACAAATCTGGTGTATTGTGGATTGGAACCTGGGGCGGTGGACTGAGCAAAGCGGAACGACCTAGCGAACAATTCATCAGCTACTATAGCCGACCGGGACAGATGAATAGTCTGGTCAGTGGGCTGGTCTTTTCGGTGTACGAAGAAAAACCATCGGGGGCGCTGTGGATTGGAACGGCCGAAGGTCTGGATCGACTTGACCGGCAAACGGGCAAGTTTACACATTATCGAAACGATCCACTGAATCCCAAGAGTCTGAGCACTGATTACGTCGCCACAATTCTGCAAGATCGATCCGGGGGGATGTGGTTTGGCACGTTCGGCGGGCTGGACCGATTCGACAATCGAACTGCCGAATTCACGCACTATCGCTCGGATTCCCAAGACCCTACCAGTCTAAGCAGCAATGTTATACTGACGATTTACCAAGATCGCTCCGGTACAATGTGGATTGGCACCCAGTCCGGCGGGCTGAACAAATTCGATCAAACCACCGGAAGATTTGTCCGCTATCTTTCCCAAGAAGGAGATGCGACGAGTCTAAGCAACAATTCGATCAATTCGATGTGCCAAGACCCATCGGGCATTATGTGGATTGGGACCGCATTCGGCCTGAACAAATTTGACCCCGCGACTGGAAAATCGATTCGTTACCTCGCCAATCGAGAAAATCAAAACAGTCCCAGTGTCGATAGCGTCCTGGCGGTTTATCAGGATACGACGGGAATGGTTTGGCTGGGGACGTTGACCGGCGGCTTGAATCGATTTGATCCCCAGACCGAAACCTTCAAACACTATCGAGAAAAAAATGGACTGGCTAACGATACGGTCTATGGCATTCTTGAAGATGATGACGGGTTTCTCTGGCTAAGCACGAACAAGGGCCTTTCCAAATTCGACCCGCACTCTGAAACATTCAGAAATTATGATGCTAGCTATGGACTGCAATCGAATGAATTCAACATGGGTGCGTACTTCAAGAGTCCAAGTGGCGAAATGTTTTTTGGCGGTATCAACGGCTTGACTGCCTTTTATCCTGACATCGTAAGCGACAATGCGTATATTCCACCAGTTGTATTGACCGCATTAACCCAGGGCGGCGTCGCGTACAAAACCAACATGGCGCTGGAAAACGTTTGCGAGCTGACGTTTAGCTGGCCCAACAATTATTTCGATTTTGAATTTGCCGCATTAAGTTTTGCCCAGCCCGAAAAAAACCAGTACGCGTATCAACTAGAAAATTTCGACGCGCGTTGGAATCCTATCGGCGCAAAACGCTTTGGACGATACACGAATTTGCCCGGCGGAACGTATACGCTTCGCATCAAAGGATCGAATAACGACGGCGTGTGGAACGAACAGGGCATTGCCCTCAAAGTGACAATCGTGCCGCCTTTTTGGGAAATGCTCTGGTTTCGCGGGCTGGTCATTGGGTTGGCAACGGTGCTGGTCGCGGGCGGTTTTCGATGGCGCGTCCGCGATATCCGCGCGCGGAATCGCGAATTGGAAAGACAAGTTCAAGAGCGAACGTGGGCACTCGCGCAACAAAAGCGGGAGTTGGAAGAACGTACTGAGCAACTCGAACAACGGCAGCAGGAACTGCAGACGCTTTACCAAGCTGACGAAGAGCTCCATCACCATTTGCACTTGGACGACGTGCTGCAAACGCTGTGCAATATTGCCGTCGATAATCTCAAGGCAGACAAGAGCGCGTTGCTTTGCTGGAACAAGGAGCATGATCGGATTGTGATGCGGGTGGCACACGGATTCAGCGCTGAAGCGATGACGCAAATTTCTTTTGCCCCCGGCGAAGGCGTCACCGGGCGAGTCATGCTGACGGGCGAACCAGCCATCGTCAAAGATGCACGTGATGATCTTCGTCGTGTCAACGAACCTTCCCAAGCCATTCGCGCGGTTCTGACCGAAGGCATTCGCTCCTTTCTCCATCTACCCATCCAAATTGGTAATGAAACGTTTGGCGTATTCAATGTCAGCTACACGGAACTGCATACGTTTGGCGACAAAGAACAGCGCCTCTTTACGGCCCTCGCTCAACGCGCCGCGCTCGCCATCGAAAGTGCGCGCTATCTCGATTCCGAACAACGCCGTGCGGAACAGTTCCGTCTGATTGCGGAAGTCGGGCAGAGAATTTCTACGCTCCTGGACGCGAACCGGGTCATGGAGCAAGTGGCACAACTCGTTCAGACAACGTTTGGCTATTATCATGTCGGCATTGGTTTGGTCGAAGGTGATGAAATCGTTTATCAATTTGGCGCAGGCGAATTGTGGGAGCGAATGCCTTTCGAGTTCAAACCGGCGCGGCTCAAGGTTGGCAAAGAAGGATTCGCGGGTTGGATTGCCGCGCATGGTGAGCCGATCCTGGCTCCGAATGTCAGCCAAGACGCGCGTTACGTGTGGATGCAAGGGAGTGCCACGCGCTCTGAACTGACCGTGCCGATTTTCGTCAAAGATAAAGTCATAGGTGTGTTGGATGCGCAAAGTGATCGCTTGAATGCGTTCGATAAAACGGATCTTGCCGTACTCCAAGCCTTGGCGCACCAAGCTGGGGCTGCCATCGAAAATGCGCACTTGTACGAACGCGCGCAAGAACTCGCCGTAATGCAAGAGCGCAACCGCTTGGCGCGGGATTTGCATGACGCGGTCACGCAAACGCTTTTCTCCGCTACGCTTATCGCCGATGCCTTGCCTTCATCCTGGGAAAGCGATCCAAGCGAAGGTCGCCAATTGTTGAAAGAACTACGGCAGCTTAGTCGCGGCGCGCTCGCCGAAATGCGCACCCTGCTGTTGGAACTTCGCCCCACTGCACTCATCGAAACCAAGTTGGGTGACTTGCTGCGCCAACTCGGCGAAGCGGCAATGGGACGGACTGGCTTGAGTGTCTCGGTGCAAGTCGAGAGCGATAGCAAGTTGCCTCCCGAAGCACACATTGCGTTGTATCGCATCGCCCAAGAGGCGCTGAATAATGTGCTCAAGCATTCGCGGGCTGCACACGTGGTGATGAACTTGAACTGTATCCTGGGACGAAACCATCAGGTCCAAGTGGTCGAACTGACGATCCGTGACGATGGACGTGGTTTCGATGTGAACCAGGTCTCGTCCAGTCGTTTGGGGCTTGCCAGTATGCGTGAACGCGCGCAAGCCATCGGTGCCGAGTTAAGTGTCGATAGTCATCCAGGACGCGGGGCTGAAATCAAGGTCGTGTGGGATAATACCCAGAACGAGGAGGGCGATTAAATGCGCATCCCGAATCCGATTTGTGTATTCGTCGCCAACAATCATGGCTTGGCACGGTGCGGTATAGTTGCCTATTTCAAGAACTCGGCAATATCTTGTCCAAGCTGGAGTTTAGGCGCGGCGAGTCAGCAAAAAATGATGGGAGATTAGCCGGTACTAGCCACTTGGCTAATAGACCAAAACTCTCCGGATGCCTGATGCGTCTGGGGAGTTTTTGTTTTACAGTAGCGATGCCAAAATGGTCGCCGCGAACAAGTCGAAAAAAAGCAGAGCGAGAACGAGGAGGACCACCATGTTTTACCCGAATGATTTTGTCACCAAGAACATCAAGACTCAGCAAATGAACGAGTATCTCAAGCAAGCGGAGCAAGATCGTCTCTTGGCGCAACTGAATGCACGCCATCCCAACTTGCTTGTTGCCTTGGCACGTGCCGTGATGCATGCAATCGGACACTTGCTCATGGCAACCGGTCGGCGGCTGGATCAGGTTGGCGTTGAACAATCCAAGGTGCGAATGCCTAATGTCGCGCCGAGCAAGTACAGCTAAGCTGATCGTACTGATTTTGAAAGGTTTCATCCAACCAGTCAGACCAAACGGAAGGAGACCGAAAAATGATGTATCCCGTTCGGACAACCTTGCTGCTCACCGTGGATGAAAACACCGCGCGCAAATTTCTGCGCGACGAAGCCAGTGTCGATGCTGCACCCCAAGTTGAAGCGCACCTCGGTCGCTGGGCATCCTTGCGGCAACGCATTCGACAGTTGCGGCTGTTCGCCGGAAAATCGCCGCGCGAAATTTCTGTCGGCGGTGCTACACCGGGCAAGTAAATTCTGGTCTATCACTCCTCCTGAGTGTGCCGATGGACAGACTGAATAACAACTAGCCATTCGGCTAATAGACAAAGACTCTCCGGACGCCCAATGCGTTTGGAGAGTTTTTGTTTTAGAGTGTAACTAGTTCGATCACCTAGGGAGAAGGTATGTTGTATCCAATCAATCTGAGCTTGCTTCAAACAATCAAACATGAAAAGACGCAGGGCATGATGCGCGAGGTGCGAATCGACCGGTTGGTGGCTCCAAACGAACCGAATGCGTTAGTGTGCTATTTTCGCGATGCATTCCATCGTTGTGGACATGCGCTCATGGCGTTGGGCGAACGATTTGAGCATATCGGAAATCCAGCCGCTTGATTCTTCAACCGGTCGAACGACAAACCCAGGCGATAGAGATGAAATCCATGCGCATTCTCGTTGCAGACGATCAACCCAAGGTCCGGTTTGCACTCCGGGTGGCGCTCGAAAGGCAGCCGGGCGATAAAGCCATCGGTGAAGCCATCGATGCAAATGACTTGGTGGCGCAGGCAAAATCGGTTTGCCCGGACCTGGTGTTGCTCGATTGGGATTTACCGGGCATGTCTGCGGGAGAGATATTGCATCAATTGCGGCAACGCTGTCCCTTTCTCAAAGTCATCGTGTTGAGCGAGAAATCCGAGCTAGCGCAGACTGCAATGGCAATCGGTGCCGATGCCTTTGTCAGCAAAACCGATCTACCCGAACACTTGCTTGCGGCCATCAACGAATGTTGGTGCAAGCCCTAGTCATTTGGCTAATATCCTATCCAAGTCTGCGTTGTCGGTTTTTTGATCGATGTTCAATGGCAACGAAGGCGTGCGAATCCAGCGATCATCCTGCGCTGACCGATAAAGGAAATCAGCATCATGTAGCATGTTATCAAGTCGAGTTTTTATATTTGGCAAGAGCCAAGCGGCTAGTACCCAAAAATTCTCCAGATGCCCGATGCATTTGGGGAATTTTTGCTGTAAAGGGATCGTAGGGAGTAGGGAACAGCGAAAGGAGAAAAGATGGACAGGTCTCTGATCGATGGAAACAATCCTGATGCGCCGAGGGAACTATTGAGCGAAATCGATGCGGGTGAGTTGGACGAACGCTATCTCATCAAACATGCTCGCGATTATGGCAGGCGCGGAACCTCATCTGTTTCTAGCACGGTACTGGCGTTTATCCGTCAATGGATGAATTGGCGAAGCTGGGTTATGAAACGACCTCGGATCGATCCATCGATTCAAGTGGTTTCGCACTCAGTTCAACAGCGATGACAATAAAAATAGGAAACTCGCCATAGTGCGCATGGCGAGTTTTGTTTGTCTGTTTAGGGGCTTGCGTGAATCACGGACGCCAGCGCGCGTGTGATTTTTTCTGGCTGAGCATGTCCCCAAATGTTGCGCCCAATCGCAACACCGGCAGCCCCCGCTGCCAACGCGCCGCGAACGTTGGCGAGCAAGTCCTCGTCGTTCTTGACCTTTTCTCCGCCTAACACGATGATCGGCACAGGGCAATTCTGTGTGACGATCTGAAACGAGTCTGCATCGCCTGTGTAAAATGTTTTGATCACATCTGCCCCAGCTTCCATAGCTACGCGTGCGCCCGCCGAAATTTTCTCCGGTGTGCGCGCATTGGGATCAGCGGTGAAACCTCCAGGAATCACCTCTGCCATCAACGGCATTCCCCATTTGAGACACTCGGCTGCCAAGGCGGCCAAATTCGTCAGACTGTCCGGCGCTTGGTCCCACCAGGGATACACCATGCACTTGATTCCATCTGCGCCAATCTGCAACGCCGTTTCGACAATGCGTTCAAGCACCGGCGGCTGCGCATCCACACTGAGCCACACACCCGCCCGTCCAATTGCCGATGCGCAACGTTGGGTGCTGCCCAACGTGAGCAGAAACGCATCCGCACCTGCAGACACAGCGCATTGAATGACTTGCTCTGGATGTTCCAGCCCATGCTGCGGTTTGTCCATAAAGCCCGCGTGATCCATCGCGACTATGAGACATTTTCCATCCGTTCCAAAGAGACGCGCCAAACGATGAGTTTTGGTTGCCATCGGGTTTCCTTTCAGATTGACAAAACAGGTTAGCCATGCGATAATGTGAACAAATGTAATTTACATCTGTTCAAGAAATAACGCAAATGAGCCAACAGCAAAATCAGCAACTGATGTTGCAAGCCGCACGCCTCTACTACGAACAAAACCACACTCAAGACGAAATTGCCCGGGCGTTGAAAACCTCGCGCCCGATGGTATCACGTCTTCTTCAGCAGGCGCGCGCCGAAGGCATTGTCCAAATCAAGATCGTCGATCCCAGCGCGCGCCACAGCGCCCTCGAAAAACAATTGCTAGAAAAATTTCATTTGACGGATGTCATGGTGGTTGCAACGGAAGGCGACACGCAAGAGCTGGCGCGACGACGCATCGGTCAGGCGGCGGCGCGCTACCTTGAACGAACACTCCAAAATGGCGATGTGGTGGGTATCGGTTGGGGGCGTTCGCTCTACGAAGTGGTGAACGCGCTGGAGCCGCATCGCAAGGCGCGGATCACCGTGGTGCCGCTCATCGGTGGACTGGGACAGATTTCCCCTGTATTCCAAGTTCACGAACTCACTCGTTTGCTTGCCGAAGCGTTTGGTGGAACGTGGCAAAATTTTTACACGCCCGCGTTGGTCGAGTCGGATGAAATGGTAACCACGTTGCTGCGTTCGGCAGATGGCAAACAGGTAACCGCATTGTGGCAGCATCTGTCGGTTGCGGTGGTCGGCATAGGCAACGTTGACCTCGGTGCTGAAATGCAAATGCTCTTTGTCAATTATCTCGATGCCGAAGCGCAAAAACGATTAAGCCACGCCAAAGCCGTCGGCGACATCTGTGTTCGTTTTTTCGACATCAAAGGCAAGCCTTGTGCAGATGCGATGCATGGGATTGTCGGAATTTCTTTGGAACAGTTGCATCGCACGCGCCGTGTGATCGGCATTGCCGGCGGCATCGCGAAAGCCGAAGCGATCCTGGGTGCATTGAAAGGACGCCACGTCAACGTCCTCGTCACCGACGAACCCGCTGCCCGTCGCGTGCTGGAACTCACGCCAGCGAACGACCGCAAGTCAAACAAATGAAATTCGCGCGCATTGGTCTCATCGTTAATCCTAGTGCGGGGGGCGGCGAAGGATTGAGCATCGCACGCCAAGCAATTCGAGCGCTCGCTTCGCAGCACGTCCTTGTCGGCGCAGGGGAAATGGGTGCAGATGCGTTGTCTGCGATTGCACCACGAATTGATATTTTCGATTGGCGCGCGTACGCGGGCAAAGCGCGCACTGCATTTCTCTCTGAATGTTTTGCCAAAGAAAATGTCGATGCAATCGTCGTCGTCGGCGGTGATGGCACGCTGGCAGACGTTGCGCTGGCGCTGCGCGGCAAACAATCGGTACCATTGTTCGGCATCGGCGCAGGTTCGGCGAATGTTGGTCCGCTCATAACCTGCCAAGCAAAAAATGTTCAGCAGTTAGTCGATGCAAAATTTACAGTGCGTTCTGTCGATGGACTCATCGCGGGCGTGAATGATGTGCCACTCGGTCTCGGCTTTAACGACGTGGTGATTGGCTTGACGGTGTTGGCAACGCAGAATGGTCGCATGATTGATGTGGATGCCGTCGAAAAAATGCAGGGGCGAAATGTGGCGCGCGAACCAGAATCGATTGGGGCAGACGATGCGCGCGTGATAAAAAAATCGGCGCGCGGCGAAACGTTGGTTGCGCAAGGTCGTCAGGTCGTGACCATCATCGTTGGTTTGCCCGACGAACGCTTTTATGGCAAAGCGATTGCGGGCGGTGTGTTGCTATCGGGACTTACGGGCGATCCCGCGGGCTGTCTGGTCTGTGATCATTTGTTGGTGCGCACGCAAATGGACGCCGATTGGTTTCGCCGATCCGAACCTGTGACTTCGTACTATGTCGGTTTGAATGAAACCGAAAAAATCTTGACGAGTGGTTTGCGCGAGGGTGCAGTTCTCTGTGCCGATGGCAATCCACTTGCTATTTTGCGCCCGACGGATCGTGCGTATGTGATGGTGCAGCGTGCATTGGCGCATTCAATCAGAATCGAGGCATCCGTGTGAAAGTACTCAAATACATCGAACCGCGCCGAGTTGAAATTAGGGAACTAGAGCGTCCGTCGATCCAAGCAGGCGAGGTGTTGGTGCAACTGCATGCGTGCGGCGTGTGTGCGACCGATGTCAAAACGTTCATGCGTGGGCATCCGCACATTAAACCCGGTACCGTCCTGGGTCATGAAATGACAGGCATCATCGCCGAATCGCAAGCGGAGGGTTGGCAGATTGGCGAGCGCGTCGTCGTCGCACCGTACGTTCCGTGCGAAGATTGTCGTTACTGCGCGCGCGGTCAATTTACCCTGTGCGAAAAATTATTCGAGGCATACGCCGAGCCAGGTGGCTTTAGCGAATTTTTGCGCGTGCCTCAGCGCATCGTGCAAAAAGGTTTGTTCCGCTTGCCCGCCGAAATCGATTTTGCGCTTGGTTCGCTCGTCGAGCCGATTGCATGTTCGTATCACGGTCTCGAAGCATTGCGACTCGGTCGGAACGATTCGTTTCTCATCATCGGCGATGGACCGATGGGTTTGATCCAAGCGATTCTGGCGCGCGAGTTTGGCGCATCGCCTGTCGTGTTGGCAGGCCTGACACCCTCGCGACTCGAACTTGCTGCGCAATTTGCCGATCGCGTAATCGATGTGAGCAAACAGAATTTGCGCGACGAAATCAAAACGCTCACGAACGACGCAGGTATCGACAAGGTGATGGTTTCCGTGGGGCAAGCGCAAGTCGCGGAGGATGCGCTGGCGTTGGTGCGACGCGGCGGTGTCGTCAATTTGTTTGCAGGTCTGCCAAGCAGCTCGCGCATTAGCGTTGACCCAGGTCGTATTCACTACGATCAGGTCACGCTGATTGGCACGTTTGGTTTTGCGCACACGCATTTTGCGCTCGCGTTGCGAGCACTCATGCACAACCCATCCGACTTTGCGCAACTTATTACGGCGACGGTACGGCTCGACGGTTTGGAAAAAGCGTTTATCGACAGTGCGCAGTACGCGGGCATCAAGACGGTGGCGATACTCGCGTGAGCGATTTAATTTCGAAAGCGACTGGGTGTCTCGCGGGCGTCGCGCTCGGCGATGCGATGGGGCGGGCGACCGAATTTATGACACGCGAAAAAATTCGCGAGACATTTGGCTGGCTCGATCATTTTGCCGTGCCGATGAAAGGTCATCCCGCGCACAATGATCCGCTCGGCAAAATTACGGACGATACCGACCAAACGCTCATCATTGCGCGCCTGCTGGCGGAAAACAATGCGCCGCTGACGGCTGAACGTGTCGCCAATGCTTTTGTCGATTGGGCGAAAAATGGATTCTGCCCGTACCTGGGTCCAAGCACACACCGCGCGTTGACGCAATTGATGAACGGTGCATCGCCGCACGAAACGGGTAAGCACGGTGTGACGAACGGCGCGGCGATGCGCGTTGCGCCGATTGGCATCGCGCATATCGGCGATTTCGACGGTGCATTACGCGATGCGGTTGCGGCCAGTGTTCCAACGCACAACACGCACAACGCGATGCAAAGCGCAGCGGCAGTCGCATGTGCCGTTGCGGCGGCGATGACCCAGGATGCAACCATCGACCGTGTGATTGCGGCGGCAATGCAAGGCGCAGAACGTGGACGCACGTTCGGCGCATGGAGCTGGGCAACGCCGCTCGAAAAACGCATCGAGTTGGCAGAGCGATTAGTAACGCAAGCTTCCAGCTTGCCCGCCGCCTTACAATCGCTCTACGATTTCGTCGGCGTCGGACTCGATCCAGCCGAATCAGTTGCTTCGGCGCTGGGCGTAGTCGTCGCAGCGCACGGCGATCCAATGCAAGCGATTTTCGCGGGCGTCAATATCGGCGGCGATACGGATACCATCGCCGCAATTGCGGGTGGTATCTGTGGCGCGCTGCGCGGCATCGAGGCGATTGACGCGGCGATGCTGCATCAAGTCGAGCAAGTGAACACCATCGATTTATCTGCGATAGCGCGCGCAATTCTAAAACGCAACGAGTGAAAGAATGCAATTTGGATTTGGACTGCACCCCAAGTGGTTGGGCAACGGTACGCGCGAACAATTCTTGACACCGTTCAAAGCGGCCGGTCTAACCGATCTCGAATTCACACTCCATCCTGGGACGGATGAATGGGAATCGATGGGCGCGTTGGCAGAAGAATGCGCGCGCGCGGGCTATCCATGCCATTTTCATGCGCCATACCAACTGCCGTTCACGTTGTCGGGGTTTGCATCGAATCAGCGCGATGCGATTCAAAAAATGTACGCACCTGCGCTAGAGTTGGTCGAACGATTGGCGGAAGAAAATCATCTTGTCCCGTCGCTCATTATTCACGGCGCAACGGCGAACGCGTCGCGTGCGGAATTGCGTCGCGACACAGAAGCATTTCTCACTTGGGTATTGTCTGCAACTCGCCATGCGCGCTTGATGTTGGAGAATTTGCCGCCCAAGCCAGGTTTCACGCGCACGGGCGAATCGCGCGAAGAGGTGTTGGACATCGTGCGGCAGTTTCATCATCCGCGTCTAGCCATATGCTGGGACTTGGGGCACGATTATTTGCTCGGTTACACCGAATTGCCTGACGCCGATTTTCTGCGTGCAGTGAAGCATGTTCATATTCACGATATTAATGCGGCACGCGAGGACCATTTCCCGCTTGTGTTTGGTACCGTGCCGTGGCAAGCTGATTTGCGTGCGCTGGCAAGCGTTGGATTCGATGGCGCAGTCATTATGGAGATCAACGGCTATCGCGCGCGTGTGGTTGAACGATTGTATGAGCGCATGGTGGAAAGCTTCGCCATGATGCGCGACGTGATTGCATCTTAGCAGGTATTACAAACTTCAGACCCTAAAAGTTTTTCACGCGAACCAAGTGCCTACCCAAATGTCATGCTGAGCGGAGTCGGACGCACTTCGTCCGCAGCATCTCTCAGTGCAGAGAATGAGACTCTTCGCTTTGCTCAGGGTGACAACGGGCGCATTTTGTTAGGAATTGTTAGGGTCTCTGCCGTGGGGTTAGGATGGCAGCAATTTCTAAAGAACAGACCAAAACGTTTTCGATCTCGGCGAAAAAACGCCGCCAATGGGTAGAGTGGCTGTCGGGCTATGCATTCCTCGCGCCGAGTTTCATTGTGCTGGCTGTATTCACCTATTTCCCCGTTCTCTATGCGCTTGGACTTTCATTTTTCAGATGGCGCATCATGCGCGGCGAGCCAACGTTCAACGGTCTGACCAATTATCAACTCTTGCTCACCTCCGAAGATTTTTGGCAAGCTATCGGCAACACGATCTATTTTGCGCTCGGTTCGATTCCGACCGGAATGGCAGTTGCGCTCTTTATCGCGATTCTGCTGAATCGTCCAATGAAGCTGCTGCCGATTTATCGCACCGCGTTTTTCTTGCCGACCGTCACATCGATGGTTGCCGTGTCGGTGGTGTGGATGTGGATTTATCATCCCGATGTCGGATTGATGAACTATTTTCTCAACCTCGTCGGCTTGCCGTCGATTCGCTGGCTAAACGATCCGCGGTGGGCAATGCCTGCGCTGATTTTGCTCGGAGTTTGGAAAGGACTCGGTTACAACGTCATCATCTATCTGGCGGGCTTGCAAAATATACCCGAGCAACTGTACGAAGCTGCCCAAATCGATGGCGCAAATCGCTGGCAACTTTTTCGCCATGTGACGTGGCCCCTCCTCACGCCGACCACGTTCTTGATTCTCATCATGGCCGTCATCAATTCGTTTCAAGCGTTTACGGAATTCAATGTGATGACGCAAGGTGGTCCGCTCGGCGCGACGACGGTTGTCGTTTATTACCTTTATCAGCAAGCGTTCCAACAATTCAATATGGGGTATGGCTCTGCGTTAGCCATCGTGCTGTTCCTCATCGTCCTGGGATTGACGTTGGTGCAGAACAAAATCCTGGGACCGCGCGTGCATTACCAATAGGTCGACCATGACACAAAAAATTGCCAACTATTCCATTCATCTCCTTTTGATTCTCGGCGCGATTGTCATGGTAATGCCGTTCGCATGGATGGTTTCCACGTCGCTCAAAAGCCAGAACGAAGTTTTTAGTTATCCGCCGCAATGGATTCCGACGACGCCGATATGGGACAACTATATTCGCGCGTGGCAAGCTGCGCCCTTTCCGCAATATTTCGCGAACAGTATCATCATCGCGTTGGCGGTGACGGTGGGCACGTTGATTACGAGTTCGCTCGCGGCTTACGCGTTCGCGCGTTTGCGCTTTCCCGGACGCGATGCGCTGTTCGCGATTTATCTCAGCAGCATGATGATTCCGCATCAGATGACGATCATTCCATCGTTTCTGGTGTTACGCAACCTTGGCGAAATTTCGCCCGCGCTCGGACTCGATACGTATTTTGCGTTGATTGCACCTTTTCTCGCGGGTGCGTTTGGCGTGTTCTTGCTGCGCCAATCGTTTCTCACGATTCCAAACGAATTAGAGGACGCGGCGACTTTGGATGGCTGCGGCAGACTCGGTTTTCTCTGGCGCATCATGATTCCTCTTTCGCGTCCCGCTTTGGCCACGCTCGGCTTGTTCACGTTCATGGGCAATTGGAACAGCTACTTGTGGCCCCTCATCGTCACGAATAGCGACACGATGCGCACGGTGCAAATCGGCTTGCGCTATTTTGTCGGACAGGAAGGCGGGAGTCAGTGGGGCTTGCTCATGTCCGCCGCCGTTTTCATTACATTCCCTGTCGTCATCGTTTATTTGTTCGTCCAAAAACAATTTGTGCAAGGTATTGCTGGAACAGGCATCAAACAATAGTCAATTCGCAAATCTATTCATTGCGAATTAGAGTCTCTTGAGGAGGAGAAGAATGAAAAAGTTTTTCTTGTTCTTATTTGTGCTTACGCTTATCGCAGTTGCGTGCGCACCTGCTGTTGAGCCGACTAAAGCGCCCGTCGCACCGAGCAGTTCATCGGCGGCAGTCAGTAGTTCGTCGGTGGCATCGAGCGTAGCGCCGACGGTCGCGTTGCCGACCAAAGCGCCCGAGCCAACCAAAGCACCCGAAGCAACCAAGCCGCCAGCATCGAGCAGCAGCTCGGCAGCATCCAGCGCCGCTCCGTCGAGTGCGGCTTCATCGAGCGCGGCGGTATCCGTGTCGCCGAACGCGTTGAAGCTGACGTTCTGGCACTCGCTTAGCGGCAACACGGGCAAAGCGTTGGAAGCAATGGTTACGAAATTCAATCAGACGCATTCTAACGTTCAAATCACGTCGATCTATCAAGGCGCGTATGCAGACATCGCGGCCAAGTTGACGGCGGCGGTCACCGCCAAGACGTTGCCCGATGTTGCGCAAATGGGCGGCGCGCCGACGATGGCAGATTCGGGAGCGATCATTCCCGTGGCGGATTTGGTGAGCAAAGAAGACCTCGCCGATATTTATCCTGGGTTCTGGGATTACAACAAGTTCAACGGCAAGGTCGTGTCGATGCCGTACAACAACAGCATTCCCGTTTTGTATTACAACAAAGATTTGTTCACCGCGGCGGGTCTCGATCCAAACAAACCGCCGACAACCTGGGATGAATTAGTGAAAGCGGCGCAAGCGTTGACGAAAGACACCAACAATGATGGCAAGACCGATCAGTGGGGTTTTAACACGCACACGGATACCAATTGGTACCTCAGCGCGATGATCTTGCAGAACGGCGGCAAGATTCTGAGCGACGACGGTAAAAAGGTCGTTTACAACAGTCCAGAAGGAGTCGAAGCGTTGCAGTTCTGGGCTGACCTCGTGAACAAGTACAAAGTTATGCCTTCGAATCAGCACGCGCAAGCGCAAGCCGATTTCGTTTCTGGAAAACTCGGCATGTTGATGCGCTCATCGGCAACGCTCGGAACGCTTACGAACGACGCCAAGTTCAAAGTTGGACTTGCACCGCTGCCGTGCAAAAAATCGTGTTCCGAACCGCTGGGCGGCGCAAGTCTTTTGATCTTCAAGACCACCGCCGAAAAACAAAAAGCGGCGTGGGAATTTGCCCAGTGGATGACGAGCGCGGAAAACACCGTAAATCTCTTCATTCAGACGGGCTATGTGCCGCTCCGCAAGTCGGTGGCGGACAGTACTGCGCTTAAGGATTATTTGAAATCTTCGCCGAACGCGCAAGTTCTGGTCGATGCGGTCAAATACTCGAGCGCGATTCCGATTTTTAGCGAACTCGGAAATAGCGATGCCGAACTGGTCAAGGCGACGCAGAAGATGGAACTGGGTCAAGGTACAGCGAAAGAAGCATTGGACGCTGCTGCCAACTTGATCAACAAAAATCTCGCCGGGCAATAAAGGTTGTACGCTGTCAAACCGCTGTTGACCGGTAGCGTGCCCTTCGTGGGTGTAGTGCGCTGCTGAAAACGCGCACGAGGCGCTATGCTACGCCTTTCATGATCAGTTTGACGGAGACTAGCTCGGGACGAACAACATGACGATGCGGGTTCGATGTTGAACCCGCATCATTGCGTTGCGCATTGGAATACATCATGTGGGAAATTTTTGCACTGAGCGCGGCGCTCGCGTGGTCGATTGTTACCGTTTTGGATAAAGTTTTGCTCGAACGGCACATTCCATCGGGGAATGTTTATTTGATTCTGCACGGTTTCGTTGGCATGATTCCTGTGCTTGGTATGGCGTTACTCGGTCGCCCATTTGAATTCGCCGATCTCTCGATGCTGGGATTGGCACTGCTTGCGGGCGTGCTCGAATCGATTTTCATGTTGCTGTACTATAAGGCGCTGCAAATCACCGACGCGTCAATCGTGGCGATCTTTTTGCAGGGCGTGCCTGTGATTACAACCTTTATCAGTTTCTTTTTCTTCCACGAAAATTTTTTCCTCACGACGTATCTGGGAATTGCGATGATCGTTCTCGGAACGATTTTGGTGATTTTGATCGGAAGCCCTGGACAGCATCGGATCGAATGGAAAGCGATGGTGTTGATATTGCCTGCGTTATTCGCCATCAGCGTTTCGTATTCGCTCCAATCGTACACTTTGCGCTTTATCAACGTGGACACGTTTTTCGGTACAGCTCGCGTGGGGCAACTCCTCGTCGGCTTGGTGCTGCTCAGTTTGCCGATCATCCGAAAAGAATGGGTGGGCATTGTGAGCCAACTGCGTCCGACGATTTGGCTCATCACGATAGCGATCGGTCTACTCAATATTTTTGGTACTTATTTGCTGAATCAAGCTTATGCACTGGGTCCACTAGCTTTGGTGACTACCCTCTCTTCGATTCAGCCAATTTTGATTTTGGTTTTAATCTCATTGGCGAATTCCATTCGCCCGCACCTCGTACCCGACGAAGGCAGCCAAAAGTTTTTTTGGCGACGTTCTGCTGCAACTTTATTGGTGATTGTCGGCATTTTGGTATCGTCTACCTAGGAGCAAATCTGCGATGCAAAACGAAATGGCGTATCAAGCCGCTTTTACGCAAAGCCGAAACAAGCTGGCGCGTCTTACTCCAGAGGAAATTGAGCATCGCTCACTCTGTCGCTATGATGCGCGCATAAATTTGGTTGAGATTAAAAGTCTCGGAGAAATTTTTCGGGTCTCGTATCCGACTGGCATTGTCGAATGGGACACGCCAGCGAAAAAAGTTCCGCTGGATTGGGCATTGGTCTTGCTCAATTACTTGTCGAGTGCGCAAGATAAACCTTTGGCGGGGCAGTGGGTCACATATCGAGAGTTGCCAAGCGGGCAAGTGTTTTACGGCAATCTCGAACGCTACACATTGAAAGAGTTGAGTGAATTTTACGCGCGCTGCGACAAGCACAATTTGTGGGTGGCGCTAGAAAAATTAGGTGGTGCGCCAAGCGAGAGCCACGCCGATTTGAGCTTTCAAGTTGATTTCGCGCCGCGCGTGCCGGTGTTACTTCAGTTTTGGGATGGCGATGAGGATATGCTCGCGTCGAGCCAAATTCTGTTCGATCAGAATGTCGTCGAGCAGTTGCATATTGAGGATGTGGCAGTTGTGTGTGGAATTGTAGCTCGTCGGATGATGAAGCAGTACGCTGATGAAATCGAACAGAATAAATGACAACCGAGTGCGCTTGCCAGTCAATGCCAATCTGCGATAGAATAGCGTCAATTGGAAATCGAATGAATGACGAAACACGCAAACGAATTCTGGCTTATCTCGCGGCGCATAACACGTTGACGCTGGCTACCTCGCATGAGAATCAACCATGGGCGAACGCCATCTTTTATGCGAACGATGGATTCACCGTTTACTTTGTTTCCGATCCCAAGACGCGCCATGCCGACCATCTGAAACAAAACGCCAACATCGCCGGAACGATTCAAGACGAGCAAAAGGATTGGCGGCTAATTCAAGGGATTCAACTCGAAGGGCACTGCGAAGAAATCACCGATCCGATTGAATCGGCAAAAGCGTTGGCGGTGTATGCTGCGAAATTCCCGTTCATCGATAACTTGATTCACGCGCCGAAAGAAATCGCATCGGCGATGGCAAAGGCACGATGGCACAAGATCAACTTGACTTGGATTCGCTTGATCGACAATACGCGCGGCATGGGATTCAAGGAAGAAATCCGATTTCCGTAGGATAAATTTCCAAATTTGTCCTCCCTAGTGTAGAAAGACAGATAGCAGAGGAAGTAAAATGAGAATCGTCGTGGGCATGTCCGGTTCAACGGGCGCGATCTATGGAATTCGTTTGCTCCAAGTGTTGGCAGAGCTCAAAGAGGTGGAAACCCATCTCGTCATTTCCACTCCTGCCAAAGAAACCATCGCGCTCGAAACGGAATACACCATCAAGCAAGTCGAAGCACTGGCGCACAAGGTCCACGGCATCAATAACATCGCGGCTTCGATTGCGAGCGGATCGTTTCAGACCGATGGAATGGTAGTTATCCCTTGTTCGATCAAGACCTTGTCGGGTATTGCGAACTCGTTCAACGATAATTTGCTGGTGCGCGCCGCTGACGTGACACTCAAGGAACGTCGCCGACTTGTTCTGGTCGTGCGCGAAACGCCGTTGCACGTGGGGCATTTGCGCTTGATGGTTCAAGCGGCTGAGCTTGGCGCGATCATTACGCCGCCGATGCCGGCGTTCTATCACAAGCCCAAGACGATTGACGACATTGTCAATCAAACCGTCGGGCGCGTGCTGGATTTATTGGGCGTCGCGCATCCCGATTTGTTCAATCGCTGGAACGGACCGGGAGGAGCGCACCAACCCTAGTTCCTATTTCGCTTTCCTTCGATTCCCCCTATAATCGACATAGCAAAGTCGCTATGAATCGCCTAGTTGTTTGCACCATGTCGGTCGCACTCGCCGCGTGCAGCCCCTTGTCTTCCCCAACGGTCACATCGCCTGTGACCTCTCAACTCACGTCCAGTTTTCCCGATCCAACAAACATCTCACCAGCTACAGTAACATCGAATGTTGCTGTCCCTCGCACTGATCTTTTCGATCGGGTTACCCCTTCTGACAAAATCCGTGCGCCGGGTCAGTCTGGTTGGCTATTCCGCGCCATCCAGTCCGGCGAAACGGAGATGATATGGACGAGTATTACCCAGTGCCCGCCCGGAATGTTCTGTCCGCCTGCAGTTGCGCGCTTTGAAACAAGAATTCGGATTCACTTGCAAGGGGTGACTCATGTCAAGACAACCTACTAAAATCCACCAAGCCGTTGCGTGGATTGCCTTTTCGTTTCTGGGATTGCTCGCGATTATTACTGCCCAAGTTCGCGTGTACCCCAATCAATGCAATGCCATCGCGATGAGCGATGAGCTGGTCGCGGCGTATCGCGGCATCGATGTGGAGACGCTGCATCTCTTGCGCGAGCGGCGCGATCTCACCACCGCCGAAGTCTGCGAAATTGCGCCGGATAAACTCGCGCGGGCTATCGACAAATCGATTCACCCCAAGCCCGATCACCCCGGCGAAGCGGTGACGTTTCGCAAATTGCAAGAGCAAGACGAGAATGGAAACATTCCAGAGGATGGTCTCATTCGAGCGATGGAACAGGCCGCGCAATTGCGACAAACGAGCGCGCGTCAGCCATCCTCTGGAGGCATCTCGTCGGGCAAGTGGACCTGGCTCGGTCCCGGCAACATCGGCGGGCGCATCCGCGCGATCCTGATTCACCCGACCAACACAAACACAATGTGGGTCGGCAGCGTCTCCGGCGGCATTTGGAAAACGACGAATGGCGGCACGTCCTGGTCGGTGGTCAGTGATTTTATGGCGAACCTTGCCGTTTCGACTCTCGTCATGGACCCAACCAATTACAACACCTTGTACGCCGGCACCGGCGAAGGGTTTTACAATGGCGATAAGATTCGCGGCTTGGGCGTTTTCAAAAGCATCGACGGTGGAACGACGTGGACGCAGCTCCCGACGACGAACAACTCGAACTGGTACTATGTGAATCGTCTAGCGATTTCGCCCAACGGCACGACCTTGCTGGCGGCGACCGGGTCGGGGATTTGGCGCAGCATCAATGGCGGCGATAGTTGGACGCAAGTACAATTTTCCTCTGATATGGCTGACGTCAAGTTCAATCCATCGGACAACAACAAAGCGGTAGCGGGACGATTCTGGGGCGGCGCGTATTATTCGACCAACGGCGGACTGAACTGGAACACGGCGACATTCAATGTGCCGGGGCTAACGGGTTCGTATCCACGTACAGAATTGGCTTATGCACCCAGCAATCCTTCCATCGTTTACGCCGGAGTGTATCAAACGAGCGGCGAAGTTTGGCAAAGTGTCGATGGAGGGCAGACGTACTCGCGGGTCAATGCGATTACGAATTACATGGGCACCCAGGGTTGGTACGATAACGCCATTTGGGTTGATCCAACGAACGCGAACATTATCGTGGTCGGTGGCATCGATTTGTATCGTAGCACCAACGGCGGTACGACGCTCACCAAGATCAGTCAATGGCAATACGCGCCCAGTTCAGCTCATGCCGATCACCATGCAATTGTCAGTCATCCTGGTTTTAATGGATCATCGAACAAGACCGTCTTTTTCGGGAATGATGGCGGCATTTACAAAGCCACCGATGTTTATACGGTCATCGGCACGGTGGGTTGGACGGAGCTAAATAACCAGTTAGGCATTACGCAATTCTACGGCGCAGCCGGAAATGCATCCACGGGTACGATCATCGGCGGCACGCAAGACAATGGCACACTCCGTTACACGACTGCAGGTGGCACGGAAGCTTGGACGAGTGCCTACGGCGGCGATGGAGGTTTCTCCGCCGCTGATCCATCGGATTCAAACTATTTTTACGGTGAGTATGTGTACGCCGCCGTGCATCGCAGTTCAAATGGCGGCAGTTCGTCGAGTTATATTTGCGGACAGTACTGGAGCGGAGTTGCCTGGGTGTGGAAGAGCGCGCCGTACCGCATCGACGATGCCTATTATGGCAGAGCGAATTTCATCGCGCCGTTCATTCTCGATCCGAACGATTCCAATCGTTTGTTGGTTGGCGGTGCGTCACTGTGGCGTACCAACGATGCCAAAACTGCAAACACCAACTCGACGGGACCTTCATGGGCAAGCATCAAATCCTCGATTGGGTCCGGATCCACCTACTATATCAGCGCCATCGCCGTTCAACCGGGCAACTCGGATGTCATTTGGGTGGGACACAACAACGGCAACGTGTATAAAACGACGAATGGAACCCAGGCATCGCCGATATGGACGCAAGTCGATACAAACGGGGCAACGCCACTCCCCAATCGCTATGTGTCACGCATCGTCGTCGATCCGAACAGCGTGAACACGGTTTATGTGACCTTCGGGGGCTATGGGCAGTACTTTAATTCGGATAACGTGTGGCGCACGGTTGACGGCGGCGCGAATTGGTCAGCTCGATCTGGCTCCGGTGGAACGGCGCTGCCGGTTGCGCCCGTCCGATCGTTGGCAATCTATCCCACCAATTCCAACTGGCTCTACGTCGGTACCGAAGTGGGCGTATTTGCCAGTGAGAATGCGGGCGCAAGTTGGTCGGGAACGAACGATGGACCCGCGAACGTCTCGGTCGATGAATTATTTTGGATGGGGACGAAGCTCGTCGCAGCGACGCATGGACGTGGTCTGTTCAGCATCATCCCTGGCTCGTACAATTTGAATCTGCCATTGATTCAAAAATAGTTGAATCCTTATTAGTAAAAACCCGTTTTCTCGACCTCGTGTCAAGTTACGCTTGACTGGTCGAGAAAACGGGTTTTTAAAACTAGCTGCGATTCAAGTCTGTTTATGCGTATGCCAAACTCTCGCGCACGCTGATGCGTGTTGCACTGCGCGCGGGCAAGATCGAAGCGACCATCGAAATCACGAGCATGATGATGATCCACGTGCCAACTGCACTCCAGTTGTACGCGTAATCCAATTTCGCGCCGAACATCGCTTGACCGAGCGCGCTCGCAAGCGGTCCGCCCAGCGCAAACGATAGCGGGATTGCGACGACGCAACTCAACAATCCTTGCAAGACGCCTTCCATCAAGAAAATGCCGATGATGGTGCGCGAGCGTGCGCCAACCGCGCGCAGCACGCCGATTTCTTTTGTGCGCTCGACGACGCTGATTGACAGCGCACCCATCAACGCAATCCCGCCGACGATGGCGACGATGACGGAGAGGGCGACGAGCATCGTCGTGATCGTGCTGAACTGGAATTCGTTCGTCTTGCGCGTATCGGGTTCAGTCGCTGTTATCGCCACGTTGTGTTTGCGCCCGTCGAACAGTTCTTTGAGTTGCTTGGTTACAGCCGTTACGGCTTCCGCGCTGTGGTCCTTTGTGCGCACGTACAACATCGAACCTTGATTGTGTTTTTTCGTGGCGGCGTAAAGTGATTCCAGCGGCGCATAGATTCGGTCACCGCTAAAATTACCGGTGAACACTGGCTCATACGTACCGATCACCTGCCAGGTGTCCTTGCCCAAGTCTCCTAGGTTCAACGTGACAATGTCGCCAATCTCGATATGGTTTTTTTCGGCGGTGTCCCGTTTGATAACGATCACACGACCATCGCCCGGTTGAATCCAACGGCCCTTGATGATAAGCGGCGAAAAGAAATCACTGTCCGAGGGAATCCCTTCGATGGATGCGCCAATCCCCGCATCTTTGATCAACTGTCCTTTGACGAGGAGACTCGCCGATTGAATCAGCCGTAGTTCGGCTTTGTCAACGCCATTGACCGTGTTTGCCAGCGCAAAGATCGGATCGGTACGCTCAAGACCGGTAAACTGAATCGTGCTGTCATAGTGATTCCGCGCAAAGAGATGATCGAGCGTCAGCGAAATGGAACTGTTGAGACTCATCACAAGCAAGAACGCAAACCCGGCGGTGATGAGAACAATCTGCGTAAGCAGCAAGCGCCCCTTGCGGCGAAACATATTGCCGAGTGCGGTCGCATAATGCGCAGGCAGCAACCGCGCGCCGATTTTTTCGATGAGGCGATCTAGCCAGTTCGAGCCAAAGTCGCTGCCGAGACCGTAACTCGCAATCGCTTGGCGCACCGTAATCATCGCGCCTTGCATCGTCGGAATAAGACCCGCCAACAACGTCACAAGAATCGCCGAAATAATTTGCGCCGTGATCGCAAACGTCGAAAGCTCGAAATCGTTGTAATCGATGTTGAACAATCCAAGGAACGACTGCGTCATCGCGAAAGTAACGACTGCGCCTAACGGAATCGAAATAACGAGCGCGAGCAATCCATAGAACAGCGCTTCTGACAAGTACACTTGAATGATCGTTCCCGATTTGCCGCCAATCGCTTTGAGAATTCCGATTTGATTCGTTTGTTGCGTGATGAGATTCGAGAGCGTGTTGTAGACGAGTACTGCGCTGATGACGACGGATATGCTGGCGAGTAATTGCAAGACGAGCGTGATACCGTCAAAGAACGAACGTCCCCAATGTTTGTTCGGGTCTTGGTAAGAGACTCCGAGCACTGAAATATTTTGTTTTGCCAAGCGGTCTTTGATGGCACTCGCTACCTCTTTGGCATAATCGGCGCTGTACGGCTGAACGCGAATAAATGCTGCATTGAATTTGCCGTCGGGAACGCCAAAGCGTTCGAGTGTCTCGCCGTTCGCGAAGAAGAAAGCCAGGTCCATGAATTGCGGCGGCGGCACAAACGGATGCCGAATCTTACTCGTGAGCGGATAGCTCCGTTCGTAAGCGCCATCTTTGACAATGAGCTTGTCGCCCGCGCCGAGATTGAGAAATCCTGCCGCCATGCGCTCTACCCCAAGCTCGCCTTTCTTGGGCCAGTTGCCATCACGTAACTGGACAAGCTCATATTTTTGTTCGGTATAATCGCGGAGTTGAATGATTCCCTGTTTCCAATCGCCATTCGGGTTAACTTTGTAACTGATGCTGACGTTGCAGTACGGATCGACGCCTTCCACGCCCGGCACATTCACCAGATCGAGCAAGATGTCGCGATCGACCATTTGTCCCAGCCCCAGTTCGAGATGCGGCGGCACAACTTCCTTATGACTCTTGTCGAGATTGGTCGTCAGCAAATCGCCCATGCCGAACATCGCGCCGACCGCGAACAAGCCCGCGGCGATGCTCAACACAGCGAGCAGCGTGCGCATTCGATTATGCCAGAGATCGAACCAGACCTTTGTCCAAATAACGCCCATGAAAACCTCAGTGAACAGTGAACAGTGGACAGTGAACAGTTACTGACGACTGTTGACTGTTGACTGTTCACTGGCTAGTATCCTGCCCAATTCGGTCGTCCTACGTACTCGTCGCGTGTGATGCGTCCGTCGAGAATTTCGACGACGCGCGGGACCCGCTTCGCCAGTTCTTTATCGTGCGTGACCATCAGCATCGTCTTGCCTTGCCCCACGACTTGATTGAACAACTCGAAAATGTCCTGCGAGTTGCGCGAGTCGAGATTACCCGTCGGTTCGTCCGCGATGATGATGGGCGGATCGTTTGCTAGCGCACGCGCGATGGCGGCACGTTGCTGTTGACCACCGGAAACCATGCTGGGCAATTTGTTCGCCTGGTCAGCGAGTCCAACAATTTCGAGCAAGTGCATCGCACGTTCACGTCGTTCGCGGGACGAGTATTTGCCTGCAAGGTCCATCGGCAGAATGACGTTCTGCAACAAGCTCAACGCCGGCAGCATTTGAAAGAACTGAAAAATGATGCCGAGGTTTTGTCCGCGCCATCCCGCGAGTTGGTCTTCGCTCATCTTGTGAACGGGCTTGCCCGTGACCATGATCTCGCCGCTCGACGGTCGATCAATGCCGGTAACCATATTGAGCAAGGTCGATTTGCCGTTGCCCGATGGGCCCACAATCGAAAGAAACTCGCCGGGCTTGACGGCAAACGAGATGCCTTTGAGAATCGTCACCTCGCTATTGCCAAGCGGGAAACTTTTCACCACGTCTTTTATTTCGATAATCGGCTCTTTGCCGTTTGTTTGCGCCATGTTTACTCCAGACCTGACGAAAGACGAAGGATGGAAGACGAATAATTTAACTTTCGTCCTTCATCCTTCATCCTTCACACTCGCGCTGCCCAGAAAATTCCGGGCTTGACCGCGTAATTCTCCGCGTCGTAAAAATCGCTCACGCGCACATTGGTGGGCTCACCTAACACCACGTCGAGCGGAATTTCGAGATAGTTTTCGCGCTGGCGATAGGCGGTGAGTCGTCCGATCTTGCCGTCGGCGATAAGCTGAATCGCTAGAGTCGAGAAATTCATCGCGCCGAGCAAATCTTGTCCGTCCGGTTCGCCGGTGCGCAGAAGATACGAGAGCGGCTGGAACAGCATTCGCTGCCTCGTAATATTTTCCAGCATCTCGGTCACCACCGCACCGCTGCCACTAGCCCGCGAACCCAGTTCTTGCGCGATCTCGAATAAAAGCAGATCGGTGGTGAGACCTTCGCCGCTTTTTTGCACGGCTTCGGCGACGGCACGTGAATTCGCGAGGCGCGACAACTCAGGTAAATATTTCGAAATGTTTTCTGGGTCGATGGAGGCGGCTTCGCTCATCACAAGCATCGCGTAATTCGCAGGATTATTTTGCTTGTCATTCATGAGCAAGCGCGCCAGTTTTTCTGGATCGAAGGGAACTTCGGGAACCAACGTGTGATCGGCTCCCGCGAGGAATGAGATCAACATGGTCGTTAACCCGGTTGTGTGACCCAGGATTTCGATGACGGCAATTTCTTCGCGCGAGCCAGCCATTGCGCGAATCTCGTTGATGAGCCGCACACCGCGACCAAGCGCGGTTGAAAATCCCAGCGCGTAATCGCTCCCAGGAATATTGTTGTGAACCGTCTTCGGAATGCCGATGACGGGCGCGCCGGCTTGGGCAAGGTGTGCCGCGTAACACAAACCAGCATGATCGCCGAGAACAACCAGCGCATCGAGACCAAGTTTCGCGATGGCGCGTTTGATGTGATTCGTCGGATCGTCCGGCATCTTGTCCGGTTCAATGCGACTCGAATGCAAGAACGAGCCAGGCATTCGGTCGATGTCGCGCACGCGGACTTTGGTGAGCGGCATCGTGTTCAAGCTATGTGTGTCTGGGTCATCGGGATTGTAATTGATCAAGCCCTCCCAGCCCTTGCGAATGCCGATGACGTCGTAGGCGCGTTCCATCGAGGAATAGACGAGCGATTTCAAACAGATGTTTTGTCCCGGCGCATCACCGCCGACCGTGAGAATTCCAATTCGTTTTGTCATAGTTTGCCTCATCTAATTGCTCACACTGTCATTTCGAGCGAAGCGAGAAATCTCAATTTACCAAGCACGAGATTTCTCGGCGCAAAAACCGCGCTTCGAGATGACATGAAAAGAGCATCCTCACTTGACCGCGATTTCGACGTTGGCGGTCATGCCCCAACGCAAAGCAACACTCGTCGTTTCGGCAATGTCAAGCGTCACTTTGAACACCTTGTCGCCGCGGCGATCTGTGGCGAACTGCGAAATCTGCATCACTTTGCCGTTGAAAATTTTATCGGGGAACGCATCGATTTTGATTTTGGCGGATTGACCAACGGAAATTTTGGCGACATCAACTTCGACCAAATCGACGGTTTCGACGCGCATGTTTTTCAAATCGCCAAACGAAATGACCGGCGCACCGGGCGAAACGACTTGACCCAAGTTCAAGTCCAACGTCGCGACAGTCCCATCGAACGGCGCGACCAGCACGTAATCGCGCAATGAAGTTTTGGCGAAATCGAGTGCGGCTTGCGCTTGCGCGACTTGCGCTTCGGTGAGCGCAAGCGTTTCAGGCGTTGGATCGAGTCGTGCTACCGCGCTTTCAGCTTGCGCGACGGCAGACTCGGCGGCTTTGATTTCGCTTTCGGTCGGATGACTCGTCGCATCGCGGTAAGCAGCTTGGGCAGCCCGCAGACTATTTGTCGCTTGTTGCAACACGACGGATTCCGGCATCATGCCCATGTACGGATTCGATGCGCCGCCCGCACGATCATATTGCGCTTGCGCTTGAGAAACGCTTGCCTGCGCGCTATCGACATTCGCTTTCAATTGCGCCAACTGATCGACAGTCGATCCGGCTTTGACTTTGGCGAGCGTTGCGCGCGCGGAATCGAGCGCTTGCTTTGCCGATTGACGCTCTGCCGAAGTCGCACCGGCTTTTAACTGCGCGAGTTGTTTTTGCGCAACGGTGAGCGCAGCTTGCGCCTGCGTGACTTGAGCTTGAATCGCCGCATCGTCCAGACGCGCGAGCGTTGCGCCCGCTTTGACCGCGTCGCCTTCGTGCACCAGAATTTCGACGACGCGTCCGCTGGTTTTGAACGCAAGCGTCGTTCGCGGCATTGGCACGATGGTTCCTTCAGCGGCGACTGTTGCCGAAGCATCAGCCTTTATCGATGCGCTGACGGTTGGCGTTGCTGTCGGAGCAGTGGACCCACTACAACTGATGAGACTTGCCGCTAGAATCAAAATCAGGATGGCGAATGCGGATCTTTTCATGAGCGATTCCTTTCCGGAGGGTTGAATATAGTGCAGAGATTTTGTCGTCAGAATAATCGAACTTGGTTGTGCCGTCAACCCCTGAATTAGGGATTTCATCTATGCCATTATGACTAGATTAGCGACGGAAGAACGCTTGCGCGAGTGTAATCACGCCGAGCAAAATGATGAGAACAGGCCAGTAGGGTCCAAGAAGGTTGGGTCCACCCAGAAACGATCCGAAAATGAGATACAGTGTTGCGCTGATGATGACGAGCCAGCCGCCGCCGACAACTGCTGGGCGAATTCGACCTTGAAGCAACTCGGTGAAAAAAACACCCACGCCAACAAAGCCGGGAATTAGCGTCCAAGCGTACGCCCAGCTTTGCCAGTCGCCGGTTTGATTCTGGTAATACAACAGTCCGCCGATGCCGGCAAAGACTGCGGCAGGCACGAGAAAACCCGGCGTCCAGGTGACGAGTCCCATCACAAGCCAGAACAACCCAAATGCGATGATGATGAAGGGCCAAGAAAATTCGTTGAGTGCGAACGTTTGCAGGGCAGGCACAAATTGAACCGCCATCAGCCACAATCCCAGCAAAATCAAAACGATTGCAAATGCGATACTCGAACGTTGTGCGCGATCCATGATGTTCTCCTGTTTCACAAATGCAGAGACGTTCACGAAGCGTGCAATGTCTCTGTAAAAATCATCGCTGTCGTACCACGCCGATACCGGCAACATTCTTGGTTACTTGCGGATTGCCGATGTATTCGATCATACCGATACCGGCAATGTTCGCATTGAGCGAATCGCTGACGCGGACCGTGGCAGCGCCTGCGCCATTGTTCGTGACCGTTGCGCGTTTGCTTTCCAAGTTTTCCGAATTGTGCGCGCCTGCGCCGTTGAGCGTTACCGTCAATTGATCGGCTTTGCCTGCGAGCTTGGTCGCGCCTGCGCCGCTCACTGTCACCGAGAGTTGATCGGCTTGCAGATTTTTTCCATCGACGACTGCCGCGCCATTGATTTCAATCGAATTCAAATCCTTGACGGTCAGGGTGAACGACAGATCGGCGACGCGGTCGGTCACAATGTTCGGTTTGAATTCGATGACCAATTTGCCGCCGCGTACTTCGGTGACGATGTACTGCAACAGATTGTCGTCCGTCGTGATTGCGAGTGACTCGCTGCCTGTGCGATCAATCGATACTTTGCCTGCACCGTTCACGATCAAGCCATTGAATCCGCTCACGTTGCGCGATTCAGTCGCGACCTTGCCAGAGCCAGTCACGCGCGTTACCGCACCGAGATTCGAAATGTTGAATCCGCATGCCGTCAAACCAATCAGCGCGATCCAGCCAACGATGAATGTGAATTTGATCGTTTTCATAGTGACCTCCCAAGATTTTATTTGCCATCAGTATAGACGACTCTGGCGCTGGCGTCATCGCCAAAATCTTGCATGTTGCATCCGAGAGAAAACCCGGGTTGACGATGTTCGACTGCTCAATTTCTCTTATGCCGTCTGCGACATTTTGACTAGGCGCTGCCCGGGGTGCGGCAGCGGTCTCATGCCAAACAAGAACCGCAAGACGTTGAATCGCCGAATCGCAAACTCGTACAGCGCCAGGATGATCGCAAACGAAATGGCGGCGATGATGATCCACTTGAGCGCATCGGGTATTTGCCATTGCACGACAAAATAACCGACGCTCAACAAAACTGTCTGGTGCAAAACGTAAAACGGCAAGACTGCTTCATTCGCGTATGCGAGAATCGGTTTGCTTTGCGTCCAGAGTTTAAGACCGAAACCAAAGAACGTCAAAATCCAACACCACGATGCAATACCAAAGATTCCGAACACTTGAACATAACGCACTGTACCGTACGTCGGATCGCCTTGGCTGCCCCACAAGCCAAAGAGCGCCGCAACACAGAGAGTGGCGATGGTGAATGAAACCCAGCGCAATTGCTGAATACGATTTTGCAACGCCTCGTGCGAAACGACGATGAATCCGTAGATGAAAAAGAAAATATAAATCGGAAGAGGCCAGCCGCCAAAGTCGCGGCGGGCAAGTAGATTGCTTGGATCGAGTGAAACGAGCGCCCACGCAACCGGCAGAGCGAGCAAGTACACCGCGCCGGGCAACGCGAGAAAATCACCGAGCGATTTCAGAATCGATTTGCCCGAACCATCACGCAGCCAGCGGAAGAGTGGATAAAACGCAATAAAGCAAAAGTCACTTTTTGACTAAAAAGAGTTCTCATGAACAATCAGCTCTATCCTGCCAAGGAAAGGGCCAAACATGAGAACTCCAAAGACATTATACCATACCACACCGACCATTTATCCTTGCG
>JACRMI010000112.1 GCA_016215025.1 Chloroflexota bacterium
CAATCACGGACTGGACGGTTTCGAGCGCTGGATCGGTTGGGGCATCATCGTCGCTAACTTGGTAGTGATCGCCCGAAAACTTCACAACCGCCGTCGCGGCTCGAAACGTCAAGCAAAATGAATTTTCCGACAAGAACTAGGTAGAGATTGGCGACGCACCACGCTTCGCGTGAGCGGAGCGCAAAGCACGGAGTCGAAGGAAGAGTGCGTCGCAAATTTTAGATGCATCGACGCACGGCTATTGACTTACGTACCAGTTTGAGTATACTTGATTTCATCAAGCTCCGCGTTCTCTAAGGATTTAAAATGTACGGTTTTTTCTTTGATCCAATGTATTTGCTCTTTGCCATGCCAGCATTATTGCTGGCAATGTTTGCTCAGTGGAAAGTCAGTTCCACATACGCAAAGTATACCCAAGTCCGCAACGTTAGAAACATTTCGGGTGCTCAAGCGGCAGAGTACCTTTTGCGTGCAAACGGTTTGAATTTGAATGTCAGCGGCACGCCCGGTCAATTGACCGACCACTACGATCCGCGCAATAAAACACTGTATCTATCGCAAGGCGTGGCGCAAACGCCGTCCGTTGCTTCGCTTGCAATCGTCGCACACGAAGTCGGTCATGCGGTTCAGGATTCGCAGGGTTATGCGCCAATGCGGTTGCGCGCATTTCTCGTCGCGCCCGCGAGTGTGGGACCTTGGGTGGGCTATATCTTGTTTATCATCGGTATCTTTTTGAACTTTACCGGTTTAGTGTGGCTCGGCATCTTTTTCTTTTCGGCAAGCTTAATCTTTGCGCTGGCTACTTTGCCGGTCGAGTTCAACGCTAGCCAACGTGCGCTGGCAATGTTGCGTTCGAGCGCGCTCGTCGGTCAAGGTGAAGTTGAAGCTGCACAATCGGTACTGACTGCTGCCGCGTTGACGTATGTCGCCGCTGCTGCGCAATCCTTGTCAACTTTGCTGTATTACGTTTTCGTGGCGCTAAATCTCGGACGCCGTAGAGACTAGAAATTTGCGCCGCATCCTGAGCGGAATGAAATGGAGTCGAAGTCCGCGGCGCTCCGCTCACACGCAGCGTGAAGGTGTGTCGCAAATTCCACAATGATTGATCTATTGAACCTTACCAAAACAGAAATGCGCGACCTGTTCGCTTCGTGGAGCGAACCAACGTATCGCGCCAATCAGATTGACCAATGGGTTTATCGCGAGCACGTCACCGATTTTGATTCGATGACGAACCTGCCTCGCGATTTGCGTGCGCGCTTGACAGAATCTGCAACCATCGGCGCGCCGAAAACGATTGCGGAAACTGAATCCGCCGATGGATTGACGCGTAAAGCGCTGCTGCAATTATTCGATGGACAAACTATCGAAACGGTGTTGATGCTATATCCCGATGCGCCCGGCAGTCCAGAGGACGATGCTCAGCCAGGCATCAAGCGTCGCACCGTTTGCATCTCGACACAGGTCGGCTGCCCCATCGGTTGTCCGTTCTGCGCGACGGGACAAGCGGGCTTTATTCGAAATTTGACCGCTAGCGAAATCGTCGCTCAAGTGCTGCACTTTGCGCGCGAAGGATCGCCCATCACGAACGTCGTCATCATGGGCATGGGCGAACCGTTTATGAAATTCAACGTGACGTGGCAAGCGATTCAATCGCTGACGGATCCTGACCGACTAGGTCTGGGCGCACGACACATCACAGTTTCGACATCGGGCGAAGTACCTGGCATTGAGCAAATGACACACAAAGAATTGCAGATCAATCTTGCTGTGTCGCTCCATGCGCCTGACGACGAATTGCGCAATGTGCTTGTGCCACTCAATCGCAAGTTTCCGCTTAAAACATTGATGCGCGCCGTGCGGTCCTACACCGAACAAACTCGGCGTCGCGTGACGTTCGAGTACGCGTTGATGGATGGCATCAACGACAAGCCAGAACAAGCACGGGCGCTGACGCAGTTGTTACGCAAACAGTTGTGCCACGTCAATCTGATTCCGCTCAACCCAACGACCGCATCGCCGTACGGACGAACACCCTACGAGCGCGTCAAGCAATTCGAGCGAATATTACTCAACGCCAACATCCCGACGACGCTTCGGGTTGAAAAAGGAATTGAGATTGCAGCGGGATGTGGGCAGTTGAGGCAAGTGGTAGGGCGCAAGGCACAAGAAACAAGACACTTGCAGAACGAGAGAAATCAAGCAGCGTAATATGAATGATAAAAAATTGGATGGACGATTACCACCAAATCCATTTGGCGAAATAAGTGAATCTCAAGATGCAGTAGCAAACATCTGTCGCCTCCCAGTTGATTTCAAAACCTTACGGACGTTCAGCGTGATTGATCTTGTTCAGCGATCTGGGATTATTAATGAACCACAGGCACTTAGTTATGACAGTATCATTAAATACCTTCGTGACCATAGTGAGCTGATTGAGGCTTGGCTCATTCACTCTGATGACCAAAGATGCTCGCCCAGTTGGTATTTTTATAGAGGATATAAAACAGAAGAAGAGGGAAAATGGGTCGTAGGTTTTTCTCCTGATACCGGGCATTTCGAGGATGGCGAGCGCCTGTTCTTCGAGGATCCATTTGAAGCTTGCGCTAACTTTATTATTCGCTACGTCAACCGGACTCCTGCCATGAGGTCTCCACAACATCCGCACCATGATTAAAATCTCGTCTTCCATTCTCGCCTCGGACTTTGCACGGCTGGGTGAGCAAATCAAAGAGGCGGATGACGCCGGAGCAGATTACATCCACGTCGATGTGATGGATGGACACTTTGTTCCGAATCTGACCATCGGTCCCGTCGTCGTATCGTGGATTCGTCCCGTAACCAAGAAACCGTTCGACGTGCATTTGATGATCGAATCACCGGAGAAATACATCGACGATTTTGCGAACGCGGGAGCAGACATTATCACGGTGCAGCAAGAAGCCACGGTCCATTTGCACCGCATCGTCGAACAGATTAAGGGGTTTAACAAGAAGGCGGGTGTTGCAATCAACCCGGCAACGCCTATCGGAACACTAGAGGAAATTCTGCCGTTCATCGATTTGGTCTTGGTGATGACGGTGAATCCGGGCTTTGGCGGACAATCTTTCATTCAAACTATGCCGCAAAAGATTGCCGCTATGCGCAAGATGATCGACGCAAGAAAGTTCGACATTGAGCTTGAAGTGGACGGCGGCATCAACGCCGAGACCGCACCAACCGTAGTTGCCGCCGGTGCGCGGGTGCTCGTTGCCGGCAGCGCGATATTTAACAAGCGAGAGAGTATAACGCAAGCGATGCAACGATTGAGGGAAAGCGCAAAATGAAAACCAGCGACTCGAAGGTGAGACGCTGGTTCAATGTTCCCAAAGACGAATCTTATCCGTTTTTGTTGAGCGTGCGCAAGCAGTTCGTGCAAACATTCAATTTCTGTTTCTTGCCCTTGTAAACCAAGGATCGCTTGCTAATGTTGGGCATAAACCGTCGGTTCGTTGCATTCATTGCGTGACTTCGGGAATGACCGTACAACGGACCCTTGCCGCAAATTTCGCATCGCTGTGCCATAAGTATCAACTCCTTTCGATAATTCCACTGACCGGACAACGGTCGAGATAATAGCACAAACCTTGGTTTTAAGCAAATTACATAGCGAATCATCGCCTCATATGGAGAATCATCAAAGGCAGACAGTATGACTGAGGAAACTTTTCTAGGTCGAATTGAAATCTCGCCCACCGCCATTGCCAGTCTGGCCGGGCAAGCCGTCTTGGAATGCTACGGCGTCGTCGGTATGGCGAACAAGAACTTTAGCGCAGGTATCGTCGAAGTATTGTCGCGCGGCAACGTTCGCAAAGGCGTGGACGTGAAGGTGATCGAACATCAAGTCTACATCGATCTCTACGTCGTCATTCAACACGGCACGCGCATTTCCGAAGTTGCGCACGGCATCATGAACCGCGTCAAGTTCGTCGTCGAAAAAGCTCTGGGGCTGGACGTGGCGCAAGTCAATGTCCACGTTCAGGGTTTGCACATCGACGAGCATTCATGATCTAAATTTACACGGATCGGGGGAAGTCTTGGCAGAAGATCAATCTCAAGCGACGCAGCTTGAACCACTCCCAGCCCTCAAAGCAATCGGCGGACAAGAACTCAAGCAATTGTTTTCCGCTAGCACCGCCTGGCTGGAACGACATTCGGCGTACGTCAACAGTCTCAACGTGTTTCCGGTACCGGATGGCGATTCTGGAACGAACATGTTGTTGACGATGCAAGCAGCCGTCAAAGAGGTCGGCAATTCGCCGGAGCATTCGGCGGGCGTGATTTCAAAAGCGCTGTCGCACGGCGCATTGCTTGGCGCACGTGGAAATTCAGGCGTCATTCTTTCGCAGATCATTCGCGGCTTTTCGCGCGTCATCGAAAAGAAAGATTTTATCACGGCGACCGATTTTGCGGCGGCGATGGTTGAAGGTGCACGAACCGCGTACAAAGGCGTAGTGAAACCGGTCGAAGGCACGATTCTCACGGTCTGTCGCGAATCTGCTGATGCGGCGACGATTGCAGCCGCGCAAAGCGATGACATTCGCGCCGTGCTTTCCAAAACAGTGGATGCTGCGCGGATGTCCGTCATCAAGACGCCGATGCTTTTGCCGGTGTTGAAAGAAGCCGGCGTGGTCGATGCAGGCGGACAAGGTTTGCTCGTGCTGCTCGAAGGCGCGCTCAAGTACTTGAACGGCGAGCCGATGGAAGTTTCGGCAGGCGGCGGCGGTGCGCAAGCACTTGAGCAATTAACACACGAGGAAGGCTGGGGATTCGACATTCAGTTCCACATTCGTGGGAATGCTCTGGATGTCGATGGCATCCGCGACAAAATCGCCAGCATGGGCGAATCGGCATTGATCGTTGGCGACAATTCGCTCATCAAGGTTCACGTCCACGCCCCTACCCCCGGCGAAATTCTCAACTATGGCTGTTCCGTCGGCATCATCACGAACATTATCGTCGAGAACATGCAAGAGCAGTACATCGATTTCATGGCAGGACAAACGAGCACACGCCCACCTGTTACTGCCGATGAGATTGCCGGTATCGCAACCGTAAGCGTTGCCCCAGGCGCTGGATTAGCGCGCGTGTACGAAAGCCTTGGCGTCGGCAAGATTGTTTCCGGCGGACAGACGATGAATCCCAGCACAGAAGATTTTCTCAAAGCTATTGATGCTGTCAAGAGTCAGCAAGTCATTATCTTGCCCAACAACAAGAACATCATTCTAGCGGCTGAACAAGCCCAAAAATTGGCAAAGAAAAATGTTGCGATTGTGCCGACCAAAACCATTCCCCAGGGCATCGCCGCGTTGCTCGCGTTCAATTTCCAAAGCGATCTTGAAACGAACGCCAAAGCGATGGAGCGCGCCGCGAAACACATTCGCACGCTCGAAATTACAATCGCCACTCGCACCGTCAAGCTTGATGGGATCGAAGTCAAAGAAGGCAACTTTATCGGCTTGATCGACGACGAGCTGGCAGGCGCAAATGAGAACAGCACGTCACTAACCATTGAACTGCTCGAAAAAATCGGCGCGCAGGACAACGAGATAATCACGTTGTACTATGGTGACACGGTTTCTGCGCGCGACGCCGAAGCGTTGGCCGAACAAATTCGTCAAGTATTCCCCTCGCAAGAAATCGAAATCGTCAACGGCGGGCAACCGCATTACCATTACATTATTTCCGTCGAATAGAGTAAACATGGGTCGAGTAAAAATTGTAACTGATAGCACTGCTGACATGCCACCCGAAGTGGTGGAAGAGTTGGGCATTACCATTTTGCCACTTTCGATTCACTTGGGACAAAAAGCGTTGCGCGATGGAATCGACATTACGCCAGCCGATTTCGTGGCACGCATGGCAAACGCCCCCACACCTCCGACGACGACCTCGCCCACCCAGAAGCAATTCGAAGACACTTTTACCGAATTGACCAAAGGCGGCGGTGAAGTTGTTTCGATTCACGTGTCGAGCAAGTTAAGCACAACGTTTCGCAATGCTCAACGCGCCGCACTGCCACTCCTGGGTCGCAGCAAAATTGTTGTGATCGATTCGCAGCTTCTCACCGTTGGTTTGGGAATGCTTGTCACCGCCGCAGGTCGCGCGGCTGCGCGCGGCGATTCGCTCGACGAAGTGGTGAAGCTGATTCGCGGCATGATTCCGCGCATCTACATCGGCTTTTTCGTCGAGACGCTCGACTATCTCGAGCGCGGCGGACGCATCGGCAAAGCGCAAGCGCTGCTCGGCAACATGCTCAGCATCAAGCCGATCCTCATTCTCGAAGAAGGCGAAATCGTCGCGCTGGAAAAAGTTCGCACGCGCACCAAAGCCATCGAAAAGCTAGTCGAGTTCATCACCGAATTTACGCATATTCAGAAAATGGTGGTTCTGCACGGCAATACGCCTGAAGATGTCGCGATGTTGATCGAACAAACGAATTTGCTGATGCCCAACCTCGATATTTCCGTCGATCATTACGGGCCATCGACTGCCACGCATGTTGGAACCGACGCGATTGGCGTGGTCGTGTACGAAGGCATGTAGGCAAAAAAATGCCCAACGTCAAAATCGTCACGGATAGCTTGGCGGACATTCCAGCTCCGATTCTCAAAGAGTTGGACATTACCACCATTCCATGCGTCGTCCGTTTTGGCGATCATGAGTTCCACGACCGTGTCGATTTGTTTCCTTCCGAGTTCTATCAAAAGCTCCGTCACAGTCCAGTCTTGCCTAGCACATCGCAACCTGCCATCGGCGTTTTTGAAGACATGTATCGCAAACTCTCTGAATCGACGAATCAGATTTTGGCGATTCATACGATTGCATCGCTCAGCGGAATTTACAATGCGTCACGCGTTGCTGCGGAAAATGTAAAGACCGCGCGCATCGAATTGATCGATTCGAGACAAGTCACCATGTCGTTGGGCTGGCTCGTCATCCAAGCAGCGCGCGCTGCCAAAGATGGTCACTCGCTCGACGAAATCAAACAGATCGTCGAAGATACAAAGAACCGCGTCCATATCATTGCCATGCTCGACACGCTCGAATATGCGCAGCGCGGCGGGCGCTTGGGCAAAGGCAAAGCCTTGGTCGGCACCTTGTTGAATGTCAAGCCATTGCTCTCGGTGATCGATGGCGAAATCATGCCGGTCGAAAATGTGCGGACGCAAAAACGCGCGTTGCAACGTTTGGTCGAAATCGTTCTCGGATCGGGACCGATTCAAGAATTGTCGGTGATTCACGCCGAAGCGCTCGACCATGCCAAAACTCTGCGCGAAATGCTCGCCGAGACATTTCCCGAAGAACATATCGTCATGAGTGAAACGGGACCAGTGCTTGGCTCACACGTTGGCCCAGGCGCGGTCGGTATTGCGTGGATTACAGGAAAATATTAGTAGCGAACGAATGCCGTTTCGTTCGCTCTGCAAGGCATGTCATTTCGAGCGCAGCAAGAAATCTCGGATTTCCTTACGCAAGATTTCTCGTCGGCAAAACCGCCTCCTCGAAATGACAGCTGGCTGATTGATGATAGAGGGATCGAATGGTACAGAGTCCTGCGGATATAGCACGCATATTGGGCAACGAGCGAAAAAAATGTCAAGACAACCTGGTCATACGTGGCTTGGAAAAGTTCATTCACAACTGGAGTCAACAGCAGAAAGAACAAAGCACACCACAGAATGCCCGCCTAGCCAATGAACTGGTGACCACTTTGCAGGGCTACTCGACTGCCTCCGTCGAAGCGCGCCGGGAAATGATCGATCGCGCACTTGCGATTTTGCAGAATGGACCGACGACAACTGCACCCGAAGAATCGGAATCGATTGAAGAGGAAGAAACCGCTGTCGATGATTCGATGGACGATTTTGAGGACGAAGCGCCAGCGATTAGAAATGCACCTCGGACACCACCTGCCCTGGGCTTGGGACTCACCGCCGATGTGCAGCGTCTGCAAAACGTCGGTCCCGCTCATGCGAAAAAACTTTATCGCCTCGGTATTCATGTCGTTGGCGATTTACTTTATCATTTTCCCCATCGCTATGACGATTACAGCCAGCTCAAGACCATCAGCGAATTGATGTATGGTCAAGAGGTCACGCTTATCCTGACCGTCTGCGAAACCAAGATGCGCCAAGTCCGCAACCACTTGACGATCACCAATGTTCTTCTCGCCGATACCACCGGCACGATCCAAGCGACTTTTTTCAATCAGACGTGGCTCCAACAACAGTTTAAATCAGGTCGGCGGATCGTCATCAGCGGACGGGTTGACCGAGACCTGGGTCATCTCACATTCAAGTCTCCCGATTGGGAACCCCTCAGCAAAGAACTGATTCACACAGCGCGCATCGTCCCCATCTATCCGCTCACGGAAGGGTTGACCAGTCGCTGGGTTCGCCGACTCATTGCGAACGTCCTCGAATATTGGGGCGACAAAGTTCCCGATCCACTACCCCAAGAAATCCGCGAAAAAGAAAATCTCGTCGACTTGACCACCGCGCTGCGCGAGGTGCATTTCCCCACATCGTTTGAAAAGATGAAGGATGCACGCCGCCGCCTCGCCTTCGACGAATTCTTGTTGATTCAACTCGGCGTCTTGCGTCAGCGGCGTCAGTGGCGCGAACAACCGGGGCGCGCGTTGCCTGTCGATGACAAGATCATCACCAATTTTCTTTCGTCGTTGCCATTTAAACTGACAGGCGCACAGCAACGCGCGATGAACGAAATCCTCGCCGACATTCAAAAATCGCAGCCCATGAGCCGCTTGCTTCAAGGGGATGTCGGTTCTGGCAAGACCATCGTGGCAGCAACGGCGATAGTTACGGCAATCGCCAATGGCACCCAAGCGGCGCTCCTCGCGCCCACCGAAATCCTCGCCGAACAACATTTCAAAACTTTGTCCCGCGTGTTTGAATCGCTTCCGAATGCGCCACGAATTAGACTGCTCACGGGCAGTCTCAAGAATCGCGAGAAGCAAGAGATTCGCGATCAAATCTCATCAGGCGAAATCGATGTGGCCGTCGGCACACATGCGCTGATTCAAGAAGATGTCGAATTTAAAGACCTGGGACTCGCCGTTATCGACGAGCAGCATCGCTTTGGCGTGGAACAGCGCGCGACAATTCGCTCCAAAGGTTTTCATCCGCACATTCTCGTGATGAGCGCTACGCCAATTCCGCGCACGCTGGCGCTCACCGTTTACGGCGACCTCGATCTATCGATCATCGATGAAATGCCGCCGGGTCGCCAGATCATCAAGACGCATTGGTTGCAGCCGCGGGATCGCGAGCGCGGGTATGCGTTCATTCGCAAACACGTTCAAGAAGGCGAGCAAGCTTTTGTCATCTGCCCACTCATCGAAGAATCGGAAAAGATCGACACCGATGCAGCCGTTGCCGAGTATGAACATCTTCGCAAAAACGTTTATCCCGACTTGCGTGTTGGACTGATTCACGGTAAACTAAAGCCAGCAGAAAAAGATGGGACGATGAATAAATTCCGCGACCGCGAGATCGACGTTCTCGTCGCCACCTCCGTGATCGAAGTCGGTATCGATGTGCCGAATGCGACCGTGATGATGATCGAAGGCGCAGATCGATTTGGCTTGGCGCAGCTCCATCAATTCCGTGGACGCGTGGGGCGTGGACAAAAGCAATCGTCCTGTCTATTACTCGCGGAGAAAAAAGAAAGTGCAGGCGACGAACGCCTCAAGGTCATCGAATCGACCCAGGATGGTTTCCGCTTGGCAGAAGAGGATTTGAAATTGCGCGGACCTGGCGAATTTTTCGGCACACGCCAGTCGGGTCTGCCCGATCTGAAAATTGCCAAGCTGAGCGACATAAGCATTTTGGAAGAGGCCCGTCGCGTCGCCCAAGGTATTTTCGACCGTGATCCCAATCTTGCCGCACCGGAACATCAAGTGTTGGGACAACGCGTCGCCGAATTTTGGAAGGGTAAGGGAGACCTAAGTTGACCACTGCCGTTTATCCTGGCTCGTTCGATCCCATTCACTACGGACACATCGACATTGCCAAACGCGCTGCTAAAATTTTCGACACGGTGATTTGGGCAGCGTACGACCGTCCGATGAAGAACTTGATGTTCAGCACCGAGGAGCGCATTGCGTTCATGCGCGAAGCCGCCAAGGATTTTCCGAACATCAAGGTCATGCCGTATCATGGACTCACCGTCCAGTTTGCGCGCAGCATAGGCGCAACGGTCATGGTACGCGGTTTACGTGTCACGTACGATTTTGAAATCGAATACCAGACCGCCTTGACCAATCGCCAGCTTGCCGAAGACATCGACACGATTTGCTTGATGACCTCGCTCAAGTACGCGTTCGTCAGTTCATCGACCCTGAAAGAAGTGGCGTTTCTGAATGGTCCCATCTCGACGATTGTGCCGCCGTTTGTGGAAGAAGCGTTACGCAAGCGCCTGGCTCAACTCGGCGAAGACCACGACGAAAAAGTAAAAATCGTTTCTTTAAGAGAATAAAAATCGGAAGTTGGGGATTGGAAGTTGGAACGCGCATTCGGCTGTTTCCAATTTCCAACATCCAACTTCTAACATCCAACAAGAAAGGGGATGGTAGCCATAGACGTCTTATACTTGGTTGACCGCTTGGAAGCCCTATTGAACAAAGGGTGGCGCGTCCCCATGACGACCAAGACCATGATCGACGAGGATGAATTTCTGGACATTGTCGATCAGATGCGCATTGCATTTCCAGAAGAGATCAAGCAAGCCAAGAAGATCGTCCAGGACCGTGACCGCATCACCGCGCAGGCACAGGAAGAAGCGGCTCGCATCGTCGAAATGGCGAAAGAAGATTCGGCGCGTTTGACCAACGAACACGCTGTCACCAAATCGGCGCAGGCAGCGGCAGCCCAAATCAATCTGCAAGCGCGCGCAGCAGCCGATTCGACGCGCCAAGGCGCGGATGATTACGCGACCCAAGTCCTCAAGACTTTGTCAAGTCGCTTGGAGCAAATGATGCAGCAAATTGCGACGCTGCAAAATCAAGTGACCAACGGATTGACGGTCATCGAAGGACAAGGCACCTTGGAAGTTCCGACCGAGGAAACGCAACAGAATTCTTGACACATCGGGATGTCCTGCCTATAATGGGCAACGTTTCCCATTTGATCCACTAGTCTGAGAAACCCGTTTTCTGTGCGCATTTTTTTCGTTCTACTCGAATTAGGAGAAAACGGGTTTCTGAGCTCGAAGAAATTTATGCGATATAACGTTGCCCAATTACTAAAGGAATCAACCGGTCAAATTCGCCAGCATACGTTGCACGAAGACATTAGCCAACTCGATCCCGACATCACGCCGTTGACCACACTCGACGGTAATGCACAAATGATTCGGACCGCCGATGGCGTGTTGGTTATGGCAAAATTGCATACATCGCTGGAGTTGACCTGCGTCCGCTGCCTGGAAAAATTTTCGTTACCACTCAAGTTCGAATTGGAAGAAGAATTTCGTCCGACCATCGACATCGTGACCGGCGCGACGTTACCAATTACGGACAATGATGAAGCGGCGACCCGCATCGACGAGCATCACGAACTCGACTTGTCGGAAGTTGTGCGGCAGGATTTGTTACTCAATATTCCGCAAAAGCCAATCTGCCGTTCGAAATGTTTGGGCTTGTGCCCCAACTGTGGCAAAAACCGGAATGAAGGATTGTGTGACTGCAAACACGACGAAATCGATCCGCGCTGGCAGGCGCTCGCCGAATTATTGAATAAAGATAAGGAATAGATACTCAGCCTAACGTCACGCGGAGCGTGAGCGAAGCGAAGAATCTCAATCTTCCAATTGCGAGAGTCTTCGTCGCCTCGCCACTAAAGGTGGCGCTCGTCACCAAAGGTGGCGCTCGTCACCAAAGGTGACGCAATTGCTCCTCACGCTCAGCGTGACATCATTCTCGAAAGGAATTTTTGGACCATGCCACCTCTACCAAAACGGAAATTATCTAAAGGACGACGAGACCGCCGCCGTAGCCATCTGGCGATGAAAGCGACCGCGCTCACGGCTTGCCCGAATTGCCACAAGATGCGCCTGCCGCATCATGTCTGCCCTTACTGCGGACATTACGCCGGCGAAGAAGTTTATACGGTCGAGCAAAAACCCGCGCGCAAGTCGTAAAGCGGGTGCGTCGTTATTCCCATGCGATGATTGAGGGGTCTGGCAAATCTGTGCGCGTACGATGAGCCAGACCTCTTTTTACGATTTCAATTCTGGGAGATATTAGATGGCAAGCAAACAGACCAAGAGCAAAGAAAAATCCATGCCCACCCTCGCTGCCGAGATTCAGAGCGCACTCGAAAAAGTGCTCGGCAAAGGGAACGTAGTTGATTGGTCGCTCGAACTCACCACCACCAATTCCAAGTTTGCTGCGCTTGGGCGCACGAACCAGCGGTATCTCTCCAGCGACAAATTCCGCTTTGTCTATGGCGAGGGCGATAAGGAATTGTCCGTTACCGCGCTTGAAGATGAGATGACGGATGATTTTGAGTCGATACCATTCTAACATCGATGCTATGATGAGGACTGCATGACCAGCGCTTTAGTTTTTCCAGGGCAAGGCTCGCAATACGTCGGCATGGCGCAAGATTTGTGCGCCGAATATCCAGAAGCGCGCGCGATTTTCGATCAAGCAGACGCAGCGCTTGGCTTTGCGCTGTCGTCGGTGTGCTTTGGCGGACCTGAAGCAACGCTGACCGATACGATCAACGCGCAACCCGCGTTGCTGACGCACAGCATTGCCGTTTTCCGCGCGCTGCAAAAATTAAAAGCCGATGCGTTGCCCGCGTTTGTAGCGGGTCATTCGCTCGGCGAGTATTCCGCGCTTGTCGCCGCTGATGCAATCGATTTTGTGGATGCGGTCAAGCTCGTGCGCGAACGTGGTCGATTGATGAAAGAAGCTGGCGAAAAAAATTCTGGCGCGATGGCAGCCGTCATGGGCATCGATAATGCTGCGCTTGAAGCGGTCTGCGCCGAGGCAGGCGTCCAAATCGCCAACTATAATTCGCCCGGACAAACCGTTATCTCGGGTGCGAAAGAGGCGCTGAATCGTGCGGTTGAACTTGCGAAAGCACGTGGCGCAAAACGAGCAATTGTTCTCGCCGTCAGCATCGCATCGCACTCGCGCTTGATGGAATCTGCCGCGCGCGAATTCGCTTCCGCGGTTGCGAGCACTCCGATTTGCGCACCGAAAATTCCAGTGATTTCGAATGTCACCGCACAGCCGCTCACCAGTGCCGAAGAAATTCGCCACGAACTCGTCGCGCAATTAACGTCGTCGGTGCAATGGATCAAGTCGGTCGAATACATTGCCGCGCAAGGTGTAACCAAGTTCGTCGAAGTCGGACCGAAAGACGTGCTCGTGGGTTTAATCAAGCGAATCAGCAAAGATGTGTCCGCCGTTGCGGTCGGCGATGTGGCGAGTGTGAAAGCGTTTGTGGAAGCGCCATAGAATATAATTCAATGCTGAGGCCGATTCACTTCGCGTAACTCGATTGATCCAGTTTTCACCTTTCTGAGTAGGACGTTTGTAACGTCCTACGAACTTCGCTAACAAAGTCATTCTAGTTGTAGATGCACTGAATCAATTTGTAAGGAGTTGCTCATGCGTCCAGAAACGCACCCATAGCGAAATGAAAATGGGCAACTCGTAGGGCAAGTCTCCGACTTGCCGAGCAAGTGGGACACTTGCTCTACATTTTCAAGGGAGTAGTTTAGAATGAATCTCTCTGGCAAGGTCGCACTCGTCACCGGCGCATCACGCGGAATTGGACGCGCCTGCGCGCTCAAGCTGTCGTCGCTTGGCGCTAAAGTGGTCGTGAACTATAGCAAGAATCAAGCCGCCGCTGATGAGGTCGTCGCCGCGATCAAAGCAAACGGCTGCGAAGCCATCGCCGTTCAAGGCGACGTGAGCCAGTTCGTTGCTGCACAGTCCGTCGTCAAAGCGACGCTTGATGCGTTCGGACGGCTCGACATTTTGGTGAATAACGCCGGGACCACGCGCGACACCTTGCTCGCCATCATGAAAGAAGAAGAATTCGATACCGTGATTCAGACGAATCTGAAAAGCGTCTTTAACATGAGCAAAGCCGCGCTGCGCCAGATGATGAAGCAAAAGTACGGACGCATCGTCAACATGACATCCGTCGCGGGCATCGTCGGCAACCCAGGACAGACAAATTACTCGGCGTCGAAAGCGGGCATTATCGGATTTACCAAAGCGATGGCAAAAGAATACGGCGGTAAAAATATTTACGTGAATGCTGTCGCGCCAGGATATATTCCAACCGATTTGACAAACGTACTTCCGCAAGAAATCAAAGATGGCATCGTCAAGCTCACTGCGCTCGGACGCATGGGCACGCCAGAAGAAATTGCGAACATCGTGGCATTTCTCGCGTCAGACGATGCGAGCTACATCACCGGTCAGGTCATCGCCGCCGATGGTGGAATGACGTAAGGAGGACTCATGTCTGCAATGGAAGAAAATCTCGGAAACGTTACAATTGCTCCGGATGTCTTGGTGCAACTCGTGCGCCTAACCACTCTTGCTACGCCGGGCGTCGCACGCTTTGCGCCAAACTTTTCTAACAACATGCGTCGCTTGTTCGGTGGCAAATCAGGCGAAGGAATTGAAATTCAGGTTCAAGACCACAATGTTGCGATTGACGTTTACATTGTTGCCGAACCAGACGCGCAAATGTTGCCGCTAGGTCATGCGCTTCAGCGAGAAATCAGCCGTGCCATTCAAGACGTGGTCGGAATGCCCGTCACCGAAATCAACATTCACATCGAAGATGTTGCCGATCGCTTACCTGCCCCAACCGCATAACGTTTTTATCGCCAAGAGGTACTTGTGAAAGTTCGACGTCAAGCCCGTGAAATTGCTCTGCAAGCCCTTTACGAAATCGATTGCGCTGGACACACCTCGACACTCACGCTCAATCATCTTATCGAAGATGAGAAATTATCCGACGAAGGCAAGGACTTTGCGACTGCCCTCGTCGAAGGTGTCTTGAAATGCAAAGCCCAGCTCGACGAAATCATCGCCAAGCACGCACCCGAGTGGCCCGTCGATCAACTCGCGATCGTCGACCGGAATATTTTGCGCATCGCATTGTACGAGTTGCAAAGTAATCCCGATGTGCCAATCAAGGTCGCGATCAACGAAGCAGTCGAGTTGGCAAAAACATTTGGCAGCGACACTGCGCCACGTTTCGTCAACGGCGTGCTCGGCACATTTTTGCAGGCGCATCCCGCGGGTGAACTGCGTCGCTAATTACGATACAGGAGTCCATGTGGATTTATTTTTGGAACCACTTGCGCAAGAACCATCCGATCCGGTGGTTAATCGATTGAAACAAGAGCTAGCCCGCCATCCTGAGGTTTTGGCTGGCTTTCTTTTTGACGTGAGCACCGAATCAGGCGACACACATCTCACGCTTGGCATTCGGCTTGCTCCGTTAGTTGATACCCAGGAACAAACGCAACTCACCGCCGAAATCACCAACCGCCTAAACTCACTCCCCTTTGCCGATGAACAAATCAGCGTCGTTCATTTGGACGATGAAGCTCTGCGCCGAATTCTCGCTGTGGCGACGCCGATTTTTTATCGTGACATTCAAACACTGGAAGAACAAGATGCGATTCTCGCGGGCGAGTTTCATTTCAACCGGGGCAATGAATGTGACGATAAAGACAACCGCGCACAAGCCATCAAAGAATGGGAAAAAGCAATCGAGCTTGATCCCAATCACGGCGGCGCGCATTATAATCTTGGTTTAGCGTACGCCGATGAGGACAAGCTCGAATTTGCGATTTACGAATTGCGCCAAGCGCAAACGCTCGATCCATTCGATACAGATGCCGCGCACGACCTCGCCGATCTGTTGCTGCAAGAAGAGCGCGTCGACGAAGCGATCAAAGTGTTGCATCAATCGCTATCGCTGAATCCCCGCGACCGCGAATCGGCGCTCGAACTCGCAACGGTCTACATCGATAACGACATGCTCGACGAAGCGTTCGGTGCGCTCGATCAAGCGGCAGGCGCTATGGATTTCGAAACCTCGATGGATGAAGATGCCGGTTTGTGGTTCGAACTGGGACAAGCGTACTCGAACCAAGATCGAATCGACGACGCGATTCTGGCGTATCGACGCGCCGTTGCTGCCAACGGACATCCCGAAGCAATCGCTGCTCTCGAAAACTTGAACGTTCCCATCGAAGAACCACCTGATCCTGCCGAAGAATCATAACCAAAAACCAGGTTTCTCGCTTCGCGGAAACCTGGTTTCTAAACGGAGATCACTATGACTAAACGCGACAAAGTAATTATTATGGGCGCAGCGGGACGCGACTTTCATAATTTCAATGTGTACTTTCGCGATAATCCCGCCTACGAAGTTGTCGCCTTCACCGCGACACAAATTCCCAATATCGAAGGACGTTTGTATCCCCCCGCGCTATCTGGCGCGCTCTACCCCAAAGGAATTCCGATCTACCCCGAGTCCGATTTGACCAAGCTCATCAAAGAGCATCAAATCGATCAAGTCATCTTTGCTTACAGTGATGTTGCACACGAAGCTGTGATGCATCGCGCTTCAACCGCCATGGCGGCAGGCGCAGATTTTCGATTACTGGGACCCAATGCAACGATGGTCAAATCGACGAAACCGGTCGTCGCGATTTGCGCGGTGCGCACGGGTTCAGGCAAATCGCAAACAACACGCGCAGTCGTATTGGCACTGCGCGGGATGGGCAAACGTGTGGTCGCGATTCGTCATCCCATGCCTTACGGCGATTTGGTCAAGCAAGCCGTCCAACGCTTTGCCACACTCGAAGACTTGGATAAGCACGAAACGACGATCGAAGAGCGTGAAGAGTACGAACCACACATTGTTAGCGGCACGGTTATTTATGCGGGCATCGATTACGAGAAAATTCTGCGCCAAGCTGAAAACGAAGCGGATATTATTTTGTGGGACGGCGGTAACAATGATTTCTCATTCTATCGTCCCGACCTCAACATCGTGGTCGTCGATCCGCACCGACCCGGACATGAAATGACGTATCACCCCGGAGAAACGAATTTGCGCATGGCGGATGTCGTGCTCATCAACAAAGTGGACACAGCCAACGCCGAAGACATCAATCGCGTGCGCGCGAACATTCGCGTGGCAAATCCTCAGGCAACTGTCGTCGAAGCCGCATCGCCGATTTTCGTCGACGATCCAAATGCAATCCAAGGCAAACGTGTGCTTGTCGTGGAAGATGGTCCTACGCTAACGCATGGCGAAATGGCGTTCGGCGCGGGCGTCGTGGCGGCAAACAAATATGGCGCAGCCGAAATCATCGATCCACGACCGTACGCTGTTGGCTCGATCAAGGAAACGTACGCCAAATATCCAACCACTGGACGAGTGTTGCCCGCGATGGGTTATGGCAGCAAGCAAGTGAATGAATTAGAGGAGACGATCAATACAGCACCGGTTGATCTCGTGCTCATCGCAACGCCAATTGATTTGCGGCGTGTGATCCATATCCATCATGACTCTCAACGCGTGCGGTACGAATTGCAAGAAATCGGTCAGCCCACCCTCGCAGAAATTTTGAAGAAACGATTGGGATGATTTGAATATGGTAGAGACGTAGCAGGGCTACGTCTCTACGTTTGTGTATGTAGCGCGAGCGGCTTCGGCACCTTTGGCCCCGCGCTCGCAGAAGCGGACGAGCCGTCCGCCCAACAGTTTATTTATGACCACAGATAGCATTACCACCAAACACTATCGACGAAATTATTTCCTGGGAATGATTAACGGCGGAGCGTTCGGTTTTGTCGATAGTGTCGCTTCACCTTATCTCGTTCTCTCCGTGTTTGTTCACACGCTCGGCGCACCGAATCTTCTTGTAGGGTTATTGCCCGCCATCGCCAACGGCGGTTGGTACTTTCCCCAGTTTCTCATCTCGCATCGACTGCAAGAATTGCCACGCAAGCTCACCGTCTACAGCACCGCTGCAATTATCCGGGTTATTTGTTGGATCCTGATTGTCGTCAGCACATTTCTCATTGGGCAGAATAACCCAGTTTTGTTACTCACCATCTTTTTTCTGTGCTACTCGATCTATTGTTTCGCCGCGGGATTTGCAGGCACGCCGTTCATGGACATTGTCGCGCGCACAATTCCTGTCAAGCGGCGCGGCTCGTACTTTGGCGCGCGTGATTTGTGGGGTGCGCTCACATCCATCGGCGCAGGTTTCATCGTAGCACAATTCCTTGCACCAGAACTTGCGTCCATATTTCCATCGAATTTCGCCTTTTTATTTCTCATCTCCGGGTTAGCTATCGTTACGGGTCTTGGCGCATTTGCGATGGTTGTCGAGCCTATCGATCGTTCTGCCAAGCGCGGCATGTCCTTCATCGATCAAGTGCGTTCGGCGCAACATATCATTCACCAAAATGATGCGTACCGTCGATTTTTGCTCACGCGCATCATGCTTGCGATTTCCGATATCGCGACACCGTTCTATGCGATTTACGCCACGACCGTCTTGCGCATTCCTGCCGAAGCAATTGGCGTGTACATCGGTATCAGTACCGTAGCGAGTCTCGCGTCGAATCCGCTGTGGAGTCGCATGAGCGATCAGCGCGGCAATCGCATTGTGTTGCTGGGAGCAGCGACCAGCTTGCTCGCATTGCCCATCATCGCGCTTGGATTTGGTATTATTCCCGATGGCGCATCGCTTGCACTACCCTTTGGCATTTTGTATTTCATCAGCGGCATCGCTCGACCAGCCGCGAATATTGCCTATCCAAGTTATCTGCTCGAAATTGCGCCGGCGGGCGAGCGCCCGCTTTACATCAGCTTTACCAACACCATTCTCGGCATCGCCACGTTTGTTCCCGTTGTCGGCGGAATCCTCCTCGATTTGTTTGGCTTTCGCGTTGTGTTTTTGATCGCGTTGGTCATTTCGTTGATCGCGTGGCTACTTGCGCGCGGCATGACCGAACCGAGGACAAAAAAATAGACCTGGAAGATTTAGCAAGCCTCTTCCAAGTCTATTTGCAATTTAATCGTTAGACAGAGATTGCTTCGTCGTCATCCTCCGCTTTGCTTCAGATGACTCCTCGCAATGACAAGTCAATTATTGTTGTGGACGCGCCCCCAAAGTCACCTTGAGGTCCATTCGCTTTCCGTCACGTACTACCGTGAGATTGATGACATCACCTGCTTTGTGCTTCAAGAGCAAGGCGGTCAGTGCATCCTGATCCAGCTTTTGTCCATCGAATGCGACAATCACATCGCCTTCTTGAATCCCTGCTTTGGCAGCGGGCGTGTTCGGCGAAATCTGCGTCACGATCACGCCGTATGTTACATCGGAATTCAAGCCACTCGCCGATAGCGGGTCAACGGGTTGATAGCTGACGCCAAGATAGGATCGATCCACGCGACCTTTATCGATGAGTTGGCTTACAATTTCACGCACTTGATTCGATGGGACCGCAAAGCCAAGTCCTTCTGCGACATTCCCCTCAGTCGTGCTGCGTACCACGAGCGTATTAATTCCAACCACCTGCCCCATCGTATTGATCAGCGGTCCACCGGAGTTGCCATTGTTGATCGCCGCATCGGTCTGAATCAAACCTTGCTGAGAACCCACGCTCCGATTCAGTGCGCTAATCACGCCCATCGTTACCGTACCGCGAAAATCGCCCAGTGGACTACCGATTGCGATAGCGGTCTGTCCCGGCTGAAGCGCACTGGAATCACCAAATGGTGCGCTCGTCGATAATGAAATATCGACCTTGAGTACGGCAATGTCGGCAATTGCATCCGTGCCAACCAACGTCGCGTCAGCTTTGGTGCCATCCGACAATATTACTTGGAGTGCGTTTGCGCCTGAGACGACGTGATTGTTTGTAACGATATAACCCTTGGCGTCGATAATCACTCCTGAACCAGACGCCGTCGGCGAAACCGAATTGCCAAAGAAGGATCGGCGCGACTGCATTCGATTGACGACGGTGACGACCGCAGGTTTGACCTTGCGCACCGCATCGATCACCGCCGAATCTTCTTTAAGTGTCAAAGTCGTCGAAGCGGGTGATGCCGTCGGGTTATTTGAAACGGTCAATGTCGTCGGAACACTGGCTGGTTTGAGCGATGTGGCAACGTAATAACCCGTCAATCCCCCCATCACTGCACCACCAACGATACCCAATAAAACTGCCAATATGATAATACAAGAAATCAACGTGTAGTTTGTTCTTTGCATTGTTATGCTCCCATTCGGTGATGTTACACTGGGAGTATGCCATGCGTGCATTAAATGCGCATGAGAAAGACGTAAATCAAGCGTGAAAATTTACTTACTGGGGAAGGCGCTTGATGAAATCGTCCAAAGAATCTTTATAAGAGACCCGAATCCGGTGAAGCAAGTACAATTCATTAGCCCGTTGCTTGTAGCCAGCCGCAATCGTCACCGCGCTGTCATAACCAGCCCGCTTTAGCATCTCGATAATCGCCGTGTTGTACTCGCCGTCGGGATAATTGAACGCCGTCACTGGCTTGCCCAAGCGTTTTTCGATGATCGCTTTGGATTCCGAGATTTCCTTGAACGCCGCATCCGCCGACAGCAAACGCAAGTGCGGATGCGTCTGCGTATGCGATTGAATGTCCATCCCCACCGACGACATTTCCTGCAACTGGGCCCAGGTCATGAACTGTCCATGGTCGATGGCATTTGTGTAAACAAAGAACGTTCCGATAAAATTGTATTTTTTCAAAACTGGGAAAGCAGTGACATACTGCTCCAGCCATCCATCGTCGAACGTAATCACAATTGGTTTACTGGGCAGCGGCTTGCGGTCTCTAAGGTAAGCGACCAGTTGCCCCATCGTGATCGTATGATAGCCCTGTTGTGAGAGCCAATCCATTTGCGCTTGGAATTTTTTTGGCGCGACCGTCCACGTTAAGACAAGTTCGCTCGCCGTGCTGGACAAATCGGCGAGATGATGGTACATCAAAATCGGAACGATGCCAGGTTGACCATTCGCGGGTGCCGTCGCAAACGCCGTTGGCGTGGGCGGAACCCGCGTCGGTGTTGGCGTCGCGGGGATATTGGTTGGCGTATTCTCAGGCGTTGCAATCGAATAAATGATTTGGGGCGGCTGCGTCGCTTCAGGTGTTGAAGATAGCGGCGCATCGCACGCGACGAGCAAGGCAAAGAACACAAGCAAAAAAAATCTCTTGATTCGTTGTTGGCTATAGATAGTTTCCCTCATTTCCCTTACTTCTCTCAGTTCCTTTCCACACCGAACTCAAGGAACACGATGGAATTTTACTTGCCAATATTCCAATCGCTAGCAAACGTTTGGGCAAGCGTCTGGACAATTTTAGCATCGGTCACGATAATCCCCAACTCGCGATTTAGATCAAGTGACGACCGTGACATGTTTTGCGAGGACACGAGCGCCCGCGTATTATCGACGATGATGGTTTTGGCATGAATGAATGGCGTCTTGAGCATTCGCAATTTCACGCCGCCGCGTGTGAGCTTGGTCTGTCCTGCCTTGTTCGGATCATTCGCGCCATCTTGCGGCGGCGACATGACCACGCGCACATCGACGCCGCGCTTGGCGGCATCGATCAAATGCACAATCACTTGCTCATCTTGCATCTCTTCTTGCTCAAGCTCAAGCGTCTTTTGCGCGCTGTCGATCAAATTCAAAATCCGCTCGCGCGCGTTGATCGGACTCCACACCAAATTCGGATTCGATACGGTCGGTGGTTTGCGTTCCCAATCGGCTTCAAAAACCGAGATAATTTCTGCCACGTCGGCGGGATTCGTATCGATGATGCCATACTCGCGATTGAACGTCATAGCCGAGTGGGTCAGGTTAAACGTTAAAATGTACGCCACGCGATCATCGACGATCAGCGTTTTCTGATGTGTCAAACGATATTTAGGATTACTCACAGTGACAGTGATCTTGGCGGCTTTGAGGTCTGCCATCGCTTGAGCGTTGCCGGGACCACTGCCATACGGCTGGTCTTCGAGCATCACGCGCACATCGACGCCACGGGCACGCGCCGCTTTGAGCGCATTCATCGTATCGTATTCGGTGAGCAAATACATCGTCATGCGAATCGATTTTTTTGCCGACTTGATCGCGTTGATGATCGGCAGATTACCCGCATCGGGTTCGACGAAAACTTGCAACGACGGAGGCACACGCGTCGTCGGCACGAGTGTGGGCGTATTCGTCGACGTTCGCGATAACTGCGCGCAAGATGTAATCGAAATAGCGATGAGAGCAAAAAGAAAAACACGGACGACGCGCATGGGGAAAACTCCAGATAGATTTGTCGCCAAGTAGTGGCTAGTGTATAATGAGAAATCGGAGGTGTCAATGACCGAATCGAACGCAAGCTCCGCAACTGCACCACACATGGTGCGCTCACTCGTCGCACTAATCGTGGGCAGTCTGCTTCTCCGCGCTGCGGCTGGCGCGATGGGCGAGAACATCCAGTTTTACTTTAACTCGATTCATGAAGCCGCGCTGAATCCCAATCATCCTCTGCGCACGCTAGTTGGCGCGGACGTTTACGAAATTTCCTACACGCTCGGCGGTATTCTGATCGGCATCTTTTTCGCCGCCGAATTGATTGGCGCTCCGCTCTTCGGCGTATGGAGCGACAAGTACGGTCGCAAGTTGTTTATTATCTTTGGTCCGCTCTTCGGCGCGATTGCGGTGCAAATCACTGCTATGACGACGATTGTTTGGATGCTGCTCGTGACACGCTTGTTGGAAGGAGTATCGACTGCGGCAAACGCGCCTTCCACCTTGGGCTATATCGCCGAAACAACTTCGCACTCGCCTAAACTGCGCGCGCGTGTCGTCGGCTTGTTTGAGGTGGCGACGATTGGCGGTATCGGCGTAGGCTTTTCGTTGGGCGGTTGGCTCTGGCGTCACTATGGCGATCCGGCCGTCGTTTTCGGAATTCCATTGACGAGTCCGGCGTTTGCGTTGAATGCTATAGTCTACCTAGCTAGTCTGTTGATTTTCTGGTTTGGCTTGAGCGAGTTCAAAGAAGCCAAACATGCGACGCCGATTCAACCTTCCTCGCTGCGCGAAACTCTGGACAAGTATTTCAAAGTTTTCACCAATCCGCGCGTGCAGAGTTTTGCCCCGGCTTGGATCGCGATTAATGCAGTGCTGGGTGTTTGGATCAATCATACCGCTCGAATATTCACGGACAAGAGTGGCGCGACGGGACAACTGCTCGTCGGTCGCTTTGATAGTTTTGAAGCAGGAAATTTACGCGCTGCTTATGCCGTAGTGTTTGTTCTCGGCATTTTGTTTTGGAGCATCGTTTTTCCACAGATCAAAAAGCCAACGGTGATGCTGATTGGCACCGTCGGACTCTTCCTAACGTGCTTTTTCCTGTTCCTGCTCAATCATCAACCATCGCTTGACGCGCCGCTGGTCTTACCGCTGGCATTAGCCATCGTCGTGAGTGTCATCATTCAAAGTGGATTTACGCCCGCGGCACTTGCTTACCTCGCCGACATCACCGAAGACCATGCGTCTGATCGCGGTGCAATCATGGGCATGTACTCGGTCTTTCTCGGCATCGGTCAATTCCTAGGTGCGACGATTGGCGGACCCTTTGTCGATCAAGCCGGCGCGGATGGCATCGTCGTAGTCACGGCGCTGCTTGGCGTTGTGTCGCTGGCTACGTTATTGCGATTGTTTTCAAACGAGCGACACCCTGCTCCTGCCGTGTCGGCATAGAGACAAGCAACATTCTAACACAAACAAAGACCGGGCCTTTTTGCCCGGTCTTTTGCTTATGTTCAATTGCATATAAGCTCTTTTAAGAATTCATGATAGAAAACACATATAAAAAAAAGGCGATAAAAAGGTTGACTTTAAAGGTCCCAGGTTTTATATTGCGATAGAGGACAGTAGCTTGTAGCCAAGCAATGTAGCTTGGGCATACAATTGTGCCTCGATGTATTTTGTGCGAGCGTAGGATTGTTACCTTGCTATCGGCGTTGTTGCCGTGATCGCTTGATTCTTTTGTTACCGATCAGGCTAATGGCGTGGTCTCTCGGTATTCTAAATCCCGTAGACCAATAAAACGGAAAATTCTACTCAAAGGAGAGACACAATGTCACAGATGACACGCCGAAAACTGCTTGTTCGTGGTTCACAGTTAGTCATCGGAACCGCTGTTGGAGCAGTCGCTTTGGAATCGATGGCTGGTTGGCAGAATCCACCGACGACGCCAACTCCTACTGTCCCCACAACCCCGCTGCCAGCGGGCACACCCACCCCAGCACCAACCGCCACGCCAGACCCCACTGGCTGGCCCTGGAAGTACACCAAGCTCGATCCCCAGATCGTCGCGCAAAAAGCATACGACTCGTATTATCAAGGCGGTTGCATGTTTGGCGCGTTTAACGCCATTATTGTCGCGCTCAGAGAAAACTTTGGCGCGCCTTACACAATGGTTCCAACGATGATGGCACGCTATGGCGAAGGCGGAGGCGTCGGCTGGGCAACGCTCTGCGGCGCGTTGAACGGTTCGGCACTCGCAATGAATTTGGTTCTCAAGGACTATTCGGCAACCATCAATGATCTTTTTTCCTGGTACACCAAGACCGCATTCCCCATCTTTAAGCCGGCTCAACCGAAAAAAGAAATTAGCGCAACAAGCGTTTCTAACTCGCCCCTTTGTCATGTTTCAGTGACCTTGTGGTGCGAGTCTGCCAAAGTCAAATCGGAATCGCCCGAACGTTCCGAACGTTGCGCGCGATTAACCGCCGACATCGCGTCGCAAGCCGTCCAATTACTCAACGACTATACAGACGGAAAATTCAAAGCAACCTACGTCGTGAACCCATCAGTTCAAACGTGCGGCGTTTGTCACTTGAAGGGCGGCGTGATTGAAGATGCGCGCGGCAAGATGGACTGCGTGCAATGCCACACGGAACCCAGCTTGCCAACATCTCATCCGAAATAAACGCAGATACGGAGCGATCAAGCCATTAACGCAAACAGAGACCGAGCATTTCTGCCCGGTCTCTTTGTTTAAGAACCACTTGCAAAATTTTCTCAATCGGCAATATGTATAATCGATTACCTCGTCTGCACCAAACATTCGAACGAAATCAACATTCTGCGTCGATGTGGTCGCGATGATGTCGGTCAGTCAACTCATCGAACCGTTATAAACTCGCCGAACGCAAACAAAAACCGACCGTGAGAATAGTCACGGTCGGTTATACTACTTGCTTCATCTTTTTGAAAAACCCTATTAGACTTTATGCGAAATAAGAGTATGCTAAGTGGTTGTTTCAGTAAGTTCATGTGGGGTTAGCAAAGCATTCGCAAACGCTCCTCCAAATCGGCGCGTGTGAATTTCCAGTTAAAGGGTCGCGCTGTGCGATTGTAGAAGGTCTGAAATTCCATCAATCGCTCTTCGAGATATTCCAGGTCACGAAAGTCATTCGGCGTCAAGACCTTCCGTTGCAAGATCGAGAAATATAACTCGATTTGATTGAGCCATGAGGCGTGCGTCGGCAAGTAATGCAACATCACCTTGGGATGATTCTGTGCGACCCAGGTCGGGAAGGTGTTCGGATGTTGCGATGTGCCATTGTCCAAAATGAAGTGGATTCGTTTCGCCGACGAGTACGGTTCGCAGGTGAATAGTTCATTCACGAAAGCTTCGGTTTCGGCGCGTCGCTTGCGGGCATAGCAGCGTCCCCAGACACGACCGCCGTGCACATCCAGGCACGCCAACAAATTCAGCGCACCTTGGCGCTCATATTCATGCTCAACCAATTGCGGGTGACCGCTTCGCGGTGGTATCGACGGATGTCGGCGCTCGCGCGCTTGAATACTCGTTTTTTGATCGAAGCTCAAGACACGCTTCGCGTCCCGCGCCCGCAACGCACGCTCTTCAAAAGTGCCTTGATACAGGTCTAAAATTGGGCTGGCTTTGACGAGAAACTGCGGATCGCGCGGGAAGAGCCAGGTACGATGATACCACGGACGAATCGCATCTTCATCTAAAATCGTCCACAGTTTGCCGATGCTGATATGCTCGACGACTTCCTGTTTGATCAGATAAGCTTGCAACTCAGTCAGACTGAGCCGACTGAACGGCAACTTGAGTTTATAGGGCAGCTCACAGGCGGTGGCTTTGATGGTGGCGATCTGTGTCGGGGGAAAAAATCGGTGGTCGCCCCGAGCGCAGGTGATCGTCCAAATGAAAACGGTGAACCGCCCAATCTTTCCGCCATTTGAAAACGGTGTTGGGATGCGCGTCGATTTGACGACTCAGTTCTGGATTTGAAATGTCGGGTTGTTCTGCGAGCGCCAAGACCATTTTGGCGCGTTGCACTTGAACATGCGGTGCTTGGTGGCAAGCGGCCAAGTGATGCGCCTCTTCAATCTGTTCAGTTGTAAAAGTTGGTTGATATTTTGGTGTGGGTCCAGACATCGCCGCGCTCCTGGGTCATGAGATACTGCAATTGTATTCCCTTGACCCGTTTCGAGCAATGCCGGAACCCCACACGAATTTACTGAAAGAACCACTAAGTGCATGCTCACGTATTACGAACTGAAACGCAATCGGCGTCAGTTTCTTGCACTCACAGGGTTGACACCGAAAGAATTCCAATTGCTTGTGCCGGCTTTTGAGCGCGCGTATAGGCGTCACTTTCCCGCCACACATACCTTAAGCGGGACCAAGCGTCAGCGGAAATGTGGTGGAGGTCGCAAAACATCCTTGGACAGTCCAGAACAAAAATTACTGTTTGCCTTGGTCTATCTCAAAACCTATCCGCTCCAAGCTTTGTTGGGCGAAGTCTTTGAGCTCAGTCAATCGCGTGCCAATCGCTGGATTCATCAACTCTTGCCGGTGTTACAGCGTGCCCTCACAGAGGTGGGCGTCCGTCCTGTCCGCGATCCACGCCAGTTTGCGCGCCACGAGCGACGCACCGGTGAACCCTTGGATTTGATCATCGATGGCACCGAACGACGCCGTCAACGCCCCAAAAACCCTGAAAAACAGGCACTGTATTACAGTGGGCGCAAGAAAACCCATAGCGATAGAAATGTCGTGATTGCGACTCGGAAAACCAAACGCATCGGTTATTTGAGCCATACCTATGCCGGCAAGACGCAAGACAAGAAGATCGTGGATCAGGAACGCATTGCTTATCCACGTGGAACCAGGTTGCACCAAGATACCGGCTTTCAGGGGTATGCCCCGCGCGGCTGTGAGATTTACCAACCGAAAAAAAACCTAAAAAGCGTGAACTGAGACCGGCGGACAAGCGACGCAATCGTCGCATCTCCCGTGTGCGCGTCCGGGTGGAACATGCCATCGCCGGGGTCAAACGCGCGCGGATTGTCAAAGATGTGTTGCGAAACCGTAAAGCGAATTTCTCGGATTCTGCGATGGAGATCGCGTGCAGTTTGCAAAACTGGCGTGTGCGATACCGCAAGCGTCGTTTGAGATGGTGACTCAAAAAGTTATTTCGCATAAAGTCTATTGACAAAACAAGAGATTATGGTAGAATCGCCGTCAGATTCTGATAGATTTGGATGAGCGATGAGTAGCCACCCACCCCTTGAGTCTAGTGAATGGCTCACGTTGGGCAATGCCAGCAAACAATTAGGTGTTAGCCCTGCCACTTTGCGCCAATGGGCAGACAAAGGCAAGGTTCGTTCGTTCCGCACTCCCGGCGGTCATCGGCGTTTCAACATCACCGAAATGCAATCGATGGTTGCCACTCATTCCTCCGCACATGTCACGCGCCAAGTCGAACTCCTCATCCACAGCGCCCTCGGACGCGCTCGACTCGAAATTGCATCGGGCCGCCTCGAGGATGAATCCTGGCATCGCAATCTTTCACCTGCCTCCAGAGAGCAACATCGCCAGTTGGGTCAACAATTGATGGCGCTGTTGCTGCAATCCTTGCGTCAAGAAAAAGCTGAATCCGTTTTGACGAATCAAGCCCGCGGGCTGGGCAAAGAATATGCGCGCATCAGCGCCGAACATGAGATCGCACTGGCAGATACTTTGCGGGCATTTTTATTTTTCCGTGATTACATCATCGAAAGCTTGATCGAATTATCCGAAGCCGGGAACAAAGCGGGATTGGACATTGTCGACATTTACCGCAAGCTAAATCACTTGGTCAACGAAATGCTGCTGGCGATGATCGCTAATCATACGGGAGACCAACGGCGCACATGAGCACTCCTAACCCGCCGGACCATCGCCCGCACACGCGTCGCGCGCCCACCCAGTCGATGTTGTACGATCGCATTCTGCCACTGCTCTTTATCGTGCTCGGACTAGTCATGACGACCTTGATCGTCATCGCTGCTGCTGTGCTTTTGGGTTTAATTCAATATCGATAAAAAATTTGTGGAAGGAGTTAATTGAAATGGACTTGAATGAAATTGTCCCAATGCTTTCGTCCGCAGTCATGATCGCTTTTGCGCTCGATGTGTTCCGCCGATTTGCGCGCCGCCCCACTCACACGCACCTGCTCGTCTGGGGAATCGGTCTAGCGATGTTTGCGCTGGGAACGGTGTCTGAAATCATTCTCAATCTCACCTGGAGCGAGGTAGCGTTCCGGTCCTGGTATCTCTTTGGCGCAATTCTGACCGCTGCCTGGATCGGTCAAGGAACGCTTTATCTACTTGTTCGCCGACCCTGGGTCAAGATCGTGACGATCGTTCTTACCGTGGCGAGTTTCGGCGTGGCGATATGGCTCTGGGCGACTCCGATCGTCGCGTCAGGATTTCATCTCGGCACACCAATCAGTTTGCAATACGGCGACATTTTGCTCAAGGGCGTTCCTGTCCGATTATCGACGATCCCATTCAACATCTACGGGACCGTCACATTGGTCGGCGGCGCGTTATGGTCGGGTTATCTCTTTTGGCGCAAGCGCGTTTTGCCTAATCGCGTTATTGGCAATGTGTTGATTGCGGCTGGTGCACTCTCTGTGGCGACGGCAAGCACACTCGCACGATTGGGCAATGGCAGTTTTCTTTTCGTAGGTGAACTATTTGCGGCTCTGTTGATGTATGCAGGATTCGTTCTCGCTAGTCAGCCAGCCGCCGTCGAAGGAAAAACACCGCAAGGGCAAGCTGTTCAAGCGGAATAGAAACTCCGGTCTTGGCATTACGAGTAGCGTTGATTGGAAATTGAAAAGCGACGGAACCGCTTCGCGTCCATCGGAGACCGAGATTGCTTCGTCGCTCTACACTTATTATTGACAACACTTGTCCGCGCCGCTTCTCGCAATGACATCATGTCGGCAACGTAAACCAAAACGTTGTGCCTTTTCCGTTTTCGCTTTCCACGCCAATTGCGCCACCATGTGCCACAATCAATTGTTTCGCAATGGCAAGTCCCAAGCCTGCGCCACCGCCGGAACGTGAACGTGATTTATCACCGCGCCAAAAACGCTCAAACACGTGAGGCAAATTCTCCGGCGAAATCCCCTGCCCTGTGTCATGCACGCGTACGGTAACTTCAGAGCCATTGTGTGACGCCTGGACCGTGATCGTTCCATTCGGCGGCGTATACCGCAACGCATTCCCTACCAAATTTCGCAAGACCTGCCCAATGCGTTGAGCATCTATATTTGTCTTGGGTAACCCGTTGGTAATCTCCGATTTGAGCGTGAGATTCTGCTCCACCGCTTGCACTTGAAACGCATCGACTGTTTTTACGATGAGCGCGCCCAAATCGGTTGACTCGCGCGCAATCTTGAGTTGTCCTGCGTCGGCGAGTGCCAGCTCACGCAAATCGTCCACCAAGCGCGTGAGCAAAATCGTTTCGTCGTGAATCAACGCGATTTGCTCCGTCGTCAGCGGAAACACGCCGTCGATCATGCCTTCGAGTTGTCCCTGAATTACGCCGAGGGGATTTCGTAATTCGTGTGCGATATCGGCAATCATGTTTTGCCGCGCATCCTCTGACTGTGCCAAACTATCCGCCATCGCGTTAAACGCGCGCCCGACCTGCCCCACTTCGTCATCACGCGGTCTCACAATTCGCGCCGCCAAATTTCCCTGCGCAATCTTATTGGATACAGTCGCCAACTCATGTAATGGCGCTGTGATTTGATAGAAAAGGACAAAACCCAGCACGAGCGCTACTAACCCCGCTACTGACCCGGCAATCAATAACGAGAGATTGGCGCGCAGCAAGAAATCTTGTTGTTGCGCATCCAGTGCGCCCGCGCCCGGTACTGCTGCAATCAACGTACCGACCACTTGTCCATTCGCTTCGATCGGAATTCCAGTTGCGGTTTGAGCGGTCGGCAATCGTTGCCCCACCGCCGCACCCTCGCGCGAAGCAATGACGATGCCATTTACGTCGACAATTGTTAGCGGACCTGACATCATCCCCATGACTCCGCGATTGCGCGCTGCCGAGCCCATCATCGGCATCATTTGCGAATTGGGCAACGCGATGAACCGATCGACCCCTTGCCAACTGCCGCGCGCCGAATAGTACGCGCCCAGTTCGTAGGCGATCTGATCGAGTTGCGTCATCTGTCCGCGAAACATCAATGCTTGGAATTCCCTCGTCGTCGTTTGATTGACCACGACAAAGATAATGGCGATGGCGATAAGAATAACCAGCACAAAGGCTGCCATCAAGCGGATGAACAAGCTCTTGAACTTCACACGTCCTCCGCAAATTTATAGCCGATACCAAACACGGTCAGGATATAGCGCGGGTTTTTCGGATCTTGTTCGATCTTTTGGCGCAAATTCTTGATGTGCGCATCGATCGTTCGCTCATAACCTTCAAACGTTTCGCCCAAAACTTGATCGAGCAATTGCAGACGCGTAAAGGCGCGCCCAGGATTTTTCATCATCACCGTGAGCAAATCAAATTCGGTGGGCGTCAAGTCCACACTGCGCCCAGTCACTTGGACAGAATGTTTTGCCAAATCGATTAACAAGTCGCCAGCGACCAATGCTTCGGCTTTGGTCGGCTGTCCTTCTGTTCGACGCAGGACCGCGCGCACCCGCGCCACTACTTCGCGCGGGCTAAACGGCTTGGTGATGTAATCGTCAGCACCCAACTCCAAACCGATCAAGCGGTCGGTCTCTTCGACCCGCGCCGTCACCATGATGATCGGCACATTCGATTCCTTGCGCAGCGTGCGGCAAACATCCAAGCCATCGATCACCGGCAGATTCAAGTCGAGCACGATCAGCCCCGGCTTTTCATGGCGATAGAGTGTCAACGCCTGCTGGCCGTCAAAAGCCGTGATGACCGAATAACCTGCTTGCTCAAGATAGCCCTTGATAATATTGACCAATTTTTTTTCGTCATCGACGATTAGAATTTTTTTCGCCATATCTCGTCTCTCAAAACACAGGACTTGCAAGTTCGGAATCTCGCAAGTCCTGAGGTACACGTTACAAAATTATCGTCCGCTTCCTCCGTAGCTATGTCTACGGAAAATATAGCAAATGATTATGAAGAATTGATGAAGGAGGCGAGAGAATGCAATAAGCAGGGAACAATTTGGAAAATTGTCCTACTCCATCGGCATCATGCTCTCTTCGATTTGCGCTTCTTCTGCTGCCGAAGCCGATGGCACCGGTCTACCGATTCGTCCACGCGGCGCAAGCAATGTTACCACCCAACCTAAAATCGCCGCGACGAGCGCGACGACAAATACACTTTGTACCGCCGAGGCGAGTGCAATGCGAATGGAATCTAGCGTCCCCGCACTGCTCGTCGAAACAGAATTGAGCAACTCACTGACTGAAGCCTGATTGGGATCAAGACCTGCCGAAACAAGTCCATTCGCCAAGCGCATCGCGAGAATAACGCCCATTGTGCTCACGCCAATCGTACCGCCAATGCTTCGACTGAATTGCACAGTCGCGGTCGCTGTCCCCAACGATTGACGCGGGACCGTCGTCTGCACGGCGATCAAGAATGCAGGAATCGACAAGCCCATGCCAACACCGCTCAATCCCACCGCGATGATAAGAAACCATTGCGGCGTAGCTACACTCACTTGGGTAAGCATTACGAATCCGACGATCAATAACGACATGCCTGTGAGCGCAAGCGAGCGATAGTTGAATCGCAACAGCAATCGGCTGCCGATAACAGATGCGGTGACCCATCCCAGCAACTGTGGCGTCAACGTTGCGCCGGCTGCCGTCGCGCTCGTACCTAATACCGATTGAACGAACAATGGAATAAACGATGTGCTGCCAAAGAGTGCAAAACCCGCGAGAAAACCATGTCCAATCGATGTGGAGAATAATCGATCGCGAAAAAGATCGAGAGGCAAAATCGGATTGGATGCCCGCCGTTCGACCCAGAGCAATGCCACAAATAATCCGATCGAAAGAATGAGCGCGAAACTGAACATCGACCAATCGGCGCTTGCGCCCGAATTCAACTCGAACAGCGCAAACATGAGCGACACAATTCCACCGCTCAATAACGCCGCCCCCACGTAATCGATTTTGCCGGGCGAGCGGGGATTCACATCGCGCCAAGCAACAATCATCAACGCAGCGGCGAAAAGTCCGAACGGCACGTTGAGCCAAAAGACCCACTGCCACGACACTTGATCGACGAGAAATCCGCCGACGATGGGACCGACAATGCTGGACACGCCCCACACACCGGAGAAGAGACCTTGCATCTTGGCACGCTGTTCAAATGTAAAAATATCGCCAATGATGGTAAACACCAACGGCTGAATGCCGCCCGCGCCCAAGCCCTGAATCGCGCGAAACAAAACCAACTGTGGCATGTCTTGCGCTAGTCCCGCCAGCGCCGAACCAATTAGGAATATTGCAACGGCGATTAGATAAATGCGGAGTCGTCCATAAATATCCGAGAGTTTGCCAAAGATCGGGACCATCGTCGTCATGGTAAGCATGAACGCCGAAAAAACCCAAGCATAGATTTCCAGCCCACCCAATTGCGCCACAATTGTCGGCATCGCCGTGGCAACCACCGTCGTTTCGATGGACGCTAGGAACAAGCTGAGCATCATCGTGAACGTGATGACGTAGAGACGGCGACCGGTCATTGGACTATGGCTTGGAAGACGCGTTTCAGCGCGCACGGCGCGAAGTTTGCGCCCAGAATCACGCACTAGGAACTCTTTTCTTCCGCTGGTTTTTTGCTTCCGATTTCCACTAACTGAACTTGGGTCTGATACCGCTTACCCTCAATCTCAATTTTGCCTTGTCCATGAAAACCACGACTACCCGTCTTAAAACTCTTTTCGTTCGCAACCAACATGCCCACCACCTTGCCATCGATTTTCAACTCGACTGTGATAACCATGAATCTATCCTCCCGGAAGGTATGGCGCGATTATACAAACGCCAGGCGAATTTGGCAATTAAGCGCTAGAAAAAAAATAACCACCAAGACACAAAGGCACAAAGAAAAATCTTTGCGACTTGCTCGGTGGCTCTATTCAGGCAAAATTACCTGACTATCCAACCATCCAACTACCAAACTACCTCACTATCTTACTATCTTACTATCGCACTATCTCACTGTTTTATCTTGATCGCCTTAAATGGACACTCGTCCAGACAAAAGCCGCACCCGCGACACAGCTCGCGGTCAATGTACGGCAGCTCATGAGATTCAAACTGAACAATCGCTTTCAGCTTGCACGATTTGCGCGCCTGACATTTCTTGCACGTCCGACAAATCTCCGCATCGATTGCAGGTGTTCGATAATTGGTGCGCATCATCGACGACCATCCTTGACCGTCGGCAATCCTTCACGCCGCCACGCCATCATCCCACCGGCAAGTTGATACACCTGGGTAAATCCCGCCCGCTTGAGCAAGCGATACGCCGGCACACTGCGATGCCCCGATAAACAAATCGCAATCACGGGGCGGTTGGGGTCTAGCTTGAGTTCTTTCAAACGGTGGGGCAATGTTTGAATCGGAACGTTGCGCGTCTTGGCAACATGTCCTTCGACGTATTCTGCCGCCGAACGCACATCGATCAGTTGAAGATTCTTACTCTCGTTCTTAATCTTGGCGTACAATTCTTGCGCCGTCAATTCATCGACCTTGCCAAACGGAAACCACCAGGGCAGCCCCATCACCTACTCCGCGATAATCTCATAGCGATGATTGATCTGCGCTGTTTTGCCAAGCATTATACCAACGCTGCAATACTTTTCTTCGGAAAGTCTGATCGCTTGCTCGACATCGGACGCGGGAATATTTTTTCCGCGAATCGTGTAGATCACGTCGATACAAGTGTACACCATCGGACAAGTCTCGGCACGCGTACCCTCAACGCGAACCTCAAAACCTTTCACGTCGAGTCGCTTCTTTTTCAAAATGTCACTAACATCGATGCCGGTGCAGCCCGCGAGACCGACGAGAACCAGTTCCATCGGACCCGGTCCGCGATTCGGTCCGCCACCCTCAATCACAAACTTGTGTCCGGAACCCGTCGATGCTTCAAATTCTGATCCTTCGATCCATTTCACAGACGCTGTTTTGATATTTGACATTATAAACCATCCATCTGTCATTCTTCGCTCCGCTGCTCAGAAACTTGGATGTCACTCTTCGCTTCGCTCAGAGTCTCTCCTTCAGCGCGGGAGATGCTGCGGACGAAGTGCGTCCGACGCTGCGCTCAGCATGACAAGTTTCTTGGCTTAAACATGCCCTCGCGGGCATGAATTCTCAGAATGACAACTTGAGTGACTTTCACTTTTGAAAATGAGACTGGCTGTCGTTAGGCAAATCGGCTCGACTGGAGTAAGATTGTGGTCTACCACAACCCAATCTTTCCTTCAGGAGTCACACCATGAGCAACAGCCAGCGCGTCTATCATAC
>JACRMI010000025.1 GCA_016215025.1 Chloroflexota bacterium
CAAATTGGATTGCGGCTCCTCGATTGGCGATTGACCCATGAACTACCTGTCGCATTTCAATGCACGATGGGTTATTCGGGACAACTGTCGGGTGGCTAGATATTGTTTTTGTGTCGTACGAAATCGGAATTTACACCAGCACCACGAATTTTCGAGCGTATGGGACGAGCGTCGGTTCGCATATTTTTGCTAACGCAATTATACGCCACACGGTCACTAATTGCGGTTTGGGATCTATCTCATCTGTCATGCTGAGCGAAGCGAAGCATCTCTTTACCACGAGGTTGAGACTCTTCGCTTCGCTCAGAGTGACATTTCAAAAAGCGCAGTTTGTACCCGTGCTCAGTATAGCTATGTGACCAAGTTGATCGTGCTGTGGAATTTCGATTCCCCGTATCTCTTATGGTTTGGTCTTGCGGCGATGTTGATGATTTTTGTGATGGCACGCCAGCATCGTTCGCTTTTGATTTTTGCGCTGCTGTGGGGACTGCTGAATATTCTGCCGGTGGTTGGATTCCAACGCATAGTCGATCCGCGCTTTCTTTACGCGTCGAGCGTGTCCCCGGCGGTATGGCTCGCGGCGTTCTCGGAGCAAGCCCTGCGCTTTTTGAATCGATGGCGGATTGCACCGTTCCTGGTTTTGTTCGTGTTGAGTTGGATATTCATCGGCAACGGAATGGGCGTGGCGCTCGCTGCAGGCGATTAGGCGGCTGATTCACGCGCCCAACGCGCGCCGTTCCGCGACATCTCACGCTTGCATCCAACATTTCCAGAAGATACGTTTCTTTACATGATAAATTTGCCGGTGAGTCTGCGCAATCTCTCAGGAAGGTTCTATCTGAGATACAGAGACAACGTGTCGATGAGCGAGTTGCTCAACGGCACCAAAGCACAGCCACTTACTATTTCGACGACACGCATAAGCCGATTGAGGTAAGCGTTCAAAAAGAAATAACGATTCGAGTCTCGCCGCCGTTGTCGGTACATTTCACGCCAGGCATCGATCTCATCGACTATGAGTTGTCGCGCAATTCGCTCAAGCGCGGCGAGTCGTTAGTGTTAATGTTGTACTGGCAAGCGATGCAGCCGATTGATCGCGATTATACCGTGTTCTTGCATTTGGTCGATCAAGATGGAAATATGATTGCGGGCATCGATGGTCAACCGGTGCTGGGGAGATCGCCTACATCGACTTGGAAGCCCGGCAAGTTGGTCGTCGATGCGATCGTCTTGCCAATCGAAGAAGATGTCGTTGCCAAATCGAATTGTCGATTGGAAATTGGACTCTACCACGCGCCGACGATGGAGCGATTGTCGCTCATCGATGCGAATGGTTCGATCCTAAACGATCATGTGATAATCGATTCCATACGGATTCAGTGACTTGCGTCACGCAGTGTCATTCTGAGCCGCGTTTTTTGCGGCGAAATATCTCTTTACATGGAATCAGACCCTTCGCTTCGCTCAGGGTGACCTGCTGAACGGATTCAGTAAGTGAAATCTACGCCTTTACCCGAAATTCAAAAAATACTCGATACGCTGCCGACGAATCCCGGCGTTTACTTGATGAAAGATGAACGCGGCGAAATCATTTATGTTGGCAAAGCGATCAACCTGCGCAATCGCGTCCGCTCATATTTTCATTCGCCGTATGGACACGATGCCAAAACGTGGCGGCTCGTCGAACGCATTCGCAACATCGAATTCATCGTTACCGAGTCGGAACTTGAGGCGTTGGTTCTTGAATGCAATCTCATCAAGAAACACAAGCCGCATTTCAACATTCGGCTCAAAGACGACAAGCGCTATCCGTACATCAAGGTGACGTGGCAAGAACCGTTCCCCAAAGTTTACGTCACGCGGCGCATGGACAACGATGGCGCGCGCTATTTCGGTCCGTTCACGGCGGTGTGGGCAGTCCATGAAACGATGGACACGCTGCGCAAGATTTTTCCTTATCTTACGTGCGACCGTGACATCACTGGGAAAGACAAACGCGCGTGTCTGTATTTCGACATCGGTCTGTGCATTGCGCCATGCATTGGCGCAGCATCGCGCGAAGAGTACCGCGCCATGATTGATCGACTGTGTTTGTTTTTGCAAGGCAAGTCAGAAGAGGTCACCGCATCGCTTCGTACCAAGCTTGACGAGTCCGTGGCGAAATTGGAGTTTGAGCGCGCAGCGCGTTATCGCGATCAGTTGCAAGCGATTGCGCGGGTTACCGAGCATCAAAAAGTGGTTTCGCCGGCGATGATCGATCAGGACGTGATTGCGTTTGCGCGCGACGACGGCGATGCGTGCGTCCAAGTCTTTTTCGTGCGCGGCGGCAAATTGCTCGGTCGCGAATATTTCGTGCTGGAAGGTACAGAAGGCGAGAATGCCGATCAGGTCTTGTCGTCGTTCGTCAAGCAATTTTACGACGAAGCCGCCTACGTGCCGCCCGAAATCCTCTTGCCAGAAGTCATCGATGAAGCTAAAATCATCGAACAATGGCTCAATCAGCAGCGCGGTGAAAAGGTTTTGATCAATGTACCGCACAACGGACAAAACCGTGAATTGGTCGATATGGCGGAGGAAAACGCGCGCGCGACATTGACGAGTCTCAAAGCGCAATGGCTCGCCGACGAAACGCGCCAGATGAGCGCGGTTGCCGAATTGCAAGAGGCGCTCGGCTTGCAGAATCCGCCGTTGCGCATGGAATGTTACGACATTTCAAACACGCAGGGAACCAACTCAGTTGGGTCGATGGTTGTGTTCGAGCGCGGTGCGGCGAAAAAGAGCGATTATCGCAAATTCAAGATCAAAACCGTTGAAGGTGCAAACGATTTCGCCAGCTTGCAAGAAGTGTTGACGCGGCGGTTCAAGCGATTGGTGGAAGACAGTCAACAGTCGTCAGCCGCCCGTGAACAGTTAACGGTGAACAGTCAACAGTCAACACGCGAAGCGAACAATGAAAGCGGTCAGCGGTCGGCGGTCGGCGGTCAAGAGAGCAAGCCCAAGAAGAAAAAAGACACCTTGCCCGGCAAAGACGATTCCTGGAAGCGAATGCCCGACTTGGTTATCATCGACGGCGGCAAGGGACAGTTGAACGCGGCGTACGATGTGCTTAAAGGAATCGGCATCGAAGGGGTAAATCTCATCAGTCTTGCCAAGCAAGAAGAAGAAGTCTTTGTGCCGAATCGCCCCGAGTCGCTGCGGTTGCTCAAGTCGTCGGAGGCGCTCAAGCTTTTGCAGCGTATCCGTGACGAGGCACACCGTTTCGGCATTACGTACCATCGCAAACTGCGTGCCAAAACGGGACTCGTGTCGCAACTGGATGCGATCGCCGGCATCGGACCACGACGACGGCGAGCATTGCTCGTGCGCTTTGGATCGCTCGACAAGATTCGCGAAGCGTCCGTTGAAGAGTTGATGACCGTCGAAGGGATGACCCGTTCGGCGGCGCAAAAGTTGAAAGAACAGTTGTAATAGCAAATGGCAAATTCCAAACTCGCCATTTGTAACTGACCTTACGCATGTCACCCTGAGCGGAGCGAAGGGTCTCATTCCATGAAAAGAGATTCTTCGCCGCAAAAAGCGCGGCTCAGAATGACACTGTGCAACGTCATTTTGTAATTCCTATGGATTTACTAGAGCATTTCAAAACTCTATCGATATTTGACCAACTGCGCCGCGAGCAATTGGAATTGCTCGCGGCCCAGTTCAAGTCGCGGCATTATTTTCCCGGAGAAATTCTCGTCGCGCAAGGCGACCTGGGCAATCGTTTTTTTATTTTCGATGGCGGCGTCGTAAGTCTGCGCATGACCGATCCCAATGGCGTCGAGCGCACGGTCGGCGTGCTGCCCGAACCGCCCATCCCAGGTTCTGATCAGCCGCGCAAGAATTACATGGGCGAACAAATGATGACGTCGCAAGAAGCATTCGACTATCAAGCGTATGCCGTCACGAATGTCGATGCGCACATCCTTGACCGCGGCGATTTTGACGCGTTGATCAATGCTCATCCGGACATATTGCGCGACTTGCCGTTTATCGAAAAAGCGGAATATGCGCGAACGCACGGCTTTCGTTGGGTAGAACCGGGGGAGCGAATCACGTCGGTCTTTCACAAACATTGGTGGGCGATTATTCCCGCATTGGCGCAATTCCTGGTGGCGGTGCTCGTTGCGTGGCTCATCAATCTGGGCGCGGAATTTTTGGGATTCGGTTTTGGGATTGCGCTGTTTGCCGTCGGTGTTTTATTATCGCTGATTTACTTTCTCATCAAGTTGTACGATTGGCACAATGACCAATATATTGTGACGACGCGGCGGGTGGCACATGTCGAACGTGAACTCATCGCCGTCGAATTGACCGAAGCGGTTCCGCTCGACAAAGTGATTGGGTCTAAAATCGAACGAAGCGGCATCTCTGGAATTATTGGCGTAAGCAATGTAGTGATTCAGACGGCGGGTCGGCAAGAAGGCAATGTTAGTTTCAAAGCGGTAAGCGAGGGTCCAGCGATTGTCAGGCAGGTCGAAGGCGCGCGCATCAGAATTCGCAGCTTGCGCGCCGCCGATCAACGCGAGCGGGAGCGCGAACGCATACAAGCGAAATTGCGCGAGTATATTTTGCCGCACGTCGTGCAAAAAGAACGCGCAGTCGCGGCTGCCAAAGTCCAGCCGCCACCCCCGCCGCCACCGCCAACGTTTACGCAAAAGCTGCGTAAATCGATCCATAGCCTGTTCGAGCTTCAATATCAAAGGGACTCGGTCACGACGTGGCGCAAACATTGGATCGTGTTACTCAAGCAAGAGTTGCAGCCGGTAGCGGCTCTCCTCGTTTTGGACACGGCATTTATTTTTTATGCGCTCACGCCCGATGCCCAGGTCCTCCCATACGGGGGTTATCTCTTGGGCGGTCTCGTCCTTTTGGCTTTGGCATTGGGCTGGGTCTGGTGGCAATGGGAGGATTGGCGGAATGATACGTATGCGGTCACGTCCACCCAGGTCGTCGATGCCGAACGTTTGCCGCTCGGCATTCGCGAAAAATCGATTACGGCGCAGCTCGATCAAATCCAGGATGTGCGCGTCGAAGTCCAAGGAATATTGCCGTCGATTTTAGACTATGGCGATTTACGGATCGAGACGGCGGGACAGGGTAGTCAAATGATTTTTAAATCGATTGCGAATCCGCGCGACGCATCCGAAGAAGTGTTCAAGCATATCGAGGCGCAGCGGCAGCGTGTGCTCCAACGCGAGATCGATTTGCGCGACCGACTCACGATTGACTCGTTGATCGGTTATGATCGTATTCGCAAAGAAGAGGAACGCCACCGCAAAGAAGAGGAAGAGTCCAACGCCGCTCGCGTGTTGAATGAAGAAGAAGATGATGATGAAGATAACAATCTGTTGTAGTCCTCGATGAACGACTCTATCCCCGTTCGCCTCTTGAAAAAAATCCGTCGCCGCGAACCGATTTGGATTCCGCTGCGGTCGGGTGCATTCCGCGTGATGTCTCGCCATTGGATCTTGATCATTGCTTGGGTAATCCTCACCGTCTTTGCGTTTCAAACCAGCAGCGAGATTTTTTTCCGACTTTCGTATCTCATCCTCGCATTTGAAATCGCCTCATTTGCTTGGGCAGTCCATAGCATCGCCACCTTTCGCTTGGAGCGGGATGTGGTGACGCAGCGCACCCAAGTGGGCAAGGTCGCCGAAGAAAACTTTTTGATTCACAACACCGGTCGCATGCTCAAGGTTTGGTTGGAAATTCGTGACGATTCAGAATTGCCCGCGCACCGAGTGAGCCGGGTGTTGAATGGATTACGTGCGGGAGTGCGCTGGAGTTGGACCGTCCGTACCCTCTGTCGGCGGCGCGGACGATTTCGCTTGGGACCGATCACCATCGTGACCGGCGATCCATTCGGACTGTTTATTTTGCAGCGTCAACTCAAATCCACGCAATCGGCGATTACCGTTTTTCCGCAAACGATCGATCTGCCCCGGTTTGCGCCTGCGATGGGACAGATGTCGGGCGGCGATTCATTGCAGCGCCGCACGCATCACGTCACGACGAACGTTTCCGGCACACGCGAGTATGCGCCCGGTGATTCGTTCAATCGTATCCATTGGCGTTCGACGGCACGGCTGGAGCGATTGATCGTGAAAGAGTTTGAGCTTGATCCCAGCGCCGACGTCTGGCTTTATCTTGATATGGAACGGACCGCCCAAGCGCGGCTATGGTACGAAGAAGAGATACTCGCACGGGATATTTCATCCGTGTGGTTAACAAATCGTCCGCAAGAAATTCAATTATTGCCGAGCACCGAAGAATACATGGTGACGATTGCGGCGACCATCGCCAAGTATTATCTAGCCAATCAGCGTGCGCTTGGTTTTGCAGCGTATGGACATGAGCGCGAAATCGTTCAGCCGGATCGCGGTGAGCGGCAGTTGAATCGATTGCTCGAAGTATTGGCGGTTTTACGTGCGGAAGGAGGAATTCAATTTAGCCAGGTGCTCGCGCAAGAAGCGACCAAGCTGGGGCGCAACAATACGCTCGTGACGATCACGCCATCGGGTGAATTAACCTGGGTCAAGTCGCTGCGCGAGATCAAGCGGCGCGGCTTGCGCGTAATCTCGGTGATCGTCGATTCAAATTCGTTTGGCGGGCGCGGCGAAACAGAAGCTGCCGCCGCCGAATTGCTCGCCAGTGGAATTCCAACCTACATTGTGCGCGAAGGCGACGATTTGCGCACGGTGCTGTCACAATAAATAAAAGTTGTCATTTCGAGCGAAGCGAGAAATCTCTCTCTTTTCGGAGATTTCTCGTCGCTTTGCTCCTCGAAATGACATGGAGAAAATAATGGAACAACCGATTGATAATCAACCCCAAGACGTAGTACAGATCATGGCGCAGATTCGCGAGCAGTGGCAAGGTGTCATCAACGCGATGGTCGCCGCATGTAACGGAAATACGGAAGCCGCGGCACAACTTGTACCTTTTCTCGACCAAATGTACCAAAAAGAGGACTGGCGTCCGCTCATCAACACATTGCGCCGAATCCTAAACGGCGAGCGCGAACCGGAAGCATTGCTCGCCAACATTGACGACACCGACATGTTGATCGTCACCGATATTTTGCGCGCGCTCGGCGTCGATCCGCGCGCATTGCCCACGCTGCCGGGGGATGAGCCAGATGACGATGACGGCGAAATGCTTTCACTGCAAGATTTCTTAGGTCTTGTAACTCAAGCGTGCAAGCCGGATGCGCCTCCCGGTTTGAAAGAGCAATTGCAGAATGCGACCCAGGGAATGCTTGTTCAACCGGACAATCCGCCAGAGTTGAAACAACTCGCGCGCGTGTTGCAAGCGATTCTTGCAGGTGACCGTAATCCCGATTTGCTCACACTCGATCCACAACTCATCGGACCCGTGCGGCAGATTCTCGACGACTTGAAATAAAATCGCCCGCGAATCGACGCGAATCTCCGTGAATGAAAAATTATCGGGTCATGTCATGTGTAATAATATTGCCCGCGAATCGACGCTAATCTTCGCGAGTAAAACTATGAATTGTCATTGCGAGAAGGCACGCAGCGTGTACATAGGACTGGATAGAGCCGAACGATTCGCGTGCCGACGAAGCCGCGTACGCGTCTGTCGTGGTTGGGGATTGCTTCGTCGCTCCGACAATTCCTGGTTTATTCGCGTTCATTCGCGTTATTCGCGGGTAAAATTATTTTCGTTCACAATCAATCGAAAAATATCTGGTCGCGCATAATGCCCCACCGCATCGAAATCGAATTTGGCTTGCACAACCTCTGCCAAATCGAGATCGGCGTACAAAATTCCTTCCTCGTCGAACAGCGGCCCCGCGAGCACCTTGCCCATCGGCGAAATAATTGCGCTGCCGCCACGACACATCACCTCAGGCACATTGGCTAGTTCTTCGTAACCTGGCAAGTCGGTCGGGTACATCGATTTGTTCGCAAATTGATTGCAGCCAAGCACATAGCATCGACCTTCGCACGCAATGTGAACGAGCGTCGATTGCCAGGTATCGCGCGCATCGGCTGTCGGCGCAAGATAAATCTCCACGCCCTTTTGATACATCGCCGTGCGTGCGAGCGGCATGTAATTCTCCCAGCAAATCAGCCCGCCCACTTTGCCAAACTCGGTATCGACGATGGTCAATGTGCTGCCGTCGCCTTCGCCCCAAATGAGCCGCTCTGCCGCCGTCGGTTTTAGTTTGCGATGCTTGCCCAGCAATCGACCATCGGGACCGAAATACAACAACGTGCAGTACAGCGTCCCGCGATTTTTCTCATCGCGTTCGATGACGCCCACGGCGAGATACGCCTTCGCCGCGCGCGCTGCACCGCCGAGTTGTTCTGTCGCGCGGCTAGGCACATCGACACAGTTTTCCCAGTAGCGCTGCCACAGCCGCCGACCATCGAACGTGCGATTGCCAACGGTCACGCCGAAACTGAAACCGCGTGGATACGCTGGGACGAATGCTTCGGGAAACAGAATCAGGCGCGCGCCCTGCGATGCGGCGTCCTGGGCAAGCTGGCAAACTTTATCGACGGTTGCTTCGCGATTGAAAAGGACTGGCGCAGCTTGAACCACCGCGACCTTGACGGTTGCTAGTTGATCGGACATTTGTTTCTCCTTGATTTTGGACGCGGACGAACGCGGACAAACGCGGATTTTTCTTATGGTCAATGTGGCGATATTGTAGCATAGGGCGGGTGGGCAACCAAGCGAACGCGGAAGGACCACAACGAATTTGGGAAATAACGAATTGCCATATTCCACGACGCGCATTAATTCGTTTATTCCTCAATTCGTTGTTGTGCTGTGACTGCCTCAACGAATGACACACGAATAAACGAATCACAGCCTCCCATCCGTTTATCCGTTCCGCGCAGCGATCCGTTGAGCATCCGTTTGCCAATTTTGCCTTTCCCCAGCTTCACGGTATAATCCTTTCGCAAGTCTAGTCTTTGACCCGGGCAGTTCAATACGATTCGCTTCAGAGGGGAAGCGCCGACATGTTTGCTGCGTACGGGAACGATTTGAATAAGCATTGGATGTAAGCACCGGTTGCTTGGCGTATATTTGCGTCGGCGGCAGATGTTTGTGTTTTTTGAGTTCAAAAAATTGAGGAGGTTTGGTAATGAAGCGAATGTTATCCGCATGGAGAAATGTTCTAATCCATCCTGGAGAAGGAGTTTTTGAAAAAGAACTTGCCGATCCCAATGCGACTCTAAGAACTGGAATACAGTGGCTTGGTATAGGAATAACCCTATCTGCCATATTGAGTGGAATCAGCACATTTTTATATGAATCTTTTTCAACTGCATATGTTGGTACCCGGTCATTTTTAGTGATTTCTTTGTTGGGAAAATTAGGAATTACTTTTGATCCATTGAGCATTCGAGATTGGATAAGTTCTCCCATGGCTGGGGGTCTCTTTGCGTTTTTCGTTTTTCTTATTGGAGCTCCTCTCATGCTTCTAATTGCATTTGTTAGTGCATTTGGCTTAGCAGAGTTACTGGGCGGGAAAGGAAGTTTTTCAAAACAAACTTATGCATTAGCTTTATTCGTTCCCAGTTTGATGATAATTGCAAATGCTTTAGGCATGTTTCGTCTAATCGGAGTTTGTATGGTCACTCCTGTTCTATGGGTCTTTGCTATTATCTTGTCAATTTTTGCAATAAAGGTTGTGTATGGTCTTTCAAGAATTAAATCTTCGATTATTGTCGTAACACTTTATCTTGTGATAACCCTGGTAGTTATCATTTTGAATCCACCTCGCCTGTAATAGTCAAAATTGCCTCATCCACACTTCCCACTTTTATGGTAATATATGCCCAATCGAACGAACCCCAACTTACCGCGAGGATAAAATGTCTTCCCTGAACCAAGCAATCGAATTTGCTCGCTCAAATCACGCGCGCTATCTTTCCGAGTTGAAAGAAATCATGGCAATCCCCAGCGTATCGACGCTGCCCGCGCATAAAGCCGATATGCAGCGCGCCGCCGAGTGGCTATCGAATCAGCTCACTGGCATGGGATTCAAAAACGTGGCGGTCTTGCCGACCGGCGGTCATCCCGTCGTCTACGGCGAATTGCTCAACGCGCCGGGCAAACCGACCGTGCTCATTTACGGTCACTATGACGTTCAGCCCGCCGATCCGCTCAACGAATGGGTGACACCGCCGTTCGAGCCGACCGTGCGCGGCGATAATATTTACGCGCGCGGCGCATCCGACATGAAGGGGCAGATTCACGGCGCGCTCAAAGCGCTCGAATCCTGGGTCAAGAATGGCGGCGTGCCGGTCAATATCAAAGTGATGGTCGAAGGCGAGGAAGAACTTGGCTCGCCCAACCTCGGCGCGTTCATCGCGCAAAACCGAGACAAACTCAAATGCGATTTCATGCTGAATACCGATTCGGGGATTCTTCGCCCCGATCTGCCGTCGATTGTGTACGGCTTGCGCGGTCTGGCGTATTTCGAAATTTGGGTCCACGCGCCCCAGCATGATTTGCATTCAGGATTGTTTGGCGGATCGATTCACAATCCCGCGCAAGCGCTGTGCGAACTTGTCGCGGGTATGCACGACGCCGATGGTCACATCACCCTCCCAGGATTCTACGACAAGGTAAAAGTCTGGTCCGATGAAGAGCGCGCCGAGCTTGCGCGCGTGCCGCACTCGGACGATGAATGGCTCAAAATGACGGGCGTCCCCAAACTGTACGGCGAAAAAGGATACACGACGCTTGAGCGATTAGGCACGCGCCCGACTCTCGAAGTGAACGGCATCCTGTCTGGATTTACCGGCGAAGGAATCAAGACCGTGCTGCCGGCGAAAGCGATGGCGAAAATTTCGATGCGACTTGTGCCATACCAAGACCCTGCGCAAGTCGAACAGCAATTGAAAGAGTATATGCAGCGCAACGCGCCGCCGACGATTCGATGGGAAGTCAAAGCGATGGGAACCGCGACGCCGATGCTCGTCGAGCGTGATACGCCCGGCATGAAGGCAGCGATTGCCGCGCTCAAAGAAACGTTCGGGGTTGAGCCAGTGTTCAAGCTCGAAGGTGGGACCGTGCCGGTGGTCAACATGGTCAAGAATCAACTCGGCGTCGATTCGGTGCAGCTCGGTTTCGGTTTGCCCGACGATAATTTTCACGGACCGAACGAAAAGTTGCACTTGCCCAACTACTATCGCGGCATCGAAACCTTCATTCGCTTTTTCGATTTGATTGGACGATGACCTTTTCATTGCGAGAAGGCACGCAGTACGATCGACGCATCAACCAGAGCTAAACGATTCGCGTGACGACGAAGCAAGCTCCGTCTTTGGTGGAGCTTGCTTCGTCGCTCTTTGGGCATTCGATAACGACACTTGTTCAAATCGCTCCTCGGAATGACATCACAAAAGACGAATCTCCGCTAATTTTGTTTTTTACTGGCGTGATTAGCGCGATACTTGTACCGCTCTGCGTTTGGTGCAGTGCAGTTGTTCGCGGATTGTTTTTTTGCAATACAACCCAACCGCAGTATAATCGAGCCGTCATCCTTAGGAGGAATTCATCGTCATGACCGAAATCAACATCGCCGTAGTGCCCGTCGCCGGACTCGGCACGCGGCTCTTGCCTGCCACCAAATCACAGCCGAAAGAAATGTTGCCTGTCGGACGCAAACCTGTCGTGCAATACGTCGTCGAAGAATTGACGCGCGTCGGCATGAAGCGTTTGCTCTTTGTCACGGGACCCGGCAAAGCATCGATTGAAAATCATTTCGATCTGAACGGCGAATTGATTCAAAATTTGCGCGAGACCGGCAAAGAAGAATTGCTTTCCGAACTTGCCTTCGAGCGCGCGCCTGTGCAATATTTCTACACCCGCCAACGCCAACTGCTTGGACTAGGTCATGCGGTCTTGTGCGCCGAGCCGTACGTCGGCGATCAACCCTTCGTCGTCGCGCTCGGCGATTCGATCATCGGCATCAACGCGAGCAGCGACATTGTGCGGCGCATGACCGAAGCGTTTGGCGAAAAGAATGCCGATGTGATCGTCGCGTTCGAGCAAGTGCCGATGAGCGAGATTCACAACTATGGCGTCGCCAAACCCAGGACCGACGGCGATGTCTTCCAGATCGACGATGTGATCGAAAAGCCCAGCGCCGTCGAAGCGCCGAGCAACCTGGCGATTGCGGCGCGCTATGTGTTCGCGCCGAAAATTTTTGATGCGATCAAATCGACCAAGCCCGGCAAAGGCGGCGAGATTCAACTCACCGATGCGATTCGCTTGATCATTCGCAATGGCGGCAAGGTGTACGGCATGAAACTCGTCGGCGCAGAACGTCGCTTTGACATTGGCAATTTCGATTCGTATTTCAGGGCGTTCGTCGAGTTTGCGCTCGCCGACGAAAAGCACGGCGCAGCCCTGAGAGAATTCGTCAAGCAACTAATTCACTAAGACCGAATCGTTACACCACAGAAGGAAAGAAACACGGAATTTCTTATTTTTTCCGTGTCCCTTCGGTCGGTGGGGAAAAACACATTTTCGCAAAGGCATTCTATGAACATCATTCGTAAACGCGCGTATGCGCGCGCCGCATTGCTCGGCAATCCATCCGATGGTTACAACGGCAAAACGATTTCGGTGATCGTGCGCAATTTTCGCGCCGAGGTGGTCTTGTACGAATGGGACACGGTCGAGATTGTGCTGGCGGAAGATGATCGCGCGCGCTTTAGTTCGATTTACGATTTGGCGAAAGATGTCAAGCTGCACGGCTATTACGGCGGCATTCGGCTCATCAAGGCGACGATCAAACGCTTTGTCGATTATTGCGAACGCAAGGGGATTCAACTCCACGACAAGAATTTTTCCGTTCGATACGAAACGAATATTCCGCGCCAGGTCGGCATGGCGGGTTCGAGTGGACTCATCACCGCGACGCTGCGCTGCTTGATGGAATTTTACGGCGTCGCTATTCCGCGCGAGGTGCAGCCTAGTCTCGTGCTCGCCGTGGAAAACGAAGACCTGGGAATTGCCGGTGGTTTGCAAGACCGCGTGATTCAAGTGTACGAAGGTGTCGTCTTCATGGATTTTTCCCAAGACTGCGAACGCATCGTCGATGGTTATAAAACGTACGCATACGAACCTCTCGATCCTGCGCTTTTGCCGCAACTCTACATCGCGTATTCCGTTTCGCTTGCTGAGCCGACCGAAGTTTTTCACAACGATATTCGCGGACGTTACAGTCGTGGCGAAGAACTCGTCGTCAATGCGATGACGCACTGTGCTGAACTTGCGGCAAGTGGACGGAATGCGTTGCTCTCACGCGACTATGATCTCTTGGCGAAATTGATGGACGAAAATTTCGATACGCGGCGCAGTTTCTACAATCTTGCGCCGTGGCAGGTTCAAATGATCGAAGAAGCGCGCGCGTGCGGCGCGAGTGCGAACTTTGCTGGGTCTGGCGGTGCCATCATCGGCGCTTATCAAAACGAAGCCATGTACGAGCGCATCTGCAACAACATGGCGGCGATTGGCTGCCAAACGGTGAAACCGCTCATAGCGGCTGGCAAATAGCAAATAGCGGCTGGCAGATGGCAGATGGCGGTTGGCTATACGCTATCTGCCATCTGCTTTTTTCTGAAAGAATAACTTGTGGTGCGCATCCTTCAATTTGATTCAGCGAATGCTTCGCTCGATAACGCCGGCGGCAAAGGCGCGAACCTCGTGCACATGACGCGCGCCGGTTTTCCTGTTCCCGGCGGATTCATCATTGCCACGCAAGCGTATCGCGATTTTGTAAATGCGAATGCGCTCAGCGAAAAAATCGCAACGATTCTAAACACACTCCAAGCCGATAACCCCGACGCGCTCGAAGCCGCATCGACGACGATTCGCAACCTGTTCGCCAAAGGCACAATGCCAGCAGAACTTGCGCGCGAAATTGTGTCTTCATATCTGGTCATTTCGAGCGAAGCGAGAAATCTCTCTCCCAATCAAAGAGATTTCTTAGTCGTTCCACTCCCTCGAAATGACAGTATTCCCGTCGCCGTGCGGTCATCGGCAACTGCAGAAGATTTGCCAGAGTTGTCGTTCGCGGGACAACAAGACACATACCTCAACATCATCGGCGAAGAAAATTTGTTGCACGCGGTCGTCAATTGCTGGAGCAGTCTGTGGACGGCGCGCGCTATCGGTTATCGCGCACGAAATAATATTCCTCAGAACGAAACCGCGCTCGCGGTGATTGTGCAAGCGATGGTGCAGAGCGAAGCATCGGGCGTGATGTTCACGGCGAATCCGCTCACCGGCTTGCGCACGCAAATTGTGATCGATGCAACGCTTGGCTTGGGCGAGGTGCTCGTGTCAGGTCAAGTCGAGCCAGACAATTACATCGTCGATATTTCAAGCAAATCGATCATCGAAAAAACGCTCGGCGCAAAAGCGATTGCGATTCGTAGTAAAGCCGATGGCGGAACGGTTACCCAAGACCAAAATGCGGCACAGAAACAGGCACTGCCCGACGCGCAGATTCTCGAACTGGCAGAACTCGGTCGGCGAGTAGCAGAGGAATATAAATTCCCGCAAGACATCGAATGGGCGTGGGCAAACGGCAAACTGTATTTGCTGCAATCGCGCGCGATCACGTCGCTGTATCCTTTGCCCGAAGGTGTCACACCCGAAGACTTGCGTGTGATGTTTTCGTTCGGCGCAGTCCAAGGCATGCTCGATCCGCTGACGCCGCTCGGACGGGATGTGTTTCGTGTGGCGTTCTCCGGGGGTGCAGCGCTTTTCGGTTCTCATGTGAGCTATCTTGAACAACGTGTTGCACACATCGCGGGTGAACGTCTTTGGATCGATTTTACTGCTGTCGCGCGTAGTCCGATTGGTCATCGCATCCTGCCCGCGTTGTTCAATTACCTCGAAGCAGGCGGACGCGGCGCGCTGATCGAATTGCTCAACGATCCGCGATTGCAGCCCGGAGAACACCACGCGAAATTATCGATCCTGTTCAGCATTGCACAATTCGTATTGCCGGTGATTGCGCAAATTTTCCGCAATTGGCTGAATCCCGATCATCGTCCGGAGGAAATACTGACGACGACGGATCGCGGCATCGCAGAATTGCAGGCGCGTAGTGAATCGATCACGGGTACGCGCGAAGAAAAGTTACAGCAGCGCGTTCAACTCTTTGCTAATCTTGCACGTACGTTTCCGGATCATCTTTTGCCCATCGCGTTTGGTCTGGCGTCGGGGATGGCAGCGTTTAACATCCTCGTGCAAAATGCCAAGCACGCGACAGGCAGCGATCAACTTGCGCTTGCCATCGTGCGCGGCGTGCCGCATAACGTGACAACCGAAATGGATTTGGCGTTGTGGCAAACAGCAAAAACGATTCGCGCCGACGACGCATCGCAACGTGAGTTGTCGAATCGACCGGCGCAAGACCTCGCGCGCGATTATCGCGCGGGCAAATTGCCCATCATCGCACAGAACGCCGCCGCAAAATTTTTGCGACGATACGGAATGCGCGGAATTGCCGAAATCGATTTGGGGCGCGCGCGTTGGAACGAAGATCCGACGCCGGTCTTTCAATCGCTTGCCAGTTATCTGAAAATCGAGAATGAGGCGATGGCTCCGGATGTCGTCATTGCGTCGAGCGCACGACGCGCGGAGGAAGCTGCCAAAGAACTCGAAGCTGCGGTGCGCAAAACGCATCTCGGCGCGCTCAAAGCGCGCATCGTTCGATTTGCGGTCCGGCGCACGCGCGCGTTTATCGGTCTACGTGAAGCACCCAAGTTCCATGCCATTCGACGAATGGGCATCATTCGCAGTGCGTTGCTCGCATCGGGCAAGGATTTTGTTGACACAGGTATGCTGAATCAGGCAGACGACGTGTTCTTTCTATCGTTCGAGGAATTGCAAGCGTTCGCAGGCGGCGAATCGCGCGATTGGAAAAGGATTGTTGCCAATCATCGTGCGGTATTTGCGCGCGAAAAAATGCGGCGACAGATTCCGCGCTTGCTTTTGAGCGACGGTCGTGCGATTTACGAAGGTATGAGTGACGCGAACATGGCGAGTGGAAGTTTACGCGGTAGTCCCGTTTCGCCCGGCGTCGTCGAAGGCAACGCGCATATCGTTTTCGATCCGCACAACGCGCAACTTGTTCCCGGCGAAATCCTCGTGTGCCCGGGAACCGATCCCGCGTGGACGCCATTGTTTTTATCGGCAGGGGGATTGGTGATGGAAGTCGGCGGGCTGATGACGCACGGCGCGGTGGTTGCACGCGAATACGGAATTCCAGCGGTCGTCGGAGTCAATCGGGCGACGACGCGTTTGCAAACGGGGCAAAAAATTCGTGTGAATGGTACAACAGGAGTAATTGAGTTGCTGTAAAATCAAATAGGCGAGTTGAAAAACCTTATCTGGTGCTTTCAAGTAGGATGGTTTTTTCCCTTAATTCTTCATACAAGAAGCGATATTTTTTGTATGCGCGTAGCGGCATTGCGGTCGTCGATACGCCGGCAAGGACAATTAAAGCATCGATGAGAAAGGTCACTAGAAACGTTCCTAATGTTATGCCGTGATTAAAGAATAAAATGGTTATGCTGGCACAAGCAATTATCACTGGTAATCCAACACCAATCTTAAAAATGATGGGAACGGTAATTTCCATAGGCCAATTCCGAGGTTGGAGAAGTTTTAATCTGCGTTCATCCGCGTCCAATTCATTTCAAGTATTTGGCAAACCAAGCCACAATTCGCTCTAAGCGCTCTTTGCGATGCTTCGGCTTGCCACTGCGCGACAACTCGTGCGTCTCATCGGGAAAGCGCACAAACTCAGTTGGTACGCCTAGCTTTTTTAGCGCGATGTAAAATTGCTCGCCCTGTTCAATCGGGCAGCGGAAATCTTTTTCGCTGTGCAGAATCAACGTCGGTGTTTTGCAATTTGCTACGTGCGCAATCGGCGAATGGGTGAGATATTCGCTGGCGTTGTTCCATGGCTCGCCGCCGACGTACCACTCACTCGCGAAAAAGTGTCCAATGTCGCTCGTGCCGTAGAATGAATACCAATTATTCAGCGCGCGCATCGATACCGCCGCTTTGAATCGATCCGTGTGCGTGACGATCCAACTCGTCATATAGCCGCCATACGACCCGCCCGCCACGCCGTTGCGCTTTTCATCGATCCATTTGTATTTCCTGAGCGCGAATTCCCACACTGCCATGATGTCGCGATAATCGCGCCCGCCCCAATCCTTGCCAATACATTTCGCAAACTCTTGTCCATAGCCCGCACTACCGCGTGGATTACAAAATACGACGGCGTATCCTTGCGCGCACAAAACTTGAAACTCGTGGAAGAAGGTTTCGCCATACGAGCTGTGCGGGCCGCCGTGAATCTGCAGCACGGCTGGGAATTTTCTCCCAGGTTTCCAATTCAGCGGTTTCATCAGCCAACCTTCGATGGCGGTGCCTTCGTTCATCACGACAAATTTTTCTGGCTTGGACAATTGCACATCGACGAGTAAATCGGCATTGACATTTGTTATTTTCTTCGTCGCGCCAGCAACCGTCGATACGAAAACGTCGTTGGGATTCGTTGGAGTGCTGGCAACAAACGCAAATCGATTGGCTGTGCGCGAGTACGAATAACCGATGATGTGCTGATCGCCATGCGTGACTGGCTTGACTATGCCTCCGTTTGATCCAACCGAATAAGTGTTGCTCGTCCCGCATTCTGTCGCCAGAAAATAAATCGTCTTGCCATCTTTTGACCAAGCGGGTGTTGGCGGCATGTGATCGGCGGAGCGCAGATCGGTTGCGAGTGCGCTGCCCAGCGTTCGATCAAATCCTTTCGACACTGGAATCGCTTTGCCGCCGCGCGATGGCATCACATAGATACGTGCTTCAGTGACAGTGGCGTATTCATTCTCGTGACCAAAGAACGCGATCAGTTTTCCATCGGGCGACCACGCTGGCGCGATGGCGGGACCTTTGCGGCGAGTCAAGCGTTTGAGTGCGCCGCCCTTTGCCGGCACAGACCACAAATCGTTCCAGGGTTGTTCATCTGCTTTGGCAGACCGATTAGCGGCGAACACCAGCGTCTTGCTGTCGGGCGACCACGCTGGCGAGCCGTGATTGTACATACCTCGCGTCAGTTGTTGCGATATGCCATCAGCTATTTGCAATACGCAGATTTGTCGCCACCCGTAATCCCAGAATCCTTCGTCGTTCGATTTGTAATTGAGCCGCGTGTACGATTTCGCGTCCGAGTCGTCGCGCTGTTCGTTGGCGTGTTTCGTTTCCTTCGTAATCACTTTCGACGTGAACGCGATCATCGTCCCATCGGGTGACCACACGGGTGCGCTCGGTTTATTCGCATCGTCGGTCAAGCGAAGCGCTTCGCCGCCGTCGATGGAGATGCGATAGAGTTGGTCTTTCTTCTCCTTGTCGCGGTCCGATGCGAATGCGATCCATTTTCCGTCGGGGGACCAACGCGGCGAGCGATCCTTGCCCTCGCCGAAAGTGAATTGGCGCGCAGGCGTGGAGCCGTCGCTCGGCACGAGCCAAATGTGCGCGCTGTACTTGTCGCCTTCGAGGTCTGGCGTGGTCAACACGAACGCGACCGTTTTACCGTCGGGCGAGATTTGCGCGTCGGATACGAGTTTGATTTTGAACAGATCGTCAATTGCGATGGGATGCTTGGACATTGGAGTTCCTTTTTGACCACAGAGGACACAGAGAGCACAGAGAAAATTTATTATCTGCGTTCATCCGCGTTCATCGGCGTCCAATTATTTTTTCTGACTTGTTAACTCTTCCAATCGATCCACATAACGCGCAAAGACGCCGAACGTGGTTTCGACCGGCGCAGGTGTAGTGAGATCGACTCCGGCTTGTTTCAGAATGCTGAGCGGGAAATCCGAGCCGCCGGATTTCAAAAAGCCAAGATATTTTTCTACCGCGCCATCCTTGCCCGCCAAAATATTTTCCGATAGCGCATGAGCGGCAGAAATTCCAGTGGCGTATTGGTACACGTAGAAATTCGAATAGAGATGCGTGGGGAATTGCGCCCACGTGATGCCCACGCGCTCGCGGTCGATCACCACGTCGCTGCCGTACGCTTCGCTGAACAAATCGGCAAGCAGATCGGTCATGTTCTGCGCGGTCAACGCCTGTCCGCGTTCGATGCGCTCGTGGATTTCAAGTTCAAAGCGGGCGAGGGTTGGCATGATGAAAAAGTAACGATGAAAATTCGACATCGCTTCTTCGATCACGGCAATCTCGAAATCCGCTGCTGTCATTGCGAGGAGCGGTGTTTGCGACGAAGCAATCCCCAACGTAGATGGAGATTGCTTCGTTGCTTCGCTTCTCGCAATGACATTTGCGTTCTTCAACAGATACGCTCGCACCATCGCTTGATTGAAATTCGAGGCGGTCTCGGCGAGAAATAGTCCATAGTAGCGATACACAAATGGCTGGGTCTTTTGCGTGAAATATTTGTGCATCGAGTGACCCAGCTCGTGCGCAAGTGTGCTCATCGAAAATAGATCGTCGTTGTAACTCATCAGAATGAACGGCTGCGTTCCAGGCACGCCCGTCGAGAACGCACCCGCGCGTTTGCCTTTGTTCGGATAAATGTCCACCCAACGTTGTTCCAAACATCCACGACGCAATGTCCTGACATATTCTTCACCCAACGGTTGCATCCCCGCGCAAATCCAATCGACCGCTTGCGTGAACTCGACGCGCGGTTCTGCATTGGTCAAAGGCGCTTTTTCGTCATAGATCTGCAGCGTATCATAGCCAAGCGCGCGCTTGCGAATCTTCCAGTAGCGATGCCAGGTGGGCAGATTGGCGCGAAAGGTTTTGATGAGATTGTGGAACACGTCGAGTGGAATGTGATTCGGCGCAAGCGCGGCTTCCAGCGACGATTCGTATTTGCGTGCGCGCATTCTGAACACGTCTTGCTTGACGCCGGACGCAAGCGCGTTTGCCATGGTGTTCTTGTGCGCGAGGTACGCATCGGCGTAATTTTCGAACGCGGTGTGGCGAACAGTGCGGTCGGGATGCGTGCGTAGCGCGCCTATCGATCCTTGCGTGATTTCAAATGTGTCACCCGCATCGTTAGACGCAGGCGTAGGTTTCAAATCGGCGTCGGCAAGAACGCCGTGCGTGGCCGCCGCCGTGCGAAACGCGTCATTGACCTGGCTCAAGAGTTCTTCGACCTCGGCGGAACGCACGTGCGCGGCGCGCTGCTCCAATCGATCAACGTAATGCGCGTAGATGGCAAGGCGCGGCTCGGATTCGGCGTCCACCGTCCACGCGCGCAATTTGTCGAAACCGATGGCGAGCAACTCCGGTTCGGCGAACGACATTGCAGCGCCGACGCGCGCCGCCAGTCCACGCGCGCGATCGTTGAGTGCCGCCGCTGCTTGATCGGTTGTATCGACTGTGTGCTTCATGCTGGCGTAAAGCACAACCTTGCCCGCGCGAAATTCAATCGCTTCGCTCGCGGCGAAAAAATCGGCGAGCATTGTTGCGTTGTCGGCAAGGTGTCCGCGGAAGCGCACAAGCGATGATAGGTCGTTGCCGACGGCGTTGAATTCATTTTCCCAAGCGGCATCGTTAGGAAAAATCGATTCGGCGTTCCAAGTGTGTGCGAGGGGAATGTCTTGGCGAAGCTGCACAAAATTTGACATTATTATTTTCTCCCGATCAAAAATTCGCATTTTACCACGAAGACACCAAGACACAAAGAAATTAATCCTTTGTGTCTTCGTGCCTTGGTGGTTAAATTACTTTTCTTTCGCGCGTATTCTACTCCCAAACCTAAACCACGCAATCTTGCCATCGGCGTCTCGCAAGAACTCGCCTTGCAAATCCTTCGACCAGCCGTCGAGCGCGAGGATGCGGTCTGAGCCGATAAAAACAAAATGCGATGGCGGTGGCGTGGGACCCGGCGGCGAATCTTTTTTCGGGAATCCACCTTTCGGTGTCGTGTTCATCACTAAATTTCCATTTTCGATTTTCAGATCGATGTCGGCAAGCGCGCTTGTGTATCGTCCCGCATATTCGGCAAGCTGCGCGTCGGTCATTGCGATCGGAGTGCGTTTGGTGTCAGAGATGCCGAGAAAATGTTCGAGCGCCCAGCGCGTCAGCTTGTTGTGTAACTCGACGCCGCGATTGCTATTCGTCAAAATCGTGATCGCAAATTTGTGCGACGGCACGAAGATGAATGCCGACATTTGTCCATTCGTCGCGCCGCCGTGACGCAGAATTGGCGTGGTGCGCGCATCGCGAATGAAAAATGAAATGCCCATCTTTTCGCCGAGCGCCGCATCGGTTTGCGGCGTTTGCATCTGCGCCAACGCTTCACGCGACAAGAGCGGCGAACCATCGCCCATGAGATAACGCGCGTATCGTAATTGATCTTTCACCGTCGATGCAATTCCACCGACGCAATTTCCTGTGCGCGCAATGGGCCACGGTCGCGCAACCTGGGGCTGGTCGTCGATGACGTTGTGTCCGACGGCAAAGCGATACGTCATCACGTCTTTCGGAAAGATGAACGACATTTTGAGATCGAGCGGATCAAGAACATATTCCTTGAGCGCAGCTTCGTACGTTTTGCCTGTGATCACTTCGATCACGCGACCCGCGACGCCAAAGCCCGCGTTGTTGTACGACCAAATCGTACCGAGCGGCGTCAGTTGCGGCAACTCGACCATCGCGGCGACGTATTTCGCCAGCGCGTCGTCGCCATCGCCCAGGTCGTCGAAATAATCGCCGAGCCAGCCGCCGGTATGCGTGAGCAAGTGGCGCATGGTCACGCGCGCGGCAACGTCTTCATCGCGCAGCCGAAAATTGGGTAAATACTGTCGAATCGGTGCATCGAGATCGAGTTTGCCCATTTCGACGAGACGCATCGCGAGCGTGGCCGTGAACGTTTTTGTCGTCGAGCCAATTTGGAACAGCGTGTCGGCATCGACGGGCAGTGGATGATCGACGTTCGTCACGCCAAAGCCGGCGGTGAATTCTTCGCCATCGCGCATCACGCCAACGGCGACACCTGGGACGTGATAGTACGCCATCGCGCTGACGATTTGTTCGCCAAGCAAGCGAAAATCGGGATCGGAAATTTCGTTGAGATTCATGTGTCACCTTTTTCCCCGTGAGTCACGCGATGCGTGAAGATTCGCGGGAGATTATTTGTTTACTCGCCGCGCGCGGATTTGATGTTGAATGCTCAGCACCACACACGCAAATGCGCCGCCGAGAACAAACCAACTGCTCACGGTCAAACCGATCAAGAGATAAAGGACGGCGAAGACAAACAACTCCGCTGCCGACATTTTGTACGTCGTCCATTTGCTGTAGCCAACCATGCCTTGGACCGCATTCGGTTGCGCCGCCAGTTTGAACATCGTGATGTTACGCCAGTGCCGAATGTGAACGACCGCTTCGCGCAGTATCAATCCGCCGAGCAGAAAGACGTAGAACTCTGGCATCTTCAAAACACGGACGCTGAGAAACCAAATGAGACCTATCAGGATGCTGGACAAAACGACAATGGCAAAGAAACGTGGGCTGAAGAGCCGTAGGTTATCGACATCCTTTTGAAAGGTTGGAGTCAATTCATAGCTGCCTTGAATTGAAAGATGTTCTTTGCCGTGCGCGAGATACAATCGCGCGCCATAGATCGTGAGGTAGTAATCGCCCACATAGATCATGCACCAACCGATCAAAGCAAAGATGATATTATCGATGAAGATTTGCTCCAGCATGCAAAGACCTCAAGAATGATGATGATCGATCTGGTCGTACGTGCCGCCGAAAACCAGGTCTTTGATTTCGTCGCTTGCTAGAAAGTCGTGCGGAAAACCCAACTCGATCTTGCTAACGTCGTCGAGGCGTTTCATCTGCGCGTCGCTCAACGCAAACGCGACGCATTTCAAATTGTCTTGTGCTTGCGCCAGCGTGCGCGCGCCGATAATGGGAATGACGACGCCGGGTTGCTGACGCACCCAGTTGAATGCAACCTGGGAAGGCGTGCTGCCGATTTCGTCTGCGACTTTGATGACCTCGGCAGCGATAGCCAGCTTACGATCATTGGCGCTGCTCCACAATGTGCCGCGATCCTTTTCCGATGCGGTTCCGCGATTGAACTTGCCCGACAGCACGCCGTTGCCTAGCACGCTGAACGCCGCCACGCCAATGCCGAGCGCGTGCGCCATGGGCAGCAACTCGCGTTCGCCGTCGCGTTGGACGAGACTGTACGGAATCTGCAAGCCGATGAACGACGACCAGCCGCGCAATTCGGCGAGGGTGTTCGCGCGCGCAATTGCCCATGCAGGCGCATCGGATACGCCGATGTAGAGTACCTTGCCTGCGCGCACCATGTCGTCGAGCGCACGCATGATTTCATCGACGGGCGTGATAAAATCCCAGGCATGAACCCAGTAGAGATCGACGTACTCGGTGTTCAAGCGTTTCAAGCTGGCGTGCAGCGATTGCATCATGTTCTTGCGCTGATTGCCCGCTGCGTTTGGATCGTCACGGCGCGTGAACAAGGTGTACTTGGTCGTCACGACAAAATGCTCGCGGTCCGACGCGATGAATTCGCCAATAAACTTTTCGGCGGTGCCTTCGGTGTAGCGATTCGCCGTATCGATGAAATTGCCGCCGGAGTTGGCATACGCATCGAAGATTTGCTGCGACACCGATTTTGATGCGCCCCAGCCCCATTCTTCGCCGAACGTCATCGTGCCAAGCGCCAGTTCGGACACGCGCAAGCCACTCTTACCCAGTAATTTATATCGCATGGTGTCTCCAGCACATTTGTTGATTTCTGATTTCGGCATAGAATACTCTCACACTTGAAAAAGGGCAACTACTATGGAACCTCTTCTCGCGGGTCTCTTTGTTTTCGGTATGCGTCTCACCGACATGTCGCTTGATACATTGCGCTTGCTGTTCACGATGCGTGGGCGTAAATTGCTTTCGGGCTTTATCGGCACGATCCAAGCGACCGTATTCATCCTTGCCGTAAGCGCGGTGCTGAGCGGTCCACTCAATCCGTTCACCGTCGTTGGTTATGCGTTGGGATTCGGCTCCGGCGTGGTTTTTGGCATGTTCGTTGAGGAACGGTTGGCGATTGGTTATGCCATGCTGCGCGTCTATTCCACCGCCAGCGGACATGCGATTGCAGAAGCGCTGCGCGCGGCGGGACACGCTGTTACCGAAATTCAAGCGCGCGGCAAAGAAGGACAGATGATCGTCGTCAATTGCGTCATTTCGCGACGGAACATTTCTGCGGTGCGGAATGTCATCGATGGGGTGGACGCGAACGCGTTCGTAACGATCGATCAGGCGCAATCACTTCAGCGCGGATATTTTCGACATTAATGAAAAAGACCTGACAGGTTTCCAGAAACCTGTCAGGTCTTTTGTATTTATGGTTTCTTGACCCACTGACAATTGCCCCAGTCGCCTTTTTTGACGAACACAATGCCGAGGTTGTACACCTGCCCAACATACGTCACGTTATTGTGGGTAAATTCAAATTCATCGGTCTGCGGATAGCCAAGATTTTTCGTTTCGGCGAATTTGTAGAGAGCGCCGTCGGTGTTGATCGGCATCCATGTTAGTTTCTTTGCGGCGGTAATCGCGGCAGTCGATGCATCGGTGGGTTGAGGTTGCGTGCCGCCACCGCTTGACTTGGCAAAGGTCAAAAGATAGTTGACATGATGCTTTTCCGGCAGCCCCATCCCGGTGACCAGGTCGCTCTTGCCCTGGTCTTCGACATACGCAAAATAGGGACCATTCAACAGCGTAATGTCGAGATTGGCAAACATCGGATAATTCGCTTGCCCGTTCGCATCGGTTTGCATTTTGGCAGGTTTGTGCGGATCGGAGGGGTCTTGCGGATAATCGACCACGCACGTCACGCCCGGCATGGGCTTGCCCGCGCTGTCGAGTACCGTGAAGAAAATGTGATGTTGCCCCCCGGACTGTTGGTCGTCTTGATACTGCACGACAGTCAAATCCCAGGTTGCGTTCGCCGTTTCTTTTGCGACGATGCCCAACTTGGTCAGACGTGGATCGAATTGCATGGTTTCCTCCGGGTAGAGCAAATTTCCAATTTGCCAATGGTCAAATTGGAAATTTGTCCTACATTGGTTTCTTCATCCAAAGCACATTACCCCAATCGCCTTTTTTGACAAAGACAATGCCGAGATTGTAGACCTGTCCCACGTAGGTTGCGCCTCCGCTGGTAAATTCATATTCATCCGTCTGCGGATATCCCAGGTTTTGCGCTTCTGCGAAATTGTAGAGCGCGCTGTCGGTATTGATCGGCATCCAAGTCAATTTGCGTGCCGCCTGAATCGCCGCGGCATCTGCGACAATGCGATCCCATTCGACATTAGGACCGGGGCAACTTGGTTTATCGACCGGATCGATTTCAAAGTGACCCACCAAGGTCCGATGCGCGACGTACGTCAATTGAAATTGATCGGAGAGCCAAAGCTGCAGGCGCATGTTCGCATCGTACATGTCGCTCGTCCACTTGTCTTGCGGCATGCCTTCGTGTTCGATGCTGACGGTGTACCAATTGGGATTGTCGGGCGGGGTGAGGTCTTGCCACGATGGCTGCACAATATTGTTATGCGGACAAATCCACTGTTGGTTTTGAGCATCCCAGCGCAAACCATTGGCAAATGCCGTGTCATTCACCGAAACGTACTGCTCAATGGTGCCATTCTTACCGATACAAAAGTGGGCGGAGGCACCGCGCGTTGGATCGTTGAAGGTTGGAAAAACGCCGGGCAGATTTCCAGCGGCGATGTGCAGCACGACCGCTTTGACCGGTCTGCCGTTGCGTCCCTTCATGAAATTATCTGCGACGATCGGTCGCTTGGTTGCGAATGGACACCAATCGATTGCCATAATGATCTCCTGTAGGGCAAACGCTTGCGCGAATTTGCCCTACGTCGGTTTCTTCATCCAAAGCACGTTGCCCCAATCGCCTTTTTTGACGAAGACGATGCCGAGGTTGTAGACCTGTCCGACATATGTCGCGCCGCCACTGGTGAATTCAAACTCATCGGTCTGCGGATAACCCAGGTTTTGTTCTTCTGCAAATTTGTAGAGCGCGCCATCGGTGTTGATCGGCATCAATTTCAATTTCTTCGCCGCCGCAATCGCCGCCGAAGCGGCTGGATCGGCAATTGCGTTGATGACGACGGGCGCAGGCGCGCCGCCTTGTGCCATGTAATCGCGAATCTGATTTGCATTCGCTATGCCAAACGAGCCGCGCTTGCCCCAGGGCGATGTGGCGAAAATTGCCGCGCCGATTACGTAATCGTCCTTTTGCATTTCTTTATCGTACCAACTCAACGTCGCTACGTAACCGGCTTCGTCGGTGTAAAACGTCCAGCCTTGCTGCGCATCATTTGGATCGGGCAGAACGCCGCCATCGATGCCGGTTTCGGTGATGACGACTTGCTTGCGCGCATCGGGTGGCAATGCATCTATCGCGCGTCGATAGCGCAAGCAGAGCCACGACGAATTCTGCTCCATCGTTCGCGCGCTGTACTCGTGGAGCGAAAGCAGATCGCAATGCCGCAATCCTTCCGCGAGTGCAGGCCAATATTCGAGTTCGGGGTTGCCGGTGGCGAAGGAGTACGCGCACGAAACGAGCTTCGCGTCGCGCATCAAATCGCCCCAGCGCACGTGGAAACGCGAGAGTGCCTGCGCTGCCTCGTTCGACTGGACCACCGATTCATTGTAACCCATCCACGCATCGTAGATGCCGCGCATCTTTTCGGCATCTGGTTTCATGCGTTGAAAAAATTGTTCGGCGCGACTCTCTGGGTTATCGATAAAAATCTGTTCGCCATCGTCGACGTAATGACGACCGATGACGAAGGTGTTCGGTGAAACTTGCTTGAGCTGACGCCACATATCGGCGTTGTGATCCATCGAGAGGGCGATGCGTGGCTGCGCGCGTTTAAAATAATCGACGGCGTCAAAACCGCCGAAGGTAATGATGTAGACACCGAGTTTGGATTTCATGGATGCGCTTTCTCCCTCTCCTGTTCGACGGTCGCGAAGCGTGTCGAACGGGAGAGGGTTGGGGTGAGGGCTTACATTCCGGCTGGCTTGTTCACAAACTTGACGTTGCCCCAGTCGCCTTTTTTGACGTAGACAATGCCGAGATTGTAAACTTGACCGACATAGGCATCCGTTCCGACGAGAAATTCAAATTCGTCGGTCTGCGGATAACCCAGGTTTTTGTTCAGCGCAAATTTGTAGAGCGCGCCATCCGTGTTGATCGGCATCCATTTTAGTTTTTTCGCCGCCGCCAAGGCAGCGATTGACCTGGGATCGTTTGCAGGCAACGGTTGTGGAGGCGGCGGAGGTGGCGGAGGCGTTGGCGTTGTCCAGCGCACCTTGTAATTGTTTTGCAACGCTGCTTGAAAATCGGCTTTGATGCCATTCTTATCGGAAATGCTCCACAGCGCGTTGCCGGTTTGCCAGCGAAAAAGACACAGGGCTTGAATCGGCTGATTCGCGGTGACGGCATTCCAATCGTTGATCTCTTTGAACGCCGCTTGCACCCAACCAATGTTGCGATCTTGCCACCAATCGGGATCGGCAGGTTGGGTCTCAGTGATAAATACCGGCGCTGTTCGCAACGACGTTGGAATCACAGCCATGAAATCGCGATAGGTGCGAAAGTGTTTGCGATACGCGCCAAACGGTGCGCCCATTTTTTCTTCGCTGGTGATGAAGGCTGCATCCATCCCATGCGTGTAGGTGTGAATCGCAATTGAGTCCGGCGGAGCTTGGCGCGCGATGCATTGATTCAGCGTGTCTTTGAAATATTGCACCCAATCGCCGTTGGCGTTACCGGCGTACGTCGTTTGATTGTTCCAGGGCGCGGGCGCAGAGGGGACGACCCAGTCGAGGTTATGCCCAGGCAATTTTTTGATCGCCGCGCGAACCTTGGCAAAGCATTGCGCGTACAACGTTGGTGTGATCACCTCGCCGCCTTGTCCGCCGCTGTTGCCCGGACGTTCCCAGGGGCTGTTTGTTTCGTTGCCAATGACCCAAACCTTGACGCCGTTGGATCCGGCGACAAAACTCGCGCACTGTTGCGCAAACTGATCATACTGAGAGGAGTTGGGAATGGTACCGGCGTCGTTGTAGCCGTTGTTCAATCGAACAATGACGCCAAAACCCTGATTGGCTAAACCCGAAAAATCGCCTGATTGGTCAGGGGGATTGACCTGGACGGAGACGAAAATCCATCCGGGCTTGTTCGCGTTGAGGAAGAGTTGTTCGGCACCGGGGTCATGCATGCCGAAGATGTACGAAGGGAACTGGGGCATTGCGTTATCTCCTCGTAAGGCGGGAATCGTAGTGTTTATGGTCGATCAGATTGATTCGATTTTAATGCGAGACAGGGTGAGTGTCAAGAGGGATTCAAAAACCAAGCCCGCCAGGGGCGTCCATCCTGGCGGGCTTATCAATCGATGGTGTAACTACTGCGTCACGACGACGATGCCCGTCATCGTGGTCGGATGAATGCGGCAATAGTATCCAAAGGTGCCGGGCGTCGTAAATGTAAATTGAAACGTCTGTCCTGGGTTCATCGCACCCGAATCGAACATATTGGATGGCGCGTTGGGCGCGCCGCTCGTTACGGTGTGCTCCATTCCATTCGTTTCAGTATTGCGCCAAACAACGGTCGTGCCAACTTTGACAGTGATCGATTGCGGACTGTATACCGTGTTTTGCATGGTAACATTTGCCGTGTCAGGTCTCGGCGTTGGCGTTGGTCCCGGTATCGATGTGGGAAAGGGTTGCGGCGATGGATAACCAGAAGGAATGATCAATCGCATCCCGGCGAAAATCAAATTGGGATTCGGAATGTGGTTTGCAATCATCAACGCATAGACCGAAGTACGGAAGCGTAACGCGATGCGCGTTAACGTATCGCCAAATTGCACGATGTAGGTCCCGTGCGGCGATGGTGGGACATAACCGCCCGGAATGAATAGAACCATTCCGACGAAGATGTAATTTGGATTGAAGATGCGATTGACGCTCATCAATGCATTCACCGAAACGCCAAAGCGACGTGCGATACCGTATAGCGTATCGCCCGGCTGCACGACGTATCGCGACAGTGTACCGGAACTCGACGGTGCATATTGCCCCGGCATGAACATTGGCTGAACGTTGGGCATGAATCCACCGGGGTTGCCGTATGGTCCTTGAGCCAGGGTGGTCGTTGGCACGAAGACGACGAGCAGCGCAAAAACAAACGCCGCGATGAGAACACACGGCGAGAAATTGACAAGTCTTGCTTTCATCGGTAATTACCTCCTCCGACGGTAACTACTCAGCGTGTCATTTCGAGGAGCGATTGCGCCATCTGTGATGGCGATGCGACGAGAAATCTCCTTCTACAAGAAGAGATTTCTCGCTCCGCTCGAAATGACAGAGAGACCTGGTAGTTACCTCCGATGTTTTTTCGGCGGACGCTTGATCGTCCGTTTATTCTCTTCGATTAGGATCGCACGGACAGGTGCACCATCGCCATCCTTGATCTTCAACGGCAAGCAAGCGAGAACATATTCTCCGGGTTTTACGTTGGACAAATCCAATCCTTCGACGATGATAATGCTTGCACCCAACAACGTGCGATGCGTGCGCGGCTCACTCGCGTCGAATAATTCTGCGCTGAGGTAATCAATGCCGACTAGTTTGACGCCGCGCTCGACGAACCACTGCGCCGCATCCCAAGCAAATCCGACGTAATTGGTCTGAAAGCCGGGTTGCTGCCACAGTTCGGCGTTGCGTGTTCTAAATAATATACGCACCGCGCGCTTGGAAAGTTTGGCGCGGTCTAAATCCTTCGCCGTGATTGCCTTTTCGACGTGTGACATATCGACGACGAGGGCAGGTCCATACAACGTGTCCAAATCGAGTTGATCGACGGTCTTGCCACCGGGGATAAAATGAATCGGCGGATCGAGGTGCGTGCCGGTGTGATCGCCAAACGACAACTGCGATACATTCGCTGCATCACCTTTAGCGATTTGACTCATTGGCACGATGCTCACAGCGGGATCGCCCGGATAGACCGGCATCGATGGGGAGATGGGAATGGAAATGTCGTAGATTTTCATGTTAGCTCCTGTCGGACAAATTTCCAATTTGTCCCACTCGTTCGCATTATACGCTCTTGGAATTACGTTGGCAATTGCAAAATCACAACAACGAATTTGGAAATAAACGAAAAATAAAATCCATACAATTCGCTGTTTTCTGAATTCGTTGTTATCCCTCGGGTCAAATCATTGACACGTCTGGGATTGTATGGTACAGTCTCGCCATCTTGAATGTGCGACGCACATAGATCACCGAACAGAGAAATTATGAATACGCTTTCAATTGCACTCGCTCAAATCGATCTCGTGCTTGGGGACCCAGCGCAGAATTTTGCAAACGTGTGTGCGAAAATTATTGAAGCGAAATCGCGTGGCGCAGACATTATCGTTTTGCCCGAACTGTGGAGCACGGCGTACGATTTGGAACACGCAGCTACACACGCTTCAGAACTGACCGTTGGCATGTTCGTCAAGATTGCGCAAGCCGCACACGATAATCAAATCGCGGTTGTCGGCTCGCTGATGGAAATGCGCAACGGTCGGGTTTATAACACGGCAGCGCTAATCGATTCCCATGGCGCGCAACTGGGCGTGTATCGCAAACTTCATCTTGTGCCGATGCTCGACGAGGACAAGTTTCTGATTGGCGGCGATGAAGCCCAAGTCTTTGATGCGCCATTCGGCAGATTTGCACTCGGCATTTGCTACGACATGCGTTTTCCCGAACTGTGGCGACATTACGCGGTGAACGGTGCGCGCATTGCGTTTGCCCCCGCTGAATGGCCCCAACGTCGCGTGGCACACTGGCGCGCGTTGCTGCCTGCGCGTGCAATCGAGAATCAAATGTTCATGATCGGCTGCAATCGCGTTGGCACAAGCAAAGGCGAAACCTTCGGCGGGCATTCGATGATCGTCAATCCTTGGGGCGAGATTTTGGTCGAGGGCGATGATCGCGAAGCATTGCTCATCGCGCAAATCGATCTCGCCCAGGTTGAGGAGATGCGAGCAAAGGTACCCGTGTTTAGAGATCGAAGACCAGATGTTTACAGCAAGTGGAATTCATAACGACGGAACACGCAATACGAAATACGTGGTGCGTATTCCGTTTGAAAGACAATGATGTTGAACTCAATTACGGACGTCGATGGTATTTTGGTTGGTCATCACACCGATTTGCAAAATGGGACTGGCTGCACAGTGATTCTTTGCCCGCCCGATGGCGCGATTGCGGGTGTCGATGTGCGCGGACCTGCGCCTGCCACACGCGAAACGGATTTGCTTCGCCCCGGACATTTGGTCGAGCGTGTGAATGCAATTGTTCTCACGGGCGGTAGTGCCTTTGGATTGGATGCAGCGAGCGGCGTGATGAGATTCCTCGAAGAGAAAAAAATGGGATACGATACCGGTGTTGCGCGCGTCCCCATCGTTCCCGCCGCCGCGATTTTCGATCTTGCGTTCGGCAACGCAAATGTGCGCCCAACCGCCGACGATGGTTATCGCGCTTGTGTCGCCGCGAAGAATAATGCGACCGAGCAAGGCAATGTTGGCGCAGGAACCGGTGCATCGGTGGGGCATCTCATGGGCGCAAAGCAGGTGACGAAAGGCGGACTCGGCACGGCGAGCCAAAAAATCGGCAAAGACATCGTCGTCGGTGCAATCGTCGTCGTGAATTCTTTCGGCGACGTAGTCGAGCCAAACACCGGTGAGATTCTCGCCGGCGCGCGCAAGCCCGCCGTGAGTGGCTGGGTCAACTCAGGCGATGCGATCAAGAACGGAATCACGCAAACGATTCTGTCGCGCACCCATACGACGATTGGCGTCGTCGCGACAAATGCTGCGTTGACCAAAGAAGAAGCGAACCTCGTCGCGATGATGGCGCACGACGGATTCGCCCGCGCGATTCGTCCTGCTCATGCGCTTTTTGATGGCGACGCATTGTTTGCGCTGAGCGTCGGCAGAAAACAGGGCGACGTGAATGCGATTGGGCACACGGCTTCCGAAGTTGTCGCGCAAGCGATTGTGAATGCAGTGAATGCGGCGGAAACGCTGCACGGCATACCAGCAAGAAAAGACCTCAAGTAATTTTGGATTTTAGATTTGCGATTTTGGATTCACCATTTGACGGGGAGGGGTTGTCAATCCAAAATCTAAAATCGGAAATTGGAAATGGCAACGATTCTTTTATTCGACATTGGCAACACTCACATTTCGCTCGGCGCATATCGCGGCGACGAACTCGTTTCGACTTGGCGCATCACGACGCGTGTGGACGGCACACCCGACGAGTATGCGGTGATGCTTCGATCACTCTTTAGACAAAAAGGCGCGAACGGAATTGCATTCGATGGCAGCGCGATTGCATCATCAGTGCCGCCGCTCGTATCGACGTTTGCGGAATTGTGCGAAAAGCATCTGGGTTTGAGACCCGTTATCGTCGGTCCCGGCGTCAAGACCGGGTTGAACATTCGCACCGATTCGCCGCGCGAGGTGGGCGCTGATCGCATTGCGAATGCCGTTGCGGTGAAAAAACTTTATGGCGTGCCAGCCATCGTCATCGATTTCAGTCCACTGGCGACCATCTTCGATGCGTTGAGCGATGCAGGTGATTATCTCGGTACGGCTATCGCGCCTGGTCTGACGACCTCCGCCGATGCGTTATTCATGCACGCGGCGCAATTGCCGCGAGTTGAACTCGCCGCGCCCGCATCGAAAAGTCCAATCGGTAAAAACACAGTTGCTTCGGTCCAAGCCGGATTGATTTATGGCTACGTCGCGCTTGTGGAAGGAATGATCGCGCGGGTGAAAAAAGAACTGGGCGCACGTGCGCGTGTGATCGGCACCGGAGAAATGGTGAATCTAATCGCCGTTGAGACAAAAGCAATTGATGTAGTAGACGAAGGGTTAACGTTGAAGGGGCTAAAGATGATTTATGAGATGAATGTATAAATGAAAACTCAACTCATCATCAATCCTACCTCCGCGCGCGGCGTCATGCAAAAGCGTTGGCATGAGGTCGAGGCGATACTGCGTGCAGAAGGTTTTGAATATCAAGCGGTGTTCACCGAACACAAGGGACACGCTACGCAACTCGCTCGCGCCGCACTTGAAGCTGGCTTTGATCTGATCGTCGTTGTTGGCGGCGATGGGACAACGTACGAGGTTGTGAATGGAATGCTCGATGCAGATGGTCGTGCCATTAATCCGAACGCCGCATTGGGCATTATCACGAGCGGCACGGGCGCAGACTTTGTGCGCAGCGTCGGCATTCCGGGCGACACTCTTGCTTCGGCAAGGCAACTGGCGCGCGCGACAACCACGCGGCCGCTCGATATCGGCGAAATCGTGTACTGCGTCGATGGCAAAGAGACGCGCACTTTTTTTGCGAACGTCGCGGGCATGGGCTTTGACGCCGAGGTGATCGAACGCACCGAGCGTGGCGGCAAACATGCGGGCGGGACGATTCCGTATCTCACGACCCTCCTCAGCACGATTTCGTCTTATCGCAACAAAGAGGTCGTCGTGAAAATCAATGACCGAAAAATCGAAGGCGTCATGAATTCGGTCGTCGTTTGCAATGGCAAGTACTTTGGCGGCGGCATGATGATTAGTCCCAATTCAAAAATTGACGATGGAAAATTCCACGTCATCACTCTTGGCAATTTTGGTACGTTTGAAGTGATGCTGAACACGCCGCGATTGTATAATGGCACGATTCTCACACATCCCAAAGTGTCAGAGTATCAAGCGAAAACTGTGGCGGTCGAATCGAAACAGCGAATGTTGATCCAAGCCGACGGCGAGTTGGTGGGACCGGGGCCGGCGACGTTTCGCATTCTGCCAGCAGCGTTGAAACTGCGCGCATAGGTCAAGTTCCCCCAAATTCCCCAGAGTTCTTCCGAGGGATTTAGGGGAACTCAGAGGAACTCTGTGACTCCAACGATTACTCTCAAACCTGGCAAAGAAAAACCTCTTCTCGCGCATCATCCTTGGATTTTCTCCGGCGCGATTGCGCGCGCGGATGACGCACATGATGGCGACACGGTCGATGTTCGCGATGCGGCGGGACGCTTTATCGCGCGTGGATATTACAATTCGCGGTCGCAGATCGCTGTGCGACTATGGACATGGAACGATGAGCCAATCGACAGCGCGTTTTTCCGCAAGCGCATCGTCAATGCGATTGATTTACGCCAGTCATTGATCGAAACGGATGCGACAAATGCGTATCGCATCGTCAACGCGGAAAGCGATTTTCTGCCTGGCTTGATCATGGATCGCTACTCCGATTTTGTCGTGTTGCAATTTCTGACACTGGGTGTTGAGCAACGCAAAAATGAAATCGTCGAATTGGTTCAAGAAATTCTGGAACCTGAGGGCATCTACGAGCGCAGTGATGTGGACGTGCGCGAAAAAGAGGGGCTGCAATCAGTTGTTGGCAGCTTGCGAGGAGCGGAACCGACGGAATTGATCGAGATTCAAGAAAACGATTCGCGATTGTTGGTGGACGTGAGACGCGGACACAAGACAGGGTTTTATCTTGATCAACGCGAGAATCGCAAACGAGTGGCAAAAGACCTGACAGGTTTCATCGGCTCCGTAGGAGCCGCAAAGCCTGTCAGGTCTCCGGAGATTCTGAACGTCTTTTCTTACAGTGGCGGTTTTTCAGTTTATGCGTGTGCGGCAAATGAAACGGCACGCGTTATCAATCTGGATGCGTCGGGCGATGCGTTGACGCTGGCGCGCGAGAATATGCGCTTGAATGGTTGCGACGAGCGCGGCGAATTTGTCGATGGTGATGCGTTTCTGGTTCTACGCAAATATCGGGACATGGGAAAATCGTTTGATGCGATCATCCTCGACCCGCCGAAATTTGTTCATGCGCAATCGCAATTGCATTCTGGATTGCGCGGTTACAAGGACATCAATTTGCTTGCGTTTAAATTATGCAAGCCCGGTGGAATCCTCGCCACATTTTCATGTTCTGGTCAGGTGAGCGCAGAATTATTTCAAAAGGTTGTTTTTGAAGCAGCAACCGATGCCAAGCGCGATGCACAAATCATTGCGAAACTTTCGCAATCACCCGACCATCCGATTTTACTTTCGTTCCCTGAGTCGGAATATCTCAAAGGAATTATTTGTCATGTGGTCGCCTAGTCTTGTAGTCGATTGACTATTTGACGAATCGACTATATGTCTATGAGACTATCCGACTACGCGACTTGGACCTCCAGCGCCAGATCAAAATCCCCGCGCCGATCAATTCAATTCCCGCTACGATAATTCCCACGCGCTCCGGTCGCCAGCTTGACGGCGACCATTCGAGTGTACGCGCGCCACATGCATCGACCCGCGCTTCGTCTGTGCCTGCTCGATACGTGACGCGTCCCAACGCCAATGCATTTTGCCAGCCACGCTGCGCGTACGAAAGCAGCGCGCGCTTGAGTTGCGCTTCGACATCGTTTGGGGATGCTACATCCAATGATGAGAGATTTTTCAAAATGTCGCTGATTTGCAAATTGAATTCATTACACGCCGACGAAAGATCAAGGTCTTCGCGATAGCGGATTGTGTGTGTAAAGAGTTCATCCGCCTCGCTCCATTCGACATTATCGGGGGCGATAACGGCGCGCAGTAGCGCCCAGTCGGCGCGACTCGGTAACAGTCGGGCGAGCGCATCCAACTTGGTGGCAAGTTCCGCGCGGCTGTTGAAAGCGACATTGATGACGAGCGCAACATTCGAGCCATCACTTGCGAGGTTTGCATCGACGCCTGCTTGCCGCAGTTGCGCAATAGTGCCACTCGCGGCGTTTTGCATTTCGGCGACAGAAAAATACGGCGCAAGCGAAAAAATCATTGAGCGCGATTGCGACGACGTGGTGACTTCGGCGCGGGTCACGTAAAACAAAGGCGGCGAAAATTGCGTCATGAATTTATCGCCGAGTGCGGCACGTGCTTTGGTCGATGCCGTCGCCGCGTCGCTTTGATCGATCAACGCACGCCCCCAGGCAAGGTTCAATGCGCGTCGTTGCGTGTTCATTCTCTCAGTCGTGAACAGCGGACCCGCGCCATTAGGCGCGAGGGTACTGGCTTTATCGAAATAGGTTGACGCGTTGGCGAAATCTTGGCGCGTCTGCGCATCGACGCCGAGATAAAAATAATCTTCGGCGAGTTGCTTGCGCACAGTGGCATCATTCGCGGCAAGTGATTCCCATTGCGCAACCGCCAGCGACAAGTAAGCGGGATTGCGTGGACCTGCTGCAGGACCTGCGCGCGATTCGTAAATCGCACCCAACGCTTGCCGCGCTGTGCGATTGTTGGCGTCGAGGCGGACAGCGGTTTCCAATTCGGCGACGGCTTGCATGGCGAAACTATCGCGGCGGGGGGAATCGGCGGCGGCGAGTTGACGCAGCAGGTTGCCCAGATTCGCGTGCGCATTCGCATCGTTTGCATTTTGTTGCGCGACGCGGCGCTTGGTGTTCAAGTCGCTCCAGACCGACGGTCGCAAAATGGTGAGCGATGGATTCGAGACGGGTTCTTTGTTGGTGAATCGCCACGTGATACTTGATCCGTCGAATTCGGGATTGGGTGGATCGTACGCGACGATTTGCTCAAGCGTGGTCGATTCGGGGAAATTTATGGTGAGACGCGCGCTACCGATGCTGCCCTTCCAATCGGTTGCCGATGTGAGTCCATAATAAAATCGTGGCATCGCGCTATCGCCCAGGTCTTGCGCGAAATCGAATCGAACGGTTTTCTTGTCGTCGGTGTCGAGTGGAACCGTAAACGTGTACCAATCGACAGAGCGAACCACCCCGCCGACTTTCAAATCCGCCTTGCCACGATTGATCGTTCTAACTCTAGTCCCATCGATGCTAACGGAAAAATTATTGAATCGACTGGGATCGAAGGTGTATTGATCGCCGCCCCATGCTGGAAAGCCAACCGGTGCGACGGTGTCAGATACACGATCGGTGTTATGCAGTTTGAATGTGGAATAACCGCTGATGATCGTGTGCCCATTGATTTCGATGAGGTCCGCGTCCAACGTCAGCGCGACGAGTTCAACCGACAAATCGCGTTGCTGAGGAACGAGTGCGACGGGAACAAAAATCGGTGCGGGAGATTGAGCCAGGGTAGTGGGGATGGCGCTCAACGCGAGCGCGATGAAAAGAATGCTGGACGCAAAAAGGAGACGACTAGTCGATAACTTCATTCGAGTTGAAGGGAAGTGGAATCAAAACAAGCGCGCCGATCGTCGTGGTTCATTCAAGGGTAGGACCAATGTAACCGTGGTGCCTTTGCCTGGCTCGCTGTCGATGGTTAACTTGCCGTGGCAAAGTTCCGCGCGCTCTTTCATGTTGAGGAGACCCAGGTTGCCGCGTTGCGCGTACGCCTCTTCGACGCTTACCACATCGAACCCGCGTCCGTCGTCGCGCACGCTGAGTGTAAGCGATTCGCTGCTCTTTTTCACGGCAATCGTAACCGTTTCGGCGTGGGCGTGTTTTTTGGCATTGCCCACCGCCTCTTGAATGATCGAAAACGCAGCGCCTTCGACCTTTGGCTCGAACCGAATCTTGGAAGCGTCGGTGTCGAGTTGCAATTTCAAATTGGTATCGCCACTTTGCCGTTCGACGTAAATTTGAATGGCGGCGCAAATGCCTTGAGTTTCCAATGCGACCGGACGCAAATCGAACAACATGTTGCGAACTTGGTGCAATGCCTGGGTCGAAAGGCGTTCGAGTTCGGCAAGCTCTGCTTCGGCGCGCGCAGGTTCGCGTTCGATGACTTGCTTAAGAAAGCGCAAGCCCATAATCACCGCAGACAAAAGTTGCGAAGGTCCGTCATGTAATTCACGCGCCAACTCGTGACGAACTTCTTCTTCGACGGCGAGCAAGCGGTCACGTTCGGCAACCACTTGTTGATACAAGCGCGCATTTTCGATGAGCACGGCGGATTGACCGGCGAAGGCGAGCAACAAGTCTTGATCGTCGGGGTTGAATTTCTCGCCCGATTTTTTATTGATAATTTCGATGACGCCGATGCAGCGATTTTTGTAGATGAGTGGTGCAGCGACCATCGCCGTCGTGCGGAATTTGAAATTACGGTCGATGCGATTGAGGAAACGGGGATCGATGGCGGCGTCGTGAACGATCACCGGACGCTTGCGTGAAAATACCCAACCCGCAATGCCTTCATCGCTCTTGATACGTTTGTTGCGGAGGACTTTGCCGCTGCCGCCTTGCACGACTTGGAAAACGAGTTCCTTCTGAGCAGGATCGTACAGTAAAAGAGAACCGGCGCTGGCGCGCATGACATCGACGGCTGAAGACAGGATTAATGCGAGAAGTCGATTGAGTCCTAGTTCAGACGAAAAAGTCAGAGCAACTTCTTGCAACGCTTCGAGCGCGGCTATTCGTTGTTCTAAATTGGAAAGGGTAGTGGCTTTATCTTCTGCGTGTGTACGCGATGAGGCTTTGGGCATAGATTACAAAGTTGCAGTGAGCGGCGGACGCGGTCGGGGCGCCAAACGCTGCCGAATGTTGGCGATTTGCTCGCGAGCGGCTTCTTCGCCACGTTTGATAATCTCGCCGTACTTGTCATATTCCATCGTACCGTATCGTTCAATGTCGGGTTGAATCAAAACATCCACGGCGCCCATGCGCGATTTGATGATTTCGCTTTCCATGATTTCCATCGCGCCCATCAAGATGCCGACCACATTCGGCAGCTTGCCCTCGCGTTTCAATTCACGACGATGCAGGCGCTCTTCCAACCCAGGAATAACATTGCTGGCCAGAATGATGCTGATACCTTTATCGACCAGCAGTTGAGTGGGCACCGGATTGACCGAACCCCCATCGATCAAATAGCGTCCGGCGACGTGGGCAGGTTCGAGAATGCCGATGACGCTCATGCTGGCGCGCATCGCTTCCGCGACCGGACCGCGATCAAAAACGATTTCTTCGCCGGAGACCAAATCGGTGGCGACAATATACAACGGGATGGATAATTGATCAAACGATTTATTCTTGACCCACTTGCGCAAATAGTTCAAGACCATGTCGCCTTTGATGAGACCCGAACGCGGCGGAAGCCGAAAATCCCAATAACGAAAACCGGTGAGAAAACTGTATTGCCGTTGAACGCCAGCCGAAAATTGAATCATCTCGTCGACGGTTCGCCCGGCGGCATACATTGCGCCAAAAATTGCGCCTGCGCTCGTGCCCGCGATCATGTCGATGGGAATGCTTTCTTCTTCGAGAACGCGAAGCACGCCGATGTGGGCCATCCCGCGTGCGTTACCGCTTGACAACGCGATCCCGACAAGGCGTTGACAGATGCGACGGGCGGTGCGACGTAGCGCGGCATCATTATCTTCAGTGCGCCAGAATCCTTTCGACATGGTCGTGCGAAGCCAGTTCGGTTCTTTGCCGCCGATTTGCAACGTGATGTCTGCCAGTTCCATCGCTTTGAGGGTCAGTGGAGTTTCGTAGGGTGCGACAGACAAGAATACCCAGTAGTATTGCTCGACCAATTTACTCAAGCGATTGGCGAGTCCTTCGGGATCAAGAATGTTGTCGCCACGCACGAGGCGAACATGCGCGAGCTGTAAGGTGATGGGATCAAGTGTTGTATTTGCCAAGCCGCCCAAATCGAGAATATAAACATCTTCGCCGGTGACTTGGGCGAGATGACGTGCTAACGTGGGGGCAGCAGTCCCTAGAATGGTTACGATGTTGAATTCATCGCGCACCGTCGCGGCGGTGTTCGAGCGCACAAGACGGCGTCCCAATTCCTGGGTCATCAAGACGGCGATTTGGGGATGCGTCTCTAAGAGTTCGTCGAGGTCATTCTTGCGGAGGACAAGCAAATCAGCGTCGATAACGACGCGCGCGGTAGCCGAGCGGCGATCACCGAGCAGAACAGCCATTTCGCCAAAAAAATTACCGGGACCGAGATAATTAAAGATTTTTTCCTGGCTTGCTTTTTCCGATACAATCTTGATCTGCCCACTTTCGATCAAGTACATGCAATCGCCAGGTTCATCTTCCAAAAAGACGGCAGCGCCTTTGTGATAATGCTCGCGCTGCAAGCGACGCGAAATTGCCTCGAGAACGTTATCGTCGAGGTCAGAAAAGAAGGGAATTGTACGTAGGTTGTGCTTCATTCCAGAAAACTATCCGCCTTGTCCGGCAGGGTTCAAACGGGGTAAACCGTCAAGTTCAGCGCGAGCGCGCTGTTGTTCAACTTTGGCACCGAGTCGATCAAAAGTAACCAGCGCTTGTTCTAACGTCGTGCGCGCTAGCGCCAAGTTGCCTTGATCGCGGTAAAGGATTGCCAATTGATATTGGGATTTGGCAAGTTCAAACTGACTTTTGAGGGCGGTCAAAATACTGAGACTGCGCTCGATGCAGTCCATCGCTTTGGGCAAGTCATGCTGATGCTGGGCGATATTCGCTAATGTGCGCAAGCCCTTGCTTTCGATGAGCTTTCTGCCGATTTCACTTGCCAGCGATTTGGCTTGATCGGCAAAAGTCTGCGCCGTGTCGAGTTGTCCTAGACCCAGATAAGCTTCGGCGAGGTGCCATTGCGCTTCGGCAATGCGTTCCTTAGACCCCATATCGGTCGCAATACTAATGGAACGCTTTAAATCACGGATGGCTCGATCAAATTCCTTTTGTAGGATTTTGACGTGCGCCAAGTTGATGAGCGCAAAGCACGTGATATTTCCGTGCTTGATTTTTTCGCCGGTGGCAAGCGCATGTTCGCCATAGTTTATGGCTTTGGAAAAATCGCCGCGTTCGCTATACAACTCACAGAGGTTTGTATTATTGCGCGCGATGCCTTCAATATCGCCTATTTTTTGCCTAATGTCAAGTGAGCGCTCTAGATGCTCAAGTGCCTGGTCCCATTGCCCTTGTTCCCATTCGATGACGGCCATGTTGTTGTACGAGTTGCTGACGCCTTGCTGGTCACCGATACGTTCACGCAGCTTGAGACCTTTTTCCGCATATGCCGTAGCGCGCGCCCAATCGCCTTTGCGATTGAATTGCGCAACGAGACGATTATAGACGGATGCCATCTCGTTGTAATGTTCAGTGCCTTCGACGATCTGCAACGTGCGCATCGCCCAATCGTAGGCGCGATCAAATTCCCCGCGTCGATACTCGACCCAGCCTATGTCGTTGTAGGTTCGCACATGCTCCGCTGATTTAGGATCGGGATCTTGCTCTAGTTCTTTGAGTGCATTTTCCAGCCAACGTAACGCTTCAATGTAATCACCGCGACGCTCACATACGCGTCCGATGCAGCGCATGATTTCTGCATTCTTGCGGCAAGTCTCTAGCGATTTGCCTGTGGACCGAACGATTTCTAATGCGATCAGGTATGAAGTCGTTGCGCCTGGGTAATCGCCGGTAAAGGTCTGCACTGAGCCAAGCCCGGTGTACACATCGATCTTTTGTTGCAAAGTGGGATTAGTCTTCGTGAGAAAACTTGCTGCCTGTTGATAATGGTGTAAGGCTTGCTCGTTCGCGAATTGATCGGAGGCATGTTGTCCAGCTCTAATCAGATAGGGCAGAGCATGTTCCCAATCCTTGCTTTCCGCATAGTGGAATGCCAACGCTTCAATGTGTTCATCGATCCTATCGCGGAACAGCGCTTCAATGGCGTTAGCAATTTTTTGATGTAAATATTCCCGGCGGCGGACCAGCAAACTGTTGTAGACGGTTTCTTGGATTAGGATGTTGGTAAAACGATATTCCGGATAACTGCCGTCACTAACCCGATTCACCAACTGGCGCTCCTGGAGTTCTTGCATATCATCTTGCAAGCTTCGGGCATTTTCAATGACGTTGTTTAAGAGCCGATACGAAAAATCGCGACCAATCACGGCAGCGCATTGAAGAGCTTGGCGTCCACCTTCCCCCAGGTGGTCGACGCGCGTCATAATCAAACCTTGAAGTGTCGTCGGGACTTGGAGTTCGTCGAGATTGGCATCGGGCAGAACTTGCCATCGGTCGGCATTCCGTCGAATAATACCGTGATCGATGAGCATTCGAATAATTTCTTCCAAGTAGAAGGGGTTGCCTTCAGCACGCTGTAAGATCAATTGATTCAGCGTTTCGGGCAATTCATGAATCGTTAACAGCAGATCGACCAAAGCAAAACTATCAGCCTGAGAAAGTGGTGCAAGCGGAATGTAAGTAAAGTTTTCTCCATACATCTCGTTGCCAAGTTTTCGAATCTGAGTCTCGGCGCTTCCGTCACCCGGACGTGAATTGCAATAAACTATCAGGGGTACATTTTCGACGGTTGGCAACAAGAATTTCAGCAACTCTAATGATACATTATCGATCCAGTGAATGTCTTCAAAGATGAGAACGAGCGGTTTCTCCTGTGCTTGAGCGGTGAGTAATTCACGGATGGCGATAAACGTTTGCTGTTGCAATTGCGGAGGTGCCAAGTGACGAATCCGTGCCACCATTTCTTTGTCGAAAATTCGAATGGAGAAAAGGTGCTCGATGTAGGGCAATACTCGGGCAGCATCGACGGATGGCAACAGGTTCTCGATGTAGCGTTCGATTTTCTCTCTCGCGATTTCTTCGGAATCGTTGTCCGCTAATTGAAAAAGCCCGCGCAAAATATCGAGAAAGACACCGTAAGCTGATTGACCGTATGAAAGGCATGTGCCCTCTAATACCGTGGTCCACTTGTTGGCAAGATAACCTTTGAGTTCACTGCTGAGACGGGACTTGCCAATGCCGGCGTTGCCAGTCACCAAAACAATCTGCCCCCGGCGGTGAGTGGTCAGTTCGTCAATCACCATGCGGACTTGAGCGAATTCCTCCGCGCGCCCGACCATCGGAGCGGCAAGTCCAGGAATACCGCGAACTCGCCCGGCAACCTGGCGCAAGGTGAGTGCTTCAAAAATCTCGACCGGCTCAATCCGATTCTTGACGCGGATCGAACCCAACTCGCGAAACTCAAAGAGAGGTTTAGTCGCTTCGTACACTGAACGACTGACGAGAACCGAACCTGGCTCGGCAACACTTTGCAAACGCGAGGCTACATTCACTGTGTCGCCCAGCGCAGTGTACTCCATTCGCAGGTCAGACCCAATGCTGCCAACAACAACCGTCCCTGTATGCAGTCCAATTCGAACCCGGAGAGAAATTCCCAAACGTGGTTCAAGGTCGGCATTGATGCGCTTGAGAGCATCTTGCATTCCCAACGCGGCGCGGATCGCACGCGCCGGATCGTCTTCGTGCGCAATCGGTGCACCGAAGAGTGCCATGATGCCATCGCCCATCACTTTGTCGATGGTGCCTTCGTGTTTGTAGATTTCTTCGGTGAAGGCTTTGAGGGTGTTATCGATAAATTCGTAGACTTGTTCGGGGTCGAGTTTTTCGGAGATGGCGGTAAAGCCGCTGATATCGGAGAAAAGTACAGTCACATTGCGGCGTTCACCTTCGATCTGCTTGCCGACGCTTGAGATTTTTTGGGCAAGCGCGTCGGGCATGGCAATTGGCTGACGTCCTTCAGAACTGGGGGAATGCTCCGAAGTTGTGGCTAGCTTGGCTCCGCAATTTCCACAAAACTTGAAATTGACTGGAGAACGAAAGCCGCAATTAGTACACGTTCGAGTCAACGGAGCGGTGCATTGACTGCAACTTGGCGCTCCAAGTGGATTCTCACTGCCGCACTGAGGACACTGTATCGTCATCGCTTCTTTGGGATTTGGTAGGGAGTCTCTGACATTATACTCTACAATACAATCGCGGCAAATAGGAAAAAAGGCAACTCGTTATAGAGCGAGTTGCCTTTCACTTTCCGCTTGAACTCGATCAGCGAACAAAAAACACAAATACCACGAGTTTGCCGTTGTTCTTTCTAGTCTGCACTTCTTTACCGTAGGATGCGGTAATGGTCGGCGTACTGGCTTTGCTGCCATCCACCCATACGGTCATCAAATGGTCAACAGGACCTTCTTTGACGTTGGTGATGAGGTGTGGTGCTGGTGAGGGAGTCTTGCATTTGCCAGCCTTTTGATCGCCGTACTTGGCATCATCTGGCACAACAACCTTGATGGCGGACGGTTGTGCGGCGTCCACGAGCAGCCAAGTGCCATTCACGCAAAGCGCTGGATCGTCAAAATCCATCCCCGCTGAGACGATCGGAATGGCGAACATCAACAGTGCGACGGCTAGGGCGGAAACGAAAAGCATCTTTTTCATCTCGACCTCTCTTTTCCCTTGAGGGAATCCGGAATGCCAAGCCTGAAAATTCCTGGGCAGAAATCAAATGCCTGTCGTTACCGCTTGACGGAACAGACAGGCTTGGAATCATCTATTCCTTCGGCGGCTGGGCGATCGTGGCACATCAGTGCTTTAGACCCTTAGCTTTGCGTCCCTTTTTTTCAAAAGGTTTGCCTTTATCGTTTGTAATAGCTTTGATTTCTGACCTAATAATACAATCCCCAGACGTAACCAGCAATAGGACTCTGGTACTTTTAGGTGATAGACTTGAGCAGTCTCACGGATTGGCATGTTGGACAGAAATGCGTACCACGTTGACCAACAACGGTTTTTTCTATCACCGTGCCACAGCGGCGACAGGGACGTTCTTCCTGATCGAACACGCGCAAGCTCTCGACAAATCTGCCGCTCATTCCATTGACCCGTTTATACATCACGTCGATACTTGTCCCGCCTACAGCAATAGCTCCGGTCAAGACTTTGCGAATCGCCCGATATAATCGCGCGCGTTCGTCTTGCGTCAACGATTCGGCTCGTCGCAGCGGATGCAAGCGCGCGTACCATAAGGATTCGTCGGCATAGATGTTACCGATACCGGCGATAAAGGTTTGATTCAGCAATAATGGTTTCAAGTTTCCGCGCCGTGTTTCAAACAAGCGATGAAATTCTCGCAGTGAAATATCCAAAGGTTCGGGTCCCAATTTGCCGACGACTTGATCCGGATCATCCACCAACCACATGCGCCCGAACTTGCGTGGGTCGCGAAAGCGCAGTTCTAGCCCATTGTCGAGTTGAAAGCAAACGTGCATGTGTTTGTCACGCCGGATTCTTTGCTCGTCGATGCAAAACCCGCCGGTCATACGAAGGTGAACCAACAAGTATTTCCGATCCTTACTTTTCGAGTGCAGATGAAATACCAAATGCTTCCCACGACGTGTTAATGCAGTGATTTTGTAACCGCGAATTTGTTTTACGAACGCTGTGGCGCTCGGTATGGCAACCGTACGCTTCCATCGAACGGTTGCGCCAGTGATTGTGCGTCCAAGCAAATGTGGTCGCAAATCGCGGACTGCGGTTTCGACTTCAGGAAGTTCAGGCATCGGTTTTCTCTTTATTCATGTCGAATAATTTCCCAAAATTATGTCCAGGCGTAATATCGCCCATGATCACCGGATGCTGCGCGCCAGTACAGCTCGGCAAATTGCCGGGGCGACTATGAATCGTTTCGTATGCCATGACCGCAAACAGCACTGCTTCCTTTGCGTCCGGCGTAAGCCCGAGTGCATCGTGTTGATAAACTTTTGTCGGCGAAACACGCGCGCGGATCATTTCCACAAGCGTCGGATTTTTCGCGCCGCCTCCGGCGAGATAAATTTCATCGATTGGCGAGGGCGAAAAATCACGATACGCCCGCGCGATGGATTCAGCCGTGAAGGCTGTCGCCGTTGCAACGAGGTCTGCGCCGGTCAATGTAAGTGCTTGGCCGCGTTTCCACAACTCTGCGCCAAACTGCGTGCCGAACAATTCACGCCCCGTTGTTTTGGGCGGAAGCATATGCAAGTACGGCTGCTCCATCAATTCGTCGAGCAATTTTTCATTCACGCGACCACTTGCGGCAAGTTTTCCATCGCGGTCAAATGTCAATGTGCCATCGGTTGCACGTCCGGCACAATAATCGATGAGCATATTGCCAGGTCCCGTGTCAAACGCAATCGCTTGTTCAGTCGATGAAAGCGGCGGCAAAAATGTTACGTTGCCAATGCCGCCGATGTTTTGAATTGCGCGCAACTTGGTCGCATGTCGAAAAAACAACCAATCGAGAAAACTTACGAGCGGCGCGCCATGACCACCGGCAGCAACATCGCGCGCGCGCAGGTTGCTGATCGTCGTAATGCCCGTTCGCTCTGCAATGACTGCGGCTTCGCCGATTTGCATCGTCGCGCCAACCTTTTCCTTTATCGGCGGCTCGTGCCACACCGTTTGCCCATGCGACCCGATGAGCGCCACGTCAGCCAGTTTGAGATTGGCGGCGGCGATGACGGCAAGCGCAGCGTTCGCAAATGCCTCGCCGATATCGGCATTCAAACGGCAGAGCTGGTCCACCGAACTCGATTCGGGTCGAAATGCGGCAAAGATTCTTTCGCGCAATTCGCTTGAATGCGGCATGGTGATATGCTTGAGCAATTTCCATTCCAAACGCGGTGGCTCGCCGTTCAATTCGACAACGGCCGCATCAATCCCATCTGCGGATGTGCCTGAAATCAATCCGACAACAATCATTGTTTCTCCAAAGAGTTACGCGTGATGAGTGACGGGTGTCATGCTGAGCGAAGTTGAAGCATCTCGTCACTGGTCACTTGTTACTCACTACTCCGTGTTGTTTCCAATAAATCAACTCATTCACGCCTTGCACAACATAATCTTCTAGTTTGCCGGACTCGCGATATCCGAGGCGTTGGTAAAATCTCTGTGCATCGATGTTGAAATCCGAGACAAGCAAAAACAAATCGCAGTGCTGCGCAAAAACGTTTTGTTCGGCGAATGCCATTAGCGCGCGACCGACCCCATGCCCTCGTTCACCGGGGCGCACGCCGATGAGTTGAACATAGCCGCTTCGGCTAAATGCACCGCGTTCGACGAGCCAAATGAAGCCGACAACATCGTCTGCGCGTTCGGCGACGAAGATTTTTGCCCCTTCGGCAATGCCATCGCGCAATCGTTTGCTCATCGATTCTTCGGTGACGCCGTAACGTTGCCACAATGGCGTCGCCGCAACCCAGGATGCGATGTCAGCAACATCAGCGTACGCGAGCAGACGAATTGTGATTTGTTCAGCGGTCGGTGGTCGTCGGTCGTCGGTCATGATCTTAACCGCGGATCAAGTGCGTCGCGCAAGCCGTCGCCCAGCAAATTAAAGCCGAGCACGCCAAGCATGATTGCCAAGCCGGGAAACACCGCCATCCACGGTGCAATCTCCATCAGTTTGCGACTATCGCTCAACATGCTGCCCCACGACGGCGCAGGCGGAATCGTTCCTAGTCCAAGAAAACTCAGCCCCGCTTCGGTCAACATTGCCCATGACAGCGCAAGCGTGATTTGCACGATAATAGGCGCGATCGCATTCGGCAAAATATGGCGAAGCAAGATGCGGGGATGATGCAAACCCGTCGCGCGTGCTGCTTCGACGAATTCCATCGACTTGAGCGACAGCACCGGTCCGCGCGCGACTCGGGCGAAGATCGGCGTATAGACAACGGAGATGGCAAGAATCGTATTAGCTGCGCCCGGTCCGAGTGCGGCTACAATCGTTAGCGCGAGCAGAATTGCCGGGAACGCAAAGAACAAATCCATCACGCGCATAATGATGTTATCGACAAGCCCGCCAATATAACCTGCCGTCATTCCTAATGCCGAACCCACTGCGCACGCCATCGCAACTGAAAGTAGCGCGACGCGCAGTGAATTGGTCGCGCCGTGCATCAAGCGACTGAGAATGTCGCGCCCAAATTCATCGGTGCCAAGCAAATAGGGTAGGTTCGGCGCAAGCAATCGATCCTTCGCATGTTGTTCGATGGGCGAGTACGGCGCGAGAACCGCAGCAAATAGTGCGACAAGCACGTATGTCCAAACCAGCACAACTCCAATTTGTGCGCTGCGATAGCGCAGAAATCGTTTTAGCGTTTGAAATCGTGAAGGTTTATTCATAGCGAATGCGTGGATTGACAAAGGCGTATGCCATGTCTGCAATCAGATTAATCAAAACGAAATTAAAGGCGATGAAAATTATCGTGCCTTGAACAATTGCGTAATCGCGCTGACCAATTGCGGTTAGCAACAACCGACCGATGCCGGGCAGCGCAAAGACTTCTTCCACAATAATTGCCCCACCGAACAGATATCCGGTTTCCAAGCCGATAATCGTAATTACCGGAATGAGTGCGTTTTTGAGACAATGTCCAACGATAACGGCTTGTTCGCGCAGTCCTTTGCCGCGCGCCGTACGCGTATAATCCTGTCGCAATTCTTCCAACAACGATGAACGCATAGTCCGCATGACCGATGCGCTAAAGGCGAATCCTAATGTGAACGCAGGAAAAATCAATTGTTGTAAATTTTTGATCGGGTCTTTGGTTAAAGCAGTATAGTCTCCAGAAGTGGGGAGAATGCCAAACACGACTGACAAAACGAGAATGATGAGCGTGCCCATCCAAAAATTTGGCAACGCGAGTCCGACCAGCGCAAATAATCGCCCGGCGATGTCGAGCCAGGAATCGCGCTTGACGGCGGCGACGATGCCAATTGGAATGCCGATCATCAAAGCGATAATCATCGCTAGAATTGCCAACTCGAAGGTGAGCGGAAAGCGCGCGAGGATTTCAGGCAAGACCGGAAGCCCGCTGCGCGTCGAGTAACCAAAATCGCCGCGCAAGGCCGACGTGAGCCAAATCCAGTATTGTTCAGGCAAGGGTTTGTCGAGACCAAAGTAGGCGCGCAGCGCAGCCATTTGCGCATCGGTCAGCTTGAACGAAGTTCCGATCATTGCATTGATCGCATCGCCGGGAATAAGTCGCATCACGAGGAAAACGATGAGCGATATGCCGAGGAGCGTCGGAATGAACGCGATGAGGCGTTGAGCCAAATACCTTTGCATGTCAGTAAACGGTGAACAGCTTTCAGTATCCAGTGTTCAGTATTCAGTCGTCAATATACGGCGACTGAATACTGATTACTGAATACTGATTACTGGTTTTACTTGTCGAGCCAGGCTTCGCGCAGATAGATCAGCGAGCCATTGGACAGCGGAGTGAAACCTTTGACGAACGGTTGCCCAACTCGATATTCATAACCAACGTAGAGCCATGTCCACGGCGCAGCGTCGGTGAGTTTCTTTTGAATCTCGGCGTAAATGGGTTTGCGTTTTTCCGGATCAGCAATCGCGCGACCTTGATCCAACAAAGCGTTGATTTCGGGACTGTTGTAGGCGGCAACGTTGTTCAAATTTCCGGTGCTGTGCCAGTATCGATAGAACATCACATCGGGGTCAGGATTGCCACCGTTAAGAGCTACGGCTGCATCGAAATCGGCTTTGAGCCAACGATCGACATACACGCTCAACTCGAGCGTTTCGATGGTGGTCTCAATACCAACTTTTTTCAACTGGGCTTGAATGTTCTGCGCTTCGGCGACGGCGGTGGGCGGTTCGCCAGTCGCGGCGATAATGGTAAATTTTACGCCGGTCGCCTTACCGGCTTCGGTGAGTAGTTGCTTGGCTTTGGCTTCGTCCTTTTTGTAGCAGGTCAAATCATTCAGATTCGCGCTGTAAAAAGGCGCGGTGGCCGGCGCAGTCACCTGACCTTCGCCGAGCGATGCGGTATCGAGAACTTCTTGGCGATCAATTGCACACGAAATGGCTTGGCGCACTTTGAGGTCGGTGAAAACTGGTCGCTTGGCATTCAACTGCAAGACGTGATACGCAAGAGCGGATGCGCGCGAAATGCTTAGCGTGCTGCTCGCTGCACCCGCACGAATTGCAACGCGCGGGTCGTTGATGAGCGCCCAGTCAAGCGTCTTGGCGCGTAAGCCCGCCAAAATGGATGACTCGTCCGGAATCGTGCGCCATTCGATGCCATCCAGGCGTGGCAACCCAGGAATCCAAAAATCCTTGGATGCTTTCATTGTGAACGTTTGATCCGGCGTCCACTTGTCGATGGTGAATGCGCCAGTTCCGACATCGACTTTGGCGGGATCCGCACCACCACTCACTTGCTTTTTGTTGATGATCGCCGCATTTGGATTCGTCATCGACGAAAGAATCGCAGAGTTTGGCGCTTTGAGCGTAAAGACAATCGTGTTCGCATCCGGGGTGTCCATCTTGTCGATACCGGTAAACGACGAACGCGCTGCCGCGCCGGTCTTTTCGTCGAGAATGCGTTCGAACGAGAATTTCACATCGTCCGACGTCATCGGATCGCCGTTATGGAATTTCACATTCTTGCGGAGTGTGACGGTGAGTGTCTTGCCATCTTCGGACCACTTCCACGACTCGGCAAGATTGGGAACGATTTTCAAATCCTTGTCGAAAGCAAAGAGCGGATCGTAAATCAATTCCAACATTCGGAAGGACGCAAAGGCGGTTTGTTTATGGGGGTCAAGTCCGGTTGCGTCTGCGGCGCGCGCGGCGATCAGCGTGCCACCTTTCTTCGGTGCGGCAGTCGGCGCGGGAGTTGCGGTCACAACGACAGGAACCTGGACTTGGACCGTCTGCGGTACTGGAACTTGGACGGTTTGTTGAACGGGGACTTGGACGGTCTGGGGAACCGGAACCTGGACCGTCTGTTGAACGATCACCGGGGCAGGGGTCGGCGCGGGCGCGCAAGAGACCGCGGCAACTACGGCGATGACCAAGAGCGTAACCAGCAGCGAAATTCGCTTCATGGAATCTTCTCCTCTATGAGCTAATTCAATCGAACGTCGATTGACCTGGCGGAGGTCATTAGCAATGCTAAAGAATCGCCAGTCCTCCTTTTCGATTTCATGCACCGCGATTGTATGCTCTTGCCTGATGTTTGTCAACGGAGTTCGGGCGAATCATTCGCTTGATCTCAGCAAAAAAATCCAGGTTTCCTTTTGCAAAGAAACCTGGATCATCAGTGTCTGTTTAGAAGCGACCGCCGCTGCGACCGCCACCACCACCGCCGCCGCGACCACCGCGACCGCCGCGACCACCACCGCCGCCGCCACCGCGATAACCGCCACCACCGCCACCGCTGCGTTCTTCACGCGGGCGAGCGATGCTAACTGTCATCGGTCGGCCATCGAGTTCATAGTTGTTGAACAATTGAATGGCTTTGGCTGCTTCAGCCGCTCCCACCATTTCGATGAAACCGAAACCTTTGGGACGACGAGTTTCGCGATCGAGGATCAGCGAGACTTCTTTCACTTCCCCTGCTTGGGCGAAGAGCTGGCGCAGGTCGTCCTCTGACACGTTGTAGGACAGATTGCCTACATACAATTTTGCTTCCGACACGGAAAGCCTCCTTTGGGAATGGAAACAATGCTCCAGCTCTGCGCTTTTGCAATTTGTTCCTGAGTCGTCAGGAAAAAAGCCGCCCCGGTACCGATACCGAGCGGCTTGACAAAACCAATTCGGCTGTCTCTGACAGGCCACACTATAACATGAATTACCAGGTTAGTCAACCGACTTTTCAGAAATGCGATGCACGTGGTATAATCAATACTATGTTAGACCTGATGAAAAACCTAACAGAGTTCAGCGGCTCCGAAAGGAGCCGCGATCTGTCACGTCTGAAAACGCTTCCTAAATTTTACATTCGTGAAATTCCCATCTTTGGCGATCTGATTCTTGCGCCGATGGATGGCTATTCCGATATGCCGTTTCGTTTGCTCTGTCACGAACTTGGCTCGGCGATTTCCTACACCGAATTTATTAACGTCGATAGCTTGCACGGGCGTGTGCCCAATCAAGTCATGGCACGCAAATTGCGCTTCGATTCAAGCGAATATCCGCGTACGATTCAAATCTACGGGCACGACGAAGACCGTTTGGTCGAGGTGGCACAGCGCATGGAAGCGGAGTATGCGCCGACCATAATCGATTTGAATATGGGCTGCTACGTCAAAAAGATCGCCGAGCGTGGCGCAGGGTCTGGCATGCTGCGCGATCCAGAAAAAATTGGCAGGGTTTTTTCTCGGCTTACGCATTGCCTGCGTGTGCCCGTCACCGGCAAGATTCGTTTGGGTTGGGATGAAGACACTCGCAACTATATCGAGGTCGCCAAAATCTTGGAAGATAACGGCGCGAGTTTGATCGCCGTTCACGCGCGGACGAAAAAGCAGGGCTATACTGGCGAAGCGGATTGGAACGCCATCACAGAAATCAAGCAAGCGGTCAAGATTCCCGTCATCGGCAACGGCGATGTTAAGACGGTCGCCGATATCGATCAAATCAAAGCGCAAACCGGCTGCGATGGCGTCATGATTGGGCGGGGAGCAATCGGCAACCCCTGGATATTTTCGCGGAAAGACCGGAGAGACGTAACGCCTGAAGAGAAAATCGCGTTGATGCGCCGCCACGTTGCGCTCAATGCCGATTTTTACGGTGATCGACTTGGTTTGGTTTTGTTTCGCAAACATGCCGTGCGCTATATTCAAAAACTGGTCGATGGCGACGACTTGCGCTTGCCGCTCACGCATTGCTCTGCCCAATTGGAGTTCGAGCGCATCATCAGCGAATTTGAGCAAGTGCATGAAATTGCTCGATTGACTGACTAAATTTGCAGTTTTGGGAAACTAGGTCTAATTGACAGTCCGTTCAACTTGTGATAGCATATCACTCGTAATCAAGCTAGGATAATTGAACGTCAAAGGAGACTGATATGGATCAGAAATCGCGTTCAGAAAAATTGGTTACCCGCCTCCGCGATTTTCGTTCATCGATCCCGGATGTGGAAGCGTCAGCAGTTGTTAGCGCGGACGGTCTCATCGTTGCTTCTGACCTGCCCGCAGGTGTGGAAGAGGATCGCGTTTCTGCTATGTCAGCCGCGATGCTTTCCTTGGGCGACCGGATCGCCTCTGAGCTGCGACGGGGTGAGTTGGATCAGGTTTATATTCACGGAGAGAATGGCTATGTCGTTTTGATGGCAGCCGGTGAAGAAGCCGTTTTGACAGTGCTGGCACGGCGCGAAGCGAAATTAGGTTTGATTCTCTACGACATGAAAAAAGCCGCCGCCGATATTTCGGCGATGATCTAACCCAGGACGAGTATCAAAAATCAGCGATTCAAAAAGACACGGAGCTTCACCGCCCCGTGTTTTTATTGTGTAGGGGCGGGGTTATCTCGCCCAAGAGAAGGGCGGGTGGAACCTGCCCCTACAAGGAATAACAAATGCCAAAATTCATTTTCTGTACGGGTGGTGTGGTATCTTCAGTCGGCAAAGGCGTTACAGTCGCATCGATTGGACGCTTGCTCAAAGCGCGCGGTATCTCAGTATCGATTCAGAAACTCGATCCGTACATCAACGTCGATCCTGGGACGATGTCGCCGTATCAACATGGCGAAGTATTTGTCACCGAAGATGGCGCGGAAACCGATCTCGACCTGGGACACTATGAACGCTTCATCGACGAAAACTTGACGCGCGCATCGAATGTCACGACGGGGCAAGTGTACGCCGAAGTCATCGCGAAGGAACGCCGCGGCGATTTTCTCGGTGGCACTGTTCAAGTTGTTCCGCACATTACGAACGAAATCAAACGCCGCATTGGACTTGCCGCAAAAGAAACCAAAGCGGATGTGTTGCTGGTCGAAGTCGGCGGCACGGTTGGCGACATTGAGGGCTTGCCCTTTTTGGAAGCGATCCGCCAAATGCGCAAGGATGTCGGTCGCGAGAACGTGCTATACCTGCACGTCACGCTTCTGCCGCATATCGGCTCGACCGGTGAGTTGAAAACCAAGCCGACTCAGCATAGCGTCAAAGAATTGCGTGCGATTGGTATTCAGCCGGACGTGATTCTTTGTCGCTCCGATTTTCCCATCGAAGAAAGTGTGCGCGAAAAAATTTCTCTCTTCACCGATGTTGAAAAGCGCGGCGTGATTCCATTACTCACCGCATCGAGCATTTATCAAGTTCCGTTGATTCTCGAAGAATGGGGCTTGGGCAAACTTATCGTCGAGCGCCTGGGATTACCAAGCGCCGAGCCGGACCTTTCGGCTTGGCGTGAGTTGGTCGCTCACATTGCCGAACCAAGAGAAGCGATTCGTGTTGCCGTTGTCGGTAAATACGTCGAATTGCCCGATGCGTACATGAGCGTGCGGGAAGCGTTGTATCACGCCGGAGTCTATAATCATCGCGTGGTCGATATCGATTGGATTTTGTCGGAAGATTTGGAACGCAACAAAGGTTTTGAGCGCTTGATGCAAGCGGATGGCATTATCGTGCCCGGTGGATTTGGCGAGCGCGGCATCGAAGGAAAAATCCTTGCGGCACGGTACGCGCGCACGCACAAAGTTCCATACTTGGGATTGTGTCTTGGAATGCAAGTGATGTGCGTGGAGTTGGCGCGGTTCGTTTTGGAAAGCGACGAACCCAATTCAACCGAGTTTAATCCATCGACGCGTTATCCCGTGATCGATTTGATGTCTGATCAACGCAGCATTTCCGATTTGGGCGGCACGATGCGACTCGGTCGTTATCCATGCAAGCTCACGCCTGACACCATAGCGGCGCGAGCTTATGGTGACGGAATGATCCAAGAACGACATCGCCATCGCTTTGAATTCAATAATGCATTCCGCGAAATGTTGTCCAAAGCCGGAATGGAATACAGCGGTACATCGCCAGAAGGCACACTCGTCGAAATTGCCGAGCTGCGCGATCACCCCTTTATGATCGGTTCGCAATTTCATCCGGAGTTCAAATCGCGACCGGACCGACCGCATCCGTTGTTTCGCGAATTTGTGCGCGCGGCATCTGAAACGGAACGCGCAAAACAGGAGAAACTTCCGCTGTAATGTCAAGACCGACGTACGTCGGTCTTTTCTTTTTTTAAGGAAGTGTATTGGCAAAAAAAAATAATCGTGATAGAATATGAGTGAAGGGTTCCTACGGATGGAGGGACAGCGATTATGCCATCACCCAAAATGACAAAACGAGATAAATTAGCTTGGCTGGCGGACCTCGAGGAGGGTTACCGCCCATTCGATAAACATGCACTGACGTTGTTGCGTTCGCTAATGGACGACGCAGACGCCGAGGTTCGCGCTGAAGCGATTGCTTGTCTGTGGGACGACCCCGACCCACGGTGGATCGACGTATTGATGAAAAAAGTTGAATCCGATCCACATGCCGAAGTTCGTGCCCATGCAATCTCCGCGTTAGGGCGCTATGTGTACGAAGGACAAGTTGCCGAAATCGACGATTGGGCGACGCCCGTTTTTGAAATATCGCAAAAGGATTACAAGCGCGTGATCGAATTTCTTTTTCGTATCGCGCAAGACCCGGATGAAGCAGTCGGCGCGCGGCGTTATGCGATTGAGGCGCTCGCCTTTTGTTCGGAGGATTCTGCGGTATTCGAATTGATCGATTGGGCGTATCATCAACGCGACCGACGCTTTAAGGTGAGCGCGCTATTTGCGATGGCGCGTCACGGCGATCCGCGCTGGACGGAGTACATTCTCGCCGAACTACATTCTCACGATTCGCAAATTCAGTACGAAGCGGTGCGTGCCGCCGGTGAGTTGGGTTTGCGCGAAGCGACGGACACGCTGATCGAATTTGCGCGTGGCAAAGGATTGCGCAAGCCTTTGAGACTCCTCTCGATTTATGCCCTCGGCGAAACCGGGGACGAACGCGCGATGCCGGTGTTAGAGCAGTTGGCACGTTCACGTGATCGTGACATTCGCGATGTGGCGCGTGAAGCTATCGACGAATGGCGCGCGGTGGCAGAGATGGAACAAATGGCGGATGATGCCTTGGACGACATGGAATCACCCGATATCGAAGATTATTACGATGTCGATGCCATGCCGGATATCTGGGATACCGAAATCGGAGCGTTTTCTAAAAACTAAACAACGCGGCAGGGCAAAAACCTGCCGCGATTTTTTATGATCGATATTTCTCAGAGTTGGTCCTTCGCTGTTGGCGCACCAGCAGCGAAATAAGAATTTCGATGATGTGGGGCAAATTCCCAATTTGCCAGGCAAGTTGGAAACTTGCACTACTTTTTTAGGGGAGAAAAATGAGTTACCTTTCACCGACCACACCAATCCAATACGTTGCTGAAATCAAGCATGTCAAAGAGGTTACTCTCTATGGCGTTGCAAATCTCGAGTTCTGGCAGAATTGTTTAAAACCAGAAAATCTGATTCCGTTTCAAGAAGATGGCAAAGCCCACTTGTTTATTAGCGCGACGGAACTCGTTTATATGGGCATCAAATTCCGCGAAGTCTCTTTTTCGGTCTATGTCGCCGACCCTAAGGAGGTTAGCAAGCATGGCGGATTCTATCTCATCCACGCGTTCAACTCATCACGGCTGTTTGCATTTTCGGAACGAACCATGTTCCAAACGCCTTATTATCATGGAACGATTCAAGTCAAGGCATCTATTCCATCCGAATTCAAATTAATGGATGCAAGTGATGTAGCGCTGAAAGCAAAAATGTCGGGAGTTGTTCCTTGTTCCAAAAGTGAAAACGAACTGTGGGAAGGGCCGATTTTTCTACCCAAGTATATAAGCAAAGGAAATTCTTCGGGCGGGGTTTTCTACGCCAAGCTGGGCGGCTTGACCGAGACGTATCCATTTTCACCATCGATGGATACGCTGGAGTTCAAGCCAACGCAGAATGCTGACGTTATCCGTTGGCTCGTCGAGTCCAAGTTTATGGTGAAAGAATGGCGCGTCCGCCAAGATGCGGAACATGCCAAGTCGAAGACGTACAGACGGGACTAGATTATTGGTTTGGGTTTTAACCAGCAATGATGTTTGACGGTCATGGTTTTCCAAGTTATACTTGGAACCGAATCTACAAACGCGGTGATTCAGATTAGAGGAATTATGGACACCATCTCAAACGAGCAGCTTTACTCAGAAATAACCAATATCAAAAAAGAACTGGAACAAATCCGCGAGACGGTAGCGCAGTATCAGATTGTCAAGCCTGCGCATCCGTATATCGTCAAGATGCCTGGCTATCAAGGCGGCGAACCAATGGTATCCAGTGCGCATGTGACCGTGCGAACTATCGTTGAGCAAAGGCGGATAGGCACAACACCTGAAGAATTCATCGAGGGACATCCACCGATGACGCTTGCTGAATATTATGACGCGCTCAGTTACTATTACGATCATACAGAAGAGATTGAGCAGATCATTGCAGAGAATAATGCCGCGCTTGAACGTGTGAAAGAACTATCAAAACGGCTCGCCAAGAAATCCTAAAGCGGTTTTATCGATACTGAATCGGTTGCTGACCATGCTTCTTAAAGAGACACGGTTGTTTATCGCATTATTCACAGATGCTGATGTTGGTAAAGAGTTGGCAAAACAATTGCGAAAGCGTGGTTACGATGCAATATCTGCTCTTGAGACAGGAAGGTATAAACCATCAGACGAAGAGCAATGGGATTATGCAATTTCTGAACAACGCACGATCCTTACATTCAATACCAGAGACTTTGAACCATTGTTCAAAAAATACTGAGATGCTGGCAAGGAACACTACGGTGTCATCGTCTCTGATCAACTTCCAATCGGAGAACTCCTGCGACGCACCATCAAATTGCTCAACTCGGTGACGGCAGACGAGATGAGAAACAATATCAAGTATCTTGGCGAATTTGCCGAGAGATGACTTGAAACAGAGACCTTCCAGGTTTCCTCGGCTCCTTCGGAGCTGCAGAACCTGGAAGGCCTTGCATTTTAGCCAACTCGGTTTACCGAGTCTTCATTTCTACTAACCGCGCGTTTTCAATGTGGGGCGATTATTATGTTTCCCAAGATCATGGCAAGATTTCAACAATCAGGGTATCACTGAATCCTGACATCCCGCATGGATAAGCTGTTCTTCTACAGTTAGGATCATCGTAGACTTCGATCTTGGTTTTTCCAGTAGAGCGTGGTGACCACGACCATGCCCAATCATCTATTGAAGGTTGCTTCGGATTGATAGATAAATCAAGCTTTAGAAATTCAGAATCAAAGGTGATTTGCCATTCATATTCATAACGTGTGGCTGGCGTTTGACCAAAACGCCATTCTCGCATAAAATAGCGCCATTGTGTTTGATAGCTTATCTGAGAAACTAAACGCGGTTTTCAAAAAACTGAGCGGCAAGGGCAAATTGTCCGAAGCCGACGTGGATGCGGCTTTACGTGAGGTCCGCCTTGCGCTACTGGAGGCGGATGTTAATTTCAAAGTCGTCAAAGACTTTTTGACTCGCGTCCGCGAACGAGCTATCGGCGAAGAAGTCATGCGCTCGCTGTCACCCGCGCAGACCGTCATCAAAATCGTCAACGAAGAACTCATCAAGACGCTCGGCGAGCCAGCCAAGATCGATTTGTCCGGTGAGCCGCCGCATGTCGTTATGCTCATTGGTCTGCAAGGGGCGGGCAAGACGACCACTGCTGCGAAACTTGCGCTGCAATTACGCAAGCATCAGCAAAAGCCGTTGCTCGTCGCAGCGGACACGCGCCGACCTGCCGCGATTCAACAATTACAAACCCTCGGCACGCAACTGGATATTCCGGTTCACGCCGAAGCAACTACGGTTCCACCGCCGACTATCTGCGGAAACGCCGTCAAGCGCGCCAGCGATGGCGCGTACAGCGTCGTCTTGCTTGACACGGCGGGTCGTCTGCACATTGACGACGAACTTATGCACGAACTCGAAGAGGTCAAGTCAAAAGCAAAACCGCAAGAAATTCTGCTTGTGGTTGATGCGATGACCGGGCAAGAGGCAGTGCGCGTTGCCGATGAATTTCACAAGCGCGTCGGATTGACTGGGCTAATCCTCACCAAAGTCGATGGCGATGCGCGCGGCGGCGCTGCACTTTCGGTACGATCAGTGACCGGTGTGCCGATCAAGTATCTCGCAGTCGGCGAAAAGCTTGACCAACTCGAACAATTCTTTCCGGATCGATTAGCTTCACGCATCCTGGGTATGGGCGACGTCCTCACGCTCATCGAAAAGGCGCAGGAGAATTTTGATCAAGAGAAAGCGCAAAAGGCGGCGGAAAAACTTCTCAGCGCGAAATTCACGTTCGAAGATTTTCTCGAACAATTGCAAGCGATCAAAAAGATGGGACCGCTGTCGCAATTGTTGGGAATGGTGCCGGGTCTGAGTCAGGTCACCAAGGACATGTCGCCCGATGTGACTGACAAACAGATGAAGCGCATCGAAGCGATCATCAACTCGATGACGCACGAAGAGCGCGTAAACCCGGATGTCCTCAACGGCTCGCGCCGCAAGCGTATCGCCACGGGAAGTGGCACGACCGTCCAAGAAGTCAATCAATTAATGAGTCAATTCAAACAAATGCAGCGCATGATGCAGCAATTAAAGAGCGGCAAAATGCGAGGCATGTTCCCGGGATTTCCGGGGCTTTAATTATCAAGTTCTTCTGAGTTCCTTTATTTCCTCTAGTTCCTTCATGCAAGGGAACTGAAGGAACTGAGGGAACTCTGTGGAACCAATGAACACAAGGAGTTCACGTGTCTGTCAAAATTCGTCTTTCCCGTTTCGGCTCCAAGAAGCAACCCACGTACCGCGTCGTCGTTGCGGAAGAACGCAGCAAACGCGATGGTCGTATCGTGGAAAAGATCGGTTACTACGATCCACGCCACGAGCCATCCACCGTCGTTCTAAACGAAGAACGCACCAAGTACTGGCTTGGCGTTGGCGCGCGTCCAACCGAAGCGATGGGTCCGCTCTTGAAGCAAGCCGGCATCAGCGACAAGTACGTCAAGCAACATGCCGCGCGCAAGTCCAAATCCGCTGCTAAAGAAGAAGGCGAGAAAAAGCCGGAAGCCCCTGTGGCCTAGTCCGATAGTGCAATAGTGCGATAGTTGTTTTCATGCGACACAACTATCGCACTAACGAACTATCTCACTATTGCACTTGGAGAACTCATGGATCTCAAAGGTCTCGTCGAATATATTGCTCAAGCGCTTGTAGAAAATCCCAACCAGGTCCAAGTCGATGTCGTCGAAAGCGCGAGTGCGATCACGTTAGAATTGCACGTCGCGCAGGATGACATGGGACGCGTGATCGGTAAGAGTGGACGGATTGCGAATGCGATTCGGACGCTTGTTCGCGTGGCAGCTATGCGCGAAGGCAAGCGCGTCAATCTGGAAATTGTGTAACCGTCTTCGTCATTCCGAGCGAAGCGAAGAATCTAGTTCGTCATAGAACGAGACCCTTCGCTTCGCTCAGGGTGACATTTTAATTTTATGGATAAACCTCGCTATCTTATCATCGCCCGCGTATTAAAACCCTGGGGTGTGCGCGGCGAAATCAAATGCGAAATCCTCACCGAATTTCCTGATCGTTTCGCGTCGCTCCAGACAGTCTATGTGGGAGATGACGCGAAATCTTTTTCGGTCGAACACTCGCATCTGCACAGTGGCTCGGTGTTGCTCAAGCTCAAAGGCATCGACACGCCGGAGGTTGCCGCGAAACTGCGCGATGAACTGGTTCACGTTGCGGTGGAAGATGCAGTCGAGTTGCCACAAGGCAAGGTATATCTTTATCAACTGATCGGTATGAAGGTGCGAACGGTGGAAGGACAGCCGCTCGGTCAAATCACCGAAGTTCTCGACACCGGCGCGAATGATGTCTATGTCGTCAAGGACGATGCGCGCGAAATACTTTTACCCGCCATACCGGATGTCATCCAAGAAATAAATCTTGAAACCGGCGAAATGGTTATCAAGTTGATGGAAGGTCTGACGTAGAGCGCACGATGGTGCGCTCTAAATTATTACGAGGCAGACATGATCAGCAAAGCGAACGCAGAACATTACACCTGGGGAAACAATTGCGATGGTTGGCGGCTCGTGAATCGAATGGACTTGAGCGTGATTCACGAATGTATGCCGCCTGGGACAAGCGAGGTGCGCCATTACCATCAGACCGCGCGCCAATTCTTTTTCGTCTTGTCCGGCGTTGCAACTTTGGAGATCGACGGCCAGCGCGAGTTGCTTCATGCGCAGCAAGGGGTAGAGGTTGCGCCGAGCGTACCACATCAGATGATGAATGAATCAGAGAACGCAACGGAGTTTATCGTCATCTCTCATCCAACGACGCAAGGTGACCGTGTGAACGCCTAGGGGCCGATAAAGTCGGAATCAGGCGATTGAAATCGCAGCAACAACGTCACCAAGTCTGCCTTCGCAGACTCGCGAAGCGTCTAATCCGCATAGGCGGATTTCGTGACGCGAAGTGGTTGCCGCGAATTTATTCGCCGTTTTACCTTGACAATCCCTAGTCAACGTGGTATCTTTCCACCAGATTACCACAGGAGTCACATCGCGGTGACTGACACGCGTTACTGGATCGCCTTTAATCTAGTCCCGCATATTGGTCCTGCCAAAACGCAACGTCTCCTCGACCGTTTTGGCGATCTCAAGGCGGCGTGGCATGCCAGCCATTTTGAACTTGCAACGGCTGGATTAGACAAACGCGCCTACGATAGTTTGTTGGAAACCCGCCAGAAAATCAATCTCGATGTCGAGTTGGAAAAAATTGCCCGTGCGGGTGTGCGCGTGGTGACTCTGGATGCCCCCACTTATCCGCGCCTCCTCAAAAACATCTCCAATCCTCCCTGTGTGCTGTACGTTAAAGGTGATATCATCTCCGATGACGAATGGGCAGTTGCTGTGGTTGGCACACGCCGCGCAAGCGTTTACGGCAAAGAAGTGACGCACCGCATCGTCACCGATCTAGCGCGCAATCACGTGACGATTGTGAGCGGACTCGCGCGCGGAATCGATGCCGAAGCGCACCGGGCAGCGCTTGAAGCGCACGGACGGACCATCGCCGTGCTAGGTTCAGGTGTCGATGTAATTTATCCCCCCGAGCATAAAGCGCTTGCCGAAGACATTCTCAAACACGGCGCGCTCATTAGCGAATATCCACTTGGCACAAAACCCGAAGCCGGAAATTTTCCGCCGCGAAATCGAATCATCAGTGGTTTATCGCTGGGGACGCTCATCGTCGAAGGCGACGAAAGCACCGGCGCGCGCATCACGATCGAAGATGCGTTGGAGCAGGGACGTGAGACATTCGCGGTGCCGGGGAATATTTATCATCGCGAATCGCGCGGCACGAACAAGATGATTCAGCGCGGCGAGGTCAAACTTGTCACATGTGCGCTGGATATTTTAGAAGAACTCAATCTGACGATGGTTGAAGCACAGCAGCAAGTGCAGGCGGTCTTGCCCGAAAACGAAACTGAATCAACCTTACTGAAAATTCTTTCCACCGAGCCGATTCATATCGATGAGCTAGGACGTCAGACAGCGATACCTATTTCGATGGTGTCGAGTACGTTGACGATGATGGAACTCAAGGGCTTGGTTCGCCAAGTTGGCGGCATGAAGTACGTAATGGCACGAGAGAACGAAGAAAAGTACAAAACAATGCCAAATGAGCAAATGAACAAATGACAAATGGCTCAGAGGCAATCTCTAATTTCCAACCAGGAACTAGCAATGCCACAAAACAAAAAAACAAATTCCATTTACGCACTAATTCTTGCAGGCGGCACCGGTACGCGCCTCTGGCCCCGGAGTCGCAAGATGCGCCCAAAGCAGTTGCTGCCGCTGATTTCATCACGTACGATGTTGCAAGAGACCGTGGATCGCATTTTGCCGCTTATTCATGCCGATCATGTTTTCATTGTGACAAATGCAGGGTACACGAAAGAAACCCGCCAGCAATTGCCCAACGTGCCACCTGAAAATGTTATCGGCGAGATTGAAGGACATGGAACTGCGCCGTCGATTGGTCTGGGCGGGCTGTACATCGACAAGCTGGATCCGGATGCGATAATGATTTCGCTTCATGCGGATCACTTTATCGCGCATCCCGCCGATTTTCGCAGAGCGTTGGCGAACGCAGCTCAAGTCGCGCGCGAAGGTTATCTCGTCACGCTGGGTATCAAACCGAGTCATCCCGAAACTGGCTATGGTTACATCCATCGTGGCGAACTGGTTGAGCAAGCGGGTGATCAACCCGTCTATCGGGTAGCGCAATTTCTGGAAAAACCCGACGCGGCAACCGCGGCGCGTTTTGTCGAAAGTGGTGAGTATTATTGGAACAGCGGCATCTTTGCGTGGAAGCTGACTACCTTGTGGGAAGAGTACGATCATTACCAATCCAAGTTATGCGCGCAATTGCGTACAATTGCCAAGGACCTGGGCACGCGCAAAGAGAAATCGACGCTCAAGCGAGTTTGGGACAAGATCGCGAACGAAACGATTGACGTCGGCATCATGGAAAAATCGCAACGCGTCGTGACATTACCTATCGACGTGGGCTGGAGCGATGTTGGTTCCTGGGCAACGCTGCTCGATTTGTTGCCGGCGAATCGGGAGAACAATGTGGTCGTCGGTGAACACATCGGTGTCGATACAACTTCGACGTTGGTCTACAGTCCGAATCGTCTAATCGCAACAGTTGGCTTGAGAGACATGATCGTGGTCGATGCAGGCGATGCGATTTTGGTGTGCCCCAAAGATCGGGCGCAACAAGTCAAGCACTTGGTCGATGCGTTGAAAAAGAACAACAAACACAAGTACTTGTAAGCGTTTGAAAGATCGTCACCCGAAAAGGCATTAGGAAAAGTAGGATGTTCAGCGTTCGCTGAACATCCGCTAATTTTGAGGGAATGCGATGGCGGATATACAACTCAACCCGGAGAAAATTCTGGGGCATGAATTTGAATATGCTCAAGCGACCGCTGAGCAAGCGCAAGATGATCGCACGGCGATCATGAATCTGTATTTGCTACTCGTCGGCGGCGTGGGGTCGATTTTGGTTGGATTGGGGCAATCGAACGCGGTTAATTTGCCGCGTGAGGTATACGTCATTGTCTTTGCGCTGCTGGGCGTGATCGGTTTTTTTATCCTTTTCAAACTGATCCGTTTACGCCAAGCGTGGTACGATAGCGTCAAAGCGATGAATCAAATCAAAGAGTTCTACATCGCTCAGTACCCAGAATTGGAAAAAGCGTTTCGTTGGCGCAGCAAGACCATTCCCGCACCGAATAAAGTTTGGACGATCACGTTTGGGCTGTCGGTGTTGGTCATGATTATCGATAGCGTGTCCTTTGGCGTTGCGATGTATTTTTTCAGTGGTTGGTTGCCGTACAGTGAGTATGTAGTCAGTGTCTTCGCCGCGTTGATTTTTTTCCTTTGGCAGATTTGGTTCTATTTTTTCCAATTGGGTGATGGAGAGCGACGCTGAATTATTTCACTGACAATGCGTACTGACAGCAGGTGTTCTACGTACGAGTACGTACTTAAGGTAAAGAAATCTAAACTTGGTCCGCTGAATGATTGTTAGTTGGTACGTTATCTCAACTAATATGGGAAGTGTTTGGTTCATTGACCCGACCCATTTACCATGCTAAGATGACCTTGGAATCGGAGTGGTGAAGGCTCGTTAGCGCTATCGCGGCGAGCCTATCGTGTTGTCTCTCTGTTATGTTCGTTGGAGGTCAAATGAACCCCAAAACAAAGTTGCTCTTGGGGTTGAGCGCCCTTTTAGCGCTGATCAACTCCAATATTCCTTTCGTTGCTGCTACTCAGTGGCCTCAAATCGTTAGCGCCAAGATCAGCATTGTATGGACGCACGATGGTCAAGGACGCGGTGTGCCGGTTAATCAGTCGCGCGCAGTCAACATTTCTATTTGGCCCGCCGGTCAAATCGGCTGTTCCATCAAACCAAGTATTACATTGCTGATCTCGAAAAACAATGAGCCGACGACGGTGTGGGAGGGTCTAGGTCAACAAAGTCTCCGCAATGGCGTGCGGGGAAAATTTCCCACGTTCGATTTTAACGATGTGCCAGCTGATATGGTATCTGATCCGACCGCGCGCTATCGTTTTGTGATGTACGCTCCGGTTTCTCTGTCAACTCAGGGTTTTACTGGGAATGTGTGGGTTCATGCGGTTGATCCGCGAACCATTCAGCCGAATCCTGTTGTGCCGACCGGTTTTAGCTCGCAATCCATATCCGCGCTGGATACTCGGATTCAAATGGCCTGGCCCCATGACGAGCGTGGAAATCAAATGCCAGTCGAGGTGGCGAATCGGGTGAATGTCGTCGCCGAGGTGTTCGAGCATGGTTCGTTGCGCGCGATTGCGCCGGATGCGGCGGGCAAATTTAGATATTCGATTGCGTTGTACGCTGCCGAAGGGAATAACTCGATAGTCCTCGCCAACTATTCGAGTGTAACGCCCAAAACATATACCGTCGGCAGTTCGACGTACACCCAATGGGTATTTAACGATGTGCCGGTGCAACCAGGAAGGCAATATCATTTCTTGGCGGGTGCAACCCCGTCAGGGAAGCAAGACGTTTATCCATTCTCGTCGATTTGGACACATGCGCAAGACGGGCGAACGAATTTCCCGAGTCCACAAGAACCACCGGCTTGCATGCCCTAATTCAATCTCGAATCCAGGTTAAGGAATTCAAACACGCGTGCCGCAACAGCGGCACGCGTGTTTTTGCTGAAAAGCGATTTCTTGTTTAGAATGCATTTAGAGCGGCATACGAAAAAATCGCAGCAAAAGGAAAGCCCGATGGTGTGGTATTCTCTTTTCGTTTCGTTTGGGTTCAGCGGATTGTATGCAGGCACGGCATACATACAGACGCATCGTTTTGAACTTGCGGCGATAATTGGCGCGTTGGCATTCGTCGCTTTTCTCGTTTCGTTTTTGTTTCCCTTGCGACTTTACAAATTTACCAATGCCGACGTTGCGCCTCAGGCTCAGACCCAGGTTATATCGCGTGCCGCCGTGAGTTCGGCAATTACGTTTGCGTTGAATATTGTCGTCTGGTTTGTGCTAGGTCGCAGCGTGCCGCTCATCGAAGAACTCTACATGTACACGCTCATCACGATTTTTATTTTTCATGGCTGGGCTGGAGCGATTGCCTCTCATGTCGTTTACCTTCAGCAGACCAAGCAATACAATTCCAATCAACTCGTCGCCGTGATTGCGATGGTCACGCTCATTCTGTTCGTGCTCATCCTCTACTTTATCACGCTCGATTGGGCGATTCCGCGCGACGCGTACATTCATTTGCGTGATCTGACACTCATTACGCTAGTCCTCGTTGGTTTTGGTCGCGCTGTGTACTTGATGGCGCATCATTGAGCTTAAAGATTAGAGATTGGAGATTGGACGCAGAGTGTGGCGATCGGAATCTGGAATTTGGATTTTGTCATTTATCATTTGTCATTTCCAATTCTGGTGATTACCAATTGTCTTGCTATTTTAATTGACTTGTTCTAAAATGCAGGGCGATTCTTTCACAACGGAGCAACCCGATGGAGACATTGGCGTTTATTCATGGACGGATCGCACAAACGACGATTTTGTTCGCATTTGCTATGGGGGCGTGGGCGGCGTGGAACTATTTTCGCAAAGAGGGCGTGAACTCTAATTATTGGGGCGCGCTCATCATCGGCGAGATATTGGTGATCGGGCAAGGCGTGATTGGCTTGTTGATGGTTCTGCTCGGCGCGTTTCCCGCTGATCTAATGCATTTTCTGTATGGTGTCCTCGTTGCGTTGGGATGGCCCGCAGTGTATATTTACACCAACGCGCGTGCCACTCGCAACGAGGCAGCCATTTATGCGTTGGTGTCCTTCTTTATTTTTGGTTTAGGTATTCGCGCGATGATGACCGGTGGGTAAGTGCAGACTTTCCAGGTTTTGCGGCTGAGCCAAGGAAACCTGGAAGGTCTTTTTCGATAAATCAATCGAGGCGGCTAACAAGCCGCCTCGTTTATTTCTACGGAACTAATTCTGGCCCTTTGTCACGAAATGCAGTGGTGAATCGCTTGATCGCATCTTCGCTGACGCCGTTGCATAGAAGCAGATGTGTCCACGCGGTAATGGCAACATTCGATCCGCTGGGTAGATCCGGGTACGGTGCAAGGATCATGTGGATTCGATCATGTTGAACGAGCGTGGTCAACCGTTCCACATCGGCGGCTGGCAAATTGTTGTATTGAATGATGATGCCGCCATGCTCCAAATTGTGAACCAATTGCTCTTGAACTTGAGGCGTTGTGTAAATTCCCCACTCTTGCGGGTTTGCCCAATGCCAGCCACTCGTCGGCGGATTAGAGCTGTAGGGTGGATGCGCTTCGCCAGGTGCGATATGCGTGGCCCCTTGACTGGGAAAATCTTGAACTGCGGCGCATTGCCCTTGACTGGCGACTGTTACCGCTGTGGGGGCGGGTGCTGCCAGCGTGGTGTTGGCAAGCGCTAAACCGATTCCAACGACAAGCAGGACCCCGACGACGATGCCGGTTCCGATAATAAAGTTCTTGCGACGACGTTCTCCTTCGCGTCGCGCTTCTTGCTGTTTTATTTTTTCATGCCGCGTGGGCATAGGGTTCCTCCATTAAAAGAGTTCTTTGAGATTGTCGATTCGTCTGCCATCAAAGTTAGGATAACGCTTTAATCGGTCTATCAAAATGGCGTCCATGCCGGCGCGGCGCGCGCCTTCAATGTCATGAAAGACGCTATCGCCAATATATACGATTTGTTGACGCGAATAGTTTGCCGTCTGCACGGTCAAATCGAAAATGCGTGGGTCGGGTTTTTCTAGCCCGGCGACTGCCGAGACGATAAAGAAGCGAAAAAAGTGATGAATCCCGACTTGAATTAAAACACTTTCCAAGTTCTTTGAGTAATTCGACAGAATGCCAAGGCACAGACCGCGCGTCGCTAATGCTTCCAGCGCTGGCAGCACATCGTCGTAGAGGGTTTCAAATTCGGCGCGCTGAAAACGTGCGCGAATCTCATCGGCGGCGGAAAAGACATTTTGCGTTACGCCTAGCCGTCGAAAACCTTCCGTGTAAAAGTTGATCCAAAATTCTCTGCCGTTATCGTGCTCCAAGCTGACCGCGCGCGATTGTTGTCGGAGAGGCAATTCGAGTTCCAATTGCGCGATGACCTGACGCGTCCGTTGAAAATCGAGAACGATGTCCAGAAGCTTGGCTTGGTCGAGATAGGCTTGGGCAAGCGCGTCGAGATTGAGGCGAAGGAGTGTCCCGCCTACATCAAAGACCACGGCGGAATAGTTTGAGAGTAAAGAAGGCACTTAGGTCTCGCGGATGGGGAGTTGAACTTGAATGAGCGTCCCTTTGCCCGGCGCGGTTCGAAGATTAAAGGTTCCGCCCGAACGTTCGGCGCGCTCACGCATTTGTACCAAGCCCACGCTGCCGCGCACGCGCGCCGCTTGCGATGCTTTTTCCAAATCGAATCCGCAGCCATCATCCCGGACGCGCAGGAGCGCCACATGATTGCTCTCCAGCGAAAGATCGATCTGCACATGTTTGGCTTGGGCATGTTTGCGAATATTATTCAGCGCTTCCTGGGTCAAACGAAAGAGCGCGGTTTCTAGTTTAGGCGGCAAGCGTGACATATCGCCTTTGAGATGCAGAGACATTTCAATGTCGTTCACGGTGCCATATTCTTTGACGAATTTTTGCAGCGCAGGCAAAAATCCCTGCGTTTCGATTTCGAGGGGACGGAGCGCAAAAATAATCCGACGAACATCGCGCGCATCACGCCGCAGTTGTTCCGATACATCGTTGAGTTCTTTACGCAATTCTTTGTCTTTGTGGGAAAGAGAAAGTTTTTGCGCTACACTGATCTTCATGACCAGGTATGACAGGTCTTGTGCCAAGCCATCGTGAATCTCACGCGCGATGCGCGTGCGCTCTTCCGCAATCGCGGCTTCTTCCGAGCGCGCATATAATTGTGCATTCCGAACGACTAGCGCGGCGGCACTCGTCAGCGTCGATAACAAATCGATTTGTTGATTCCGAAATGTGCCTTTCTCTTGCGCCCGCACCAACACCACTGCGCCATCGATACGATGACCGGTGGCCATGGGTGCGCCAATCACGAATTGATTGGACTTGTTGGTCAATGGGCGCGCGTAAGGTTCATGAATGATTTGTTGGACCAACTCCGGTTCTTCCAGGATGGTGCCTTGCGTGACCCACTTGACCAGACCTCCGTGCTCGTTATCCCATAAAAATATCGAGCCGCCTTCGGCTTCACACGTGCCTATCATTTCGGCGAGCAGACGATCAAGCAAGTCTTGGAGATTCATATCCGCGCGCACTGCGCGGTCCACTTCGCGAAAAGCAAGCGACTCGCGCGCACGCAGTCGATGCGATTCGAGGACGGCGCCGGCGACGTGCGCAATCGTTTGGAGAATTTCACGCCGCTCGTCGCTGATCGGATTCGCAGAAGACAGGCGCACCGTGAGCGCGCCGAGAGCTTTATCACCATGACGAAGCGGAACAGTCATCCAACCGCTATCTCCATCCGGCATAAAACCAATTACTTCACGCCTAGCAAACAGATCTTCGGCAGGAACATTATCCAGTCCGATCGTTTTCACATCTAGATTGGATCCGCCTTCGTTCAGCCAGAGCGCAACGCCGCGCGCATTGATCGTTTCAATCGGCGCATTCAGAATGACGGAATACGCTTCGTGCAAATCCACCGTCGTGGCGAGGCGCTGACTGACGTTGCTCAGTTGTTTGAGTTGGTTAATCAGCCGCGCTTTATCGATGGCGATGGCGGCTTGTCCTGCAAAAACAGTTGCAACTTCGAGGTCGCTGTGCGTAAAGGGCTGGCTGCCGCGCATCCGCGATAAATTCAGAACGCCGATGACTTGGCCGCGTAAGCGCAACGGCAACGAGAGCGCCGACAAAATATCCGGCTTGGACATGGCGCGTTGCACTTCGGGCATGAGCGTCAGTCCTTCGGCAACCATCATGGGTTCGCCGGTCTTGGCAACATAGCCCGCGATGCCGCGACCGAGCGCTTGTTTTTCTTTTTCGATCACATCGCGCGCCAGACCAGCCGCAGCGGCGATCTTGAGTTCGGACGTATCTTCGTCGAGTAGCATCAGCGATGCAACTTTGGAATGCGTTTCTTGTTGCACCGCTGTGACGATTTGATTGAGCAAATCTTTTAGCTCGACTGTCTCCATGAACGCGCGCGAAAGTTCGTAGAGCGGGACCAATGTTCGCAGACGCGCGTTTTCGCGTTTTAGTTTTTCTTGTTCGAGCGCAGTAACAATTGTAGCGAGTAATTCTTCGGGGACGACGGGCTTGACGAGAAAGGCGACAAAGCCAGCGCGCAAGGCATCGAGGGCGAGTTCCCAGGTGCTGTGTCCGGTGATGACAACTCCTGCCATTTCCGAATGGGTCGCTCGGACTTGCTGAAAGACTTGAATGCCGGTCGTGTCCGGCAGAAACACATCGGCGAGGAGCAGATCGAACGAAGAACGACGGGCGAGGGCGAGCGCTTCAGCACCGGTTTGCGCGGAGACTACTTGGTAACCGGCGCCGCTCAGCACTTGGCTTACTTGTTCGAGCAATTCCGGATGATCTTCTAGGACAAGGATATGTTCGTTTGGCATAGGTTGGTCTCCAGCAATCCCTAGCGCCACGAGCAGGTTATCATTATGTGGACTCTGCGAGACTGGAATTTCTTGCAGTATATCCATCTTTGAATGGTTTAGCAAGCATTGTTTGATACAGCCAGCGACCAAGTCGCAGCATTCAAGCTCCATCCGAGAACTTGCTACAAGCTTAATCAAGTGTATAGCGCCTCGCCTGCAAAGGGGGCGTTGCTCTGCGCGTCAAACGCCGACAAGCGGCTAGGTTACATTCCACTATTTTCTTGATTGCACTAGATCGATCGGATCAGCGGTATTGATTGTGCGTAACGCGGACCTTTCTCCTACGATTGCCCAATCGATTCCGTCTGGTCTTTTTGTTTCACCTGCCATCGAATGATTTAATTGGTGCAATTTGGAAATACCAGATCGTCGGTGAGAGCTTAGGTTTCTAACAAAACAAAGAACGCTTCCACCACATGCGGATCGAAATGGATTCCGGACTGTTCACGGATATAGTGATACACTTGCTCTTTGCTCCACGCTCGCCGGTACGGTCGGTCTGAACGCAATGCGTCCCACACATCGACGATGGCGAATGCGCGTGCGGCGAGTGGAATCTGGTCACCCTTCAATCCGCGCGGATAACCGGTCCCATCCCATTTTTCGTGATGACAAAATGGAATGTCCAAGGCTTGGCGCAGAAATGCGATGGGCGATATCAACTCGTACGCGTACGTGGGATGCTTTTGCATAATCCGGCGCTCTTCGTCGGTAAGCGCACCTGCTTTGAGCAGGATGTTATCGGGAATGCCCATTTTGCCAATATCATGCAAAAGCGCGCCACGCCGCATGTGGGTCAATTCCTCATCTTTGATTCCCAAGGCTCTCGCCAACCGCAGTGACATTTCTGCCACGCGCTGCGTGTGCCCTTCGGTTTCATGATCGCGTAGGTCCAGCGCGCGCGACCATCCCTCGATGGTTGCATCGTACGCGAGTCTTAGTTCGGTGTTCGAATTTTGCAGGTTATCGAACAGGGTGGCGTTGTCAATCGCAATTGCCGCTTGGGTTGCCAACGTTTCAAGGAAATCTAGCCATTCGGGTTGCGGCTCAAGCCGACTGCGGTGGAAAACCTCGAGCGCACCTTTCACTTGACCTTTGGCGATCAACGGCGCAACAAAGTGCGAGACAAAGCGTTCCTCTGCAAGCAATGAAGCGAGCTGAAAGGGAATGCTCGATTGATTCAAGTCGGGCAAGGATAAGATCCGACGTTCTATCACAGCGGTTCCCGCTTGTCCTTGTCCTAATCTCACGCGACAGTGCTCGACGTTGCGCGTCATAAAGCCGTGACCCGCCGCATACTTTAGTTCTTGCGAATATGGATCGTACAAGAGTATGTCGGCGGCATCAACGCCGAGCATATTGATTGTGTTGTTGAGCAATACATTAAGCGTGATGCGCAGGTCGAGACTGGAGCTGATGGTCGTATCGATTTGATGCAGCGCTGTGAGACGACGCAGTTGTTGTTCCGTCTGTTCGTGCAGCGTCGTGCGGCGGATGGCGTTCGCGGCAATGTCGGCGACGCCGGCGAGCAAGCGCAGTTCCTGTTCCGTGATCTCCGTGGTCCGCATGATCCCCAGTGCGCCGATCGTATAGTCTTGCGCGTTGAGGGGTGCGCACGCAATCGACTTGACTTGGTCGAGCATTTCGGGAAAGGCAAAGGTTGGGTCACTATGCACGTCGTTGCATAGATAAGGTTTGCCGGTGGCGATCACATGCCCGCTGATTCCTTCCCCAGGAGACAGTACCAACCCTGCGTATCTTTCGCCATACGTTCCACGACCGGACTCAATCAAGAGCTTGCCGAAAATTGGTTGAGACATGGTGACGATAGCGCCATCCGCATGGAATAAATCGTTCACTTGATCGAGCAGGAGAGGCAGCATATCGGCACGACTGATGGCAGCACGCAGAGCATTGGAAATTTGGAGGATCGCTTCGCGTTCGTTTTCGTGTTGTTTGCGTTCACTCACGTCTTGCTTGGTCGCAATGAAATGCGTGATTTGTCCGTTGCTTTGATGCACCGGTGTGATTAGCATTTCTTCCGTATAGAGCGTGCCATTCTTACGGCGATTGATGACCTCGCCCTGCCAGACGTTACCGGATAAAATCGTGTTCCAAAGATGTTGGTAAAACGCTAGGTCTTGTTTACCCGATTTCAACATATTTGGGCTTCGTCCAACCGCTTCTTCGGCGGTATAGCCGGTCAACTTGGTAAACGCCGGATTCACCCACAGGATAATTCCGTCGCGGTCTGTGATGATAATGCTGTTGGCGGCGGCTTGCAATGCCGTGGCTTGCAACCGCAGCGTTTCTTCTGCGCGTTTGCGTTCGGTGATGTCATGTGAGTTTATGACAATTCCTTTCACGGCTGGATCGTCAATCAAGTTGCTTGCGACCATATCGAATGTGCGCCACGAGCCGTCTTTGTGGCGCATGCGATACTCGGCGTGAGCTGTGTATCGGGGGACATCAATCCCTTCGATGAAGAGGGCGATGAGTTTTGGCAAATCCTCCTCATGAACCAATGCAAGGGGGTAGGACCTGAACATTTCCTCATCCGTATAGCCAAGGATTCGCTGATGGGCAGGGCTTTCGTACCGGACGCTTCCATCCAAATCCAGAACCGTGATGATCTCTGAGCTGTTTTCCACCAAGGCGCGGAATCGCGCTTCACTCGCTCGCAATGCTTCCTCTGCGTGCTTGCGTTCCGTGATGTTGCGCACCATTCCGGTGTAGAATGTGCCTTCGCGAGTCTGCCAAGTTCCCACGGATAGCTCGATGGGTATCTCCGTATTGTCTTGGCGGAGACCAATCGCTTCGACGGTTCTTCCGATCGTACGCGCTTGGCCGTACATCGTCCATTGTCTCAGTCCATCGCGATATTGCCCGTGGAATATCTCTGGCATTATCGCTGTCAATGGTTTGCCGAGGATTTCTTCCTCGGTGTAGCCAAAGATGTCATGCGCCGCTTGGTTCCAATAGAAAATTTTTCCGTCACTGTCGATGGAGATAATGCCTTCGCTCGCCGATTCGGTTACGGCGCGAAAGCGTTCCGCACTCTCGCGTTCGGCTTCCTCCGCCCGCTTGCGTTCGGTGATGTCGTGAATCATAGAGAGAAAGTGTTTTTCGCCATCTAATTCGATCTGCGCGATGGAGATCAAGCCGGTTCTCGGTTCACCCGATTTCGTCTGCGCATCAAATTCGAATCCTTCTATCGAATCTTGCGTGGCGACGAGTTGTTCCAAGTTGATTTCTTGTTGGCGATCAGTCCATAACCATAGCCCATCCCAGCGTTGGTCAACAAATTCCTCGCGCGTATAGCCCGCCATGCGGACGAGCGCATCGTTCACATCGACAAAACGTCCATCGGATACTCGAGTGATGCAGATCGCGACCGGACTAAGGCGAAAGACGGTTGAGAACTTGGCTTCGCTTTCTTGCAAGTCACGATACGTCACCAAGCTCGTCAGCGCGTCGCCGATTCGTCTGCCGATTTCGCGGAATAGTCGCTCCTCTTCCGCTGTCCAGACCCGCGCATGAGAACATTGATGAATTCCGAATTGCCACGGGCTGCCCATTTTGGGATAGAGCGCCAGCGACATGAAATTCTGGATGCCAAATTGTTCCGACACATCTTTGGGCAATGGGTGGGAGGTTCCCGGACCGAATTGGACTGGTCCATCGGCTGCCAGCAGGATACGCAGCGTCTCGGCAACGTCCGGATCCATCGGTATTTCTTTTCCTAGGGCGAGAATCCCAGGATATTCCGGCTTGTTTCTTTCCATCGGTGAGTACCATGCAGTTGCGTTGGGATCGCAGGGATACATTAGAAACGCCCGGTCGCAATCAAAGATTCCTAGCGTTGCGTCAAGCACATCACGCATCATCTGCTCAAGATCGTTCGTGCCTTGAATTGCCCGGTTGATTCGATCCAAACTTTCCATGAAGCGGAGGTGGTCCTGGCGTTCTTGCTCGATCTGCTTCCGTTCTAGCTCTGCGGCAGCGCGGGTGGCTACAATTTGCAACACATCGGTGATGGATGTTGGCTTGGTGATTGGCTTGCTGTCTAGGATGGCGATTAGTCCAATCGGCTTACCTTCTGCACTCCAAAGCGGAATCCCGATGTAGCTGTCTGCCTGCATATCGACCAGCAATGTGTCCTCAGGAAATAGTTTCTGGACATCGTGGGAGTAATAGCAAAGATTCTTTCCTGCAACATTCTCGCAAGGTGTACCTTTGAGTTCGTACTGAATGTTGGGGACTATTTGCCCCTTGGCATAGAGCGCAACCGTTTCTGCAACTTCCGCGTCCGGTAGAATCCTGTCTACCGCGACATACTCTGTGCCAAAAGTCTGACCCAAATATTGCACCAGAGCGGGTAAGAATTCTTCAACGTTTGCGGTCCAACTCCGTTGAGCCACAAAGCGGAGCGCTTCCTCGACGCGTTTGCGTTCGGTAATATCACGGGCAATCCCCAGAACAGAAATAATCCTGCCCTCGTCATCGTGGATCACCGAACTATTCGAGATATGCCAGAGCCAGTTACCGTTCTTGTGTTTCACTCGATATTCGATGCCGGTGAGACTCTCACCAGTTGTTATGGCTCGGTTCAGTGCGGCGCGACAGATGGCAAGATCATCAGGATGCACGAAAATTTCATACGACTTGCCTTCCACCTCGCTAATCTCATAGCCCAACATATTCTTCCAATTGGGAGGTACATAAGTAAAGACACCATTCGGCGATATTGCATAGACCAGGTCATTCGCTTTTTCGACAAATGAACGAAAACGTTCTTCGCTCGCCCGAAGCGCTTCGTCGGCACGCTTGCGTTCCGTGATGTCGTGAGCGATGCTGAGCATGCTAACCACGTTTCCGCCAGCGTCCTTTTCTGGCACATGACGAATCTCGAAGATGCGCTTGCCCAGTTGCGTATTCCACTCTGCCTCGGACTTGTTCGCGACGCCTTCAATGAAGGCGCGGCGGACCAGTTCCACCAGCTTCTCTATTTCCGATGGTTCATCCAGTAGCTTTGCTTCAATCATCGTTTTACCGATGAGGGCTTGGGTTTCGATACCAAACATCTTTTCGACGGCAGGGTTTGCATAGGTATAGCGGTAATCCCGGTCGAACCGGACGACCAAGTCCGGAAAGCTTTCCGCCAAGGTACGGAAGCGCTGTTCGTTTTCCTTGATCTCGTGAATGTCGCGTCCGATGGCCAGCACTGAACTGAGCGTACCGTCTGCGCTAAATTCCGGAACGAAACGGACATGACTCCACCGGATACGGCCGGACGGGAGGCGCATAGGCATTTCGGTCGCAATTTCCGTTTTGGTTTCGATGACTTGCTGCAAACAGTCGATGTAACGTGGCGAAGCGGTATCCAGCGAGGCTTGATCGTTCGGGGGTTTGCCCAACAGGTCGCCCGATTCCATAAATCCCAGCGCTTTTTGCAGAGCTGGGTTAACATAGATGCGACGGCCTTCTTTATCGTACCGCACGATGGCGTCGGGCGAGTTTTCTACGAGCGCGCGGAAGAGTTGTTCGCTGGCAAGCAGTTGCAGTTCCACTTGTTTGCGTTCGGTAATATCGATGCTCACCGAACCAATGCGAAATCCTTGGTTGGTCCGAATTGGGAATATAGTTTGACGAATAAAGTGGCGGACTCCACTTTGATCCATTACTTGAGCTTCGATCGCATTATTAAAAAGGAATGATTCGCCGGTTCGCAGCGCATCCAGCGTCAATTGTTTGTTGCGTTCATAGGCGGCGGGCATCTGTCGTTCCGGCGGCATCATTTGATATTGAACGTCCCAGAGTTTCTGCCCGATAACTTGACTGGCCGTCAGTCCGGTGATCCTTTCGCGCGCCTGGTTCCACTCGATGACCGTCCCTTGCTCATCCGTCAGCGTAAATCCTTCAGAGGATTGCTCGACAAAGTTACGGAATTTCTGCTCGCTCTCTCGCAGCGCCTGTTCTGCTTGCAGACGTTTTTCTTCAGCTTGCATCGTCTCCAGCGCGAACGAAATATCCAAGCTGATTTCGTCGAGCAATTCCAACTCTTCTTGGCTGAAAAAATCGCGCTCGAGGGCATAAAGGTTCAGTGCGCCGACAACCTCTCCATTGAGGCGTAAAGGCAATGCCGCAAAGGAATGCGCGGCGCGAATTGCACCGGACGGCGAACCAATATCAGATTCACCATCTTGAAGCGTAACGACTTTGCCGCTTGCGATTGCCGCTTGCATCGCCGTATCGAATTTGCTCAGAGGATTCGGCTGTGTCGCCGGGTAATCGGTCTCCAACTCGCCTGCCTGCGCCATGAGCCGGACTGGTCCGGTTGCCTCATCGATCATGACAATGCGCGCGATTTGAAATTGCCCATACGTAATGGCAATGTTGCAGATTTTTTCGAATAACGCATCGCGCGATTTGACCCGAACGACGGTTTGGTTGACCTGGCTCAAGGTTGCGTACAAGCGCGTGAGATATTGAATGCGCGCTTCGGCTTGTTTCCGCTCGGTGATGTCTTGAATGGTGCAAACGACACTTTCCACGTTGCCCAACTCGTCGAGAATTGGAGCGCCGTTAATCGACAGAAACAGACGTTGACCATCCGGACTGGCAATGGCGTGTTGAACATCATGCACCGGACGACGGGTCGTCATCACTTGAACAAAGGGCAGTTGGTCGTCTGGGAAAGGCTTGCCATCGTAATCCGTGATCGACCAGACCGGCATATTGTAGGTGCGCTGACTGATTTCGTTTTTGCTCACACATAGGACATGTTGCGCTTCAGTATTGGCAAACGTAATTTCGCCATTAGGATTCAGCAGCGTGATGCCGACGGGGCTGGTTTCCATGATGCGGCTCAACAGCGTGCGCTCTTGTTGGAGCGCTGCTTGCGCGCGTTTCTCATCTTCCAGAATACTCAGCAGCGCCCGACGCGATTTTTCTGACCGGTCAAGCAGCTTCGTGATTTGTTTTTCATTCTCAGCCAACCGTGCGTTCGCGTTTTGCAAGTCAGCGGTGCGCGCGGCAACTTTATCTTCCAGGGTTTCGTTCGTCAACCGCAATTCTTGTTCCATGCGTTGGCGCATCGTCATTTCTTCCGCCAAGGCGTTGCAGGCTTTTTGCAGGCGACTTTGTCCCAAGATTTCATTTTTGAGAATGAGCGCAGCATAGCTAAAGAAGGCAGGCAATTGCTGAGATAGCTCTCGCATTCCCAGATGCAAACTTTCCATCTTCAGTACGCCGATCAAATCTTGCCCAACGACCAGTGGCACGCTCCATGTATACGCTTTGGTAAACTCGGCCGTTAGCATCTTGGTATCGCTGAATTCGTGCTCAAGCTCGACCGACTCGCGCGTCTCCACGACTTTTTTCACGAGGTCGTCTTCAATCGTGGTAAGCTGCTTACGGTTCCCGTAGACGTCGGCATAGAAAATCTCGTCGTCGATCCAGTAGTACAAAATGAGATTGACGCCGCCAATGACATCACTGACCGCGTGCAGCGTATTCTCGATCGTTGGCTCAAGACCGGTCATCCCACTTATGCGATTCATCAACTGGATGGTCAATTGGAGATTGGATTTATCGGCGGCTAGTTTTTTGACGCGATTCTCCAGCTTGGCAAGCTCTGCCTTGAATACCACCGTGAGTTCTGGCTCAGACATGGAAACTCTCTTTCTGATGCTGCTCAGTTGATATACCGGCCATATTCATACGCCGCATCCAGCATCGTTCGAATATTTTCTTCGGGGATGCTGTAGGGCATGACCCCTGTTCCGAAAAGAAACCGACCGCCGGGCTTGCCCGCTTCGATCATGCGCTTGACTTGGCTGCGGATTTCTTCGGGCGACCAATCGATGAGTTGGATGTCATTGATGACGCCACACGTCAAGCCACGTTCGGCGATGATTTTTTTGCCCTGGTCGATATCGTCAAACGGGCTAAGATAGTAAACGCCGATGCCGGTTCGTTCCAGGACTAGATTAATCACCGGGTTAAAGCGCGACATGCCGCAATAATACACAATGCCCTGCGCGCCTACGGCTTGAATATCTTTTTCGATCCAGGGCAGTGAATGCTCTTTGAAGAATTTCAAGGGGACCGTATCGGTCGAGCCGAACGGGTTTGAGTAAACGAGCACATCCGCTCCGGCTTGGCGATAGGCGGCGATTTCGTTGACGAAAAGTGCATGGCATTTCTCCAAAAGCTCATTGCGCTCGGCGACCGGACCGATAAAGAGTAGCTGCATCCACTTGTCCATGCCCATCAGCAACGCGGGTAATGTCATCGAGGCCGTGATGTACGCGCAGATGGGATATTGGCCGCCCACTTGCGCGCGTAAAAGCTTGATACATTTCAGCGCTTCTTCAAACGCGGGATGAGCGGAAACATCGTCGGGAATTTGTAGCCGATGAATATCGTCGAGCGATTGGATGACCCGGTGCTCGACGTTGGGCGGACCATCCTTGGCAAAAAGAATTTTTTTGCAGCCAACCAACTCGGCCTCTTTACCAACGTAGAATAAACTCCAAACGTTGTCGTGTCCGTACTTTTCGCGCATGCGAAGTTGCGCCTCGGCCACGTATTCGCCATGAGAATAATAGTCTTGGAGGGAGATGCCTAGCTCCTTCGCGCCTTGGTCGAGCAAATTGCAAAACACGGGAATGCGGTCAGAGGTCTGCCCATTAATCGCCGCCGTTAGCCGTTCCATGCCGGTAATCATCATTGCACCTCCTTAAAAAGCTGCGTAATAACCTGTCCGGCGGTGATGCCGTCCAAGGCCCACGCATCGGCTTGCACCGTCTTGTAAAGTTCAGGATCAAATCGATAGGGTGCGCCGCCAACAATGATCTTGATCCGGTCTTGCAGATGGCGTTCCCTGAGAATCTGGCGCACGCGCAGGCAGCCATTCTCACCGCGAGCGGTATGCACCATCATCGACGAAATGCCAATGACCGGCGCATTGCGCGCTACGGCTTCATCGACAAAGCGTTCGGGCGAGACATTCACACCTAGATCGATAAACTCGATCATCCTGGCGTGGAGGCAGCCCATAACAATTTGCTTTCCAAGTGAGTGAAGATCGCCTTGTGCGGTCCCGATCACAATGCGTCCGATGCTGTGGGGTGGAATTTTGAACTTGGCGATCATCTCCTCGGTCACTTCAGCCGCGATTTGCGAGATCATAAAATGCTGCGCCAAGCTCAAATCAAAGCTTTCGCTGATCGAAGCGACAGTTCGCTCAAGCGCCGGAATCACCACTTGGAATACAATCTCTTCCGGTGAAAACCCGTCGTTCACGGCCGCATGAATCAGCGCAAGCGCCTTGACGCGATCCGTGTCGAAAGCCGCTTCGTTGTAAGCGGTAATCAGTTGCTCGATATTCATTCTACGTCCTCTCTGGGTAGAGCAATCCTCAATTCGGAGCGAGGGTCAACTGGGTTCAGTCACGGAATAACGACGTGCCTCGTCCAGCCGTTCGCACAACTGGTTGACTTCGAGTTTCAGTTCTTGAATGCGTCCTTCTCGATTCAGCGTGATGTCTTGCCAGCGCAAAAGTTCGTCGAGTTGCTGTTTGATTTTTTCTTCCGCTTGCCGCCGCTCGGTCATGTCTTGCGAGAGTACGGCCACGCCGATGATTTCGTCATCACTTTTGATCGGTCCATGCGATACCTGAAAATAGCGCCGCGACTTGTACTCTTCACCGGAATATGCTTCCTCGACGAGTTGTTCGCCTGCCAATGCTCGATCCAAATTGCGCTTGGCAGTCTCGCGGTCTTGCTCCACAGTCATGTAATCCAACAGACTATGCCCGACCTCGATGTCTGCGCCGTAAATCAATTTCATCACGCGCGCATGACCGGTGTTGAAATTGGTGTACCGATACTGGCGGTCGACGGAAAAAATGAGTGCGGTCCCGCTCTCGATGAGACTGTGCAACGTGGAATATTGTTTTCGCAGAGCTTGTTCGGCGCGTTTGCTCTCGGTGATCTCTCTGCCGTATAAATTGACATAGCCCGCATTCTCAATCGGTACGATCATGAGCGAATAGACCAATTCGCCGCAAGAAATTTCCACAATGATCTTAGCTCTGCCGGTGAGGGCATCGACGATTCGAGTTTGCACCGATGCGGGCAAGTGGTCTCCTACTTGGCACGCCCAGTCCTTCAGCAACATTTGGCTAGCGGTGTTAGCATAGACCAGTCGTCCATCGAAGGTTGTCCGCATCACGGGATTGGGATTTTCTTCCGGAAAGCGCGCGAGGTTGGTGATTTCTTGCTCGGCCTTTTTACGTTCCCGCCGGTTCTCCGCCTCGCGCAAGGCGCGCGTGATCGCCGGAGCTAGCCGCGACAGTTTTTGCTTGAACACATAATCGGTTGCGCCTTCCACCAGCGCCTCGATTGCGGCGTCCTCGCCGATAACACCTGAGACAAAAACAAACGGGACCTGCGGACACAGTTCGAGCGTGAGCCGCAACGCGGACATGCCATCGTACTCGGGCAGTTGGTAATCCGCCAGAATTACGTCGAAGCCGCCTGTCCGCAGCGCGAGATTAAATTGGTCGCGACTCTGAACCCGTGTGATGGTGTAATTCAACTGAGAGGCATCGAGCTTCGCTTGAACCAGTTCGGCGTCCGCCGCGTCATCTTCCAAGTGCAAAATTCGTACCGAGTCATTCATCTTTCATCGTTCCTTCTACTTGCTGTCAACGAATTGGGATGCGAAGGTGAGTTGTTGGTCTAGTCCCGCGCGAACGAAGAAGAGGCATAGAAAAAAGGTCTCCAACACAGTTGTCAGAGACCATCGCAGGGATTGTGAGGCAATCGGGCGAAAGAGTATTGGACGCACATCTGTCGGGGGAAGGGCAAAAGCGCGTTGCGTATGGTGAACCCAAGCGCGATGGATCGGGTCGCGCGAAATCGGCGATATGCACGATTGGTCATACTCACTTCTCCGTTGAAGCGACGCTAGCTCCAAATAGCAAGAGCCACGCTCATAATGTTATTATACGCCCAAAATACCCGTTTGCCAAAGTCCGTTATTTTCCCATGTCTGGCTCTGACAAGGTGTAGAGTCAGTATAGCAGTTGCCGTCGAATCTGTCCGCAAAGATTAGGTGAATGATACGTGAATTTTGCGTGAAGAAAACGGGCGGAATGCTTTTGACATCCCGCCCGTTCTTGTGTTGATTTACCGACTCGTGATTTTGTAGATAAACCGATAGACCGATTCAAGCAATCGATATTGTTCAAGTGTGTCAGGTCCGCAGCTTGCGGTCCCTAATCCGCGATGTGCAGCGTCGATGTTGAGGATCACTTGCGCGCGCGGGACGAGATCGATCGTGTGCCTTGCTGCGAACAATTCCGCATCGGTGAAATGGCTCGCAGAAAATTCAAGCGTCGGTTCGCTTTCAACGCGCAATCCGTGTCCTTGATCGTTGGCGAGCGTGAGCCAGCGCACATCCGTCTTATGTCCATTTTCTTGCGGCATGATGTACGGCACGTACTGATCGGTCACCGTACTCGTGTAGCGCCCTACCATCGCCGATGCATTGCGGTCGGAATAATTCTCCCAGGGTCCGCGCCCGAACCACTCCAATAGTTCCAAGCCCGACGCAAGCATCATACTCACGCCGACGCGCGGAATGTCGCGAATACTTTTGTCGAGCCGCACGATATTCTCGATGCGCAAGTTGCCGTCAGGCAAAAGTGTGTAACGATGCGTGTGAACGAAATCGTTCCACTGTCTGCGCCCCGACGCACAATGCACGATCTCGACGCACGGCGCTTGCTTGGCGCGCATCAGTCGAATTGATTTCAGCGCGTGTTGAACTCGATCCAAGCCAAGCTCAAGCCAGCGCGCAAGCGTTTCACTTCCTTCTTGCCCCAGGATCAACTTGATGCCATCATTGTCCGTTGCCGCGCGCCAGACGTTGAGCAATGGTCCGCGCACGATCAGATTTGCGTCCGCGCCGAATTCCGCAAGCGTCCCCGTCGTTTTATCAAACACCGCACGCGTTGGACCGACACGCAAAATAATCGCGTGTTCGTTTTCTTCTGCGATGATGGCACGCGTTCTGAGCGGAGCGGAGCCAAGTCGAAGGACGCGCGATGGCAGCGCAACCTGTTGCCATGCGACCTCGTGTCCCGCTTTTGCCCACCACGTATCTTGGCGTTGAGAGAATCGAAAGTTGAGGAATTGCTCACCCACAGAAACCTGGTTTCCTCGCAGGGGAGAAACCAGGTTTCTAATCTCCAACGACTCGCCGGGCGCGATATTGAGGCGCGGCAGTTTGCCCGATTGAATGCGCTTGCCATCGACAGTCAATTCCCATTCGCCGGCTAAATCGTCGAGCGAGGTGAAATCGCGTTTGTTGACGACGCGGATACTCCCGCGCGCATCAAGCAGCTCAACGCGCACGGGTTGAACAAGGTGTTTGAATTCGTACAGCGCGGGATGCGGCGTACGATTCGGAAACACGATTCCATCCGTGCAAAAGTTCGCGTCGTTTGGTACATCGCCAAAATCGCCGCCGTATGCCCAGTAGGTTTTTCCATCCTCTGTCGTTTGCTTGATGCCGTGATCGATCCATTCCCAAATGAATCCGCCCTGCAACCCAGGATATTTTTCGAACGCTGCCCAATAATCGGCGAGCGAACCATTGCTGTTACCCATCGCGTGCGAATACTCGCACAGAATCATCGAACGCCAGTCCTGGCTCGTCTGCGACCACTCGATAATTCTATCGATGGCTGGATACATCGGGCAAACCACATCGGCGACGCGATGTCCATCGCCCCAAGTGCGATTTGCCCAACGTGAAATTGCGCCTTCGTAATGCAACGGACGCGATGGGTCTGCGCCACGCACCCAGCCCGCCGCTGCATCGTGATTCGGTCCGTAGCCGCTTTCATTGCCGAGCGACCAGAAAATGATTGACGGATGATTCTTGTCGCGTTCGACCATCGCGCGAACGCGAGCGACAAAGGCGGATGTGTAACGCGGATCGTTGCAGAGATCGTTATAAAACGCGTGCGCCTCGATGTTCGCTTCGTCGACGACATAGAGTCCGTAGCGATTACATAGCTCAAGCCAGTACGGATCGTTGGGATAATGCGACGTGCGCACCGCATTGACGTTGAACTGTTTCATCAAACGAATGTCGGCTTCCATCGTCGCACGACTCAGTGCTTTGCCCGTTGTATCGTCATGGTCGTGCCGATTCACGCCTTTGATCATTACGCGCTTGCCGTTGATGAGCAACTGTCGTTCGCAAATTTCGATTTTGCGGAAACCGATTTGGCACGCGGTACTTTCCTCGCCGTGCGGCGTGATGAGCGTGACGACGAGCGTGTACAAATTGGGTGTCTCCGCCGACCAGGGTTTTGGCGCGCGCACGGGCTGTTCAAAGACGACTTGATTGCGCGGCGATTTTGGCTTGCCACTTGTAGCGATCAACGCTTGCTTGAGGACTGGCTTGTGCTTTTCATTGAACAACTGCGCTTGAACGGAGCAATCGTCATGCGTCTCGCCAGCAAAACCGATTTTGCACGTCACGCGCAAAATGCCGTCGCGCAAATTTGCATCGAGGTCGCCGCGGGCGAAAACATCTTGAAGATGCGGGATGTTCGTCGCGTACAAATATACCTCGCGTTGCAACCCCGCTTGCCACCAATGGTCTTGGTCTTCGATGAAGCTTGCGTCTGACCATTGCACCACGACGGCGATGAGTTCGTTCGTTTCGCCCAGGTGCACGACATTCGTCACATCGAATTCGGCGGGCGTGCGTGCATCTTTGCTGATGCCAATTGGTTCGCGGTTGACATAGACATACAGTGCGCCTTCGCATCCGCCGAAATGCAAAACGATGCGACGACCGCGCCAACTTTCGGCTACGACAAACTCGCGGCGATAAATCCCCGTCGAATTTTCTTCGGGCGTGTGCAGTGGTTTTTGCGGAAACGGCATGACGATATTGGTGTACTGCGGCTTGCCGAATCCTTGCATCGTCCAATTCCCTGGGACGTTAATGCTCGACCAATCGCTCGCGTTCAATTCATCAGTAGTTGCTTCATCAGGTTTGCGCTTGATTTTGAATTGCCATTCGCCGCTGAGATTCGCAAACCAGGGCGATTGTGTGCGGTCGAGGGTGAGCGCGGTAGAAACAGATGGAAATGGAATGAGTGTCGCACGCGGCGGGAGCGTGTTGAGCGAAGGTAGTTGCGGCATCTCCCAGGTTTTTTCGCCGCCGAGATAGAGTAACGGAAGAATAGATGAGGAATGTGTCATAGTTGAAAGTTTTCCAGGTAGAGAATAATTGGACACAGATTACACAGATAAACACAGATAAAAAATCCGTGTTCATCTGTGTTCATCAGCGTCCCATATAAAATTTCACACTGCTGCTCCGCTGCGTAGTTGTTCCATCCACCAATTCACGCGCATGGGAATCCAATCGAACATGGTTTCCCAGGGCACGAGCATGTCGCGGGAAATGTCCACGCGCTGGGTGAATCGCAACGACGGCGAAAACGCACGGCGGCGACAGTACGCCGTGGCAAGTTCGTCGTCGTGCGGCATCTTTTGAATTCGTCCGCCGTACATCGCTTGAACGAGCACGCCATCTTTCCCTGCTAGTTGTGTTGTTTCCTCGATCACTTTTTCCTTGATTTCCAAAAACCAATCGGGCGAGGGAGCGAAAGCATGTTTGCCGGGTTGAGAATAAACGATGGGATGCGTACCCTCACGCGGCATCGAATCATCGTCGAGCGTCATGGGCGACCAGCCGCCGTGCCAACTCGCTTCGGAAAAAACAAGTTCGCCATTCGCGCCGACATAGCTCCACGTGTGTTCCAATTCGTAGAGATGTCCGATGTCCCAATCCATCCAGACCGCATACTCGATCGCGGATTCCCATTTGGGCAATCGTTGCCGTTCGATGCGCCGCTTGGGAAACGAAAGCGATTGCGCCTCGTCACGAAAAATCGTGTAACCAACCAAAAGGGGGAGGAAGGGTTCTTCGTCGGCGAAAAAAATGTGCGGCGCAAACCGAAAGGCGAGTTCGCGGTCGGCGCTGTCTAGAGTCGATAAAGGAACTTGAAAGCCATCGAGTGTCATATTATTTTCTCCTGTGAAAAATGTAAGGCAAATTTCTAATTTGCCAGGCAAGTTGGAAACTTGCCCACCCATCAAAGGGGAATTCTACGGAAGATTCTAACGCAATCGACTAGATTTTGCTAATTCTGGGTTGCACCTGAATGCTGATATTTGTCAGTTGTCACAAAGCGGATAAAATAATACGTGTGCGCGTACTGGGACAGTGAGTTTGCGAAGGCAAGAAAGGGAAGGTGTGATGCTGCGCGAGTTTCATCCTGGCGATTTAGAGACCTGTGTTTGCTTGCTCATCGAAGCGTACAACGGAGAACCTTGGAACAATCATTGGACCAATGAAACAGCGACCAGATACTTGAAAGAGTTTGTATCCAATGAAAAGTTTGTGGGATTCGTCATCTGCGAAAAGGAAGTGATTGTGGGCGCGATGTTCGCCCATCAAAAGACGTGGTGGACAAAGGATGAGTTGTTTGTCGATGAATTATTTATCGCCCCACGTTTTCAAAGAAAAGGATACGGCGAAAAGCTTTTAGCGCACGCTGAAACCTATGCCCAATCAGAAGGATTGGCTGGATTGACGTTGTTAACCAATCGATATTTACCCGCGAAAACGTTTTACACGAAACATGGATATAAACCTGCCGAGCATATCATCTTCATGTACAAGCAAGTGTAATGGCGTCATAAAGGTAACGAAACAATGAAAGCTGAAATTATTAATCAGTACGCGCACACCTGGCGCGTGTTTGAAGGGATCGTCAAAGAATTTGATAAGGATGCATGGCTGCACACAGGATGTGGACCGAATACTCCAGCAGGCACGGCATTCCATATTCTGAAAGGCGTCAAATACTATATCGAAGACGTGTCCACCATGTTTTTTCCTTCGGGCATTTCCTTTGAATGTAATCCAGCAACGATGAAGAGAGAAGAACTTCCATCGCCGAGTGACATTATCGCAGGCATCGGCGAGTTAAAGGTAAAAACTGAAAAATGGTTGTCTGAAATCGATTTGGATTCTGAAAACAAGTCGTTCAGATGGGCAGGGACAACCAAGTTGGGTGTCGTATTGTTTTTGCTGCGCCACAATCTTTATCACATTGGAGAATTGAGTTCTCTGCTGAATGAAAGCAAGAATGGCGTGGCAGAAGATAATTGGGTTAAAACACTCTGATGGAACAAACTCTGATTACGCTTCATCCCGATTACGCTATCGCACCTGTAGACCCGCGCATCTTCGGCGGCTTTCTCGAACACTTGGGGCGCGCCGTCTATCAAGGTGTGTATCAACCTGATTCCATTCACGCGGACGAAGAGGGTTTTCGCAAAGATGTGCTGGCGGCGTTGCGCGAGATGCGTATGACGGCGCTGCGTTATCCCGGCGGCAACTTTGCGTCGGGGTATCATTGGCAGGATGGCATCGGTCCGCGCGAGTCGCGCCCTAGAATTCGCGAGCTAGCTTGGCAAAGTATCGAACCGAATCACTTTGGCACGGATGAGTTCATAAAGCTATCGCGCAAAATGGATTGGACGCCGATGTTGACCGTCAACCTCGGCACAGGTACGCCGGAAGAAGCGCGTAACTGGGTCGAGTACTGCAATAGCCCGGCGGGAACCAAGTACGCCGACATGCGCGCGGCGAATGGATCGCGCGATCCGCATGGCGTCAAGCTGTGGTGCTTGGGCAATGAAATGGACGGTCCTTGGCAGTTGGGGCATGTTCCCGCCGATCAATATGCCATTCGCGCGCAGCAAGCCGCCAAGCTGATGAAAGACACCGACCCAGGTATCGAGTTGGTCGCGTGTGGTTCGTGTACCACGAGCTTGCCGACCTACATGGAATGGGACCGCACGGTGCTCGAATACATCGGCGGTTATGCGGAATACGTCAGCCTACATCGCTACGTCGGAAATGAAAACGGCGACACGGCGGATTTTTTGGCGGTGACCAATTCCATCGACAAGCAAATCGAAGAGATGGACGCGGCGTGTCGATTTGTGCAGGCGCGTTTGCGAAGCAAGAAACGGCACTATTTGTGTTTCGACGAATGGAATGTTTGGTATCGCACGACAAGTTCCGAACATACCAATGGGCGTGACCAGTTTGCGCCGCATTTGATCGAGGAGGAATACAATCTCGAAGATGCGTTGGTGGTCGCAGGATTTTTGAACAGCTTTATTCGTCATGCCGATGTGGTCAAGATCGCGAACCTCGCGCAAATCGTCAACGCGATTGCGCCGATTCACACGCGCAATGACGAGATGTTGTTGCATACGATTTATTATCCGTTCGTGATGTATGTCCGTCGGCGTGAAGGCGTGGCGCTGCAAGCGATGGTCAAAGGACCTGGGTACGCAAGTCGCAGTTATGGCTACGTCAACACAATCGATTCCAGTGCCATCTTGGGTGACGGCCAGTTGCATGTGTTTCTGGTCAATCGCAGCTTGAGCGACATCGCGCCTGTTCATATCGATTTGATTGGACGACAACTGAAACGTATCGAATCGGCGGAGATCGTGACGGGCGCAAACGCGCAAGCGCGTAACACGTTTGAGCGACCGAAGAATATTTGTAGCCAAGTGTTCACCAATGTTCAGTTACGCGAGAGCCAGGCGCTTGTGGAATTGCCGCCGCTGTCGGTTGCCGCGTTGACGTTCAGGGTGTAGCGTCCCTATGCAAACTCTAGACCTTCTCGACAGACTCTTGGAACATGATGCGTGGACAACACGACGAGTATTAGAGTTCACCAATCTTTTGAGCGACGAACAACTCGATCAAGAATTCGAGATCGGACAGCGAACGATCAGAGAGACATTCCGTCACATAATCGGCAACATCGAAATTTGGACCGATTTGATGTCCGCCCGCCCTGTCCGCCGCGCATCGATGGAGAGGCAAGCGGTTCTGGAATTCCAACGACGTTTCGAACTTGCCTTTAGCGATTTTGCACAGTTTGCCCGGCGACTTCGTGATACGCAACGGCTTTACGATACGTATGTTGATGTGCTCGACGAGCCACCCCAACGCAAGACCTACGCGGGAACTATATTACACGTCATCACGCATGACCATATGCACCGCGCCGAAATATTGCACATGCTTCAGCGACTTGGAATCCAAGGATTGATCGAAGGCGATGTGTTGAGTTGGGAAGCGACGCGCGGGTAAAATAGAGTTTCTGCATTAGAATATTTTTAGCCACGGAAATCTTAATCGAGGAAATGTCTAGTGCCTTCATTTAATATCGTCGATTTTGGCGCAGTCGGCGATGGCGTAACCAATAATGCGGCTGCGATCCAGCGCACGATCGATGAATGCCACGCAAAGGGTGGCGGTCGCGTAATCGTGCCGACCGGCGGCGTGTTTGTAACGGGACCATTCAAGCTAAAATCGTACGTCGATTTAAATATCGAAGCTAGCGCGACGCTACGCGCGAGTTTAGTCGAATCGCTTTACACCGAAACGCCGTTCAACAATTGGTCGGAAGGATCAATGTGGATCAGCGCGAAGAGCGCGAATCATATCGCGATAACTGGGACTGGGACGATTGATGGTCGTGGGACAGAGTTTATGGAAAACGAAGAACCCACGCATTACAACTACAAGTTCGTCAATGGCATTGATCGACGCCCGCATTTGCTCACGTTGATCGGTTGCAACAACGTGACAATTCGCGAGGTCACATTTGCGAATGCGGCGTATTGGTGCGTTCATCCTGCCGGTTGCCAGGATGTTTTGATTCAGAGCATCCGCATTCTGAACAGTCTCAAGGTCCGCAACTGTGATGGCATCGACATCGATCACTGCCGCAATGTGCGCATCAGCAATTGCTACATCGAATCGGCGGATGATTCCATCTGCATCAAGAATCGGCGTGATTACGCCGAGTACGGTTTGTGCGAGAATATCACTATCACCGGCTGCATTCTCACCTCGACCTCGTGCGCGCTCAAGCTGGGTAGCGAAAATATGGACACGATGCGTAATATCATCGTCGAGGGCTGCGTCATCAAAGCGTCCAATCGGGGCGTGGGCATTCAGAATCGCGATGAAGGCACGATTGAGAATGTGCTTTTTTCGAACATCATCGTCGAATCGCGATTGTTTGCCGACGTGTGGTGGGGCAAAGCCGAGCCGATTTATATCACCGCATTCAAGCGCGCGCCTGGGACACTCTATCGTTTCGCCGATGGCAAAACCGAAGGCACCGTCGGAAAGGTGCGAAATATTCGATTCAATAATATACTATGCCGCAGCGAAAATGGAGTGTACATCGGCGGCTGTGCCGATAGTCGCATCGAAGAAGTGTTGTTGGAAAATGTCCGCGTCGAGATCAACAAGACAACCGATTATTGCAGTGGCATGTACGACCGCCGTCCATGCGATGTCGAAGGAATCATTCAAGAAAAGACGGCGGGCTTTTTTATTCATGATGCCGACGACATTATCTTGCGCAACTGTCGCGTCGTATGGGGACCGAATCGTCCCGCCTACTACGGGCGCGCGATCGAATCCCAGCGCGTCACCGGTTTGGAGCTTGAGAATTTCAAAGGTTCTGCTGCCCATCCAGAGGAGTCATCGTCATGACCGAAAGTAATCCGAATTATCAAAATCCCGCGTACTCGATTGCCGAACGCGTGCAAGATTTGTTGGCGCGCATGACGCTCGCAGAAAAAATCGCGCAGCTTGGTTCTTGCGAGGTGAAGAATTTGCAAGACGAGCGGCAAGGATTTTCGGCAAGTAAAGCAGCGGCGTTGATGGCGCAAGGCATTGGACAAATCACGCGCGTCGGCGGCGGGAGCACGCTTGCACCGCAAGATATTGCCAGGATGTGCAACGCGATTCAAGCGTATCTCGTCCACCACACGCGGCTGGGCATCCCCGCCATTGTTCACGACGAATGTTGCAGCGGCTTTATGGCGCACGGCGCGACGTGCTTTCCGCAAATCGCTGGGTTGGCAAGCACGTGGATGCCGGAACTCGCGGAAAAAATGACGACGATCATTCGCACGCAAATGCGCGCGGTCGGTACGCATCAGGGACTCGCGCCGGTGTTAGATGTTGCGCGCGATCCACGCTGGGGACGCGTCGAAGAAACGTTTGGCGAAGACCCGTTGTTCGTTTCGCGCATGGGCATGGCATATGTACGCGGCTTGCAAGGTCCTGATTTGCGCGAAGGTGTGATGGCGACGGGCAAGCACTTTCTCGGTCACGGCATTTCCGAAGCGGGCATGAATTGCACACCCGTGCACGTTGGTCTGCGCGAACTGCGCGACGTGTTTTTGATGCCGTTCCAAGCGGTCGTCCAAGAAGCAAAGCTGGCGTCGATGATGAACGCGTACTCGGAACTCGATGGCGCGGTGGTTGCTTCGTCGCATGCGATCATGACCGACCTCTTGCGCGACGAAATCGGTTTTGATGGCGTGGTCGTTTCCGATTATCGCGCGATTCCGATGCTTTACGATTATCATCATGTGGCACCCGATCAAGCCCATGCGGCGGCGCTCGCGCTCAACGCCGGCATCGATGTTGAATTGCCGTCGATAGATTGTTACGGTCCGCCTTTGGTGCAATCCCTTCAAGCGGGATTGATTCCGGAATCGATTGTCGATACAGCGGTCGAGCGCGTCTTGCGCAAAAAATTTGAACTGGGCTTGTTCGAGAAACCCTTTGTCGATGTGGAGCGCGTGTTGTCCGTCTTCGATCAACCGGAGCAACGCCAACTTGCCCGACAAATCGCCGAACAAAGCATCGTGCTGTTGAAGAACGATAACGACGTTCTGCCTCTTTCCAAGACGCTCAACAGTATTGCAGTCATCGGACCCAACGCACATCAGACGCGCGCCTTGTTCGGCGACTATGCCTATCCCGCGCACGTCGGCGACCCGCCAGACAGCCAGGTCGGTCGGTCGCGTCACGCCCAAACAATTCTCGATGCGATTCGTGCGCAAGTTTCGCCGCAAACGAACGTGCTCTATGCAGAAGGTTGCAAGGTCAACGATGCAGACCGATCGGGGTTTGAGCAAGCGATTCAAGTCGCGCAAGCAGCGGAGGTGGTCGTTCTCGTCGTCGGCGACCGGTCGGGCTTGCAGATCGATTGCACGTGCGGCGAATCACGCGACAGCGCCGACCTGGCGTTGCCTGGCGTGCAGCCAGAACTCGTCGAAAAAATTGCCGCGGTTGGCAAGCCGACAGTTCTCGTGCTGGTCAACGGTCGCCCATTCGCGATTCCGGAGATCGTCGAAAGTATTCCGGCGATTGTCGAAGCGTGGTTGCCGGGCGAAGAAGGCGCAAGCGCTGTCGCCAGCGTTTTGTTCGGCGATGTGAACCCAGGCGGCAAATTGACGATGACGTGGCCCCGTTCCGTCGGTCAGGTTCCGATTTTCTACAATCACAAACCATCAGGCGGGCGTTCGAATTGGCACACCAACTATGTTTCGCTGTCAGTTCAGCCGCTGTTTCCGTTTGGTCATGGCTTGAGTTACACGCAGTTCGAATATTCGAATTTGAAAATCGAAACGACGGATGCGCGCGTAACCGTTCATGCAAAAATCAAAAATGTCGGCGCGCGGGCAGGTGATGAGGTGGTGCAGTTGTACGTTCGCGATGAGGTTGCCAGTGTGCCGCGTCCCGTGAAAGAGTTGAAGGGATTCAGGCGTGTTCACCTCACCGCGGGCGAATCGTGCGCAGTCACCTTCGATTTGCCCATCGCGCTCTTTGCGTTCTACGACGAAGCGATTCAACTTGTCGTCGAACCTGGGACGATGCAAGTGATGATCGGCAGTTCGTCGGAAGATATTCGCTTGAACGGTTCGTTCGAAATCACGGGCCCGAAACAAATCATTTCTCGACGCGTTTTCGCATGAGCGATTCGAATCTTCTCCCGCACCCACGCTCTCACGATTTGCGACTGCCAAGCTGGGGACCGTACACCAAAAAATATGCGGGCGTCGCGCACATCGCCGATCCCGCGCAGGGCATTCGTTTCGATCTGAGTGTCTTTCCGGCGTATTATCGCAGCCGCGTCACCGTGCCGCATTCGCAGTGGGAATCGGGTTATCATCCTTGGCAAGTTTCGCCGGGCTTGTCATTTTTTTCATATCGATTCGATTTGGAATGGAAAGACCAGGTCTATTGCGACGTTTCCTACTTTGCGTTGCCTGAGAATTCTGACGCCAATGCGCGCTGGGTACGCTGCGAATTCGTCAACCATACCGATGTGCCACAGAACCTCGCGCTGCACTATATGGCGTACCTCAACTTTCCGCCGCTCAAGCCGTACTCCGAAGAAGCGATTCTGCCCGCTGATCCACATCTTCCTCCCGGTGCAAATTGGATCGATGCGTTGGATTACGCCGATCTCCAATATGCGACTGCGCGCCCGTCTGACAACTTGGTCTACGAAGGCTGGCGGCGCGGCGAGATTCGTGGCCATGGATTTGTGCATGGCACAGGCATCGGTTGCGATTTTGGCAAATCAGCCGGTGATCGCCTGACGTACGAGATTGCGATTCCCCAGCGATTGGAAGATGGATTGTTGTTGGCGCGTTATCGTGCGAACGGCGGTCCCGTCGATTTTCAATTGCGTGGGTTGGTCAATGATCGCGTTTGCTTTGACTCGGCTGTCGAATTTAGATTGCGTGCGATTCCGTTGGGTGCGCGCGCGGCGGACACCTATCGATTCGAATTGATTTCGCTGGGCGGCGGCGCAATCGAGTTGGATGGATTTGTTTTGATCGAAAAGCGCGACCGCGAGCGCGTGCAGTTCAGTCAGCATGAATGGAATCCTGTTGCCAAAGTCCAAGCAGGTCCACGCGAAAATTCGTTGCTTGTCAATTATCAAGACCTGTCGAGTGTTTATGGTCTCGTGTGGACGGGCGAATCTTCTGTCGTTCGCCAAATATTCTCCGGTGAATTAGATCGCACGCTGCGCTATTTTACCAACGAGCATGTGCAGACCGAATTACATTCGGATGATCGCGGACATTTCACCAACGTCTTTATCCGTCCGATTTCGCTAGAGCCGCATTCCAAATCGATCTTACATGGATTGGTTTGCAATGGAAGCTCGGAGCAAGTCAATCAACAGTTGCTTGCCTTCGATGCGCCGTCCATCGAAGCAGAATATGCGCGCGCGCAGCAAACCCAAATCGCAATCGACGCAAACCCAGCAGGCGAAAAATATCGCTTTAGCCAAGAGCGCATGGCGGCGACGCTGATGACGAACGTGGTCTACCCGGTTTACACGCGCGGCAATTTTATTCGCCACTTTACGCCTGGGAAATGGTGGGACTGTCTTTATACCTGGGATTCGGGTTTCATCAGCTTGGGATTGCTCGGCATCGATCCGGCGCGCGGCATTGATTGTCTCAATGCGTACACGACGCCTGTCGGCGATCCACACGCGGCGTTTATTCATCACGGCAGTCCGGTGCCCGTGCAGATTTATGCGTTCCAGGAATTGTGGAATCGGACGCGCTCGCGTGAATTGCTCGAATATTTCTATCCGCGTCTGCGCCAATTCTATTTGTTCATCGCGGGACGCTTGGGCAGTTCGACCACGCGCCGCATGAAATCGAACTTACTCAAGACCTGGGATTACTTTTACAATTCAGGCGGCTGGGATGATTTGCCGCCGCAAGTTGAAACGCATAAACGCCATCTCGAATCAACCGTGACACCTGTCGTCACAACTGCACATGCGATTCGAGTCGCGAAAATTTTACAGCAAGCGGCGCGCGAATTGGGCTTGGATAATCATGGTGCCGACTATCAATCCGACATTGATGTTTGGCACGATGCACTGAATCGCTATGCGTGGGATGGGCTTGACAAGATTTTCAGCTACGTCATTCACGATCAGACGGATAATCCCGATGGCATCTTGCGCAACTCGGAAGGTCACAACTTGAATCGCACGCTCGATGGCGTCACACCATTTTTCGCTGGCATATGTAATTCATCGCAAGAGCGCGCGCTGTATCATCAAATCGAATCGGCAGAGCATTTGTGGACTCCCGTTGGCTTGACGGCGGTTGATCAGAGCGCGCCGTATTATCGCCGCGATGGATATTGGAATGGCGCCGTTTGGTTCCCGTATCAATGGTTCATTTGGAAAGCGCTGCTTGACCTAGGTTATGGCGACATGGCGTTTCGCATCGCGCACACGGCGCTGGAGATTTGGCAAGACGAAGTGGCGGCGTCGTATCATTGCTTTGAACATTTCATCGTCGAATCGCGGCGCGGCGCGGGCTGGCACCAATTTGGCGGATTGTCCACGCCAGTGTTGCTGTGGTTCAACGCGTATCACACACCTGGGACGCTCACTTGCGGCTTCGATACGTGGATTCAAGATTTGCAAGTATCGGACGACAAATCATCGCTGCAAGCCACGCTTATTCACGATTCAAACCCACGACCCTGGTTAGCGGTCGCGGTCTTGTCGCCAGCTCAAAAATATTCGGTCGAGTGGAACGGCGATCCAATCGATTATCAAACTCGATATCCTGGCACTCTGGAAATTGCTTTGACGGGATCGGGAAAGCTGACGATTACGGCACAATCGTTTTGAATTTTAGCAGAATATCATTGCGAGCCGCAAAGCGGCAAAGCAATCCCCAATTAAGATCGGGAGATTGCTTCGTCGCACGCTCCGCATGCTCCTCGCAATGACAACATGAGTTGTGAACAATGACTGAACCACTCTCTCACTTTCAAAATCCACCGAACGAGTATCGCGAGATTCCTTTCTGGTCGTGGAACGATGAACTTGATCCCAGCGAGCTTGTTCGTCAAATCGACTTGATACAAAAAGCGGGCTGGGGCGGCTTTTTCATGCACGCTCGCGTTGGTTTGCGCACGCCCTATATGGGCGACGATTGGATGAAATGTGTTCGCGCATGTGTGCAAGCCGCGCACGAACGCGGCATGGGTGCGTGGCTTACGACGAAGATAAATGGCCCAGCGGTTTTGCGGGTGGCTTGAGCGTTGCGGCGCATCCTGAGTTTCGAGCGCAGTATCTCGTCTGCAAAGTGGATGATCGTCCCGCATTGCTCGCCGAGCGCATCGCAACGTTTTCCGCCAAGCAAGTCGATGGGCGATTGACAAAAATTCAGTGTGACGATGCACCCACGTTGAGCGACTCTTTCAGTCGCGTGATTCAATTCTATCCGCAGCGGATGCCGTTGGGAGTGCCTTGGTTCAACGACTATGATTATCTTAGCCTGTATTCCAGGGTTGAGTAAATCTTATCGCACTTTGACAATCACATAGCCTTGAGATAGTGTGTGGCACACTCTCCCGTGAGGTCTGCGATGCCACAACCCAGTCAAGCCGAATTGTTTGCCCGTGCGTTTCA
>JACRMI010000113.1 GCA_016215025.1 Chloroflexota bacterium
GCCACCCGAAGCACCCAAGACGATTGCTGAAATCGCGATTGCCGATGGACGTTTCAAGACCCTCGTTGCCGCCGTGACTGCCGCCGGTCTCGTCGATACGCTCAAAGGCACTGGACCGTTCACCGTCTTTGCGCCGACCGATGATGCCTTTGCCAAACTGCCCGCCGGCACGGTTGATGCTTTGCTCAAAGACCCGGCGAAACTAAAAGGCATCTTGCTGTATCACGTGGTCACTGACAAAGTGGTGGCAGCTGATGTGGTCAAACTCAACAGTGCCAAGACTGCCCAAGGCGCTGAAATCAAGATCAAGGTAGATGGCAACAAAGTGACGATCAACGACGCAAATGTTATCATCACCGACATTCCCGCATCGAACGGCGTGATCCACGTCATCGATAGAGTCATCTTGCCACCCAGCATGTAAACGGCAAATCCCACCGCGTGCCTCCATAAAAAGTTGCCCCCGACAAGGTCGGGGGCAACTTTTTTCCCGAACGATTTACAGTGTTTTACCAGCCGCCGTGCGAAATCCGGCATGCTCAGTCTCGCTCAATACCAAGTGCGCGGTAGATTAAGAAATCACAAGAATTTATACAAACACTTGACAAACAATAGACAAAAATGTATAGTGTGTGTAAGTTTAGACGAGGAGGGTGCAATGAAACAGGTTTTGCCTTTCATCAATATTCTGGTGACCGTCATCGCGTTGGCCGTCAATGTACTTGCCAGCGCGTTGCCCTTGAACGGCAAAAACACGGGTGCGATCTCTGACCAGTTCAAGGTCTTTTTTGTGCCCGCCGGTTATGTGTTTGCAATTTGGAGCGTCATCTACATCGGCTGGATCGCTTTTTCGATTTACCAGGCGCTGCCGTCACAGCGGTATAATTCACGGTTGCAACGCATCGGTTGGTGGTACGCGTTGAGCGGCGTGTTGAATGCGGGGTGGTTGTTCACGTGGCACTATGAATTGTTTCCGCTGTCGGTCGTGGTGATGGTATCGTTGCTCCTCACGTTGATTGCAATCTACGTTCGAATCGAGAATGGGCGCGTTCAGGTTTCGGTAGCCGAAAAGTGGTGCGTGAATATTCCATTCAGCGTTTACCTGGGTTGGATTAGCGTTGCGACAATTGCGAACATCACTGACTTGCTTTATTACTGGCGGTGGGACGGCTTTGGCATCGCGCCAGAGGTTTGGGCGGTAATTATGCTTGCTGTCGCAACAACCCTGGGGCTGGCAATGGCATTGACGCGTGGCGATGTGGCATTCTTGCTGGTGTTGGTTTGGTCATTCATCGGTATTGCCGCTAAGCAAGCGCCAACACCTATAGTCGCGAATTCGGCTTGGGTCATGGCGGGACTAGTCGCATTGATGATTCCGCTCGGCTGGTTTTATCGAAGACAAACTGCGTTACCAGCGCGTAATTAACGAGAGTGACCACGATGGCTTTTGACTCGATTGGATTCACGATCAAGACAGTTTCAGAACGCACGGGTGTGTCCGTGCATACACTCCGCGCGTGGGAACGACGCTACGGCGTGCCGTCGCCACACCGCGACACGGACAATCGCTATCGCCTCTACGATGATAACGATATCGCCGATGTCATGTTCATCAAACAGCAAGTCGAAGCGGGTGTGGCGCCCGCGCAGGCAAGTACGCTGTTGCGTCTGCGCCATGAAAAAAACGTTTCGACCAATGCGATTGAATCAGTTCAACCGATTATTTCATTACAGACAAATCTGCTCGAAGCGTTCGCCAGGTCGGATGAGTCCTCCGCGCGGCAATTGCTCGATGAAGCTTTTGCGCTCTTCACGCCCGAGCAAGTCGCGCTCTCGATTATCGAACCGACGATGAAAGAGATTGGCGATCGTTGGGTGCGCACACAAATGACCGTATGGCAGGAACATCTGGCGAGCAATGTGATTCAACAGAAACTCTTCGCGGTCTTGCAATCCCAGCCTGCGTTGCCTTCTACCATGCCGCTGATGGCAGTGGCGTGTGCGCCATTGGAAGAACATCAACTCGGTCTGATTATCTATGCCTTGCTCGCGCGGCGACAAGGTTGGCGCGTGGCGTATCTGGGACAGGGCACGCCGTTGGAGGACATGGTTGATTTGGCGCGCACTTCCAAACCCAATGCCATTGGCGTCTCGGTGACGACCGTGGTTGGTCTAGCGGGATTGATCCCTTGGCTCGATGCGGCAAAACGACCAACCGCTCCACTCGTCCTTGGCGGTCGCATATTGAACAGTTTACCTTCTTTACACGCTCATCTGCCAGGTGAGTATCTTGGCGCCGACACGTTATCGGCGGTGCAGCAACTCGCCACCGTCAAAATGCGCGCCGAATATTGGTCGCCATCGCGTCGGGCGCGTCAAGTGGTTAACGAAATACAAAGGATGCGATTAAAATTGGCGGGCGAGACTGTTCAAACGTTCATCGATTCGCTGCCAGCCAAGCGGCACCACGCAGCCAGCGTCGCCAATGTGAATTTTGCGACTCTGTTTTTGATCGATGCCCTTTCGTGCGCGTTGGCATTCGACGTGCCTGATCTAATGGGCGAATTGCAGCAATGGTTGAAAGATACGATGTCGCCGCGTGCAGTGATGCCGCAAATGATCGGCAAGCATTTGAACGTTTTTGAGCAAGCGATAAGCAAGTTGATGAATAAGGAGCACGCGCGGTTGATTACGCCACTGCTCGAGCGATTAAAGAATCATACTTTTCGTGCTGAGGATGGTCAGGGACGAACGCCTATCAAGTAAATTACAGGCGTTTTGTTGTGCGAGGTGATTATGAAGCAAGTCATTATCACGGGCGGCAGTGGACAAATGGGACGCGTGCCTGCCGCCGATTTAGCGAAAGATGGGTACGAAGTGATTTTGCTCAGTCGCACATCCGAAAAAGTGGGCGACCTAACTGCAAATGTTCGCGCGGAAAAATGGGATGGTCGCACCGCGCAGGGTTGGGGACAAAACGCAACCGTGCGTGGCGGCAGACTGATTCCCAATCCCCACATGCATAAACTGTCCAAACAACTGATCGGTTTGAAATAATTGGCGGGTGACAGATGGCGGCTCTTTCGAATTCGGCAAATCAATCACTGATTCTTGTTACTGGTGCGACAGGATACGTCGGCGGGCGCTTGATTCCGCGCTTGCTCGAAGCGGGCTATCGTGTCCGAATCCTGGCGCGCGATCCTGAACGCTTGCAGGGACGAACCTGGCTGGCGCAAGTTGAAATCGTGCGAGGCGATGTGCTCAAGCCCGAAACGCTCGATGCGGCGATGCACCATGTGAACGCGGCGTACTATCTTGTTCACAGCATGAGCGACCTTGCCGATTTTCGCAATCGCGATTTGACGGCTGCCAAAAATTTTGGGAACGCAGCAAAACGCGCGGGTGTCGGACGCATTTTATACCTGGGTGGTTTAGGCAACCCTGACACGGACTTGTCGAAACATTTGCGCTCGCGTCAAGAAACAGGCGAAGCGCTGAGACAGGCAGGCGTGCCTGTGACCGAATTTCGTGCGGCGATCATCGTTGGGTCGGGAAGCGTGTCGTTCGAAATTATTCGCACGATGACGGAGCGTGTGCCGTTGATGATTTGTCCTCGCTGGGTTTACACGCGCATTCAGCCCATTGCCATTCGAGATGTGTTGAGTTATCTCGTCGAAGCCTTGCGCGTGCCTGAAAGCGCGGATCGCGTGATCGAAATTGGCGGCGCCGATGTGCAAACCTATGGCGAGATGATCCTGGGTTATGCGCGAGCGCGCGGCTTGAAACGCTGGCTCATTCCCGTTCCTGTGTTGACGCCCAATCTTTCGTCGTACTGGGTACATTGGATGACGCCGATTTCGGCAAACATCGCGCATCCGTTGATTGAAGGTTTGCGAAATCAAGTCATTGTGCGCGATGACAGCGCGCGCCAATTGTTCCCCCAAATTCAACCGCTCGACTATGCAAGCGCGCTCCAGCAAGCCCTAGAACAATTGCAAACAGGTCGAGTCGAAACGTCATGGAGCGACGCATTGTTGAGCAGCAAGGGCGATGTTGCGCCTGTGTCGCTCACTTATCGCGAAGGTGTCATCACCGAAGCGCGCCAAAAAATGGTTGCCGCTTCCGCTAAAGCGGTCTATCGAATTTTTTCCGGTCTGGGTGGCGAGCGCGGCTGGCTGTATGCGAACTGGTTGTGGTCCTTGCGCGGTGTGATGGATCGCCTGGTCGGCGGGGTGGGCTTTCGGCGCGGGCGACGCCATCCCGACGATTTACACATTGGCGACGCGCTCGATTTCTGGCGCGTCGAGCAAGTCGAACCGAATCGATTGCTTCGCTTGCGCGCGGAAATGAAAGTGCCTGGGTTGGCATGGTTGGAATTTCAGGTCAACGAACAAAACGATGGCACGTCACGTTTGATGCAAACCGCTTTCTTCGTGCCGCACGGCTTGCTTGGATTGATGTATTGGTATTTGCTATACCCAATTCATTCGCTGATTTTTTCAGGGATGATTCGAGCGATTGCACAGCGGGCTGAAGCAATGTCAACCTCCGGCAGTGCAATGGTCGGGGCAGAGGCGAACTAGCGGGGTTCAGTTTGGATATGCGTGTGTTTCTGAATTGACCGAGCGCACGACGGGTCACACCTGCACACTCTGGTATGCGACCCCCGATCGGTTACGCCAGGTGATTCGTCAGAATCTCGGCGAACTGCAGGCGATCCTGGAACACAACGCGGCAATCGCTTGTTCGATCGGTTCCACTTGGGCTAAACGCGCCTTGTTGTAGCGCGTCGGTTGATTACTTGGTTTCCAAGTCATAATATTTTTTCCAAAATCGAATCACATCCAGCAAGAATGGCAACGATTCAGGAATCAAGCCGGTGCCAAAGTGTGAATTGTAGCGTTCGGTGTAGGTACGCGCCGCACGATACGTCCAATCCGGCGCGGCGTCGGGAAACGTGGCGCAACCGAGCGCGTTTTCGATGCCGAGCAGGCGCATACTTTTTATTACCCGCACGGGATATTTGACCATCGGTCGAATGATTTCATTTTGCGTACGCTGAACCTCATACCATAAGATTCGGGCATTGCCAGTGTTTTTGAGCGTAGGCGATTGATGGCACGCGTGAATCGCTTTCACGGCTCTCCGTGCCAGTGCCAACTCGTGCGGCAATTTCTCGGGCGATTGGCGCATTTGCGCGACGGTGCGTCTCGCCAGGTCGAGCGCAAACGCCGTCGCCGCGTCTGGTGGTACGCACAAACTCTTGATGACGGTGAGCCGATTGATGAAAAAGAAGTATTCTGCATGCGCTGCGAGCGCATCGGCAACGTTTTGCAAGCGCTGGATTTTGCGCGCAACAGCCGCGCGCGAATTGGGATTTTTCATTTGGATTCAACCCAGGTTGCTTTGATCCCTGCATCGTATCCGGTCGCGTAACCGCACGACAACATCTGGTGAAAGATTGGCTGGGTTAGCTTTCATCTTTACTTTCCTCTTTCACATCCTGTCCCACCGTCCCACCCAGTAGCGTTGAAACCATCGACAGGTGATACGTGTCACGCGTGCTATCGAGCTGATAACTGACAATGTAGCGGTGATCATTCGCGAAATGCCGCTCTTTTCGCTTGATCAATGTATTGAGGGTTTGTTCCAACTCGCCGCGCCATTCTTCGCCCGCTTGACCAAGTACCGCTCGTTTCACTGCCTCAATCAACTTGTCCCGCTCCGTGGGTGGCACCACGCAGGCATTCCGTGCGCAAACTCCCAGCACAACCAGTTTTTCCATTGCGGGATCGGTGGTGGCATATTTTTTGAATGGCTCGAGGAATTGCCAAAACACCGCCGAGATTTTCGATTCGCCCTGCGGTCGTCGAATGACTTTAGCGTTGCCAGGCAGTTGCGCCCGCACATCGCTTAGCAGCTTGTCCAATCGACCAGGTTTCGCTTGCGCTTGCTTGGGCTGTGGTTTTCTCCGTTTGGGCATTGTTTTCTATTTTCCCTGTCATCACCGTACCGGGTCACGAGCGGATCTTGGTACGACTAGTAGTGCATCCACAAAATCTTGCGTAGTGAGCCAAGCGTGTTTGATGCATAATGCACCCCGCAGCATTATTTTGTGGCTGCACTAGTTCTCCCGATTCCAAACAGATAGGGGCAATCGCTCTCGAAGAGTGCCCCACGCTAGAAGGTATATCCTCGCGCAATCCAATAGTGCCAATCGGCGACTGCTTGGCGCTTTGATCAGATAAAGCATCCCGGGCTTGTCCAGCGTCGTAATGTGCGTTTCAACCTCGGACCACTTGATTCGCCTAGCCATTATTCTTCTCCTGCTTCAGCACTCGTGGGTACTCCACCCCGCGCGGCGCTTGCCGACCGAGGGGTATTGTTCGAGGATTCGCGAGACCAAAGTTTCCATCGGCACAGGGGCTGTCAACGCAGAGAGATTCGCCAGCGTGATTTCCTTCAGAGTTGGAACCCCAGGTTTATGAGACATGTCAATTTCTCCTCTTTGTTACCTAATCCAGCGCTCTTTCCAGTTCTTCCCAGCGCGTATATGCGACGGTCAATTCATCGGCTAAAGACCGCAGGCGCTCATTCGCTTGAACAATCTCGCTGGCGGATTGTTTGTAAAATTCGGCGGTGGTCATCGCCTGCGCCAATGCGTGGTGTTCGTTTTCCAGCGCTTGGATGCGTTGGGGCAAAGTCTCCAACTCTTGGCGCAGCGCTTCGCGTTCGCGTTGCGCTTTGTAACTCAACCGACCTGGGTCGGGCGCGCGGCGCGGCGTTTCGGATTTTGCCGGCTCGCGCTTGATCGGCACAGTGGCTTTGCGCTGGCGCACCCAATCATCGTAACCGCCCGCATATTCGCCGACGCTCCCATCGCCCGCCAGCGCGAGGACACTCGTGACGACGTTGTTGAGAAACGCGCGGTCGTGGCTGACCAAAAGCAAGGTGCCGGTAAAAGCGACCAAGAGTTCTTCGAGCAATTCCAATGTCTCGGCGTCAAGGTCGTTGGTCGGTTCATCGAGGACTAGAACATTGGCCGGTTGGGTAAACATCTTGGCCAGTAACAATCGATTGCGCTCGCCGCCGGACAGCACGCGCACCGCCAGCCGCACCCGCTCTGGCTCAAAAAGAAAATCTTGCAGGTAGCCAATCACATGCCGCGCTTGTCCGTTAATCACCACATGGTCGCTGCCCGGACTGATATTGTCCCACGCCGATTGGTCTTCGTCCAGTTGCGCCCGCATTTGGTCAAAGTAGGCAATCGTCAAGCGCGTACCGTGCCGCACGGTTCCACTCGTCGGCGGCAGTTCGCCCAGCAACACGCGCAAGAGCGTCGTCTTGCCTGCGCCATTCGGACCAATGATGCCCACTTTATCGCCGCGCATGATCGTGGTCGCCAACGATTTTATGATGGCGCGGTCGCCGTACGCATAACTCGCATTCTCCGTTTCGATGACCAATTGCCCCGAACGTTCGCTATCCTGGGTTGCCATCCGGATGGTGCCGATTCGTTCGCGCCGCTCACGGCGCTGGCGGCGCATTAGTTCCAGCGCGCGCACTCGCCCCTCGTTGCGCGTCCGACGGGCACGCACGCCTTGGCGAATCCAAGCTTCTTCTTTGGATAATTTCTTGTCGAACAGCGCGCGCTCGGTCGCTTCGTTATCCAACGCAGCTTGCTTGCGGACGAGAAAGGTATCGTAATCGCAATTCCAATTCGACAACTGCCCGCGATCCAATTCGATGATGCGCGTCGCCAGTTTGCGCAGAAACATTCGGTCGTGCGTGACGAAAAGCAGCGTGCCGCCATAGCGCAACAAAAAATCTTCGAGCCACGCGATGGATTCAATATCGAGGTGGTTGGTCGGTTCATCGAGCAGAACCAAATCCGGCGCGCGCGCCAAACCTTGCGCCAAGAGCACCCGCCGCTTCAAACCAGCCGACAGCGTGGCACATTCCGCGTCAGCGTTCAGACCCATCTGTGAGATGACTTTATCGATTTGATGTTCGCGTTGCCATCCCTCGCCCGTGGCAAAGTCCAAGCCGCGCGCGATCACATCATGCACGCGTCCGTTCAAGTCAAGCGGCACGGCTTGCGAGAGATAGGCGGTGCGCACACCTTGCGCGCGCCACGCTTCGCCGCGATCGGGTGATAAATCGCCGTTGACGACCTTGAGCAAAGTGGATTTGCCCGTGCCGTTTCGCCCCAGCAAACAGACGCGTTCGCCGCGCTCGATTTGCAGATTGATCATGTCGAGGAGCCATGGTCCGCCAAAGGCGATACAGACATCGCGCAGACTGATCAATGCCATTCTGAATATCGACCTGGAAATTTGCAAAAGACAAGGATCAATTTATTCCTCTATTGGGGCGGCGTCCTGCCGCCCAGGTTTACGGACGCGATGACCGCGCCACGACGATTTATCTCTCTTCCAATTCTTGTGCCTTGGCATCTGTATCTTTGGGTGTGGCAACAAAAAACACTTGACATTCCATTCTTTCGTGCTAGAATAATTACAGAGGCAGCCACCCGCTGTCTCATAAAAAGCAGTCGTGCTTTCTCCCGCTCTGCGAAAAGTCGCCGATTGTGGCGGCCTGTCCCCCTCCCTGCGAGGGATTGGACTAGCAGAGCGGGTTTCGTTTATGCAATGACAGGCATCCAATCGACATCGTTTCATCATCCACGAAACTCAAGAATCTGCTTGACCTTGTGTTGCAGATAGCCGAACGCATCAGCATCCTCACGATTGTCACGCCGCAAAATGGAACCCGCCACCAGATCCGCCACTTGAATCAACGGCTCACTGCGCGAGCGTTTGATGACGATTCGTTTGAAATGCCGTGGGATATCGCGCGCCGTCATAAAGCGGCGTAGTTCCGTTTGCACCTTGGACGCCGACCCGAATTCATCCAGAATCAGGGTCGCCCCTTCACGTTTGGCAGGCGGTATCAAGCGGATCAACTCGGTGACAAAGTAGAGGTAGAAATCCAATCGATGCATCACACGAAACGAATCGGGCAAGGTAGTTTTGTCGGCAATCAATGCCCAGCTTTCAAAGTCGGCGGCGGCAAGCGTGGTAAACAGATGATCACGCAAACGGGCTGACGAGAGGGAATGAAAACGAAACTCATAATTCGCACGCAGTCCCGCTTCCTTGCGCACATCTGTCAGCACTTGGCGTAAGTGGTCGGGGTCGGGCGTGGCAATCACAGCGACCACAAAATACCGCGTCGCCCCTTTGTCAAAGGCGAAACTCACATCACCCGATTCATCCCCTGCAAATGTCAAGGTAATCATTACCTCTTCTCCAACTCTTTCGCCTTTTGCTCGGCGGGCGCAATCACCTTGTCACCGAGCGAGGCGAGCAAATCATTGATGTCGGTGTACTGATGTGTGGCGAGTACCCAGTGATATTTTTTGCGCAGGTCAACGAACATACTGAATTCTTGCTGACTACTGAGCAATAACGGTTGCACTGGCACAGCAAGGTCTGGGATTACGGCTTGCAGTTCTAACGGAATGCTTTTGGGGTCTGACAGGTCCGCGATGATAAAGCGCGAGAGATGCGCGAGTGTGCGCATGGTTTCTGTGATGTCGCGTGTAGTGGGCTTGTCAAAATCGAACAGGACGGGGAGATAGTCACGCTTGCGGAGTTCTTCGCGGATGGCGTCCAGCACGGCTTTGCGTTCTGGTGTAAAGCGTCCGAGGATGAGAACGACTTTGCGAGCGATGGTGTCAATAACGCTGCGGATTTTCTCGTTGTTCAGAAGCAAGTAAATAAATTGTGCGATCTCCAAGTTATCTACAGTTATTGTAGATTCTTTCGGTCGCGTAATTATGAGATTTGACTGTCTTGTTCCATTGAGCCTCAATTCCCAAGCAGAAATTCCGTAGACCAAACAGTTAGATAGGTTTGCTTTGTCCAATATTGTCTCGACCAAATTAGCACTCATCAGGTTTGCTTTTTTAAGATTCGCCATCGTCATATCTGTTCTGCTCAAATTTGTGCCGCTAAGATCAGCGCTAATCAGACTTGCATACTGAAGATTTGCACCGATAAGGTTTGCTTGAGACATGTTCGCCCATTTGAGATTAGCTTCGCAGAGATTCGCTCCTTCCAAATTTGTTCTGGATAGGTCAGCTCTACTAAGATGCGCTTTGTGGAGGTTTGCTCCCCTAAGATTAGCGTTGAGTAAATTTACCCTCTCAAGCCGCGCATTGTCCAAATCTGCGCCACTGAGATTGGCTCCTATCATACTTGCTCCGTTCAGTAGTGCTCCGCGCAGATCGGCAGCACTAAGATCTGCTCCTTGCAGGTTAGACAAGCGTAGGTCTGCCTTGCGAAAGTTAGTGCCATTGGCATCTGCCCTGCTTAGATTTGCCCCGTTAAGAATAGCTCCGGTCAGGTTTGCTCTGTTGAGGTTAACTCTTCTCAGGCTTGCCCTACTTAGGTCTGCTCTGCTAAGGTCAACCGCTTGGAGATCCGCACTATCGATGTCCGCCTCTACGAGATTGGCTTCATCAAGGACGGGCCAAATCGCCAGACTATTTTTTCGCCACTTATTCCAGGTTGCAACATCTTGCTTGAGCATTGCGAGAAGTTCTAGATTAGCCATAAGTTACCTCTCTCTTCCCCGCTAAACGCCCTGTGCAACAACGTCTGAAACAAATGCTCCGCCTGCCGTTCCGCTTCCCGTTGTTGCGTGCGCAAACGCTCGAACTGCTGGACGATGCGTCCGAATTTTTCTTGGAGTGTGAGCGGTGGAACGAGAATTGGAAATTCCGTTACATCACCCAGGTTACTGAGTTTTCAATAATTAATGTCCGGAGAGGTCGATAATGTGCGATAATTGGGTACATGAGACCTTTCGGAACAAGCGAACAATTGGCACGCCGTCGTCAGCGGGCGCGAGCCCTGTTACGACATGGGCAGAGTCCCA
>JACRMI010000114.1 GCA_016215025.1 Chloroflexota bacterium
TGAAAACCAAGTTGCCCACACCATCCACAAACTCGACTACAACGACGGCGGCTACATCAGTCGCCGATCCCAATCAGAAAGGAGAAAGTTCCACCTTAAACTTGACCCATTTTGTGTCTTGACAAAGGGGTCCACCTTAAGCATTGCCAAGCCCAGTTCAATTTCCAACCTCCAACCTCCAACCTCCCACTTCAAGTTTGACTAGAATTTTTCTCTGCGTATACTCTGTTCTATTCTGAAAAAGGAATCATGGACATGAGACTCTCTCATCATTTTGGGAACACATTGCGCGAAGCACCCGCGGGCGTCGAGGCGATCAGCCACCAATTGTTGTTGCGCGCTGGGTATATTCGCCAACTTGGACAAGGGTTGTTTTCGTACCTGCCGCTGGCCAAGCGGTCGCTCACCAAGATCGAAAATATTTTTCGCGATGAAATGAACGCGATTGGCGGTCAAGAAATGACGATGCCGGTTGTGCATCCCGCCGAAGTGTGGAAAGCCACCGGTCGATATTTTTCTGTCGGTCCCGAAATGGCGCGCTTTAAGGATCGCAAAGAGCGCGACATGGTGCTCGCGATGACGCACGAAGAAGTCGTCGCCGATTTGTGCAAGAGCGATATTCGATCCTACAAACAATTGCCGCAACTCATCTATCACATTCAAACGAAATTCCGCGACGATCCGCGCCCGCGCGCCGGGCTGATTCGCGTGCGCGAGTTTACGATGAAGGATTCCTACTCGCTCGATCTCGACGACGCCGGACTCGACAAACAATATCGCGCGCACTATCAAGCGTATTTCAATATTTTTAATCGATGCAGTGTGCCTGCGATTGCTGTCGGTTCCGATGTCGGCATGATGGGCGGCTCGCTGGCGCACGAGTACATGTATCTCACGCCCGTCGGCGAAGATACGCTCGTACTGTGTCGCAACTGCGGCTATGCGGCGAATCGACAGATTGCGCGCTTTGCGAAGAAACCTGTGACAGCGGAAGAATTGAAACCGTTGGAAAAGGTTGCGACGCCCAATTGCAAAACGATTGAAGAGTTGGCGAATTTCCTGGGTCTGCCCAAGAGCAAAACGGCCAAAGCGGTGTTCATGATCGCCGGACACGAAGAAAGCGCGGGCGTGCGCGAGGAATTTATCTTTGCGATTGTCCGCGGCGATATGGATGTGAACGAAACGAAGCTCGCGAATGTGACCCAAGCGGATTGGCTGCGTCCCGCGACGGATGAAGAAATTCGCAAGACCGGCGCAACGCCTGGGTATGCTTCGCCGATTGGTCTGAAGAACGTCAAGGTGATCGTCGACGATGCGGTGCCGTCATCCCCGAACTTGGTCGCGGGCGCGAACGACGATGGTTATCACCTGCTCAACACCAACACGCCGCGCGATTACGCCGCGTCGATGGTGGCCGACATTGCGGCAGCCGGCGAAGGCGATGCGTGCATCAACTGCGGACATGAACTCTACACCGCGCGCGGCGTCGAAGTTGGAAATATTTTCAAACTCGGCACGCGCTACACGTCCGCTATCAACGCGAACTATCTTGCCGCCGACGGAACCGAAAAGCCCATCGTAATGGGTTCGTACGGCATCGGCTCTGGACGATTGCTGGCTTGCGTCGCCGAAGAGCATCACGACGATAAAGGCCTCATCCTGCCGATCACGGTCGCGCCATTTCACGTGCATCTCGTTTCGCTGGGTGGCAATAATGACGACGCGACGAACCAGGTCGCCGAGCGCATCTATCAATCGCTCAATGACGCAAACGTCGAAGTGTTGTACGATGATCGCGCAGAATCGCCTGGCGTGAAATTCGCCGACGCGGATCTGATCGGCATTCCGATTCGCCTGACCGTGAGCGCGAAATCGCTCAAGAACGGCGGCATCGAAATCAAGCGACGCGATCAAAAGCAAGCATCCATCGTCGCCGAAGCGGACTTGATTGCGAAGGTGCATGCGGAAATAAAAACGCTGCTCGATGAGATTAGAACGAAGGTGGTAGAGGTTCCGTTCAAGTAGTGAAGCAATCAGGCAACTTGTCAAGCAGTTAGGCAGTCCATCAGTCGATCAGTAATCAGTATCTCTTACGTACAGAAGAATTAGAAACACTCGTAGAACACAAGTCTCAGACACTCCCTATAGAAAAACCGGGGGGCTGGCCAGGTGAAGTCGTTACTCGGAAAACTACCGCTTGAATTTTACGGGGTTGTCGGTTATTGTCTAGCCATCGTTGCCTTGGGTGAATTGTTTATCTACCTGAAGACGACGACCAACGTACTATTCCTATTGGCATTCCCCATCATTTTTGTGGCGATTACCCAGTCCACTCGAATGTATGCGCCTATGATAGGCGCATTGTTCTTGGTGTCGCTGCGCGTAGTTTTCAATAATGCCAAAGACCTGCCCATCTCTCTGGCAAGTCTCGGTGTATTGGCGGCTATCCTCTCCATTTTTTTTGAAATAATCTACCGGGACAACATATCACGTAAGCAAGCGGAGGAATCACTCCGCCAGGCGTATGCGACTCTGGAACGTCGGGTGGAAGAGCGGACGATCGAGCTCTCCATGTCCAAAACGTCGCTTGAAACGGAAATCGATGAGCGCAAACGTACGGAAGAGGAATTGCGGCACGCCTCAGTCAAAATGCGAGACTGGGCGAACGAGTTAGAGCAGCGCAATCACGAAATTACCCTGCTCAACGAGATGGGCGACCTGCTTCAACTTTGTCAAACTAGTCAAGAAACGTACTCCGTCGCCGCCAAGTTTGCGCAACAACTATTCCCCGGCCAAGCCGGCGCGTGGGGTATCATCAATGCCTCACGCACTTTTGTGGAAACGGTTGTGGCCTGGAGTGACCTGACTGCCCAAGATCGAATATTCTCACCGGATGATTGCTGGGCACTGCGGCGCGGGCATCCTCACCTTGCCGATGCTGAGTCTCGGCTCATGTGCGCGCATTTCAACCAAAAGTCGCCTGCCTATTCCCTCTGTGTCCCGATGATGGCGCAAGGTGAGGCACTAGGTATTCTCTATCTATGGCGCACAGATCAAGCTGGGACACTTCCCCTACCGTTCACAGATGCTCATCAGAATCTCGCGGTCACGCTCGCCGAACGCGTTTCGCTCGCCCTGGTTAACCTGAACTTGCGCGAGTCTTTGCGTAATCAAGCTATCCGTGATCCGCTCACGGGCTTGTTCAATCGCCGCTACATGGAAGAGACGCTTGAACGCGAATTGTACCGCGCTACGCGGCGCAAGGTAACGCTTGCCGTCATCATGTTCGACATTGACCATTTTAAGACGTTTAACGATTTGCATGGTCATGCGGCTGGCGACCTTGTCCTGCGTGGAATTGGTGATGTACTCCGCACCGAAACGCGCGCGGAGGATATCACGTGTCGCTATGGCGGCGAGGAATTTTTCGTCATTTTGCCTGACATCTCACAAGAGCATGCATTGGAACGTGCCGAGCGTTTGCGGACACAGATCAAGCAATTGAACATGCGATATGATGACCGGTCATTGGGGGCGATTACGGTCTCGCTTGGAATCGCGATTTTTCCACAGCATGGGTTGGCGGGGGAGGCGCTGATCAAAGCCGCCGATGAGGCGCTGTACGATGCCAAACGCGCCGGTCGTAATCGGCTGGAAATCGCGCCAGACGCAAACTAATAAACGGCGGCATCGAAATCAAGCGGCGCGATCAAAAGCAAGCGTCCATCGTCGCCGAAGCGGATTTGATTGCGCGAGTGCAAGCGGCAATAAAAACGCTGCTCGATGAGATTAGAACGAAGGTGGTAGAGGTTCCGTTCAAATGATTCAACTGGGCTGTGATGTTTAGTCGCAGCCTTGTTTTTTCGGTTGTGGTATAATGGTCGTGTTTATGCAGGAGGTGAGCCGATGAGTATCGACGAATTAACGGTCGAATTGGGAAGCGTCATGGCGTTGCCCGAGTCCGAAGTTATCCGCAAGGGCTTGTTGGCTTTAATCGAAAAGGAAATCCGTTTTGCCGAGAATGAGATAGCAGAGATTCGCGAGCGTTATGATTTGTTTTCCAAGGAAGCTTTGTCACAGGCGATTCAAGATGGTCGAGTAGCGGGACATCCTGCCTGGGAAGATTATATCGTTTGGAAAAACAAAGAAGCTCACATCGCGCGTTTGCGCCAAGTGGTAGCTCACGCTTAACGTATGCTGACAACCTTTCAACGACTTGCCAGGGTAGCCACCGACGAATTTTCAGACATCGTTACGCGGGTAGCTTGGGTAGGTGGAACTCCGTCTAATCCCAATAAACTTCGTTTGCTGATGCGCGACGAATCGTTTATGGATGTGTGGTTGTCGGATGACGGTGATTATGCCTATCATTGGGAACAACGTCGTCAAAGCGGCAAGATATATCGGTGGGATAATGCACTCATCATCCGCACGTCAGTACATTTCCCAATCATATGCACGATGGAGACGACAATACGATTGAGCCAAGTCATCTGAGTTCAACTACAGAAAACGCGTTTCGGCAAATATTGGAGTTTATCAGAGCGCATTTGACATGACTGGGAAACCAGCATTCGTAATTGAAATGAAAGTCGATTAGTGAAACTTGGGATTGTGGTTGGACAAGTTTACGAATAGCTTTTGGGCATCAAAGATTTGCTATGTAATTTTCCTGTTTGACTTTTTCTCTACCCGTGCATATACTCTAATCAAAGGAGTGTCGCAACGCCCCGACCCAGCGGATCGGGGCGATTGTTTAGCCGAAATATGCGCATCCTCACCCTAAGCGACAAAGTAGTCGAATCGTTACACGGACCTGCGCTCACGCAAATCGCACATGGCGTCGAGATGGTCTTGTCCTGCGGTGATTTGCCAGCGGACTATTTGGAATACATCGTGTCCATGTTGAACGTTCCGCTTTTTTACGTGATGGGCAATCATGGCAGCGATGGCGGCGAAAGAGTTTTTCCTGAAGGTTGCGAAAATGTCGATATGCGTGCGGTGGAGTACAAGGGACTGTTGATCGCCGGATTGGAAGGATCGATCCGTTACAACAATCGACCCAATTTTCAGTACACCGAAAACGAAATGCGTGCCAAGCTAGCCAAGCTTACTCCGGCACTCGTCTTGAATCGCGCCCGCTACGGCCGCTATCTCGACATTTTGATTACACATGCGCCGCCTTATCAAATTGGTGATGGCGAAGATTTACCGCATCGCGGATTCAAATCGTTTGTGTGGCTGATCGATAACTACAAGCCGCGGTACTTGATTCACGGCCACGTTCACGTTTATGATAATCGTGAACAAACGCAAATCCAACGTGGCACGACGACGATCATTAACACGTACGGCTATAAGATTCTCGACATTCCAGTGCTTCACGCTACAGCGAAATGATTCGTTTCGCCGATATGACCAAAGGGTAGAATAATAAAATTGGAAATGGACAAACTTTTCTCTGCAGAAACCGAAAACGATTATGGACGCGCCCGGTTCAAAGCATTTTGGAACGACATTCGCTCGATGATCGCCCGGCGACCGAATGAACTGGTCTCATTCGATCAGGTCAAGCGCTCGTTGAAAACCTTTGGCGAAAATTATCGCGGCGTGCAAATTGTGCCCATTGAAAAAATTGTCGGAAGCGCGACGTTGCGTTATCACGATTTTGACAGCGCATTCTTGCCCCGGCAAGCGCGCACCAAGTCGCGTTGGCGCAGCATCGACTTGGCGCATTACACCGATGTGGGTTTGCCGCCGGTCGAGTTGTACCAAATCGGCGATGTGTATTTTGTGCGCGATGGGCACCATCGCATCAGCGTAGCCCGCGAACGCGGACAAGGGTACATCGACGCCCAAGTCATCGAAGTGAAAACGCATGTGCCGGTGACGCCCGATTTGCTTGCATCCGATTTGGAAATTGTCGGCGAGTATTCCGACTTTATCGAAAAGACGCGCATCGACAAATTGCGTCCGGCGCAATCGATTCGCTTCTCCGAGCCAGGCGGCTATGGGCGACTCGTCGAGCATATCGCGGTCCATCGTTATTTTTTGGGTGAAGAAGCCAAGGCGAAAATTCCTTTTCAAGATGCGGTCGTGAGTTGGTACGATCATTTGTATCTGCCGGTCGTCACGACAATTCGCGAGCACAATATCTTGAGGGATTTCCCGCGCCGCACCGAAGCGGATTTGTATCTGTGGATCGCAGATCACCATTATTATTTGCACGAGCAAAATGAAAACGTCGGATTGGAAGATGCGGCGGTCGATTTTGCCGCGCAATACAGTCAGCGTTTGGATAAACGTTTGCTCAAAGCGGTCAAGCAAGCCGTCTCAGAAATCATCGGCGTGGAGAGCCAGCCTATCGTAGGGACTTTTCTTAGTGAACCTCGTCAAGTCAACAAGGATGCAGACAGTGAATCAGAATAACTCCAAAGTGATCGCCGTGTTTGGTGGGTCTCGCCCAGCCGAGCAGAGTTCCGAATACGTGGAGGCGTACACCGTGGGCAAACTGCTCGCGCAAAATGGATTCATCGTCATGAATGGTGGCTACGCTGGAACCATGGAAGCGTCTGCGCGCGGCGCGCGCGAAAACGGCGGGCGCTCGATTGGAATCTTGTCAGATGAGTTTCATTATCTTGCACCCAATCCTTACATCGACGAAACCATGTCCAGCCCGGATTTGTTTTCGCGCATTCGCGAGATGCAGATGCGCGCCGATGGGTTTATCGTTTTAAAAGGTAGCATGGGCACGTTGGCAGAGTTATCGCTGGTGTGGAACTTGGCCAAGATCGATTTGAAACATCGCAAGCCGATTATTCTCATTGGGAATTCTTGGGTGAATGTATTGCAGGTCTGGCGGGATCATCTTGGAGTGACGGAAGAAGAAGCCAGTTTGTTGCAGGTTGTGTACAAACCGGAAGATGCCGTCGAGTTGCTCTGCAAACAGCTTTAGCTCTTTTCCAATCATCTACCTCGGAAACGCAAGCCGGAAAATTCGCACATGCTACTGTTTGGATTGAGGGCGAAGTAACAGCGCCCTCAAGTCTCTTTCAGTTGTTGGGTCGAATAGACTTGGAGGACCTGTGGCAGGCTCACTTGTTTTTTATTTACAGGACAAGTCCATGCAACGCGCCATCGGGGTGGCGATCGGTTTAGTGTTAGCGCAGGTTTTGCAAGCGCTGGCGCGCTGGCATGGGCTGCCCATGCCAGCCGTTGTTAGTGATGGATTGGCGTTGCTCACGGATGTACTCGCGGCGGCGTGTCTGTTCCGCGCTGCCGAAGACTCAGCCCATCTGAGCAAGCACATTGCACGGGGCTGGATGATCCTGGCACTCGGCATGTTCTTTTATGCAATCGGCGATGGAGTGTGGCTGGTTCTGCGGATAATTTCCGCAGAAACGCGCTACGTCTCCATTGCCGATTTGTTTTACTTGGTCACATTGATTCTTTTTACCACCGGGGTTTACTTGTTATGTGTTGAAAAAAATCTCTCAAATACGCTGACTCATTTTATCCTGGATTATGGCGTTCTGCTGATTACGGCAGCGTTAGCGTTTTGGATTTTTATTTTCCAGCCAGCCATCGAGGCAAATCGCGACTCGGATCCCCTTAGCCTGGTGTTGATGCTTCTCTATCCGAGCATTGAACTCGTCTTGTTAATTGCGGTCCTGCGTTTATTCAATAGCCGTGTGAACCAGATGCTCCCGCTTTCTCTCATTTTACTCGCCGCGGGCGGTGTGACTCAAATCGTGACCGGCATAGATTATTCTATTCAATCCCTTGAGTCTACCTATGTTAGTGGTCGATTGGAAGAAACTGGGTTTATTCTAGCATCTTGTTTCTTTGGCTTGGCTGGTATAGCACAGTCGATTTTGGCGCGCTCCCAGCCAACGCTTAGCCAAGTTGATTCCGCAGCTTTGCCTGACTCGAACTATTGGGGACAAATTCTCAACAATATTGGTGTCGTGATAGCTTATAGCATTCTGGCGTTGCATGAAACTCTCAACGTTCCCATTGCATTTCAAGCACTAGCAATGGCACTGGGCGTGATTATCCTCTTGATGCTCATTCGACAAACGACGACCGTGGTTGAAAACCACCGTCTGTACGCGGCGGGGCAGCAAGAAATCAAGGAACGCAAACACGTCGAACAATCGCTGCGCATACTGGAAAAGGCGCTCGAAACCATGAACCTTGGCGTAACCATTACGAACAAAGAAGGCAATGTTATTTTTACCAACCCTGCTGACGCGCGGATGCACGGTTTTCAAATTCAAGAGTTGATCGGGAAACCAGCCAAAATTCTTGGTTTTGGCGGGCTAGCAAACAAACTGACCGAATCCAAGCCAGAAGTTTGGACACCAAGCTGGCGACGCGAGCGCCAGAATGTTCGAAAGGATGGCACTACGTTCCCGGTTGAACTTATCTCGGACACGGTCTGGGATGAAGCAGGCGTTTCCGCCGGTACGGTAACGACGTGTCAAGACATTACGGAGCGCAGGCAAGCGGAACAAGCTTTGCGCGAGAGTGAAGAACGTTTGCGTCGCATCACCGACAATATGCTGGATGTGATTCTGGAGGTCGATGTCGAGGGCAACATTCGATATGCGAGTCCTTCGTATCAACGCGTCTTGGGACAAGAGGTAAATGCTGTGCTTGGGCAATCGATCACTCAGCGCATCCATTCTGAGGATGTCCCCTCCACGTCAAAGGTTTTGTCTCAAGCATTTGATACATTTCCAGTGACCAGTTCGGTAACATTTCGCTATCAACATGCTCTGGGGAATTACGTGTGGCTTGAATGTAATGCTAACTTTATTCGTGAGCCGGATGGACGAATCGTCAGTATCGTGTTATCCGGTCGCGATATCACCGACCGAAAGGAACTGCATGATGCGCTTGTGAAAAGTGAAAGGTCGCTCCGCAAGTTGACAGATCATCTCGAAATTCGCGTCGCTCAGCGCACGATGGAATTGGAGCAAGCGAATACCGAACTGGTGCAAACGCAAGCGCGCCTCAAGCATCTGTTATCGGCAAGCCCGACAGTGATTTACAGCTGTAGAGCCAGCGGCGATTTTAGCGCAACGTTCATCAGCGACAATGTGCAGCGCGTGATGGGATTCAGTCCCCAGGATTTTATCGATCATCCGGGGTTGTGGTTGAATAACATTCACCCCGATGACAAATGGCGCGTGCTAACCGCGCTGACCGAAAAACCTTCTGACGAAACTATTGCCGAATATCGTTTTCGCCATAAGAACAACTCTTATCGCTGGGTGCGAGACAGCGGTCGCATTATGCGCGATGCCAACCATGTGCCAACAGAAATCGTTGGTTCGTGGACGGACATTACCGAACAAAAACAGACGAGTGAGCGGCAACGAATTTTGTACAATGTCTTGCGTTCTGTAAGTGGTCATCTCGATATGAATACGATTCTGCGTTCGGCAGTTGAAACCATTGCCGATATCACCGGTTATCCGCATGTTTGCGCGGCGATGCTCGACCCTGATAATTTACATTGGGTCGTGCGGGGAGCGGCAGGAAGACTTGCCGCTGAGTTAGGCGCGACCTATGAGATTCATCAAGGAGTCATCGGACGGGCATTCCGAACTGAACAGATGCAATGGGTGACTGACATCACAGATGATCCGGATTATGTGCGCGATGTCCACGCCAAGGACGTGCCCGCCTTGCAGAGTGAGGTCGTCGTGCTGATGCGGCGCGGTGAGCATTTATTCGGCGCGCTCAACGTTGAAAGCGATCAGGTCGATGCATTCAATTCCGATGACGTGGCGTTGATTCAATCTTTGTCGGATGTGATTGTGCTCGCGTTGGAGAATGCGCGATTATATGCCCAAGCCCAGCGCGAGATCGCCGAACGTAAGAAAGCGGAAGAAGCGCTCCGCGCATCCCAGCAATTGCTGGCAAAGACCTTTGCCAGTTTGCGTGAAGCAGTCTTTGTTATCGATGTGGATACGGCGACGATCACGGACTGTAATCCGGCGGCATCGGAAATATTTGGATATGCGCGCCAAGAGATGTTGAGCCGACCTATGGGTTTTCTCCATGTGGATGAGGCGGCATTGCAACATTTCAGAGAGCAAGTGCTTGATAGTTTGGCGCAAAAGGGCTATTTGCTCTTGCCCGACTTTAAGATGAAATGCAAAGATGGGCGGATTATTTCAACCGAAAATCACGTGATGTCGATTGAGGCCGAAGGTGGCAAACGCACGGCTTGGGTTAGTGTGGTGCGAGATATTACCGCGCGCAAGAGCGTAGAAGATGCACTCCGCCATCTCAGCACCCACGATTCGTTGACGGGCTTGTACAACCGCGCTTTTTTCCAAGATGAATTCGAGCGATTGCGTCATAGTCGTCAACTTCCCACCAGTCTCATCGTGGTTGACATCGATGGCATGAAGCATGCCAATGACAAGCTGGGACATTCCGCCGGGGATGAGCTTTTGATCCGAACGGCAGAAGTACTCCGAGTCGCATTCCGAACCGAAGATGTTGTGGCGCGCATCGGCGGTGATGAATTTGCCGTTCTGTTGCCGCTGACCGATCAAGCCGCCGTCGATGAAGCCCTGGCGCGGTGTCGTGCAAAGCTCGCTCAACACAACGCCGACCATCTGATTTCGCTTAGTTTGTCATTGGGCGCGGCGACCGCTGCAACGAGCGACGATTTTATGCACGCTTTTAAAACAGCAGATGAAAAAATGTATCAAGACAAGGCATCTCACAAAGGAAGCCAGAACACTCGATAAAGCAAAAGTTGATTTGACAATTTTCTCTCAATGTAGTCTACTAGGAGCAACGCGAAGTAGCTTTGCCCTCCTCTCATGTCGGGACGAGGGCGAGCGATTTTTCTCAGGGAGGAATCATCTATGCCAGTCACCAAACAAGAAGTACTCGATTATCATCGCATGGGACGCCCCGGCAAGATTCAAGTCTTGCCGACCAAGCCCGCATTAACCCAGCGCGATCTCTCGCTGGCGTATTCACCCGGCGTCGCGGAAGCCACATTGGAAGTGGAACGCGATCCGGAGACCGCATACGAATTGACCGCGAAAGGCAACCTCGTTGCGGTTGTATCGAACGGCACAGCCATCCTGGGTTTGGGTGATCGCGGACCACTCGCGTCCAAACCCGTGATGGAAGGCAAGGGCTTGTTGTTCAAACGTTTTGCCGACATCGACGTGTTCGATATTGAGATCAATGCGCGCACGCCGGAAGAAATCATCAACGTCGTCAAGGCGCTGGAGCCGACCTTTGGCGGCATCAACTTGGAAGACATCAAGGCACCGGAATGTTTTGAAGTCGAAGAGAAATGCAAAACGGCGATGAACATTCCGGTCTTTCACGATGACCAACACGGCACGGCGATCATCTCCGGTGCGGGCTTGCTCAACGCGCTCGAAATCACCGGCAAGCGCATCGATCAAATTCGCGTGGTCATTAGCGGCGCGGGCGCAAGTGCCGTCGCGTGCGGCGAATTTTGGATTCGGCTGGGTGTCCAGCGTGAGAACGTGACGATGGTCGATACGAAAGGTGTCGTTTATAAAGGTCGCACCGAGGGCATGAATCCCTACAAAGCTCGATTCGCTCAAGAGACGCAAGCTCGCACGCTTGCCGATGCTATCAAAGAAGCCGATGTGTTCCTGGGTTTATCGGTGAAGGATTTGTTGACGCCGGCGATGGTCAAGACGATGGCGTCCTCGCCGCTTATTTTCGCCTTGGCGAATCCCGACCCCGAAATTCGGTATGAGCTTGCGAAAGAGGCTCGTCCTGATGCAATCATTGGCACGGGACGCAGCGACTATCCGAATCAAATTAATAACGTGCTCGGCTTTCCATTTATTTTCCGCGGCGCGCTCGACGTGCGCGCGAAGGCGATCAACGAAGAAATGAAAGTTGCCGCCGCCAAAGCGCTCGCCGCGCTGACGAAGGAAGATGTGCCCGATTCGGTTTTGAAAGCATACGGTCTCGATTCGTTGAAATTCGGACCGGAGTACATTGTACCAAAGCCAGTCGATCCACGCGTGCTGTTGTGGGAAGCGCCTGCCGTCGCGCGCGCTGCGATTGAATCCGGCGTCGCGCGTCGGACCATCGACATTGCGCAGTATCGCGAACAATTGGAAGCGCGCATGGGCAAGGGACGCGAGGTGATGCGGACGATTTTGAACAAAGCGAAATCGAATCCAAAGCGCATCGTGTTTGGCGAGGGCGAAGAACCCAAAGTGATTCGCGCGGCAATTCAAGTCCAAGACGAAGGCATCGCCCATCCGATCTTGCTCGGCAATCGCACGGTCATCGAACAACGCATCAAGGAATTGGGCATCGATTTCAAACCGACGATTGTTTCGCTCGTGCGCGGCAATCCGTCATCCGAGATGCAAAAGTATATCAAGGCGTACCACAAATTGCGCGAGCGTAAAGGCATTACGCTCGGCATGGCAGAGCGCATGATGTCGCGCCGCAATCATTTTGGTCCGATGATGGTCAAGCTAGGCGATGCCGATGCGTTCGTTAGTGGGCTTACGTTCAACTATCCCGATGTGATTCGTCCCGCGCTTGAAGTGGTTCATACGCGTTCTGGGGTATGCAAAGCGGCTGGGATGTATATGGTCATCACGCGCGATCAGCGTGTCTATTTCTTCACCGACGCGACGGTGAACATTGCGCCGACTGCCGAAGACCTTTCGGAAATCGCGATCCTCGCATCGGACGCGGTGCGCAATTTCGACATCGAGCCGCGCGTCGCCATGTTGTCATTCTCGAACTTTGGCAGCACGCCCCATCCGCTTGCGGACAAGGTTCGGCAAGCGATTGATCTGGTACGCGCAAAACGCGCAGAGCTTCCGATTGATGGAGAGATGCAAGCCGACACGGCAGTCGTTTCGCACATTTTGGAAGAACGCTATCCGTTCGCGCGGGTGCGCAATCCGAATGTGCTCGTATTCCCCAATCTGGAATCGGCAAATGTCGCGTACAAGTTGCTGCGGCATCTCGGCGATGCGGAAACCATTGGACCGATTTTGTTGGGGATGGGCAAACCCATTCACGTCTTGCAACAAGGCGATGAGGTGAAAGACATTGTCAATATGACGGCGATTGCGGTGGTGGATGCCCAGAATCAATGAGAAATATCAACTGAACAAGCCTTGGTAAAATTGCCAGGCAACTCTGAAAAAACGCGGGGGAAGAACTTTCCTCCGCGTTTTATATAATTTTTCCGAGGCATTTCAAAAGACTGAGCCAGCTTCCAAAACTTGCTCTTCCCAGTCTGCCTTCTTCAGGATTTCACAATTCCTTAATCGAACTCCAATCAAACTTTAACGCAGGATAACTCGAAACATTGCGACAATGCCTTGAGGAAGGAAGCAGTTAAAATAATTTCTTTACGAAATGCGGCATACCAATTTTGATAAAGCTGCGTTGTAGATGATGGGGTTATTTGACTGATTCGTGACTTTCGGTGACGCAACTCTATCGTATTCTGTAGGTGGAGTGCCCCAGACAGGTTGTCTTTTGATCGTATGGCAGCGGCGACTTGGTCGGTCGGTAAACTGGAGCATGTGGTTGCTCAAGGAGGACAGCATCATTCGCGAACGTCTTCACACAATTGGGTCTAGTCAAGACAGAAACATGAATATGGTGCGCGGCGAAAGCCGGCGCACTTTTGTCGGTGTCGAAACGAGTGCTTTCTCTGGCGCAACCCTTTTGTCCTTTTTGCTTAATGCCCATCCTCGCATTGCGAGTATCGGCGAAATGAATGGTTTGCTGCGAAAGAATCCAGAGGAATACGTCTGTTCCTGTGGTAATTTGATCCGACAGTGTGAATTCTGGCAAGCGATGCGTGGTGAAATGGCACAGTGCGGGTTTGATTTCGACGTGGCGAATTTCGCGACTAAATTCCATTTAGGCGGACCCCGATGGATTCAGCGTTTGCGCGCCGATTCATTTCATAACCGGTTGCTCAATGCCCTCCGGGATGCCGCGCTAAAATCGTTGCCGGGAGAGCGTAGACGGTTCGAAAAGTTGGTCGCCAGGAATAAAGCTTTTATCGAATCGGTCCTCCGCCTCACCGGCAAAGACGTCTTTGTCGATACTTCGAAAGATCGAATGAGAGCACGCGCCCTCAAAATGTTCTCTCCGTACGATGTCCGCGCCATTCATCTTATTCGTGATCCGCGGGGTGTTGTGGCATCCCGATTGCAAAGACATGGGGAAATCAGTGGTAGGCGAGCGGCTTACGAGTGGGTCTGGCTTCATAAAAAGCTGCAAGATTTTCCCAGTTTTCTTGCTCCCGCCAGGTACATGCAGGTCCGTTATGAAGATTTGTGCAGTGAGCCGCGCGCAATGTTGCACAAGCTCTACCGCTTTTGCGACGTAGATCCAGATTTTGAGCCACCCGATTTCAAGTCAACGACGCATCACATCGTCGGCAACCCCATGCGGCTCAATGGTATATCGGTGATCAAGCTAGACGAATCCTGGCGCAACAAGTTGACCCCTGAGCAGCAAAAACAAGTCTGGGAGATTGCCGGAGACTTTGCCACAAAGTATGGCTATTCGTGGTAATAGGCGGGCTGCCGAAAAATCGCAATTGGCAGTGAGGTGAGCATAGAATGCCTTTTCAAGCCCTGAGGAGATCAGCCAATCGAATCAAGCGTCAATTGGTCTGGGAGTATCGGCAAGCAACGAATCGGTTTAGGTCCTTGCCGCATTTTGTTGTGATTGGTGCTCAAAAAGCCGGGACGACCAGCTTGTACTATTATTTGAGCCAACATCCTCAAATTGCGCCAAGCTTTGCAAAAGAAGTCCATTATTTCGATGGGGGACAGAAAGCCAACTCGAACAACTATGAAAATGGTGTTCATTGGTATCGCGCCCACTTTCCGCTCACGTCACGCCTCGGCAATCGTCGAATGACGGGCGAGGCATCTCCGATCTATATTTTTCATCCGCAGGTCGCGGAACGCATCCATCAGCTTATGCCTAACGTCAAGCTGATTGCGCTTTTGAGAAATCCCACTGAACGCGCAATCTCTCACTATTTTCACCAAAAACGAACGGGACGAGAGACCCTGCCTCTCGACCAAGCGCTGCAAGAAGAGGACAAGCGAATCAATCCTGCGATCAAGCGATGCGATTTTGGGAATGATGCCTTTCGGCGTTTTTCCTACAAAGCCCGTGGACGTTACAAAGAACAACTCGATCGATATTTCCGATATTTTTCCAGAGACCAGTTGTTAATCCTGAGCAGCGAAGAGTTTTTCCGCGAACCTATGGCGACGCTCGACCGAGTATTCGAGTTCTTGGGGATTGAGGAAGGAATCAAATCCATAAATTTGAATCCGAAAAATGTTGCGCCCAATAAATCCGACATCGCCCCACAAGTTCGTGAATACTTGGATGACTATTTCGCATCGGACAATCAGGCGCTGTTCGAGTTGATCGGCAAGGAATTCGATTGGCGAAGAGGCACAGTATAACGATGGCAAATTGTTGGTGAAAAAATGACAAAACGCGGATGGAGAATTTTCTCCGCCCGCGTTTTTCATTTGACTCGGATCAACGCAAGATGAGTGGTAGGTAGAGATATTTCAAGTCTAGCCATACGACGCGCAGAGGTGTCATGGGATGTCCCGCCAATTTGCTATACTGCAATCCATTCACATACGGTTTCTTCATGACCGGCGTCATCGCACCATAATAGATCGGTGCCCAGGTTGCATCAGTAATAACCACTTGATAATCGGCTGCATGGAATGCGGCATTTCGAGTATTGATATCGAGCGATGATTGACCGCTGTTGTAAAACGCATTAAAGGTTGCGCTATTATAGTGCAGTCGTGATGCGTACGTTCCGTTGGTTGCATAGGGCAACAGGTCATTTTCGGGGTCTGGGATGTCGGAATACCATCCACCTACTCGTATCTTGATACCAGGAGCGTTCACAGTCGTCGTGACAGTAACAAGCGCACCTTTCCCCGTCCCGCCGATGTTTGAAAGAGCGTTGACAATTCTCTGTCGCACCTGGGTGTTCGATCCATACAAGAGTATGGTCAGATTTGTCCCGGTCCCATTATCGAGAATCCCATCGGTATTGGTGTCGGTCCATCCCGCTGCGGCCAGCAGACTAAGCGAGTTGGTGGGATTGTACGAAATGTTAATGTCGCTATTGTCGTAAGTTCCTTTCCCTGGTGAAATAACTCCGTGTGCCAATTCCAGCGTACCGTAGCTCGACACGGCCGGGTCAGCGACAATGCCGGCGCGATCGACGGCTTGCTGGAATGCTCGCCGCACATTCACGTCCGGAAATGCTGCATTGTCTATGCCAAAGCCATACATCAGCATGATCGATTCGGTGATTACGTTGGGGTCTGTCTTGACGCTATTCCATGTCGTTGTCGGGATTTGGCTCACCTCCAGGTTGTTGGCTTGGGAATCTGTCCATTGCGCATCGAGGGTCGGATAAAATTTGTACTGCACCCCGGCAAGGTACGGCGCGCCGCCAAAATAGCTTGCGTTCGCTTGCAAAACGATCTTGCCGCTTGCGCCCGTTGTCCAACTCACAAATTTGAAAGGTCCCGTGCCTACGGGCTGCGTACCGATGGTGCTCGCACTTTCGGATGGAATCACGAAAAAGATTGGCAATGTGGTGTAAGAGAGAAACGACGATTGTGTGTTGGTCAAGGTCACTCGAAAGACAAAATCCGATAGTGCGGTGAATGTGTAGACATTGCTGAAAATATCTGCATAGCCACCCCCTAATGAGCTGGCTCGGTTCCACGAATAAACAAAGTCTCCCGCTTTAACTTGCCGTCCATTGTGGAAATAGACATCACTGCGCAGCGTAAACGTAAAGATTCGAACGTCGGGCGATACTGACCACGATGAAGCAATGGCAGGTGCCAGATTCCCATTTAGATCGAATTGGGTCAATCCATCGAAGATTTGTTGGGCAATCGCTGCTTCAGTGCTAAAAGTCAGCAAGGCGGGGTCAAGTGTTCCTGGCTCTACGTTTGGAAATCGTAGAATGCCACCTGCGACCGGTCCAGTCGCAGACGCAGGATCAAGCATTAGCACGAACGCAATAGCCGCCAAGCACAAAACTGTCGCGAGTACGAATCGAATGCGTTTCATTTTTCAACCTCCTCCGTTGAAAAACAAACGGCTCGCGGAGGCGTACCCTCCACGAGCCGTGCATTGTTTTTGCTTCGCAAGTCATTGAAGCGTGAATAGTATAGCACGCTCAAAGTGCCAAGTCAATCATTTTTCAATAGACTCTCCCACTTGGATTGCACAAAAAAACAGGCAGTCACTGATCGTGGCTGCCTGTTGCGGGTCTGGCGCATCAAGTCTTTGCGGCCAAGCTTTTCAACTGTTCCGCCGTCGCCCGCGTATTCTCTTCTAATGCCAGCATCACATCGACCAGTTCGGCAAAGGCATAGAGGAAAACAAAGTACAAAATGCCAAAGAAGATTGCGGCGAGCGCGGTTACTATTCCGCCCACGACGCCCGTCAAGCCAATACCCAGCATGTCGCTGCTGCGCGCCGCTGCGCCGCCACCGGCCAATAATCCCATCGCCAGAGTACCGCAGCCGCCGAGAATGGAAAGCACCAGCACAAGCCACGCGAGGACTTTCCAAATGATGGCAACGATTCGTAGGACGCGAAATTTTTGTTGCATAGTTTCCTCCTTGAAACCGGGGAAGGCAATTTGGAAAATTGCCCTACGTTACAATCCCAGGTACGCTTTGCGTACGCTTTCCATTTCGCGAATTTTTTTCGCCTCGCCTTCCGTTTCGACGCGCCCATTGTTGAGCACGTACGCATAATCGCTCACGGCGAGTGCCATTTGCACGTTTTGCTCGACCAGGAGCATCGTCAGTCCCTGGTTCTTTAACTTGACGAGAACCTCGAACAGGTTGATGACCAGGAGCGGTGAAAGACCGAGAGAGAGTTCGTCGAACATCAGCACTTTGGGTTTCGACATCAAGCCACGCGCGATAGCGACCATTTGTTGTTCACCGCCTGACAGCGTGCCAGCGATTTGGCTCTGGCGTTCTTTCAAGCGCGGCAACAATGTGTACACCCATTCGAGCGTTTGTTTGAATTCAGCGCGTGCTGCCTTCGGCGTTGCACCCATTTCGAGATTTTCCAGCACTGACATATCGGTAAAGAGTTGGCGCGCCTCAGGTACGAGCACCAGGCCCATCTCCGCTTTTTCGTGCGGCGATAGTCGCGTGATGTCTTTCCCTTCGAACGTAACACTGCCTTTCCACGGCTTGATCAGCCCGGTGACCGATCGCAGGAGTGTCGTCTTGCCGCTGCCGTTCGAGCCAACGAGTGAGGTCAGTTTGCTTTGCTGTAAATTGACGGAAAGACCCCAGAGGATTTGCACTTCGCCATAACCCGATTCGAGGGTCTGAATCTGGAGGATGCTCATGCTGACCCCTCCAAGAACCGTTTTGCCACTTCCGGATCGCCCAAATACGCCTCGATGACTTTCGGATGGTTCGAGACGTGTTGAGGAGTTCCTTCCGCGATTTGCGCACCATAGTCCAGCACAAACACGCGGTCCGATAAATTCATCACGGCGTGCATCAAGTGTTCGATCATGATGATGGTTACGCCTTCCTTGCGGATATTGCGAACAACACCCAGCATGTCTGCGACTTCTTGCGGATTCAATCCCGCCAACACTTCGTCGAGCAAGATCATCACGGGGCGTCCAGCCAATGCGCGGGCCATTTCCAAGCGTTTCTTTTGCGCGATATTGAGTTTGCTGGCGAGCATATCGCTGCGCGCATTGAGACCGACCAAGCCGATCACTTCGTCCGCGACCTTTTCTGCTTTTTCCAGCGGCAAGTTCTCACGACCAAAGCACGCGCCCACCGTGACATTTTCTCGCACGGTCAGTTCGGCTAACGGTCGCACAACTTGGTATGTGCGAGCAAGCCCCCGCTTGCACAATTCATAGGGCTGCGAGCCCGTTACATCTTCGCCGCGAAACTTGACGCGACCCTGGGTTGGGGGATAGACGCCGTTGATGACGTTGAACAACGTCGTCTTACCCGCGCCATTCGGTCCGATAATGCCAAAGATTTCACCTTCGTTCACCGAAAGATTAACCTTATCGAGTGCAAGCAGACCGCCAAACCGCTTACTGACATTTTCGACTTCGAGGATCATTGATTTGCCTGTACTCATTCCAGATACCTCCGCAGCGTCGGCACGCGTTGCCGCACCCAACCAATGACGCCCGCAGTTACAAAGAGCACGATCAACAGGAGCATCACGCCCGCGATGACCAGATGGGCATTGCTGAGTGTGGGATTCGTAATCAAAAAGCCGCGCAACCGTTCGTACACCACTGCGCCGACGATGGGTCCGGTAACGGTGCCATAGCCGCCCAACATCACCATGACCAGCGCTTCAATCGAGCGATATAGATCGAATGCCGGATGTGGCTCGATGAGTCCGTTCTTGAAGAAAAAGATCGCGCCCGCCACGGCTGGAAAGAACGCGGAGATGGTATAGGTGAGGACTTTGAGACGCGCGGGGTCGATGCCCAGAACCATCGAGGCGTCTTGATCTTCGCGAATTGCCATCAGCCCTAACCCGAACTTGCTCTTTTTGATGATGAAACTTGTGGCAATTGTCGCCAGAGTTAGAACAGCCATTGCGTAATAGGCAAGTTGACCGGCATTCTTCGCGCCACCGTAGGCATCGTACACCGAGAAATTAAAGAACATGCCCACCGCGCCGCCAAAGAGATCAAAGTTGGTAAAGAAGGTCCGGAACGCTTCGTTGATGCCGATGGTCGCCAACGCAAAGTATGCACCGCGCAATCGCAGAACCGGAATGCCGATGAGGAACGCGATGAGACTTGCGCCTACGCCGCCAATGAGCGCGGCGATCATAAACTGGACTTGAAATTCCTTCATCAGGAAAAAGGCGAGATAGCCGCCCAACCCGAAGAAGACGATATGACCGAAACTGACATAGCCGGTGTAGCCCATAATGATGTTGATGCTCGACGCCAGGATCACTAGCATCAGCATCAGAAACATATCTTCGCGTAAGGACACCGAATTAGTAATTATCGGGAGGAGAGATGTGCCTCCCACCACAACCAGGATGATCCAGATGAATGGACTTGATAGTGTTTTCATAGCTTCTGACCTCGATCATCCATCATCGTGCCCCGAACAAGCCGGTCGGGCGGAAGAGCAGGATCAACACAAACACGACGAATTCAAACACAGGCACCCAGGAGACCGGAATGAAAATGGTGGTGATACTTTCCAGCAAACCGATAATGATGCCGCCGAACAAGGCACCGGTTGGATTACCCAAGCCGCCCAGAACGACGATGACGAAACTCTTGACTTCCAGTCCACCCCCCGAGAGAACGGTGAAGGAGAAGAGCGTCGCCAGCAAACCGCCGGAGATCATCGCCAACAACGTGCCAATGCCGAAACTGAGCGCGAGCATCCAAGATGAATTGATGCCCATCAACTCCGCTGCACCGCGATTATTGGCGACGGCGCGGATGGACTTGCCGGTACGCGTGCGGTAGAGAAAAGAATACAAGGCAATCGTCACTGCAATGGCAACGAGCACGGCGACGACGCGAGTTCCCAAGACCGTGATCGCGCCGGTGCGGAACGAGGGGAGTTCGAGATCTAGTCCGCGTGGACTGGTTGAAAAAACGATGGTCAGTGCGCCAATCAACATCATGTTGACTGAAAAGGTCGCCAACAAGGTCGTCAATTCGGGAGCGTTGATGACGCGGTGGACGGCGATAAAGTACACGATGACCCCCGTCAAAAGACCAAGCGGAATGACGATGGCCAAGGCCAGGTAAGGATTGATGCCGAGTTGGCTCATCACGAGGATTGCGAACATCCCCATGACGATGAACGGCCCGTGTCCAAGATTGATGACTTTCATGACGCCAAAGATGAGCGTCAACCCCATCGCCATCAGCCCGAAGACAAAGCCCAGCATCAGTCCGTCAATCGAAGAAGCGATCAAGGCTTCGATATTCATTTACACCTCATTGTGAAGGACTAGTCGCATAGTCGTCTAGTCGGATAGTCGCTAACCAGACGACTATCCGACTTGGACGATCCGACTCTTTGACTATTTGCGCAAAACGGCGTCTGCCGATTTGGCTTCGAGCGGCCACACGATCTGGGTCACAAGTTTGCCAGAAGCATCTTTCTGCCACTGCATGTAAACCATTCCGTGCGCTTCTTGTTTGCCATGCGTCTTGGCATCGGTGCTGAACTTGACGACACCGTAAAAGGTCATCAAGTTCATCTTGTCCAACGCCGCAACGATCTTGGCGGGTTCGACACTGTCTGCATCTTCAATCGCTTTTTGCAGAACCAAGCCTTGGGCATAGCCGCCGGCGGAGTGGTAGGACGGCGACTCTTTGTACTTGGCAATGTACGCATCGGTGAATGCCTTGTTGCTGAGACCATAGTACGGTAGATTCGCCAACTTTGCGGAATCTGCGCTATAGGTCACCTGGGGTTCCCACTGGCTGGGGCCAATGATGCCGACTGCCGCATCGCCAATGTCCTTAAAAGTCGGTTCGGGCGGAGCGACGAGCAGTGTCACGAACTGAACCGGCAATTTTTTCTCAAAGATTTGCTTGGCGAATGTTGTGCCGTCTGCAAAGTGACCGCCACCCAAGATTGCATCGGGATTAGTCGCGGTGATCTTATTGATGAACGGCGCAAAGTCAGTCGTGCCGGAATCGTAGCCCTCAAAGAGGACGACTTCGAATCCCTGGCTCTTGGCATACGGCTGGAGTGCGTTGGCAACCGAGGTGGAGAAGGAATCCTTCTCGTAAATGATGGCGATTTTCTTTGCCGTGGGAACGAACTTTTTCAGCGCATCCGCCGCGCCGGTCAAGTAACGGCTTGCGGGGGTGTATAGCTGGAACGTCTTCTTAAAGCCCTGTTCCATCGTGAGGTCATCCGCCGCGCCGGCCGTGATCATCACTTTGTCGTTCTGTTCGGAAACGACGGCGGCGGCTTTGACTAAGGTGCTGCTGTAGGGGCTGAGCAGGAAATCAGCTTTGTCTTCATTAATTAGTTTGGTGTAGAGCGTTTGTACTCGATCGGTCTTGCTTTCATCGTCGTAGAATTTCATTTCCGGCATGTAGGCCGTGCCGTCTTTCAATTTGATGCCGCCCTTGGCTTTGACATCGTCCAGCCAAAGTTGCAGACCTTCGATCTGCTTTTTGGAAGCGACTTGCTGTGCACCGGTCTGTGACGCGGTAAAGCCAATCAAGATTCGCTTGGCTGCCATTGGTGCGGCGGAGGATGATGAAACCGCTGAGGATGAAGCAACCGATGAGGCAGAACTGCTGGACGCTTTCGGCACGGCGGTGGGTGGCGCAGCTGTGGGAGCTGGGGTGGGTGCGGGAGCACATGCGGCGAGGACCAGCAAGAAAATCAAGCCGATCCAAATTACGCGGAACATTTTTGACATTCTCTTCTTCTCCTTTTCCTTCTGATTCGCGTCTTCGCGAAAAATCACACCATTGAATCTCGAAAGAGGGGCGGCAAGCCCATCACATAGCCGTCATCACCCCTTTACTTTGGGATTGAAGATCATTAAACGGGAGAAAATCAAATGCTGGGGAGTATTTTTACTCGATTATATCTTTTAGAGTGAAATAAATCAATACGGATACTGCTGGTGATTACCCATAACTGTCATTTCGAGCGAAGCGAGAAATCTCCCTCCATGAAAGCAAGATTTCTCGTCGCAAAAAACGCGCCTCGAAATGACATAACTGGCTTTTAGGTAATCACCAGGGATACTGGAGATGAGTATAACACAAATCGTTGTCGCGTCTATCATACGAAAGACGTAATTTCGGGGCTAGAATTTTCCATCGGTCAGCAACCCAAGTCGGCGGGCGTCTGCGACTGCCTCGGTGCGGTTGCTCGCGCCCAACTTTTCCAGGATATTGCTCACGTGAACTTTGACGGTGGGGACGCTGACGACCAAAGTGTCCGCGATCGACTGATTGCTCATGCCCTGTGCGAGTAAGGAGAGCACGTCGCGTTCGCGTGGAGTGAGCAGTGACGGTGGTTCTTCGGAGGGTTCCGCCGGCGGCGTGTTTTCAGTGCGTCCAATCATACTGCGAAATTTGGTCAGCACGGTTGCTGCCACCATGCTGCCAAGAACCGCCTCGCCGCGCGAAACCGCTCGGATCGATTGGAGTAATTGCTCCGGCGTGGCGTCTTTCAGGAGATAACCGTGCGCTCCGGCGTTGATCCCGGCGAGAACGTGGTCTTCATTGGCGAACGTGGTGAGAATCAATACGCGCACATTCGGGCGCTCGCGCCGAATGTGTTGGATGGCTTGCGTGCCATCGAGGTTTGGCATCTGCAAATCCATCAAGACGACATCTGGATTACGCTCCAGCGTCAAGCGCACAGCTTCCACCCCATCGCCCGCCTGACCGACGACGGTCATATCGTCTTCCAGATCGACGATGGTCGCTAGACCTTCGCGAACGACATGATGATCGTCAGCTAGCAACACGGTGATAGGGGGCATACACAAACTCCGGCATGGCAATGATGGGCACTTTGACCGTGATTCGAGTCCCTTGACCGGCTTGGCTTTCGATGGTCAAATCGCCGCCAATTAGATGCGCGCGCTCGCGCATACCGACCAAGCCCAACCCGGCTTGACGTTCGGCGTGGCTCGTGCTATCCAACCCGATACCGTCATCACTTACCACGAGTGAGACCGCTGTATTATCAAAGCCAAGCAAAACCGTGACGTTGCGCGCTCGCGCATGTCGCTGCACGTTGGTCAACGCTTCTTGCGCGATGCGAAACAGATTCAGTTCGACGTTGGGCGGCAAGCGGTGTTCCTCGCCGAACAATGAAAGCTCGACCTGCAAACCTTCTTGCTCGTTGATGCGCACCACGGCTTGAGAGAGTGCCTCATAGAGCGAAAGATTTTCTAACGGCGTGGGGCGCAAATTCCACAACGAGCGCCGCGCTTCTTCCAAACAATGCCGCGCCAAATTTTTCGCACGATCCAAACTGCTCGACGCGCGCGCGGGCTGTTTCATGGCGATGCGTTCGGCGGCTTCCAGTTGAACTACGATGCCCGTCAAACCCTGTGCTAGCGTGTCGTGAATCTCACGCGCGAGACGATTGCGCTCTTCGACGGCTGCGATGGTGCGAATCGAATCCAACATTCGCGCGTTCTTGATCGCAATGGCAGCGTGATTGGCAAAGGTCTGCGCGAGTTCGAGGTCGTGCGCGGTGTACTCGTACTCGGTCTCGTGATAGAACGCCAGCATTCCCAGGTTCTCATCGCCATAAGCGAGTGGGAGCAATGCGACCGACCGAAATCCTTCGTCGCGGATCACAGCATGGAGCGGCAGCAAACGCGGATCGCGCGAGGCATCGCGAATGACTTCCGGCTGGCGCGTTTCGACAACGTGCGCGGCAGGAATCTTGGGATAGGTTTCGACGACGACGTTCAAGTACGTCGGCGAGAGACCTTGCGCAAAGGCACAGCGCAATTCGTTCGTGGCAGCGTCGAGCAGAAAAATGGCGCAGCGACCTGCGCCGAGGACTGCCCGCGACGATTCGGCAATCGCTTGCAAAGTATCCGGGAGTGCCAACGCTGCATTAATCGATTGGGACACACGCGCCAACGCTTGGAGTTGCAGGTTCGCGTGTTGCAGTGCCGCCGTTCGCTCATCGACCAACGCTTCGAGCTGACGATTCCAGCGCTCGATCTCGGCTTGCGATGTGCGCAGATTGCGCGCCATCGTATTGAACGCTTCGGCGAGCGTTTGGATTTCGTCGCCGGTTCGCAGATTGATCGCATGATCGAGGTCACCGCGCCCGATGGTGGCTGCGCCGGTTTGCAGCACTTGAATCGGTCGAACGATATAGCCGGCGAGGTAACGCCCGGTCGCTGCCGCCGCGATGATCGCCGCAACGAGCAGCGCTCCCAGGAACCACGTCATGCGATACAAGTTTGCGTATGCTTCGTCGGTTGGCAACTCGACGATGACTGCCCAGGGTGTTGCGACAATCGGCGTTTGCGCACCCAGCACCGGCACGCCTGCAAGTCCGCGATATTCGGCGGTGGCGGCGTGTCCTTGCAAGAAGGCAGCAACAGTCGGCAACTGACTTTGGTCTTCGTGCCGCATCGCGAGTGAAATGTCGCGATACGCAATCAAGCGACCCTCAGCATCGATGACGTAGGCATAGCCGGTGCGTCCGACTTGCATTCCGGTTACCGTGTTCCAGATTTCGCGGAAGTTAACTTGCGCGATCAATACGCCAACCGTTTCTTGGCGCAGATCAGAAATCGGAATCGCGAGCCAGACGATGGGCTGACCGCTGTAATCAGACAACATCACGTCGCTGAGATAACGTTTGCCGCGCATCGCTTCGCGAAAACCAGGACTGTCCAATTGTGAACCCAGCTCTGCAGAGGTAAAGGTATGGTAGGGAGAAACTTTGATGCGCTCATGTCCACCGGCGTCCACGTACGTCAGCTCGTTGATCGTGTGCAAGGTTTCTACCAAGCGAGTCAGTGTGCGTCGTTGATCATCTTGAGCTAGGTCAGCCAGGTTGCTCGTGTGAGCCATCACCGTTAGCCCTTGTTCAATCGTCGAGAGTGAATCGGAAATGTCGAGCGCGGCGCGCTGCGCAATTTCGCTTTGGGTACGCGCGATGGCGTCTTGCTGCGCGACGAAGGACAGGTAGATGAGCAATAAAACGACGGGGACGAGCAAGGCAAGCGCGAACACGACGAAGAGAGCTTGAATGCGCCAGGTCAATCGTCCGCGGGGCATATTGGGCAATTTTCCAAATTGCGCAACGCGACCAAGGAATTGTTCAATATTCATGGCAATTTGCCCGACGTGGTTGCTGCTGATGGACGTTGACGCCACGCTGGAATCGGATAGATGGGCGCACGGGCGGCGACATCGGCGGGGTAAACGGTGACGAATTGTCCGTCGATGATTTGCGTAATCAGCATCGTGTGATGATTCTGTCCATTCTTGTCAAAATGAATGGGACCCGAGATGGTATTCATGTCCGTGGACTCGAGTGCGGCCCGAATATTTTTACGATCCAAACTATTAGCGCGGCGCAGCGCATCGGCGGCGACTTGGAGTGCGGCGTACGTTTGGGCGCTATGATACTGGGGCAAATAACCGTACTTGTCTTGAAAGCGGCGTGAGAACTCGGCGGCGCCTTGCCATTTTACATCCGGCGTCCAGTGCGTAATCGAAATGGTGTACTCGGCGGCGGAGCCAGCAAGGCGAGGAAAATCGGGCAGACTAAAACCTGCGCCGGCTGCCACAAATATACTGGGATTCAGGTCCAGCGCTTGGCTTTGCTTCATCAATGCAATCGCGCTATCGAGATACGAGACGAACAAGATCACATCGGGTTGAGCGGCTTGGACCTGTTTCAGCAGCGCACTAAAATCACGCGCGTCGGCGCGATACGCTTGATAGGTAACGACCGACATTCGCCGGGCGCGGGCTTGCTGGTCCGCGGCTTCGGCGATGCTCGTGCCGAATGCGGTATTTTCGAAAACGATTGCCATGCGCGTTGGATGATCGATCTTCGACTCTCCAGCGCTCCGCTCGGACAGTTCCATGAAATCGAAAAGCGTTTGAGTGAAAACAGACGAGGGTGCGTTCAAGCGAAAAATCCAACGATAACCTTGGCGGGTGATTTCATCGGCAGCGGCTATCGGAATAATCAAGGGGATTGCGTAACGCTCTGCCATGCCTGCCGCGAGGAGAGTAGCGGAACTGGAATACGCGCCGATGACGAGTGGGACTTGATCTGTCGTGGCGAGTTTTTCAACGGCAGTGGCGGCAGCGGGCGGCTTTGATTCGTCGTCTTCAAAAACGAGTTTCAGGGGACGCCCATGGATGCCGCCACTTGCGTTAATATCCTGAAGCGCAAGGTCGTATCCTTGCAGAGACGCTTGCCCGAATGGAGCCATTTCGCCGGAAATCGAAGTCACGACTCCGACGCGGATCGGACCGACGGGGGTCGGTTCAGACGCCGGCGTGAGCGAACCCTGGGACATGCATCCACTCGAAACCAGGGCAAGCCAGAGTGCGGCCGCCCGCGCAAACCATCGCAATGGGTCAAACCCAGACCCTAAAAGTCTTTTTCCTTTATCAAGGTACTGCTGGGGAAAGATACGTTGATCGCTAATGGTAATGGTCTGGACGCTTTGCGAAACCTTCAGAGTTCCTAACAAAATGTCATGCTGAGCGGAGCAACGGTTTTTGTTGCGGAGTCGAACGCTTCGCGTCTCGCTCTGCAAAGCGAGACCCTTCGTTTCGCTCAGGGTGACAATGCTTTTCATTTTGTTAGGGTCTCTTGGGATCTTTACTTGAGACGTTCCCACGACAATTGTCCAACAACTTGCTCGCCGCTTAACATCGTAGGCAAGGTTAAGAGGGTGAGGTGATTGTCTTTTAGTTCAAAGAATTGTTCGCGGTCGATGCCGCACCAGTTGGGGAAGGAGCTGCCTTGAATGTGGTGAATGATGGTTCCTTTTTGTTCGTTCAACTCAAAGGTTCCATAGTACGCCATAAAACCGTCGAGCGCGGCTTTGGCTTCCTCCGGCGTCCCGGACATCCAATCGTTGGTCGCAAACTTGGGGCGTTCTGGATCGATGATTTGAAGGGACATCCAACCACCGGGGTCGTACATCAAAATGCCTTGCACGCCTTGCCCCATCGGTCGGATGACAATGCCGTCCGACAATCGAAATTCGTACGAGAGCAGTTTCCAAATGCCTACAAGCTCATTGCGATTCATGGTCACCTCACTGTGAATAACAATACCTAAACGTTATCGCTGCTAATCAAAATGCCATTCGAGTCGGATTGGCGAAAGGGAAAATGCTTGGCTAACAATCTTGCGGGGTTGATGGTGCGCCAATTCTAAAGGCGACAGCTATTTTTGTCAAAGAGCTTGCAGACATTCCATTGTTTGCCAAAAACAAGAGACCAAAACCATTTAGGTTTTGGTCTCGAATCGATGTGATTTATTTGGCTTTCGGTGTTGGCTTGCCTTTCGGCTCATCGGTTGCCTTGGGACCATCGGTCGGCTTGCCTTTGTCTGGCGGAGGTCCTTTGCCGTGCGGATCCTTTGGCGCACCGTCAGGCTCGGCATCGGTTGGTTTCGGCGGTGGATCATGGGTTTTGTCAGATTCCTCTGCCGTCGGTTTCGCGGGTGGCGTTGCCGGTGGGGCTTTGGTTTCTAAAGCAGTGGGTTTCTCTTTCGGCGATTCAGTGATGGCGACGGTCGGCGTAACTGCCGCCGAAGGTTGGATTGTCAGCGTCGGGGAAACCGGCGCAGTGATGGCGGCGGGCAACGTTGGCGTAGTCGTTTCCTCGGGCGCGATCTTTTCGAGCGCTTGTTCCGAGATCGATAAGGCGTGGCGCAGGATTTCTTGCGCGGCGTGCGGGTTTTTGATTTCGCGCAACTGTTCTTGCTGTTTGATTAACCCTTGCGTTACTCGATCGAGCGATTTCGATTGATCGTTTGACGGCGCGCTGATGATCTCCACCGTGCGGCTCAATTCGATCCCATATTCGGATAGCGTTTCTTGCGCCAGTTGTTCTTGTCCAGCTTGGGACAAAGCAACTGCTTCGCTCAAGCGATGATTCGCAATTTGCATATGAACATTGGCGAGATTAACCGGATCGGTTTCCAAAAAGAGTTGCACTTGCTCGGAGGCGCGTTTAACGGGGTATAGCCACGACCCGGGCAAACTTTCGCTTGAAGCGGCGACGGCTCCGCCACTCATGCCAATCACCAGGATGAGTAAGACCAATGCAACTGCCGCAACCTTGAACGGCGGCAAGGCTAACCCAGGGAATGCGAAACGCGGATGCCTGGAAGGCATCGGTCGTCGAGGCAAATCAAGTAAGCGGGCGCGCGTCGCTTGTTGAAAGGCAGGCGCTGGTTTAACATCGGCGAGCTGCAGGAGCGCGCTGCCTAGTTCCAACAACGGCGCAAGTTGCTCGGCGTGCTGCGGGTACTTGTTCAAACAGTCTGCCACCGTAGCACGCCCGGTGCGTATTTCATCCAAACATTCATCGAGTATTAGATCGATCACAGTTCTACTTTGCCTTTATGCAAAATTCGTTGCAAGGTGGCCAACGCGCGATGTTGCAACGACCGAATGGCGCGTTCATCTTTTCCCAGGAGATCGGCTATTTGTTCGACCTCATAGCCCTCTAAAAATTTTAGAATAATCACTTGCTGTTGATCGTCTGTTAGTTTGGCGATGGCTTGGCGGAGCAGGTCTTCGTTGAGATGCGAATGCGCGAGATCATCCAACCCTGGTGCGTCGCCATTGGGCAACGTCAGATCGTCGATGGATACAAATTCCCGATGTTGACGATAATGATCGACGATGAGATTATGCGCGATGCGGAACAGCCATGCCGCAAAGGGACGTTCGGTCCAACGATAGCTGGCGATAGATTCCCACGCTTTGAGAAAAACCTGCGCGGTTAAATCCTCGACCGACATGCTCGCCCCGGTTCGGTAATATATGTATTTGTAGATTCTGGCAACGTACCGATCATAGAGTTGGGCAAAGGCGTGTGGGTCGTGTGTGGTGGCGCGTTGCACCAGTGCCCGTTCTTCATCCGGCATCCACACTCACCTGGGGGGGACAGGCAACGACGGCTATCTAACTTCCATAACGTAGTAATGCCTGTTCTTGATACGGGTATTGGAGCGAATATTACTCGCTCCATTGGCTGACGTCAAATAGCTTGCGACGGTGCGAATTAGCCTAATGGTACCAGTATCAAAAAGAGCTATTTTTCGTTACTACCGATGTAACAGAGTTCTTTCGACAAAGGCGTCGATAGCTAGACTGACGACAAATCCACAAAGGAGGATGTTGTATGATGTTCAAGTTGCTCGTTGCAGGTGCGCTTTTCACCGGAGCGGTTTTCTCGGGTGCAACTGCCGTCAATGTGGGTCCTTCCCTCGTGAACGATCTTGCGGCGGTTTCCCGCGCTGTTGCTAGCGGTGAAGCGCTCATCGAACCGCCGGTGACCATTACGTCAACGGTAACCATTACCCCAACAGTAACGGTTACGCCTACGGTAATCATCACGCCGACTGTGACAGTTACGGCAACCACGCCGATTACCGAAGCGAACAAAGTGGCAGCTGCAATTGCAAAAGAGTTCGATGTGCCGGTTGATGACATTCTCAAGCTTCACACAGAAGGTTGGGGGTATGGCGAAATCGTTCGATTGTATGAGATTGCCAAAGCATCTGGCAAATCGGTCGAAGAAATCGAGGAGATGCGCAAGCACATGGGCTGGGGACAAATCGAACATGAGTTGAACGTCAAGATCACCGGCCCGGACTCTAACCTCGGCGGAATTGTTTCGGGTCGGGCTGACAAAGAGAAAGAAAAGGATGTCGGCTCCGACAATGGAAATGGCAAAGGTAATGGGAACGACAAGGACAACGACAATGGAAATGGAAACGGTAAGAGTAACGACAACAGCAACGGCAATGGCAAAGGACGCGGCAAATAACTGAAAATAAAAAGAACCCAGGTTTCTTGAATAGAGAAACCTGGGTTCTTTTTATGCCGTCGCTTCCTTTGCTTCCGCCTTTTCTTTTTCGGATCCCTTTTCCTTTTCATCTTCCTTGAGAATCATGACCCGAAACGATTCAGCCGCTTCTAGCCCGCCTTCTTTGCCTTCGTCTTTTGCCCACTCGCGCATCATCTCGGTTGGGTCCCAATCGTGCAATTGGCTTTTGTGTTCCTTGAGCGCAGCCACTTTGACATCCATCACTTGACTAATGTCGATATAGGTCTCGCCTTTTTCCGAACCGTGAATAAAAACCTTTCTCACTTCATGCGGTTCTAAACCTTCGATCAATAATTCGGGAAAGATAAAGCGCGTGCCTGCCGACGGAAACACCGCATCCAACGCAACATCGCCGGCGATGCGATGATCGGGATGGTTCATGTAACTGTTGCCGTAAAAGCGCACGGTCGGATCGCCGCAGATGACGACTTCAGGTTTGTATTGGCGAATGAGGCGCGTTAGGTCGCGGCGCAATTCCAACGTGGGTTGCAACGTGCCATCGGAGTAATGCAGAAACTCGACGTGTTTGACGCCGAGCACGCTGCACGCGTTACGTTGTTCCTCTTCGCGGATGCGCGCGAGCGTGAGTTTGGTCATGTTCGGATGCGTTTTCTCGTTTGAGCCAGCGTCGCCGCTTGTGATGCAGACCGTGACGATTTCGCAACCGGCGCGCGCCCACTTAGCCAATGTACCCGCGACCGTAAACTCTTGGTCGTCCGGATGTGCATGAATCGACATGGCGGTTTTGGGTGCAGGTGGTTCCTTGAGCGCTTCGGCTTTTTTGACGGCGCGTTCGGGAATCGCTTGATCGTTAAGTTGATTATCAGCCATCGCTAACCCCTTTTTAATTCAAATTTCAGATTTCAAATTTCAGATTTCAATTGAAGGCGTATCTCGTCCGAATGACAAATCAAAAATCGGCAATCCAAAATCTAAAATCCCACCGCGCATCCGTCCGCTCTTGGATCGCTGCTGCCCCAGAGCGTGCCATCTGGCTCACGCCGAATAATTTGTCCGCGTCCAAAGACAGCGCGCGCATAACCCGTCACCGGCACAATGCTGTGTTGCATCTGCGCAAGCGCATCCATCGTCTCGGCGGGTATCCCTTCTTCGAGTTGGACGTTGCTTTGCGGATTTGCTTCGCTCAAGCAAAAGCGCGGACGGTCAAGCGCGGCTTGCGGATCGAGCTTATCGTCGATCAGCCCAACGACGACCTGCCTGTGTCCCTGCGGTTGCATGAATCCACCCATCACGTCAAACGGCGCATACAACGATCCATCCATTTCGCGCGTCAACATCCCAGGAATGATCGTGTGATACGGACGCTTACGCGGCGCGAGGGCATTAGGATGTTCGGGATTCAGCAAGAAATTATTGCCGCGATTTTGCAGCGTGAATCCCCAACCTTGGAGAACGATGCCAGTACCAAAGCCCATGTAGTTTGAATTTATCAATTAGTCACAAACGATAGGACCTTTTGGCGTTGTTGCCACGAACTGAAACAAAGAGCATCTGGCAGAAGCAATCCTGAGTGATTGTAGCATAGCATCAACGAAGCGGCAAGGTATATGCATAGCCAGGTTCAAGAACGAAACAGGCGGACAATATGGCGTTGTCCGCCTGGCTTACTCTTCTATATATTGTCAGAACTTTCGCTCAGGCAGGTTGAAAGGCGAGAATATGAGGATTCTGCAATTCTGCCCGTAAATAATCACGCAAGAGATTGGTCTTCACTTCGTAAAGTGTCTTGTTCAACTTGGTGGCAATTACTTTCAGAGAGAGCCATGCATGGTAGCAACATGCCAAATGGTTGCGTTGGGATCGTGCTTTACGGCATTGGCACGCTTCGCTACCGGTCAGTTGTTTGATGCCACGATTCAGTTCTTCCGCGAAGCGTGCCAACGCACGTCATTCGCGTTTTGAGCGACCTGCGTCGTCAACGTCTCGTCGGGGCAATTGGTAATCACCCAGTCAACACTTGCACCGCACGCAAGTGCTAGGTGTGTCGCCGTTCGTGGCGACCAGCTTGAATAACCGCACCTTAAAGGACACTTCTTTCAACTTGACGATCACGCCACTTTGCAACCGTTCAGCCGTCCAGTCGATCTGGTCGAGGCGAATATAGCCGTCTTCTTTGGTCAAGCTCACCAACCGATTCTCCTTCAGTGTGGTGAAGAAAATCAAACCCAGTCGGTGAATCAGTTTGAGATTATCGGCACCCGCATACCAGGAATCGAATAACACGGTGCGCGCTTTAATCAATTTGTCCGCTACGGCATGGACCAACATCTCACGGAAGTGCTCGTTCTTGGTTTTACCGTCCGAGTCTGGATCATAGATGCGATAGTCAATCGGGTAAAACTCACCTGGCTTGCCTGAACTATGCACCAGGTTTACAACACCGATGCCACGTACCAGACCGTGTTCAGCACCGCTGCTATATTGCCGATGAACCAACTCAACAAAGCGGGAATACCGTTTGTCTTGGATGCTGTCATCTGCCAAAAGGAAAGCTTCATGGCTGTCGACAATCAGTCTCTGTACGAGTTCCCACAGATGACCAGCCGTAAGCTGAAGCACTGTTCCAATTCCCGATCACGCTTGCGTACCTGCTCGGTGTAAAAGTCATACAACGCCAACGCTTGTTTCAGCGCAAAGACATGTTCCGCGCGGCAATTCCCGGTCAACGCCTTGGCGATCTCATCGGTGGTATGCTTACAACGCGGATCCCGCAACTGCGCCAGTGCCAGTGGGTCACAGTCCCGGCGACAATTTTATGGAGGATCGCCAGCCCGGTTTCGCCCGTGATGTCACTCAGGACTTGCGTCAACTGCACATTCATTTGCACCAGGGCTTTTTGCATGTGTTGAATATGCGCGGCACGATGTTCCAGGAGACTAGCGCGATGGCGCAGATAGGCGCGCAAGGCCACGATTTCCTCATCGGGTCGAAACGACGCACTGAGCGAGCCATAGGTGTGCAAGCGTTGCAACCACTGGCAATCCTTCTCGTCAGTCTTACGCCCCGAGACATCGGCAAGGCATCCAACGTGGGCAGCGTCTCACGGTTCATGGGTCAATCTCCTACACCTGGCAGTCTCGACGCCATCAGACCCGGACAGGACTCGACAAAAAAACGTAAGCTGCTCAACGGGGTCATGGAACAGCCCAAGTCCATGCCACCACTGTTCATATCACGCCTGCCCAGAACCATTCTCGAAAACGGGCTGAAGCACGCACCAGTGCGGAACTCGGTCATAGCTTGTCTGATTGCGTCAGCGTCCATTATATCGCAGATGCAGGATCAGTTGCCATGCATCCCGCACAAGTTTCTTTCCTTGAACATGCCCGCGAAGGCATGAATTCTCGAAAGAACCTGTGATCCCGCACTGCCAGCGTTTTGGAGAGTCTGTCCACGATATCGTGATTATTGAAAGGCAGTGAATATTAGGGCACTATTTTCGATAATCTTGATTTATGAGCGATTTTGGAGAGGAACAACTACCACTGAAACTAAGGTTTAGAAACCTTAACTATTAATAACCAATAATGTATTTACAAACCGAGAATTCTGTGCTAGAGTGAAGCATGCTTCGGGTGCCAATGTTTACACCGATGTCCCTTGTCTTATTGCCGTTGAATGGCAAATGATTTGCGGATGCGTTGATCTCCAACTGTTCTCGTTTACAAATGGATCGCCTCAAGTTGGAGGAAGCAAATGGCGAAACCGGCCGCTACGGCAATAGTAGTGGCTGTTTTTTTTTGCATTTCACCAGTCGGAGGTGCAATTTGAATCTCACCAAGCCTGTCCAAGTCGACCCGAGCCGAATTGGTGGAGCCGGATTTTCGCAAGAGGTGATTCAAGCCAAGCGCCTAGAGGAACTGATGGATCAGCTTTCCGCAAGCGATACGATTATGCGTTTGGCGAGGCTTTATCCGTTTTGTCGGATCACTCTTCAAATTCAAGACGGTCAAGTTGTGCATACCGACCTCAATCTATCGCATAAACCGAACCATAAATAATCTTACCAACCTGATTCGCTGACTGGAACACCCAGAGGCGATAGCAATCCTAATCAAGGAGGGCTATCGCCTTTTAATTTCGCCGAACCAACTCACTGCTCAAGCGATCTGGTTTGCGTAACCGCTACCATTTTTTGCGTACGCGCGAAAGGCAAACCATGAGCCACGACACAGGGTCATCAATGAAGATAATTACTGATCTCAATCTGGTTGCCCTTAATCGGCGAAGAACGCTTGATCAACCTCACCGACAAATTTATGCTTTTCTTGAGGATGGTGAGACTCAAGCAAGTTACTTGACCCAAGCGGACTTGGATTGCCAAGCCCGCGCAATTGGCGCAGCCCTCCAGGGCTTGCAAGCACAAGGTCAGCGCGCCTTGCTGCTTTATCCTCCGGGTCTAGACTATATCGCCGGTTTCTTCGGTTGCTTGTATGCTGGCGTTGTGGCTGTGCCGGCTTACCCTCCTGATCCTGCGCGCCTCAATCGCACTTTGCCTCGCTTGCAAGCAATCATTGCCGATGCGCAGGCAACACTGGTCCTCACTACCACAGAAATCTTTTCGTTTGCCGAATTCTTATTCGATCAAGCTCCCGATTTGGCTGCGCTCAAATGGATCGCGACGGACACGATCTCTAATGCTACCGCTGACGATTGGCGCGAACCTGAAATCTCACACGCTACACTTGCGTTTCTCCAATATACCTCGGGTTCAACGCGTACTCCGCGCGGCGTTATGCTAACCCATGCCAACCTGCTTCACAACTCGGCGTTGATTAGCCAAGCATTTCGAATAACCCCCCAAAGCATCGGCATGGTTTGGTTGCCGCCTTATCACGATATGGGGCTTATCGGCGGAATTCTCCAGCCCTTGTACGCAAATATTCCTTGTATCTTGATGTCACCGGTATCTTTCTTGCAACGCCCCTTTCGCTGGCTCGATGCCATCTCACGCTATCACGCGACGATCAGCGGCGGACCTAACTTTGCGTATGATCTGTGTGTTCGGAAAATCACGCCCGAACAACGCGCAACACTCGATTTGAGCAGTTGGAATTTGGCATTCAATGGGGCAGAACCCATTCGCGCCGAAACTCTGGATCGATTTGCCGAGATGTTCGCGCCGTGTGGTTTTTGCCGCGAAGCATTTTATCCGTGCTACGGTTTAGCCGAAGCCACCTTGATTGCGACGGGTGGTGTGAAACGCCAACCACCGGTTTTGTTCACGGTTCAGAAATCTGCGCTCGAACATCATCAAGTCGCAGCAGCGGTTGGAGACAACTTAGACCGGCAAACGCTTGTCGGTTGTGGGCAAGCGTTGCAAGACATTGCAGTGGTCGATCCGACAGCATTGACCCATTGCGCCCCCAATCAGATCGGCGAAATTTGGATTGCGAGTCCAAGTGTTGCCCAGGGGTATTGGAATCAACCGGAAGAGACGCGCGCCACCTTTCACGCGCGGCTTGCTGGCGACGAAAAAGACTATATGCGGACCGGCGACCTGGGTTTTATGCGCGATGGTGAATTGTTCGTCACCGGACGGAACAAAGACCTTATCATCATTCGCGGCAGAAATCATTATCCGCATGACCTTGAACTCACGGTCGAGCAAAGCCATCCTGCATTGCGTCCGGGCTGCGGCGCTGCATTTTCGATTGAAGTGAACGGCGCGGAGGAACTCGTCGTCGTCAATGAGGTGGACACGCGCCAGGAATTTGACGTCGATATAGTTGTGGATGCGGTTCGGCAAGCCGTTGCCGAGGCGCATGATGTCCAAGTGTACGCGGTCGTGCTAATCGAACCGCGCAGTCTACCTAAAACATCGTCTGGAAAAATTCAGCGTCATGCGTGCCGCGCGGAATATCTTGACGGGATGCTGGCGGTCGTCCAAGCCAGTGTGTTGGAGGCAACGACCGCCGGGAAAGGTCAGGAGTCTGCGCTCCAGCCGCTCTTGATCAAAGCCCTGCGCGCCATGTTGCCACATGAACGTCAGGTGCTGCTCGAATCGCATATCCAAGAACAAGTCGCTCGCCTGTTGCGAGTTCCAACCTCGCGCTTGAATCCCGAAGAACCTTTGACGGCGCTGGGAATGGATTCGGTAATGGCAGTGGATTTGCTGAGTGACCTCGAAACAAATCTGGGAGTCACGTTGCCCATTGAGAGTTTGGCGCGTGGCATTACGTCGTCTCAACTCGCGTTGATGATCTCAAATCAAATGGACTTGACTTTGACTTCGCTAACAGTAGCTCAATCGCCGCTGGCAGAATATCCGCTCTCGCACGGACAACGCGCCTTGTGGTTCTTGCATCAATTGAATCCGAATAGCGGCGCGTACAACCTCGTGAACGTGGTTCGCATTTGCGCTCCGTTGGACTTGCGAGCGATGCGTCGCGCATTTGAAAAAATCATTGCGCGCCATCCGATCCTTAGAACGACATTCGCTGCGCCTGAGGGGAATCCGATTCAACGTGTTCACACACAGATTTCCGATTTTTACTTCGCGGAAGACGCATCTACGTGGAGCCAGGCGCAACTCGATCAACGTTTGGCGCAAGAGGTGTATCGTCCCTTCGATTTAGAGCACGGTCCGCTTATTCGTGTAAATGTGTTCACGCGCTCACCGCAAGAATCCATCCTGGCGTTAGCGATGCACCACAGCGTTACCGATCTCTGGTCTATCGCCGTGTTGATGTACGAACTGGGAGTGTTCTATCCGGCGGAGCGGGATGGCGTGACGGCGACCTTGAAATTGCCGCGCGCGCAGTATTTTGATTTCATTCGAGAGCAGGATGCCATGCTGGGGGGGCCCGAAGGCGCGCGGCTCTGGAAATTTTGGTCACAGCAACTCAACGGCAACCTTGCGCCGCTTGATTTACCGACGGATCGTCCGCGTCCGCCCGTGCAAACGTATCATGGCGCAGCGCAAACGATTCGCTTTAATCCAGACCTGGCTCAGCGGCTTGAAACGCTCGGAAAATCCCACAACACGCCGCTGCATGTACTATTGCTCGCGGCATTCGAGACGTTACTCTTTCGCTATACCGGGCAAACTGATTTCCTGATTGGCTCGCCGAAAGCCGGACGCAGTCAAAAGTGGGCACGTCTCATCGGCTACTTTGTCAACACGATTGTTCTGCGCGCCAAGCTTGAGGACAATCCCAGCTTCCTTCAAGTGGTCGACCGCGCGCGGCAGAATGTCGCGGATGCATTTGCCCACGATGCCTATCCGATTTCACTGCTCGTCGAACGCTTGCAGCCAACCCGCGACCTGAGCCACTCGCCGCTGTTCCAAGTGATGTTCGCGTGGCAAAAAACAACGCGCCTTGTGGAAGGACAGAGTCTGACTTCGTTGGCGTTGGCTGAACCAGGTAAAAACTTTATGCTCGATGGTTTGCCGATTCAAGCCTATCCCATGCAAACGCGCGTGGTTCCATTCGATTTGATTTTGCAGATGGCAGAATCCGATGGAGACCTAGTCGCGCTGATGGAATACAACACCGATTTGTTCGATGGAACTACGATTACACGCATGTTACGGCATTTCGTCCAGTTGCTTCAAGGCATCGCGGTCGATCCAGAGTTACCGATTTCCAATTACCAATTACTCACCGATGCCGAACAGGAACTGCTTGTCCAGTGGAACGCCAACGAAACGCGCGAGCCGCCCGCGCTCTGTATTCATCGCCTGCTCGAAGCGCAAGTCGAACGCACGCCTAACGCGATTGCCGTCTCGCTTGATCATGCCCAATTGACGTACCGCGAACTAAACGCGCGCGCAAGTGGTCTGGCACGACATCTGCAATCGCTCGGCGTCGGACCCGAGGTCATTGTCGCGTTGTTTGTGGAGCGATCCATCGATATGCTGGTAGGTTTGCTCGGCACGCTCAAAGCCGGCGGCGTGTATTTACCGCTCGACCCTGCCTTTCCACGCGAGCGGATCGCATACATGCTCAACGATTCGCAAGCGCACGTCATACTCACTCAGCAACGTTTGCGGAATCGCTTGCCTGACCACCCTGCACGAATTGTTTGTCTCGATTCGGACTGGGATGCCACCGCCCAATGCGATGATACCAATCTGCCGGACACAGCGACACGCGACCAGCTTGCTTATGTGCTCTACACCTCCGGCTCGACCGGCGAACCTAAGGGTGTAATGATTACCCACGGCGCGCTGGCAGATCATTGCCGCGATTGCCAACGCTATTACGAAATCACCGCCCAGGATCGCGCCTTGCAATTTGCCTCGCTCAACTTTGATGCGTCGCTTGAACAAATCTTTACCACACTGATCGCGGGCGCAACGCTGGTGTTGCGCGGTCCCGATATTCTCGACGCCCATCGTTTTAACGAAATGGTCGCCGAAAATGAATTGACGATTGTCAACATTCCGCCCGCGTATTGGCATCAATGGGCGCAAGTGTGTGCGGATGCAACCGATCTTTCGCCAAACAAGCAGGTACGACTCGTCATCATCGGCGGCGATGTGGTCTTGCCAGAAACGCTTGCCTTGTGGCGACGCACCTCGATGCGAGGTGCCCGCTTGCTCAATGCGTATGGTCCCACCGAAACGACGATTACTGCGCTGACGTTTCAAGTGGACAATGACGTTGCAAATTTTCAACGAGTCCCAATTGGTCGCCCACTGGCAAATCGAACTGCTTACATCTTGGATCGCTGCGGCAACGTAGCGCCAGTCGGTGTGCCGGGCGAATTGCACATCGGCGGTGCTGGCTTGGCGCGCGGTTATCTCCATCGACCTGAATTGACTGCCGAAAAATTTGTGATGATGGACACTCGACTGCCTGCTGCCATCGGGAGCCGTTTTTACAAAACCGGCGATCTCGCGCGCTATCTTCCTGATGGAAACATCGAATTCCTGGGGCGACTCGACAATCAGATCAAGATTCGCGGTATCCGTATCGAGCTGGGGGAGATTCAAGCCATGCTCAATCAACATCCGATGGTGCGTGAGGGGATCGTGATTGCGCGTGAGGATTCATCGCAGGAAAAGCAACTTGTAGCGTATGTGGTAGCGACGGATAACACACGCCGACCGACCGCCAATGAGTTGCGCAATTTTCTGCGCGCCAAGCTACCGGACTATATGGTGCCGGTTACGTTTGTATTGCTCGATGCGCTTCCGCTCAATGTCAGCGGCAAAGTGGATCAGCACGCCTTACCCATGCCGGAAATCATGCGTGCCGACCTGACGTTATCGTACGTCGCGCCGCGCACATCCGTTGAAGCGGAACTGGCGCGCATCTGGTCGGAATTGTTGCACATAGAGCGCGTGGGTATCTACGACAACTTTTTCGATTTGGGAGGACACTCACTCTTGGCAACCCAACTTGCTTCGCGCATTCGGGAGGCGTTCCAAGTTGAGTTACCTTTGCGTAGTTTCTTTGAATCGGCGACGATTGCAGACTTGGGGGTTGTAATCGCGCAACACCAAGCTGCACAGGTAGATGAAAAAAAATTGGCACAATTGCTGGAAGAACTGGAGCAATTATCTGAGGATCAAGTACGTGAACTAACGAAACCAGACAATTGATGCGTTGTTTCCATCCACGAACCACGTGACCCTGGGGCAAGGAATTCGCGTGGCTCGCGGAGGACACGGAGACCGCTGTGAACAGTGCACTTCAGCGGATTGCTGCGCTATCTCCGGAAAAACGTGCGTTGCTAATGATGCGGCTGAAACAAGGGCAAGTAAATCGCTCGCCCATCATTCCACATCGTACGAGAACAGAGCGTGCGCCGCTTTCCTTTGCGCAGCAACGTCTATGGTTTATCGACCAACTCGAACCGAACAGTCCGCTTTATAACATCCCGGCGGCAGTGCGTCTGGCAGGCAAGCTGGATGTTACCGCACTCGAACGAGCGCTGAATGAAATTGCGCGTCGGCACGAGTCGCTCGGCACGACGTTCCCGGCGGTGAACAATCAGCCCGTCCAGGTCATCGAAGCGAAACTTGGATTGTCATTGCCGGTGGTAGATTTGCGCGCACTGCCAAATCGTCAGGCGCAAGCTATGCGCTTGGCTGAACAAGATGCGCGCCAATCCTTTGATCTTGCGCACGGTCCGCTTGTGCGCGCGCAATTATTACGCCTCGCCGACGATGAACACATTCTACTCTTTGCGATGCACCATATCATTTCAGACGGTTGGTCGCTGGGTGTTCTGGTGCGCGAATTGGCGGCGCTCTACACCGCATTTGTTTTCCATCAATCTCCATCTTTACCGGATCTCCCCATTCAGTACGCCGACTTTGCGTGTTGGCAACGCGAGTATTTGCAAGGTGACGTACTAGAAGCGCAACTCGCCTACTGGAAGCAACAACTGGGAAGCGAGTTGCCCGTTCTGAATTTACCCACCGATCGCCCACGCCCGGCAGTCCAGAAGAATCGCGGCGCGCAAATCACTTTTACTTTACCCGTTGATTTGGCGAATGCGCTGGTGACGCTCAGTCGCAACGAGGGCGTTACACTATTTATGACGTTGTTCACTGCCTTTCAGATACTCTTGCATCGCTACACTCACCAAAATGATATTTGCGTCGGCACGCCGATTGCCAACCGCAATCGCGCCGAAATCGAAAACTTGATCGGCTTTTTCGTCAATACGCTCGTTTTGCGCACGAACCTTGCGGGTGAGCCAAATTTTCGCGAGGTATTGCGGCGCGTGCGTGAAGTTGCAATGGGTGCATACGCGCATCAGGACTTGCCTTTCGAAATGCTGGTGGATGTTCTCCAACCGGAACGCACTTTGAGCCGCACGCCGCTATTTCAGGTAATGTTTGATTTACAAAGCTCTCCGTTGGCGGAGCTGCATCTGCCGGATCTGACCTTGAACTTGATAATGGTTGACCCCGGCATATCCAAATTCGATCTCACGTGGCAAATGGAAGCCAGCGGGAACAGTCTAAGGGGACGCGTGGAGTACAGCACCGATTTGTTTGATCGCGCAACGATCGTGCGAATGGTTGGTCATTTTCAGACCTTACTCGAAGGGATTAGTGCCAATCCGGATCAGCCGATCAGGACATTGCCATTGCTAACCCAAGCCGAGCAATACCAACTCTTGGTCGAATGGAACAATACCGCCGTTGATTTTCCACCTGAGCAGTGTATCCACCAATTATTTGAAACGCAGGCGTCGAAAACGCCCGATGCCGTTGCCATAGTCTATGACGGAGCTCAACTTACCTACGACGAGTTGAATCGACGAGCGAATCAACTGGCACGACACTTGCAAGTACTAGGTATCGGGCCCGATGTGTTGGTCGGCTTGTGCGTGGAACGCTCACCCAACTTGATCGTCGGCGCGCTTGGCACGCTCAAAGCCGGCGGCGCGTATGTGCCGATGGACGCGACCTATCCACCCGAACGTTTGGCATTTATGCTGCAGGATTCGCGCGCCATTGTACTGCTGACCCAGGCGCGTGTACTGCGGAACTTGAAACCTGATATGATTCCTAGCTCGTGCCAAGTGATTTGCCTCGATACGGACTGGGACATTATTGCGCAGGAAAGCGACCAAGCGGTGGTCAGCCAGGCAACGTCGCAGAACCTGGCGTACGTGATCTATACCTCTGGCAGCACCGGAGTTCCAAAAGGTGTTCAACTCGAGCACCAGGGCTTGGTCAATCTCGTCTCTTGGACTCGACGCACATTTCAGGTGTTGCAGACTGATCACGCCACCCAAAGCGCCGGACCGGGTTTCGATGCGTCGGTCTGGGAAGTTTGGTCGTACCTCGCAGCGGGCGCAAGTATCCATATTCTGCCGGATGAGTTGCGCACCTCGCCTTCACAACTCAAAGACTGGCTGGTGTCGAATTCAATCACGATCACTTTTTTGCCAACACCCGTGGCAGAGAGTCTGCTTTCTCTTGACTGGACCACCGATTCGGCTCTGCGTATTTTACACACCGGAGGAGACAAACTGCATGGCTATCCTCCATCGTCGCGGCCCTTTACTCTGGTCAACAACTATGGGCCCACCGAAGATACTGTTGTTACGACTTCGGGGATTGTTCGACCAGTGCAGTCCGAGGTGCCACCTTCCATCGGCAAACCCATCGATAATACCCAGGTCTATATTCTTGACGATCATTTGCAACCCGTCCCGATCGGCGTAGCTGGCGAGTTGTATATTGGCGGTATCGGCTTGGCGCGCGGTTATCTGAATCGTCCCGAATTGACGGCAGACAAGTTCGTCAATTACCAATTACCCATCGCCCATCGCCCATCGCCCATTCGTCTCTACAAAACCGGCGATCTTGCGCGCTATCTTCCCGATGGAAACATTGAATTCCTGGGGCGAATTGATTTCCAAGTCAAGATTCGCGGATTCCGGGTCGAGCTGGGCGAGATCGAAACTCAATTGCGCTTGCTTCCGACAGTCCACGATGCAGTTGTGATTGACCGAGACGATCCGCGTCTTAGGAAATATTTGGTCGCTTACATCGTGCCGCAAATCGAGTCAACACCTCAAGTGGATGAACTGCGCTATATTCTCAAATCGAAACTGCCGAGCTATATGGTGCCAACAACGTTTGTGCTGTTGGATGCGCTCCCCCTCACACCAAACGGCAAAGTGGACCGGCGCGCGTTGCCTGCGCCGGATTTGACACACATTCGATCCAATGAAACGTGCGTTACACCGCGCACGCCGATAGAAGAACTGCTCGCCGGTATCTGGACGCAGGTGATCGGCGTTAACCAGGTTGGCGTCTACGACAACTTTTTTGAACTAGGCGGGCACTCACTCTTGGCAACTCAATTGGTCTCGCGCGTACGCGATGCTTTTCAGATCGAGCTTCCTCTACGCGCTCTATTCGAATCACCAACGATTGCTGGGTTAGCGGACGTAATTGAGCAAGCACAGCGAACATCCAGTCCACCAATCAAGCCAATGCCGCGCATCGAAGATCAGCCCCTTTCATTCGCGCAGCAACGTCTGTGGTTCCTCGATCAACTGGAGCCAAATAGCCCGCTGTACAACATTTCGGGCGCAATCCGCCTCAAGGGCTTGCTCAACCTTGCCGCGTTGGAGCAAAGCTTGAATGAAATCGTGCGTCGTCATGAATCATTGCGCACGACGATTGCGACAGTCGATGGCAAGCCCAGACAAGTGATCGCTTCATCGTTGATAGTGTCGCTGCCCGATACGGATTTACAAGGATTGTCCATATCCGAGCGTGAGGCGGCAGCATTCCACATGGCAACTGAACAAGCTCGTCGTCCTTTCGATTTGGCGCAGGGTCCCTTGCTGCGCGCCCATTTGATGCGATTGGCAGAGGATGAGCACATTGCCGTGTTCACCATGCACCACATTATCTCTGATGGATGGTCGACGGGCGTGCTCTTGCGCGAGGTTGCCGAACTTTATCAAGCATTTTCTGAGGGGAAATCATCGCCATTGCCAGCGTTGTCTATCCAATACGCCGATTTTGCCGCGTGGCAGCGCGAGTGGATGCAAGGAACAGTCCTCGAAGATCAACTGGCGTATTGGAAGCAACAATTAGCTGGCGAATTGTCTGTCCTGAATTTACCGACAGACCGCCCTCGCTCAAAGATTCAGACGAATCAAGGCGCGCGTTTCAACTTTGAACTTGGGGCAGATATGGCCCACGCGCTCAATGCGCTCTGTCGGCGAGAGAGCGTGACTTTGTTCATGACGCTGCTCGCCGCATTTCAGACCTTGCTGTATCGATATTGTGGGCAAGAGGACATTCTGGTTGGCACGCCGATTGCCAACCGCAATCGCGCCGAAATCGAAGGGCTAATTGGCTTCTTCGTCAACACGCTGGTGCTGCGCGGAAATCTCTCCGGCGAACCGAGTTTTCGCGAGTTGCTCAAGCGTACACGCGAGACCGCGCTGGGCGCGTACGCACATCAAGACCTCCCGTTCGAGATGCTCGTGGATGCGTTGCAGCCCCAGCGCGATATGAGTCACAGCGCGTTGTTCCAAGTGATGTTTGTACTTCAGAATGCGTCAGCACAGATATTCAATTTGCCAGGGCTAACCTGGAATTCACTGTCTCTGGATACCGGCACAGCTACATTCGATTTGACGCTACTCGCCGAAGAAGTACAGAGTGGGCTTGTTTGTTCATTTGAATATGCGACCGATTTGTTTGATGAGGCAACCATCGCGCGAATGGCGGGACATCTCCACACACTGTTGAAAGCTATCATCGAAAATCCGGATCAGAGCATCGCCACCTTGCCGCTTTTGACCGACGCGGAACGACATCAATTGCTGATCGAGTGGAACAACACGCAAGCCATTTATCCCGACACTTGCTGTGTTCATCAATTATTCCAAGCCCAGGTCGAACGCGCGCCGGACGCGATTGCGGCAGTCTTTCGAGACGAGCAATTGTCCTATCACGCTTTGAATCAACGCGCGAATCAACTGGCGCGCTATCTCCAAAAATGTGGCGTTACTACGGAGACATTGGTTGGCATTTGCATGGAACGCTCGGTAGAAATGTTAGTGGGGTTGCTCGGCATCCTCAAAGCCGGCGGCGCGTATGTGCCACTCGATCCCAACTATCCACGCGAACGATTGGAATTTATGCTGGACGATTCGCGCGCGCCGCTGTTGCTGACTCAAACGCATCTTGCATCACGATTCACGCGCCAGATTCCATGCAAAATTATCTGTCTCGACGTGGAAAGCGAGCGCATCTCCCAGGAAAGCAATGGAAATGTGGAGAGTGGTGTGACGCCTGAGAACCTGGCTTTTGTGATCTACACCTCTGGCTCAACCGGAAAACCCAAAGGCGTGGAGGTTCTGCATCGCGGAGTGGTGAATCACAATTGGGCAGTAGTGCAGCAATTTCGACTCGAACCGCGCGATCGTGTGCTGCAATTCTCGACGATCAATTTTGATGCAGCGGCGGAAGAGATTTTTCCAACATTGCAAAGTGGCGCGACCCTCGTCTTGCGACCTGAAGGGTTGTTGACCGGGGAAGAATTGATACGGCTGATCGAAAAAGAAAATTTGACGGTTCTCGATCTACCGACAGCATACTGGCACGAATGGGTCTACGAATTATCGTTGTCGCCCCGACCTCTGCCGGCTTCATTGCGATTGGTCGTCGTCGGTGGCGAAAAAGTGATGGCAAGTCGTTTGGCGTTGTGGCAAAAATTTGCAGTCAAAGACATCACCTGGATGAACACCTACGGTCCGACGGAGGGAACGATTATTGCGACGAGCTACACACCGGCGTTCGATGAGCCAGTGGGCGAAGTCCCCATTGGACGACCGATTGCCAACACGCAAGCGTATGTGTTGGACTCGCATTTGCAACCCACGCCAATCAGCGTGCCGGGTGAATTGTGCATCGGTGGAGTGGGCGTGGCGCGTGGTTACCTTAATCGCCCGGAGTTGACTGCGGAGAAATTTATTTCGGTGGATAGTGGACGGTGGACGGTGAACACTCAGCCATCCACTCGCCTTTACAAAACCGGTGATCTGGCGCGCTATCGTCCCGACGGCAATCTCGAATTCATGGGACGCGCGGATAACCAAGTCAAACTGCGTGGCTTTCGCATTGAGTTGGGCGAGATTGAGACCGCCTTGACCCAGCATCCTGCGATTCGACAAGCGATCGTGATGTTGCGCGAAGACGAACCGAATGTAAAACGTTTGGTAGCGTATGTGGTGCTGACCGCTGATCGCGAACAGCCGACGCCAAATAAATCAATCAAAGTCTCATCAATCATCGGCGACTTGGGTGAATTTCTCAAAGAACGACTGCCCGATTATATGATTCCTTCCGCATTCGTGGCGTTGGATGCATTGCCGGTCATGCCGAATGGCAAAGTGGATCGTCGCGCGTTGCCGGTACCGGAGATGACGCACTCTGAATCGCAAGCGGCTGATCTTGCGCCACGCAATCGCGTTGAAGAAATTCTCGCCGACATTTGGGCGCGCGTCCTTGGCGTGAAACAGGTTGGCATCCACGACAATTTCTTTGAGTTGGGTGGCGATTCAATTTTGAGTATCCAAGTCGTCGCGCGGGCGAACCAAGCCGGGTTGCGGTTAACGCCCAAGCAATTATTTCAAGCCCCAACGGTCGCCGGGCTAGCCGCCATCGCGAGTACCGTGGAATCCATCGCCAAGCATTGCGAACAAGGGATAGTTACGGGAGCGCAATTACTCACGCCGATCCAACGCTGGTTTCTGGAGCAAAATTTTGTCGAGCTGCACCACTGGAATCAATCGGTGATGCTAACAGTGCGCGAAACATTGAATCACCAATGGCTTGAGGCAGCGATCCAGCAATTGCTGGTTCATCACGACGCATTGCGCTTGCGGTTTACACTCGATGAGGCGGGCTGGCAAGCAACGTACGCCGACCCAGATACCGCAATCCCGTTCGAGTGGATTGACTTGGCAGGATTGAATGAGACAGAGCAGCAGAGGCGAATCGAAGCTCAAGCTGCGTTGTGTCAAGCGATGCTGAATTTACAAGCAGGCCCTCTTGTTCGGGTGACGTACTTTCACATGGGTGCCGGACGCGATCGTTTGCTATTCGTCAGTCATCACTTGGTTGTGGATACTGTCTCGTGGCGAATTTTGTTGGAGGATTTGCTGACCGTGTATGAGCAGTTAGCCCAAGCCCAGCCGGTTCAACTGCCGCCCAAGACGACTTCGTTCCAGTACTGGTCGCAAAAGTTGACGGAGTATGCGCAGTCCAATGCAGTCCGGGACGAATTGAATTATTGGACGTCTATGTTTGGCGATCGCGATATTCGGTTGCCCAGAGACTATGCTGACAATGCGCAAGCGAATACGGAAGCATCGGCGCGAATGGTGGCTGAATCGCTCTGTGAGGAAGAGACCCGCGCATTGCTGCAAGAGATTCCGACGGCGTTTGGCGCCGAGATCAATGACGCGCTATTGACGGCACTGGCGCAAACCTTCAGTCGATGGGCTGGGGCGCGTTCATTGCTCGTCGAATTGGAGGGGCACGGGCGTGAAGATTTGTTCGACGAGGTCGATGTGTCGCGCACCGTCGGTTGGTTTACGACAGTCTTTCCGGTTCGTTTGGAATTTTCTAGTCGTGGACTAGGCGAGGCATTGAAAGCAATCAAAGAACAACTGCGAACGATACCCAAGCATGGCATTGGCTATGGACTGTTACGCTACTTGAAACAGGATGAAACAAAAGAACGATTAGCAACTGCACTGCAAACTCAAGTTAGTTTCAATTACCTGGGACAGTTGGATCAAGCATTGCCTGAATCAGCACCCTTTGGACTTGCCCATGAGCCAATCGGCTTGGAACACAGCCCGCGCAATCGCCGTGCCCATTTGATCGAAATCAGCGCAAGCATTACGAGCGGACAGTTACGGATGGAATGGACGTACAGCAAAAGGGCGCATCGACGAGAGACTATTGAACGGCTTGCGTCCGATTTTATCGAAACGCTGCGGTCGCTGATCGCGCTTTGTCGATCACTCGAAACGGGCGTTTATACCCCTTCAGATTTTGGCGATGTGCAATTGAGCCAAGCTGAAATAGATGCCTTGATCGAAGAGACCAGCCCGGTAACAGGTGAAAAAAGATGAGCAAGCGAAACATCGAAGCAATTTATTCCTTATCACCCATGCAGCAAGGCATGCTCTTTCACAGCTTGTACGCGCCCGAGTCCGGCGTGTATGTGGAGCAAACAGTCTGTACCTTGGAAGGCGACTTGGATGTTCCCTCTTTCGAACGTGCTTGGAAATATGTCACGGAGCGGCATCCTATCTTGAGAACGGCGTTTGCCTGGAAACGACTCGACAAGACATTTCAGGTAGTGCACCGCGAGGTTCATCTTCCGTTCGAGCAACACGATTGGCGCGGACTGTCTGCCGTCGAGCAGGCGAGCCGCTTGGAAGATTTTTTGCAAGTCGATCGGCGGCGCGGCTTTGATGTATCTAAAGCGCCTTTGATGCGCTTGGCATTGATACGCACGACCGAAGAAAGTTGGCGATTTGTGTGGACGAATCATCATGCATTGCTCGACGGCTGGTCGCTGCCTTTGCTCCTCAAACAGGTCCTAGTTTGCTACGATGCCTATCGTCAATCCCAATCTGTTTCGCTCGAATCGGTACGCCCTTACCGCGATTATATTTCCTGGCTGCAAAAGCAAGACCAATCCCAAGCCAGGTTATTTTGGCGGAAAACCCTCGCGGGCTTTACCGCGCCGACGCCGCTCGTTGTGGATCGACCCGCCCAAAACACGGCAGACCAAGAAGCGCGATCCGCTGAACTAGAGACGCGCTTATCGGCGGCGACCACAGCAACGCTGCAATCCCTCGCGCGACAGCATCAATTGACGATGAACACCCTAGTCCAGGGTGCGTGGGCGATTCTGCTCAATCGTTATAGCAGTGAAGAGGATATTGTCTTTGGCGCAACCGTGTCCGGTCGTCCCGCCGATTTGCCTGGCTCTGAGTCCATGCTGGGTTTGTTTATCAACACCTTGCCGGTGCGCGTGCGCGTGCGTTCTGATGCGTTGGTCGTGCCATGGCTAAAAGAATTGCAGGCACAGCAAGTCGAATTGCGGCAGTTCGAGTACAGCCCGCTGGTACAAATTCAGAGCTGGAGCGATGTGCCGCGCGGCTTGCCCTTGTTCGATAGCATTCTAGTTTTTGAAAACTATCCGATGGATGCTTTTCTCCAGATAACCAAGTCTCTGCGGATCCGCGATGTGCGTTCTATCGAGCAAACCAATTATCCGCTCACAGTCGTTTCGGGACCGGGCGAAGAATTGGTGCTCAAGATTTCGTACGACGAGCGCCGTTTTGACGCCAAGACGATTACGCGGATGCTGGGACATCTAAAGACTCTGCTCGAAGAATTCGCGGCACATCCGGAAGCTTCTATCGGCAGACTTGACTTGCTCACGCCGGCGGAGCAACAGCAAATACTCATCAAATGGAACGATACGGCGGCTGACTATCCGCACGACCGGTGTATTCATCAACTTGTCGAAGCGCAAGCCGAGCAGACACCTGACGCGATTGCTGTCACTTTTGAAGACAAGTTCCTCACCTATCGCGAATTGAACGCCCGCGCGAATCAGTTGGCGCGCTATTTGCAAAAAATGGGTGTATGTCCGGAAACGCTGGTCGGCATCTGCGTCGAACGTTCGCTCGAAATGATCGTCGGCATCCTGGGAATCTCGAAAGCAGGCGGCGCATACGTACCACTCGATCCGACGTACCCACCGGAGCGTTTGGCATTCATGCTCACCGATTCCCAAGTGTCGGTGTTGTTGACCCAGGCGCATCTCGTATCACACTTGACACATCACGCGCTGCGTTCGGTCGTCTGTCTTGATTCGGACTGGGAAACCCTTGTACAGGAAGACACTGTCAATCTCACGAGCGCGGTCACGCCGGAAAATCTCGCCTACGTCATCTACACGTCTGGCTCGACGGGCAAGCCGAAAGGCGTCATGTTGATGCATCGCGGCGTGTGCAATTTCGCATCTGCGTACGTCCGCGAGTTACACATCACGTCCGACAGCCGCATGTTACAGTTTGCCTCACTTTGTTTTGATGCCTCCGTGGCGGAAATCTTTTCGGCGCTGATCGGCGGAGCGCGGTTGTATTTGGCGCGTCAAGAAACGCTTACCTCGCCAATCGACTTGCAGCGCCTGCTACAAAGTGAAGCGATCACTCACGCGATTTTGCCGCCCGCGATGCTAGGGATTCTCTCGAATGACGATTTGCCAGCGCTGCAGGCGCTCATCTCTGCCGGTGAGGCGTGCGCGCCGGAGATTGCAGCTCGCTGGAAGCCGGGACGACAGTTTTTCAATGGCTATGGACCTACCGAAGCCACCGTGGGACCAACGTTGTATCGCGTTGACGATCTCAATGAATTTAAAGCGAGCGTGCCAATCGGTCGTCCGATAGCGAACATGCAATGCTGCGTCTTGGATGCGCACATGCGTCCCGTGCCGGTGGGCGTGCCCGGCGAGTTGCACATCGGCGGCGTGGGTTTAGCGCGCGGTTATCTCAATCGTCCCGAACTCACGGCAAACAAGTTCGTGAATTACCAATTACCCATTACCAATTGCCAATCGCCAATTCGTCTTTACAAAACCGGTGATCTCGTGCGCTATTGCGACGATGGCAACCTGGAATTCCTGGGGCGATTAGACGATCAAGTTAAGGTGCGCGGTTTTCGCATCGAGTTGGGAGAGATCGAAGCAGCGCTAGCACAACACGCACAGGTGCGCGAGGTAGCGGTAGTGGCACGCGAAGATATTCCGAATGACCGGCGACTGGTGGCGTATGTAGCGCAGACGGACGACGGACAACCGCTAGCGGTCGATACGTTGCGCGAATTTCTGCGTACGCGACTCCCCAGCCACATGATTCCGTCGGCATTCGTCATGCTGGCGCAATTGCCCCGCTTGCCCAATGGCAAGGTGGATCGTCGGACATTGCCGATGCCCGAACAAACCGATTGGGGAATAACAAGTCAATATGTTGCGCCGCGCATGCCGACGGAGGAGATTCTGGCAGGTATTTGGGCGCAGGTATTGAACGTGGAACGCATCGGCATCCACGACAACTTTTTCGATCTCGGTGGTCATTCGCTCGTGGCAACGCGCGTGGTTGCGCGCGTGCTCGATGCATTCCAAATCGAGTTGCCGTTGCGTAGTCTGTTTGAAATGCCGACGGTTGCACAGTTGGCAACACAAATTCAAGAAATCAAATTGAGCGCGAGTGTCGCCTTGCCGCCCATTGAACGTGCCGCGCGCGACCAACCATTGCCATTATCATTCGCGCAACAGCGGTTGTGGTTTCTCGATCAGTTGGAACCAGGCAATTTGTTTTACAACATTCCGATGGTTGTGCGCCTGACTGGGACACTCGACGTTACGGCATTGGAAAAAGCGTTAAATGAAATTGTGCGGCGGCACGAATCACTGCGCACGACATTCACGGCGGTGGATGGCAAACCGTTCCAGGTCATTGCCCCCGAATTGGCGTTGACCGTCCCAGTCATCGATTTGCGCGATGTGTCCGAATCCGAACGTGAAACCCGAGCACTGCAAATGGCAACGGAACAAGTGCGTCAACCCTTCGATCTGGAACGGGGACCACTCCTCCGCGCTCGATTATTCCGGCTTGGTGAACACAACCACATCGCGCTTCTGACCATGCACCACATCGTCTCGGACGGCTGGTCAATGGGTGTGTTGATGCGCGAACTAGCAGCGCTGTATCAAATTTGTGTTGCGAATGAGATGCGTACGATGGAAGCGTTGCCGATTCAATACGCCGACTTTGCGCATTGGCAGCGTGAGTGGCTGCAAGGCGATGTGTTGGAATCGCAACTGGAATATTGGAAAAAGCAATTGGCTGGCAGCCCGCCGCTGTTGGAATTGCCCACCGACCGACCGCGCCCGGCGATGCAAAGTTCGCATGGCACGCAAATGACCTTTACGCTACCCGAGTCGTTGTCGAACGCACTCCGAGCATTCAGTCGACAGGAAAACGTCACGCTGTTTATGACGTTGCTCGCAACTTTTCAAACCTTGTTGTACCGTTACTCCGGACAAGACGATATTTGCGTCGGCACGCCGATTGCCAATCGTCATCGCGCCGAACTGGAGAATTTGATCGGCTTTTTCGTCAACACGTTGGTGATGCGGAGCGATTTCTCGGATGATCCAAGTTTTCGCGATTTGTTGAAACGCGTGCGAGAGATGACGCTCGATGCGTACGCGCATCAAGACTTACCATTCGAAATGCTGGTGGACACTCTGCAGCCCCAACGCGACTTGAGCCACACGCCGCTTTTCCAAACGATGTTTGTGCTAGACAACACGCCGCGGCAAAATATTGCCTTGCCCGACCTGACCATTCATCCGCTTCCGATCGATTCGGGCAATGCGACGTTTGATCTCACGTTGGTTGTGATGGATACGCCGCAGACATTGACCGGGTATTGCGAATACAACACCGACTTGTTCGATGCCGATACGATTACGCGCCTATTGGCTCATTTCCAAATGTTGTTGGAAAGCGTCGTCGCGAATGTCGACCAACCCGTTTCGGCTTTGCCGATGTTGACCGATGCCGAACGCCAACGCATTCTCATTGAGTGGAACAACACCGCCGCGGATTTTCCGCGCGACGCGTGTATCCATGAACTGTTTGAACACCAAGTCACGCTGCGTCCCGATGCCCTCGCGCTCGTGTTCGAAGACCAAGCCCTCA
>JACRMI010000137.1 GCA_016215025.1 Chloroflexota bacterium
AAAACGCAGCGCCGACTCCAAGTCCTGTATCGGTTTCGGCATCATCCACGGCGGTGTCTCAAAGAATTGGAACGTCAATGGGCGGAAGCCGTTCGCCGCAAACCTTAAAAAACTTGTAGGTGGAATTTTGCGGTTACTGAAGGTAAATCAAGCCGGACACTGGCGCACTTTTTCTTGGTGTGGATACGCCGGTTGTTGCGGGATTTACCGGAGATAAATCGCCGCGTGATTATTTGAGTTTGGCAAATTGCTAGGTTTTCCCGGGCGATGGAAATTCGGTGGAACGGTCCTGGTGTATGCTCCCCTCCCATTCTTGCAAGACCAACTTCCAACAAGAACTAGTGCAGACACAAAATCCTGGCACTGCCCGCCAGGGCAAGTGTAATGCTGCGGACTCAACTACGTATGAAATCCGCATAGCTCACTCCGCAAGATTTTGTGGATGCACTACTAGGGTGGAAAATAAAAAACCCTCGCGGATGCACCGCGAAGGCAATCTATCACATACATCAGACCCGCGCTATTTTACTTGACCCCCAGCTCTTTGCGACTTGTTTGCCGATCATTTGTCTCAATGGGTTACTGGGTCGTCCAGCCACCATCCACACACAGAATAGCACCGGTCACAAAACTCGATGCTTCGCTCGCGAGGAAAACGATCGTTCCGCCCAATTCGGACGGCTCACCCCAGCGACCTAATGGGACTCGACTCGTAAAGAATTCGGACAGCGCCGGATCGTTGAGCAACGGTAAATTCATTTCGGTTTTGAACGGTCCCGGCAGAATCGCATTGACGGTGATGCCGTGACTGGCCCATTCCAATGCCAGCGTTCGCGTCAATTGAATCACTGCGCCCTTGCTGGTTGCGTACGGCGTGCGCTCTGCGATTCCCACCATTCCAAATATCGAACTGAGATTGATTACTCTGCCGAAATGCTGCGCTTTCATGATAGGCGCGACGGCGCGACACATCAACCAAGGGCCGAAAACATTGACTTGCCAAACATGTTGAAAATCGTCTGGGGTCAGCGTTTCAATCGGTCCGCGTTTGTTGACGCCCGCATTGTTGACGAGGATATCAATGCGCCCAAAATCGGCGGCGATGCGCGATACCACACTCGTCACTAGATCGGGCGAGGAAACATCGCCAGCATACCCACGACAGCGCGCTCCGGTTTCTTGTTCGATCACTCCAGCGGTGGCGTGCGCTTCTTCATCATGTCGACTCACAATCGCGACCTGAGCTCCAGCGCCCGCTAATGCGCGCGCCATCGCACGCCCCAAGCCGCGTGTGCCTCCGGTCATGATCGCGACGCGCTGATCGAGCGCGAATTGCTCTAATCCATTCATGCGACTCAACCTCAATCACGGAACCAGGATGACTTTGACGGCTTCCAACGTGCCTTTCGCCAAGTCATGGATCAGTTGCGGTCCTTCTTCGAGCGGAGCGACCCGTTCGATCAACGGCGCGACGTTTACACGCTGGGTATGAATCGCTTGCAGCGCACGTTCAAATTCGTCGTTGTAACAATAGGTTCCCGTGACGGTGATTTCGCGTGTCACAATCGTTTGCATGTTCAGCGCGACTTCGGGCTGCGAGTTGCCAATCCAGGTGATATGTCCGCCGGAACGCACCACCGACAATGCTTGACGCACGGTCGCCGACGCGCCAACCGCTTCGATCACAATCGACGCGCCAACGCCATCCGTCTGCGCGCGCACGATTTGGACGACATCTTGCTCTTTGACATTAACCGCCATGTCTGCGCCTAGTTGCTTGGCAAGTTCGAGGCGATGCGTACTCAAATCGCTGATGATGACTTGTCCCGCGCCTTTGAGTTTCGCCATCGTCAAGGCAAGCAAACCGATCGTACCAGCGCCGACGATCACCACCGTGTCCATGAGCTTGATCGGCGAACGATTGACCGCGCGCATGGCGACGGCTAGCGGTTCGATCATCGCCGCTTGTTCCCACGTCATCTCGGCCGGCAAGCGACGCAACAATTGATGCGGCACGCGCACCGCATCCGCAAATGCGCCATCGGTATTGATGCCAATGCCGCTGCGGTTCAGGCACAAGCTAGGCACGCCGCTCGTGCAACTCTCGCACTTGCCGCAGGTCCACAACGGTTGAATCACAACGCGGTCGCCCGGCGCATAATCGGCAACGCGCGCGCCGATTTCTGAAATGACGCCGCCAAACTCGTGCCCCATCACGATAGGCGGTGTGCGCCGGCCGGTGATGCCAGCATAACCATGCACATCCGATCCGCAAATTCCGGCGGCTTTGACTTGAACGATCACATCGTTATCACCAGGAACCGGCGGTTTGACCTCGCGCAATGGCATTTGCCACTCGCCTTCGTACACCAACGCTCGCATGACAACTCCTCTGAAAGTGTGGAGCAAGTTTCCTCGTCATCGAAGATGCCGCACTTGCTGGCAAATTGGAAATTTGCCCTACGATTGCAATATTCATTCGACCGCAGGTGCGCCAACGGCGAATGCGCAACTCCTCAATGATTTAATCTGGGAACTCGGCAACGATGGTGCATGGGCTGCCGTCCGATCCTTCGATCAATAAGGGCAAGGCGTAGATGCGGCTCGCCTTATGCAAGTCAGGATCGATTCGCAAATCTTCCACGATCAACAAATACCGTCCGTCAGTGCGCCCAACGCCGGTGAGAACCTGGTGCGTTTCCACCGATTCCTTGGGATAGCCCGGCGCGCCGATGGACACGGCATCGATTGCCACTGCTTTGAGCTTGGGAAAAGTTTCCATCAACCAACGTGCTGCCGCTGGGTGGAGCAGAGGACCTTGTTGGCTATAGCGCGCCGGATCGCTCGTTCGATATTGACTCCAACCGGTCAGCAATAAAGCCAAGTCAGCATCGGCGAGTTGAACACGATGCGGTTCTAGCTCCGCCAACGTAATCAATCCACCGTTCGGTTTGGGGACTGGAATGATCCGGGGGTGAAAAAAAATGTACCGCTCGATTGGCACTTGCCATCCCGACACGCCCGCCGGATTAAAATGGCGCGGCGAATCGATGTGCGTGCCGGAATGCGAGAACAGATGCAAGAGTGTGGTGTTCGCGGCATCGCCCCGGGCTATCGCTTGAACTACCTCGGTCTTGGCAGAAGGGGGATTGCCGGGCCACACCGGCGCACGTTCATTCAGCGAATACGAAAGTAGACGAAAGGTTGGCATGCGACCTCTATCACGCGCGCATCTTTTGACCGCGCCCGTAGACGAGCAACATCATTAACACGACGAGACCATAAATCACAAGGCGACCCGCGGGCGACATTTGCATGATGCTAAGTCCACTATCCAGCAATGTAATAATCAACACGCCAGCCACTGCACCCAGGTAATGCCCCGAACCACCCAGGATCGATACGCCGCCCACGACAACTGCCGCAATCGCCGGAAACTGGAAGGGTTCGCCCATCTCGTTGAAACTTCGCCCCGAATAACCGGCCAACAGGATACCGGCGAGCGCGTTGAACAAGCCGTTCACAAGATAGACACCCAGCAACGCGTGACGCACATTGATCCCGGACAAGTACGTGGCAATCGGATTATTGCCGACAGCATAAGTTGCACGCCCAAACGCGGTGCGGTTTAGAAGAACGAGCATAATGATCGACACTGCAAGCCAGATCAACGCCACGACCGGAACGACGCCGCCAATGAAATGATGCGATACGGTATTGAGAATCGGCGAGGCGTTGCCGTAGAGCGGCTGCGTCCCCGTGTAAAAAACCAGGATGCCCTTGAGCAATGCATTGATGCCGAGCGTACAGACCATCGAAGGGATGCGAAGATAGGCGACGAGGAAACCGTTTGCGAATCCCACTCCAAGCCCAAACCCCAAGCCAATCGCAATGCCCGCCCCAAGTCGATCATCTTGCCCCAGCGCGAACGAAGTAGTTAGCACCGCCGCCAAATTCATCGTCCAACTTACGGACAGATCAATGTTGCCGGTGAGAATGACGATCATTTGCCCGGCGACCACGGTTCCCAGGATCGATGCCTTGAGGAGTTGCAACGCCAAAAACTCGGTCGAAGCGAATTCGGGCGAGACGGTCCAGGTTCCCAGAACAATCAGAACTAGCACCATGCTATACGCGACCAGAATCTGACGGCGATCCTTGTCTAGCCCAGTCCACAAGCCCCACAGATTTGGTTTGGATGTTGTTGCTTGCTCAGAAACCATGCACTTCTCCAGTCGAATGGGATATGCCCTTAGCGCAAACTGTCGAGTTTGTTGCGAAGTGTGAGCAATCGGGTTGCACCAACCAAAACGGCGATGAGTAGCACGACGCCTTCAAAAAATGGTTGTGATAATGGATTGACTTTGGCGAAAAACAAAACGCTGCTGATGATCCGCAACACGAATGCCCCGGCAATCGTGCCCATAATTCCACCGACACCGCCCAGCAACGATGTGCCGCCCAAGACGACCGCGGCGATAGATTGCAACGTATAGATCGCGCCGATGGTCGCATTGCCGGAACTCGTTTGCGCGGAGAGAAACAGCCCGCCGATTGCAGCACACAGTCCGCCGACGGCATAACTGACCAGCTTGGCACGATTCACATTCAGCCCGCTCATGAATGCCGAGGTCTCGTTGCCGCCGAGTGCATACGCCCATAAGCCGATACGCGATTTGCGGAATGGAATCCACACGACCAGCACGACGACCGCCAAACAAATCAACGAGGATGGAATCACATCGAACACACGCCCGGTCAAGAGATCAGTGTACCAGCCGGGAACACTGCCGCCCGGTACTGGGCGCAAAAACAACGCCAGCCCGTTGTAGACCGATGCAGTCGCAAGCGTCACGACAATCGGCTGGAGCCGCGTGTAGACGACGATCAAGCCATTGATTAGCCCAGCCAGAGTGCCGACGGCCAGCACCAGAAAAAATCCGCCGACCACTGAAAAGACCGAATCGCCAAAAATCGTCGAGGCGAGACAGTTGGTCAAGCTGACGATAGAGCCAATCGAGAGATCGATGCCGCCGGTAATGACGACGGCGGTTTGCCCCATCCCGGCAAACACCAACGACATACCCTGGTTCGCTGTGGCGGTGATGACGGGCAGTGTGAATAACCTGGGTTGCAAATAGGCATACAATGCCAACAATCCCAGCAACAGACCATAAGCGATCAACACGCGAAAATCGCGCGCGATCCAACGGCGCAACCGCACGTGGTTGTTATTTGAATTTGATCGAATCGTCTCAGCTACAGCCGCCATTCCCACTCCTTGAAAGTGTAACGCAAATCTCCGATTTGCGCGGCAAGTCAGAGACTTGCCCTACGAACCGGTGAGACCTAGTTCACCCGAAACCAGGTTTTGTTCGCTGATGTCATCGCCGACCACCTCGCGAATAATTTTGCCTTCGTACATGATAAGCACGCGATCACATAATCCAATAAGTTCGGTCACGTCCGTCGAAAAGAGCAAAATCGCCGCGCCTTCATCGGCGAGCGAACGAATCAAGCGATACAATTCTTGCTTGGTCCCCACGTCGATTCCGCGCGTGGGATCGTGGAGTAAATAGACGCGGGCCTGACGCGAGAGCCATTTGGCGATGACGACCTTTTGCTGATTGCCGCCGCTCAAACCGCCCACCGCCATTTTGGTTGAGCTGACCTTGATGCGCATTTTTTCGATCATGCTCTGAATGGCGGTTTGTTCTTGCGCGCGTTGCACAAAACCCAGCCGCGCTAATCGATCCATCAACGTCAACGTGATATTGTCGCCAACCGACATGGGCAAGATCAAGCCTTCGGTCTTGCGTTCGGCCGGTGTCAGAGCCAAACCGATCTTGGCGTGCGCGGCGGCTTCGGGGCTGTCGATGTTCGTTACGCGCCCATCCACCAAAATCGTGCCGCGCAAATGCGAGAGTAAACCGAATAAGCCAGAAATCAATTCGCCTTGCCCTTGTCCATTGAGTCCGCCCAGTCCAACAATTTCGCCGGGGCATAGGGTAAAGCTGATGTTGTCGAGTTGCGCTTCCCAGGACAAGCCGCGTGCTTCAAGCACAGGCGCGGGAGGAGGATCGCGACGCGCGGATGGTTTGGGTGGAAATACCTGCCCCAGCTTGCGACCGATCATCAATTGAACAATTTCGTCGCTGCTTAACGAACCAACGGGGAAGCAGCCCATATCGCGCCCATCGCGGTAGATGGTCATCGTGTCGGCAATGGCGGCGACTTCGTCCATGCGATGCGAAATGTAAATGACGGAGCGATCTTGCGAGCGAATGCGCCGCAACACCTCGAACACCAATTCGACTTCGTGGCCGCTCAAGGCGGAGGTACCTTCGTCGAGGATGAGCAATTTGGGTTTGAGGGCAACCGCTTTGGCGATTTCGACCAACTGGCGGTCCGAGAGCGAGAGGTCGCTCACGCTTGCTTCTGGATCGAGGTGATGAAAACCCAGTTCGGCGAATAATTGATCCACCTGTCGATTCATGGCGTGCCGGTCGATCAAACCCAATCGTCCGCGGGGTGGATTCGCAATAAAAATATTTTCGGCGACCGTCAGATCGGGAACGAGCGACAGCTCTTGAAAGACCGACACAATGCCGTGCCGGACGGCAGCCTGCGGCGAACTGGCGACATAGGACTTGCCATCGAGGAGCAATTCTCCGGCATCCGGGGCGACGACGCCCGCGAGAATTTTAATCAACGTGCTTTTTCCGGCACCGTTGCCGCCCAACAGGGCATGGATGCTATTCGTCTGACAACTGAAGGACGCATGATCGAGCGCGGTCACGCCGGCGTAATGTTTGCAAATACCGGTCGCGCTAATCAGGGGCAACGCCGATCCTGAGCCAGGGCTTGAATGATCCATACGCAGTTGGAACTCCAACAAAAGATAATGCTAACGAGATGAAAAGAGTCGCCGCATCCGCCGGGGACGGACGCGGCGACCGGAGGAGGGAGCTATTTGGCTTGTTCAGCCAGAATCTTAGCCGGGGTGAGATTTACACCGCACGCCGGAATCGAAACCGCTACAAAGAATTCGTCGTCCAAATCCTTAAAGTAATTTACGCCTTCCTTCAATTCTTCCGAGGCCGCGATGGGGTGCGGCATGGCGATAGAACGCGGCAATTCTTTGCCGTTGAGCAATGCCAAAGCGACTTGAATCGAAACGGCGATCATGGAGGGCGTCTGTCCAATCGAAATACCACCGGCTTTGCTGGCGGCCAACGCTTTGCGATAACCGTTTTCCGCTTCGCCCGCCATGGGAGGCAAAGCCAGTCCCGCATCGGTGAATGCTTTGACGATGCCGGGAGTGCCGCCTTGCGCCCACACCGCATCGATCTTGGGCTTGGTCGCCAAAAAGTCCGCCATCACTTTTTGCCCGGTGCCGCTATCCCAATTGCCTTCCATTTCCTTGATAACTTTGATGTCGGGATATTTGGCGAACACGGCTTTGGCTCCGGCGGTGCGATCATTGCTCACCGAGGTGCCAGCGACGCCGTTCACCATCACGACGTTGCCCTTGCCGTTGATGCGCTTGACCAAATCTTCTGCCAAGCGTTTGCCAAACTCGACCTGGTCTTCGTTGACGAGAACAGCCGTCGGCGTGGTCACGATGTTATCGAACGAAACGATGACGATGCCGGCGTCCTGGGCGCGTTTGATGACCGCGTCGAAGCTGGTTGGGTTGGCAGCGTTCAAGATGATCGCATCCACGCCGGAGGCAATCATGTTGTCCATGGCGGCGATCTGCGCGGCGACATCCTGGCCGCTGCTGGTGATGCTAAACTCTTTGATCTGGGGCGCGATCTCAGCCGATTTAACGAACGCATTAGCGGTCTGGATCATTTGATTGCGCCACGCGTTGCCGATGAACGAATTACTCACGGCGATTTTGTACGGACCTTTTTTCGCCGGGTACTTGACCGTCTTATCGTTGTTAGATGCAGCGACAAAGCATTTGGCCGGGTCAAGCGTGGATGCGCTGGCGGCTGGGGCAGAACTAGCCGAAGATGCGGCGCTGGAAACCGGTTTGGCAGGGGCGACTGTGGGAACCGGCGTTGGAGTAGCTGGGGAACTGCACGCTGTCAATACAATCAACACAAGAACGCAAAGCAATCCCAAGCGAGCGATTTGACTCCTGGTCTTCATTGTCCTTTTTCTCCTTCGTTGTCAGAGCTGAATTCTAGTGCGATGTTCAATGGGATGTGCGTCATCGATTTTTTAGTGGGCGACTTTTTCCTCCTTTCCTGTCCAGCGTTCGATCGCGTCAAGGGTAAGAACGCCAAGCAATTGGGGAATCCTACCCAACCGCGTCATCTATCTTTGAAATGCGTACAAGCCGTTTCGATGCTGGCTGCGAGGCACTGGGGTTGCAAGCCATGTTTCTCTAACAATTCGTCCGCCAAACCCGATTCGCCAAAGACATCCTTCACACCCAAGCGCACTAGTCGCGCGCGCGTAGCACTCTCCGCGAGACATTCCGCAATCGCGCTGCCCAATCCGCCGATGATGTTGTGTTCTTCGACGGTGACAACCAGCGCTACTTGTCCAGCAACCGCGCGCACGGTCGAGATATCCAGCGGTTTGATGGTTGAAACGTTGACCACAGTGGCGGCGATGTGTGCTTGAGCTAATAAATCGGCGGCTTCCAATGCTTTCCAAACCATGTGACCCGTCGCCAAGATCGCCACCTCGCCACCCGACCGCAAAATGTGCGCCTTGCCAACTTGAAAACGATAATCGTCCGGCATGACGCGCGGCACGGGATAACGCCCCACGCGTAAATACACCGGACCCGGCATCGTCGCCGTCGCGAGCGTCATTTCCGTCGTTTCAATATCGTCGGCTGGAGATAAGACGGTCATGTTGGGCAAGCCACGCATCAGCGAAATGTCTTCGAGCGATTGATGGCTTGCGCCATCGGGACCCTGGGTCAGACCCGCGCTCGAACCGACGAGCCGCACCGGCAATTGGGGATAGGCAATTTGGGTCCTGATCGGCATATAGCAGACGCCCGGCAAAAACATCGCAAAACTATTGCAGTAGGGAATCAGTCCCGTCGATGCTAGGCCAGCGGCGGTACTCACCATGTCGGACTCGGAGATACCCATATCGAAAAAACGATCCGGGTACGTTTCTTTGAAAACGACCGTCCGCGTCGATTTGTACAGATCGGCGTCGAGCACGACGATCTTGGAATTTTCGCCGCCTAGCTTGAGCAGCGCATCGCCATACGCAAAGCGAGTTTCGGTGAGTTTTGTCATGGTTACGCCTCGACCAATGCGTGCAAGTTTGATTCCAATTCCGTGATCGCGCGCGTGAATTGTTCCGCGCTGATCGCCGAATTGTGATAGCCTGCTTGCCCCTCGATAAAAGAAACGCCTTTGCCTTTGATCGTGTAGGCAATGATGAGCGCCGGACGGTCGGTCTGCTGCTCCGCCCAATCGAGCGCGTCGAGGATGGCGGCCATGTCGTGTCCATCGATTTCGCGCACCGTCCAGCCAAACGTGCGCCACCGTTCGGCGAGCGGATCCAAGACCTTGGGGCCGTCGGGCGCGTCCATCGCTTTGAGATGATTGCGGTCGATGATCGCGACGACGTTGGTGAGCCGGCGCTGCGCCGTCGTCATCGCTGCTTCCCAGACTTGGCCTTCGTGCAATTCGCCATCGCCGATCAAGCAATAAACTCGAAAATGTAAACCTTGCAATCGTCCACCCAACGCGATGCCGTTGGCATACGACAATCCTTCACCCAATGCGCCAGTGCATGCTTCGATGCCAGGGGTGTGGTGCATGGCGGGATGACCTTGCAAACGAGTCCCCAGTTTTTTCAAGGTTGCCAATTCGTCGCGACTGAACACGCCGAGCATTGCCAATGCTACGTATTGCGCCGGGACCGAATGGCCTTTGCTCATGATGAACCGGTCCCGCTCGCGCCATCCTGGGTCGGCGGGATTGTAACGCATTTTGTTAAAGTAGAGTGCCGTAATAATGTCCACTTCGGAGAGCGAGCCGCCGAAATGGTGTACCTTGTCCGCACCCATCATGCGAATGATCTGTAGTCGCATTTCAGCGGCTTGACGTACCAGTTGATGAACCACACGATCGTCGTGCATAACGTGTGCCCCTTTCTGCGATGAGTGTAATTTTGTCGACGTAGGTTTTTAGATGGCTGTCCAGCCCCCATCGATAACGAGCGTATGCCCGGTTACCATGGCTGCGGCCGGGCTGGCAAGATAGAGCACCGCGCCGACAATGTCTTCCGGTTCGGCGAGCCGCCCAAGCGGAATCCGGCTGATGACTTCTTGACGCACCTGATCGGATTGAAGCAGCGCGGCGACCAACGGCGTATTGACGAAAGTGGGCGCAATGGCATTGACGGTAATCTGATGTTGCGCCCATTCGATTGCCAGCACGCGCGTGAGATTGATGACGCCCGCTTTCGCCGCGCAGTACGCAATCCGCTCGGTATAACCGACCAAGCCAATCTGCGACGCAGTGTTGATGATGCGTCCACCCTTGCCGCGTTGAATCATGTGCTTTCCGACCAACTGAGCGCAGAAGAACACGCCCCGCAGATCAGTGTCGAGTACGGTATCCCAATCTTGCTCGGTGACATCCACTGCCCACTTGCGGATATTCATGCCAGCATTATTGATCAGAATATCGATGCGTCCCCATTGCGCCACCACCTGTTCGACCATTGAGTTGATGGAGGCGACCTGGGTTACATCGAGTGTGAGGGTGAGCGTGCGTCGTCCTTGCGCTTGAACCATTGCGGCTGTTTCCGCGGCGAGCGCTTCGCGTCCTGGCAGTTCCGTAATCACGACATCCGCTCCGGCTCCGGCGAGCGCGTTTGCGAACGCGCGTCCCATGCCACTGCCCGATCCGGTCACGATAGCGATTTGATCGTCCACTCGAAAAGAAGGTATCGCTGACATCAAAATCCTCAATCAACCTGGGAATGTCTACTGCGAGTTCGCTTTGTCAGTTTGGGTGCGCGCCTGGCAATGCGACAAATCTTCGATCACGGTCATCACGGCCGAGTGGTCAAGTTCGCCGCGTCCGGCAGCGAGCAGGGCGTTGAACAGTTGCTGGGCAAGCGCCGACGCTGGCAAGACGACGTTGTACGCGCGCGCAGTTTCCATGATGATGTTCAAATCTTTGAAATGGAATCGGCTTTTGAAACCTGGCTCGAAATCGCCCTTGATGGCTCGCGGCCCGCGCACATCCATCACGCGCGTCTGCGCATAACCGCCGCTCAACACTTGAAGAATGATGGCTGGATCGACCCCGGCTTTGGAACCCAGGACGAATGCTTCTGCCATGCCGATAAAGTTCATCGCCACTTGAATTTGATTGCATGCTTTGACCACTTGCCCAGCGCCATTGGGTCCGCAATGCGTGATCGTTTTTCCCAGACATTCAAAGATCGGTCGCACTTGGTCTAGCAAATCGACGGGGCCGCCAACCATGATGGATAGAGTAGCATTCTTTGCGCCCGTCTCGCCGCCGCTTACCGGCGCATCGAGACATCGCACACCTTTGGCGCTCAACGCTTCTGCAACTTTGACCGCCATGGGCGGCGCGATGGAACTCATGTCCACATAGATCAACCCAGGTCGCGCAGCTTGGATGATGCCGGTTTCTCCCAACGCCACTTGCTCTACATCGGGCGAGTCTGGCACCATGCTGATTATTACATCTGTCTTTTGCGCTACCCCAAGGCACGAATTGGCTGAACTTGCGCCGAGTGCCACAGCACTTGCCACGGCTTGAGGATTCAAGTCGAATACGACGAGTGAGTAGCCGGACTGTAACAAATGCGCGGACATGTGTCGCCCCATAATGCCCAGCCCGATAAAACCAATAACTGGCTTCACATCCACCTCCAATGACAACCCAATATCCGAGTTTGACTCGGTAATGTGTTAACTTTCTAAATCGCTTGGTAGATTTGTCGCTGTCTTGAGCAACTGAGTGCGGGTGTTGCCCATGTGATCGCGCATGGCTTGGCGCGCCTGGTCCGCATTGTGGTCTACAATCGCTTGGTAGATGGGGCGGTGGGCGAGAATGCCTTCTTCGGGCAGATAGGTTTTGATCTGAGCATAGATGGCATTTAGGACGATCTTTTGCAGCGCGCTCAAATTGGCATAGATCAGAGGATTATGGCTTGCCGCCGCCAACGCTTCGTGGAACGCGGTATCCGCTTTAGCACAATCGGAAATGCGGCCTTCTTTGAAGGCGGATACCATCTCATCCACCAACTCTTTAAGCAAATGAATGTCTTCCGGAGTTGCGTGCAATGCAGCAAGGGCGGCGGACTCTGGTTCGATTATTTCACGAAAGGCGATTAGATCATCGTGGGACAAGCCACCAAAAGTGACATAACGTTCAATAGTGTCCGTCACTACTGATAACGGCATGTCCGTTACGTAAACGCCACTACCGGCCTTGATTTGAACTAACCCTTTTTCCGCCAGAACCAACATGCCTTGATGAACCGTAACGCGACTCACTTTGAGAGCTTTCGCCAAATCATATTCGGATGGCAACTGGCTCCCCGGTTCCAAGCCATTTTCTTTAATCATCGCTTCGAGCTTGTCGGCAATCTGCTGATGTAGCGGTTGGCGCACAAAATCAGCACCACGCGCAAGGTCTTTGGCTAACACGTCGAGATAAGAGGATTTTTCTGGACTCATTTTTATTATTTACTTTCTATTGGTAAGACAACTACTGACATAGCTAGTTTACCTGTTGTTGTGATTATAACATTTTATTAATATTTGTCAATAGGGATTTTGAAAAAGGGAGGTCTGACACCTGATAAGGAAGCGGCAATGGGGACCACACCGGAGACGGCTCAAATCTTGAGCGAGGTTTGAGCACGAGTGCAACGATGCAAATAGCGCATGGTGGGACTGCACTAGCGAACATGGTGCGCCAATCGTTTTCCATTTGGGCTAATCGATCCGCGAACATCCGAGCCAATATTCCCGCATGATGGCAAACTCTGCGACATCGCTCCCACTATATTATCTGCGCGCGGTGTTGAACCCCAATGGATGGCACACCATTTTCGCCCAATTTCAATTGGGACGAACGGCGACGTGTTTTGCTTGTTTTTCTTGATGGCTGGGTGATTGGCAAGCCTGTCTCATCGACAGAAAAACACATCCCACTCTACCGCTTGGAAAGTGAATTCCATCGACTCAAACCCTTACTCTGAGAATGCGCAAGTTGATCCATGGGCGGAAGAAAAATTATCGTACCGCCAAGACTACCATTCTGCCGAATCTCAAGCGAATTCTCCATCAGTTCCCCTTACTTTCCCCATAACCCTCCCGCGAAATTCTCATACCGATGCCGTAGACTAACGGTGAGCGCGCACAAAATCACTTGCAAAGAGATGCTGAACATGCCTATCCGATTGAACCGTGCCTCGGTTTGGGGCGCCTCTTTTTGGGGAGGGGCACTTTTCGTTATGCTTTTTACAGGGCTGGGTACGTTGCAGAATGACAATGCCCACACCATTGGCATCCTGACCGCAAAAGGCGGAACTGCCATCCATGAAGCTCACCTGCAATCTGGTCAGTCGTTTCTGGGATATTACACTATCTTTCTGACGGCAAGCGTCGTTCCACCTGTCGCCGGCAATATCCGAATCGACCTCAAGGGTCCTGCTCCGGTTGATTATTCGATCACAAGCCGCTATCCGCCACTGATTTCACTGACGAACCGGTTTCATCCGTGGTACTCGTTCCAAGATGGAATGCTCAAAGGTATCCTGCCCGGAGACGCGTTAGCTCTGACCGTGCGAATGCTGCCTCCGCCGAAACTGGGACGCTATGATCTCATCTTGAGCGATGCGAAATCTCAACGAGTTTATTTGACCATGCCCATTACCTTTTCACCGGAACCTGGTCAATCCGAGGATGAACCATGTCACTAGCATATCCGCAAAATAAATCACAACAACTTTTCGATCCTCGGCGGTGGGTTCGTTCGTTGGCGAGCATGGATCGACGCAAAAAAATCCGTTATGCGCTGATGGCGTTTGGAGTCTTGGCGCTGGCTCCACCTGTCGGTTTCTTGGCGCAACTCTTTGGCGGGTCTATGTTTTGCGGACCACTTTGCCCACGTATGGCAATTGGGATGGATTTCCTTCGCGAATTGTCGAGCCGAACGGCAGGCGTCATTCTCCTTTTTATTTGGTTCGGAATTACATTCTTCTTTGGACGCTGGGCTTGCAGTCACTTTTGTCCGGTCGGCGCTCTGACCGAATTCGGAAGCAAGCTCGTGCCCAATCGATTCAAGATCGATTATGCTGGAATCGTCCATGCTCCACTCTTCCGATATGGATTTCTGATCGCCTTTGTTGGACTGCCCATCCTGGGATTGGGTTCGATCTGCTGCGGCTATTGCAATCTCAGCACAATTCCAGAAGCGTTTGGGGTTTTGTTCGCGCCGCTCGCGGGAACCGGACTATTGATGGGATCACGTCTCGTATCGGTCGTGCTTTACGGTGGAGCGTTAGGAATTGCGGCGCGCGAAGGGCGCGGGCATTGCCAGCTCGTTTGCCCAGTCGGAGCACTCGACTCACTCATCAACGTCATTGGCGCGCGCTTGCCCTTTACGTTTAGAATGCGCGTCAAGAAAGACAACTGCATTAGCTGCGGCGTCTGCGTCGAAGGTTGTCCAGCTCATGCGATTAAAATGAACGAAACGAACAATGTGCCAGAAATCGATTATCATCGCTGTTATCAATGTCGCCAATGCCAAACCGATTGTCCGACCGACACGTTTAGCATCACGCGGCTAAAAGAGGGGGCGTCGTGATCCAATTGCTCCGTCGATGGTCACACAAAATTGATCCCAAGTTCGCGGCGTTATTCCTTGGTGTGTCGATTGGATCGATGTCGTGGCTCTTTAAGCAAGGGTGCGCCAGCCCGGCAGGTTGAGCGACTTGCGGTGCCTGCGGGTCAGGACCAACAGTTGCTGCATTTCCGCTCATTCTCGGAGGGATCACGCTTGGGGTCGAGCGGTCGCGATGGTGGAATGCGTGCGTCAAGCGTCTACGACGGCAATAGAGCAGTAAACGCGCGAATGAACTCGCAACTACAACAAAAGTCTGCCTTCGCAGACTCCGCTTAGCCTGCAAAGGCAGGCTTTGTGATCTTGTTGGAGTGATTTAAATCGCCCGAACCGGAATTGGACCAAGCTCTAAAACCGACCGGTTTCTCCTTAAAATCTCCACATTTTGGGTGTATACTAGCTGGAGAACAGCAATGCTCTCTAGCCATAATAATCACATCGAAGAGAGGTCAAGATGAAAGTTTCGGGGTCTATCCTCATGGTCGCCGCCCTTGGCATTGCCGTTCTCGCGCTGATCTTTAACTGCCAAACAGACGGCAAGGCACTCGTGCTCGCGAACGGACGCCAAGTCCCAATGAAATGTTATTATACGGCGATGGCTGAAGTCGCGACGGCGGGTTCATTGCTTGTCGTGGGTGCGTTGCTCGCATTAAGCAAACAAAAAGAATCTCGGCGCAACCTGGGGATTATGGGAATCGTGCTGGGCATCGCGGCGATGTTGTTTCCAACCGTTCTCATCGGAGTCTGTGCCGATCATGCCGCGAGCTGCAATCTCATCATGCGCCCTGCCATGCTGTTCATTGGAGCGATCGTTCTGGTGACCAGCTCGATGCCGCTGTTTGGCTCTCGACTAGGCGCCGAGGTCCAAGCATAGCATCCGTTGTGGTTCGAATCCAACCGCCCAACCGGCGTTCATCAAATCAAGCATGACATGTATTCTCGTCGTAGACGATGATAAAGAAATCGTGCGACTAGTTCAATCTTATCTTGAACGGAGTGGAATGACCGTTCTGCCTGCTTACGATGGTGAGCAGGCTTTATGTCTTTTGCGTCATGAACGCCCCGATCTGGTTCTCCTCGATCTGATGCTGCCTAAACTGGATGGTTGGGAAATCACCCGCTGGATGCGAGCCGACTCGCTGTTATCCGAGATTCCGATCTTGATGCTCACTGCGCGCGGACAAGACAGCGACAAAATCCTGGGACTCGAATTGGGCGCAGACGATTATTTGACCAAGCCCTTCAATCCGGGCGAATTGATGGCACGTGTCCGCGCTATCCTCCGGCGGATGAATCGGAGCGGATCCTCTCCGCGTGTCCTCGTGCAATCCGATATTTGTCTAGACCTCGAGAGCCGTTCCGCAACAGTGAGAGGACAACCGGTGGTCTTGACCCGTACGGAATTTGCGTTGCTGCGCATTCTCATGGCAAGCCCTAATCGTGCTTTTACGCGCGCTGAGTTGATCGAGCAGGCATTCGGCTATGCCTATGAGGGAATGGAGCGCAGTCTAGACACGCACATCAAGAATCTCCGTAAAAAAGTCGAGCCAGACCCAAGCGAACCACGTCATATTCAGACGGTCTTTGGAGTCGGCTATCGCTGGCAAAGCGAGAGTGAGAAAGACGAGTGAACCAGCTTTGGATTCGCATCATGTTCGCATTTCTCGCCGTGACCTTGGTTGGCGTGAGCGCGGTCGCGTGGTTAGCCGACTGGAGTCTCGGTACCGAATTCCCCCGGTATCTCAGCCGCCAAGAGCTTTTGTCGCAGAATGAACTGCTCAATGCGCTCACCGAGTATTACAGACAACACGGCAATTGGACCGGCGTCGCGTCGGTATTCTCTCGCTCAACTCTTCCCTCGGACCACGTGTCGATTGCGCTGGTAGGACGTCCTTCTTTGTTGCTTGCCGATCAGTACGGCACGATCGTTTTCGACGAACGCGGAATCCGCCAAGGCGGACTCTTAACCGCGCTCGAAAGATGGAACGGATTGACTATCTTGCAGGGTGAAAATGTGGTCGGCTATCTCTACGCGCCTCCTCCTGGACGCGATGCGGTGACGCCCGCGGCGCTTGAATTCCTCAACGATTTTCAAAATACTTTGGCGGTCATGGCAATTATTGTGGGTGGTTTGGCAGTCGCCATAAGCGTCATCGTCAGCCGCACTATCGCTGCGCCTCTCACTAATCTTGCCGTGGTTGCCAATGCCTTTGCGCGGCACGATTGGAATCGGCGGGCGAATACTCGCGGCGCAGTGGAAATTGCTAGAGTAGCACGCGCATTTAATGCAATGGCAGATGAATTGCAGCGGTACGAAAGTCTGCAACGCAGCTCGATCACGGACATTGCTCACGAATTGCGCACACCCTTGACGGTGCTGCAAGGCAACCTACGCGCCTTGCTCGATCATGTGTACCCGCTGGACGAGGGCGAGATTGCCAAGCTGTACGATCAGACTCGGCTGCTCAGCCGATTGGTGGACGATTTGCGCGAACTGGCACTTGCCGAATCGCAACCTTGTTGGCAACATGAGACCGTCAAACTCTCGGATGTCCTGGAAGCTGTCGCTTCAGAAGTAGCCACCATTGCCGAAGCGCGCGAGGTACAACTGAACTTGCACGCTTGTCCTGAATTGTCCCAGGTGTGCGCTGATCCGGACCGCGTCAAGCAAATCCTCTTGAACCTGTTATCCAATGCGCTACGACATAGTCCGGCTGGAAGCTCGATCGAAGTTTGTACAGAGACCCTGCCACCAGACACTGCCAGTCAGTTTGTTCAGGTTAGCGTAGTAGATCACGGAGAAGGCATTCCCTCGAAGGATCTGCCCAATGTATTCGAGCGTTTCTACCGGGTGGACAAAGCGCGGTCACGTGATGTCGGCGGAAGCGGGTTGGGTCTGGCGATTGCCAAGGCGTGGGTGGAGGCGATGGGGGGAACTATCGGCGTGGAGAGCGAACTGGGGTGCGGCAGTCGTTTTTGGTTCACCCTTGCGATTGTGAGCGACAAGACTTTAGCATAATGCCAAATTGAGAAAGCAAGCGAATAAAAATCCAATCAATCAACAAGACGGCAGAGAATGTTTCTGCCGTCTTGTGTTTTGTATTGACTCACCCTGTGCAACTGTGGATGGTCGTCCCGGTTTTTTGCCCTGTGACACACACCTGCTTGTTCCAGGTTCCCGGCTGCCCCGAGCCGATCCCGCCTGCCGTATAGTACCACATATCGAACGTAGCTTTGCACGAAATTTGCATGCGCGTCGGATAGTAGAGCGGCAACACTGGCACATCCTGCGCCAAAATCGCCTGCATCTCGTTCACCATGGCGCGGCGTTTCGATTCGTCGGTGGTTTGTACTTGTTGGTCTGCCAATTCGTCAAAGCGTGCGTTCTTGTAGCCGGTCACACGCGAGAATGAACTCGATTGGCTCTTGCTCGAGAACGTATTCCGCAAATTATCCGGATCGCCGCCCAAGCCACCATAGTACGTGATCGCGACTTCGAAATTGCCGGACGAAGTGGACGCATCCATCGTGGTGCGATCCACGGGTCGCAGAGTAACACCCACTCTAAGGTCTTTGAGCCGGTCGCGAGCGATTTCGGCGAGACGCGTGTAATTTGCATCGAACACGAGCGGCACGTTGATCGCTTTGCCACCCGGCATCTCGCGCACCCCATCGCCAATCGGGTGATTGACCGCGAATGCCCCACAAATCTTTGGCGCGATCCATCCGTGGATATGCGTTGACCAAACCCCACGTGTACGGATGGAACGGCACATCGAGCACATGCGCCGTCTTGCCCATCTCGGCGATTTGCCCGGCATAAAGTACCAGGGTGCGATCCGTCAAGCCAGCCAGGTCATCCAAATCATGCGAGAGGATGAGCATCGTGAGACCGCGTTGGCGGCGCAGTTCAGCCAGCAATTCCAAAATGAGTCGGCGCGTCAGCATATCCAATCCCGACGTCGGTTCGTCCACGATCAACAAATCCGGATCACATGCCAACGCCATCGCGAGCATTGCGTGTTACTTTTCGCCGCCGCTCAACTAATGTGGGAATCGTTCAAGCAAAGCTGGAGACAAGCCGACAGTTCCCCACAGCGCAAATGCCCGCTGCTCCGCCGTGACTTGATCGAGATGTAAATGTTCGAGCGGCGATGAGTATCATCAGCGGCAAATGCGGAATCGCCATCAAGATATCGATGAGACGCATCCAGGCTGCATCGAAGGTGCCACCAACATAACCCGAAACCATTCCGATCAGCGTTGCCAAGATCAAGGTCAGCGTGCCCGCTACAACGCCGACCAAGAGCGAAAGATGCGCGCCGTAAATCAGTTCGCTCAGAATGTCTTGCCCGACATCGTTTGTGCCGAGCCATGGGTCTTGCATATCCAAAATCGGATCGCCCGGCAGAGCGCGCGGCAACACAAAGTTCAACGTCAGCACCGCCCAAATCGTGAGCGCATACATGTTGACCTGGGCTAGCCAACGTCGTACACGCAGATGATTAGTCGAGACAACCCAGCGCATTCGCTGAACAACACCTACTTTCATCGATGTTCGGCTTGCTCAAAACATGGAATACACAAGTTCTGTCCTTTAAATCGACGAATCCGCGTTTCCATCGTGGACTCGCCGCAATTTTCGCACGTCACCGATTCGTGAATGCGCGCTTTGCGCGGCGGCTTGCCCTCAACTTGGTGGACGATAAACAATTGCTCTTCGGGAACCTCAAGCACCTGGAGCGCGCGCTGCACGTGTAACTCTTGAAATCGTTTGCGTTCGACATCGGTTGCTGTATCGGCGCGCACTTTATCAAAAAGCATTTTGCGCGCGTCCGATTCGGGGAGCCAACCATTGGGACGTGTTGTGATCCGAATCGCTTTGCCATCCGAGCGGCGATAAAATGTGAACGCGTTCTTGCCGTAATCGCGATGGATCAAATTGCCTTTGCCGTACGTGCATCCAGTCAACGACTGGATCGCATCGACCGCTCACATGTCCGTCTCGACGACGGCGACGACTTGTTCATCGTCCGAGTGCGGACCGATTTCGCGCAATGCCACTTGCGCCGCGCGCACGCCGATAGTGAGACCAGGGCAAAGATGTCCGTGAAATTTTTTCACTTGCTCAATCGTTGGGTCCATGAATTTGCTCCTCTTGATGTGCCTATGGTTCACTTTGCCAGATGAGCTAGGCGCGGGTCCCGCGCTTCGTTCAATCCATCGGTTATTAAATTCACCGCTACCACCGTCAACAACAGCGCCAAGCCAGGAAAGACTGACATCCACCAAGCGCGCTGAATAAACGGTTGCGCGTTATTGAGCATATAACCCCAGCTAATCAAGTTGCGGTCGCCCAATCCCAGGAAACTCAAACCGGCTTCCACCAAAATAGCACTGCCAATTTGCAGCGCAGTGCTAATGAGGAAAGCGGGTAACGCATGTGGCAAGATATGGCGCAAGAGAATGACGCGTTCCCTCGAACCAACCGAGCGCGCTGCCAGGACAAACTCGCGCCCGCGCAGTGACAAGACTTGAGCGCGCAAGAGTCGGGCGGTGGATGTCCAAAATGTTAGACCCAGGATCAGAACAATATTCAGCACACTGCCGCCCCAAAATGAAGAGACAATGATCGCGAGAAAAAAGCGCGGCATGACTTGCACGAGTTCTGTTAATCGCATCAGCACATCGTCGACCCAGCCGCCGAGCAAGCCAGCGATGCTGCCGATCACCAAGCCGCATATCGCCGATGTGAACGCGGTTGCCCAACCGACAAAGAGCGAGACCCGCGCGCCGTGAACCAGCTCTGCGAAAATGTCACGCCCCAAATCATCGGTACCAAGCCAATGCGCTGCAGATGGCGATTGGAGGGGTGCGGCAACACTTGTGAACGGATTGCCCGGTGCAAGCAGCGGTGCGCCGATCGCAATGAGGGTGATGGTTGTCAGCAGTACCAGTCCGATGAACGCAGTAGGTTGTTGCCAAATGTGTATCCACCACGCGGGCGCAGGGCGCGCCGATAGAGCTGGCCTCGGAAACAACGCCGTTGATTTCGGAATGGTTACTTGAGCCATGAACGCATTGCTCCAAGTGCATCCACAAAAATCTTGCGTAGTTGACCAAGTAGCAAAGTGCACTTGATCATCCTGCATTATTTTTGTGTCTGCACTTACTCATACCGCACGCGCGGATCGAGAAAGGTATAAACCAGGTCGGTCACGAGATTTGCCACGATGACACTAAAGACGATCAACAAAAAAATACCCATCAACAACGGGTAATCACGTTGCAGCGTCGCATCGTAAAGGAGACGACCGATGCCGGGCCACGCGAATATGATTTCGATCAACACCGCGCCGGCGATAAGCGTGCCGATTTGATACCCAATTGCCGTGACGACCGGAAGAAGCGCATTCTGCAACGCGTGTCGCCGCACGACTTGATTCGCCGACAAGCCCTTGGCGTACGCGGTGCGAACGTAATCTTCGACCAACTGTTCGCGTACGCCATTGCGCGTCAGCCGCGTGACTAGTGCCAAGTGCAATAAACCAAGCGAGGTCATGGGCAAAACGAGATGACGCAACACGTCCACGTAATACTGCCAGCCTTGATAGTTTTCTCGCACATCGACCATGCCTTGAATGGGAAACCACTGCAACCACACCGCAAAAATCAGAATCATCAATTGCCCAAGCCAAAACGCCGGCATGGCATAACCGACCAGTGTTGCCAACGAGATCGTATGGTCCAACCAAGTGTGTGGACGACGTGCGGCAACGATACCCAGCACAATCGCCAAGCCAGTCGAGAGCGCGAACGAAGGCAGCATCAAGAGCAGCGTTGCCGGCAGACGCGCTCCGATAACCTCAAACACTGGACGATGATAAGCGTACGAGTGACCGAACTCGCCTTGGGCCGCGTTGAGAAAGTAAAGCGCGAGTTGGTTCGCGATGGGTTGATCGAGTCCATAGCGTGCGCGCATCATCGCGTAATAGTTGGCATCGCCCGTATCGCCTGCAAACAAATAGATGGGATCGCCGGGCGCGAGGTGAATCAATCCAAAGTTCAACACCAGCGCGCCCAGCATCAGTGGAATCGCTTGCAGAATGCGGCGGGTCACATAGCGACTCATGAAAATTTCGATTGGAGAGATTTGCCAGAAACCCGTTTTCTAAAATTTTAAATTCATTGCGCTGCTCTTGACCAAGAAAACTGGTTTCTCCAAACTCCTAGCGCGCCTTGCTCGTCCAAGCGCGTTCGTAAATATCGCCCGCCCAGTACCGCAAATCGTTAATCTCTTTGCGGTGCGCGCGATACCCTTCGGTCTCAATCGTCCACCAGTACGGGACCTCTTTGACCAAAATATCCTGAATCTCTGCGTACAGTTTAGTGCGTTGTGCCGTGTCAATCGTCGCCGCGGCTTGTTCAAACAATTGATCGACGCGCGCATTGCGGTATGCCGCGCCATTAGAGAACGGCACGCCCACTTTGATATTGGACGAAACGTACGCGCGCGTGACGCCGATCTCTGGATCGGGTCCGTTGCAGTACGATCCGATCCCCAGATCAAAATCATTTTTGGTGAACATGCGATCATTCGCCGCGTTCACTTCGAGCGTGTCAAGCTGGACTTCGACACCCACCTGGCTCATGTTCTCGCGCACCACCTCGGCAGTTTTCGCAAAGCCCGTCGCGTGAACAAAAACGACTTTGAGCCGCTTGCCATCCGCGCCTTTGGAGAAACCCGCTTGATCGAGCAATTTTTCCGCCATCGCTTTGTCGTACGCATACTTGGTCACGTTGGGATTGTATGCCCACGACATGGTGCTGGCGATGGGACCTGTCGCGATGCGACCTTGCCCGAATTGCACTTGATTGAGCAATTGCTGACGATTGATGCCGTACGCGAACGCTTGCCGCGTTTCGAGTTTATCGAACGGCGGTTTGCGCATATTGAAAATGAGCGTCTCGATGCAGAACGAACCACCCGGTCCCGCGGGTGCGCGCACCAGCGCAATGTCCGAATTTTTCTGCAAGCGTTCCACATCCGGACCTGGCACCCCGCCCAAGTAATCGATTTCGCCGCGTTCGAGCGCAAGCGTTGCGGTAGTCGCTTGGGGAATAATCTTGAAAATGATTTGGTCGGCGTACGGCAGACCTTTCTTGAAATAATTTTCGTTGCGGACAAAGGTTATGTGATCGCCTTTGACGTACTCTTTAAATTTAAACGCGCCACTGCCGATTGGCTTGTCGTTGGCTGGGTTCTTTTGCACATCCGTGCCATCGTAAATGTGTTTTGGCAAAATGGGCGCTTCGACTACGTCCAGTCGGCGGAGGAATGGCGGATACGGTTGCTTGAAGCGAAAGACAACTGTCGTCGCATCCGGGGTATCGATGCCATCCAAGACTGGCGATAACCCGGCGGAGGTACGCGCATGGAATTTTAGCAAGACTTGTTCGAACGTGAATTTCACATCGGCGGAGGTCAAGGGTTGACCATCGTGCCATTGCACGCCCGGCACCAGCTTGAACGTATATGCTTTGCCATCCGATGAGATCGTCCAACTTTCGGCGAGGCTAGGTTGCGGGTCAAGTTTTTCATCGAATTGAAGAAGTCCGTTGTATAGACTATCCGCAACAGCATGAGTGCCACCGGCGGTCGTGATTCCGATATTGAATTGTCCGGGGTCGGCGGTCACGCCGATAACAATTGTTCCACCTTGGCGGGCACCGGTCGCAGCCGTGGGTGTTGGAGCCGGCGCAGTCGCGACGATGGGCGCGGGCGCAGTCGCTGCTGGGGTCGCCGACGCTTGCGGCGCAGACATCGGCGATGATGTGGGTGCCGTAATCGGAATGGGTGCGGGTGCCGGAGCGGGTGCGCAACCGGCGATGAATACGAGCAAGAAAACTATCATGAGCAGAACAGGTCTGCAGTTCATCTTTGTCTCCTCCTTCGAAAATGTAGAGCAAGCGTCCTCGGCATCTTTGATGCCGCAGAGACTTGCCCTACGAGTTGCCAATTTTCGTTTCGCTGTTGTATGCCTGACGCGCAGAGGGTAACAAATCGAATTGTTTCTCCAATCGATTGACCACCTCGTTCAACAACTGAACCGTTATGGCATTCGGATCGAAATCGTAGAGCGCGACGCCGCGTCGATCCGCTTGGCGCGTGCTCTCGTCAAAAGCAAGTGCGGCGACAAGTTCGATGCCGGCCTCAGCACAAAATTGCTCCAAATCTTTTCTGTCGGTTTCATCACGCAATTTGTTGCCGATCAAACCGATCCTGGGAATTTCGAGTTCTTTGGCGAGGGTGAAGGTACGGCGCGCGGTTTCCAACGCCTTGCGGTCCATTTCGGCGATGATGAACAACTCATCGACGTGACGCAATGTTCCGCCAGCGCGCGATAGATGCTCCAAACCGGCTTCCATATCCACGACGGTCACTTGATGGCGCGAACTGATTAGCTCGGCGATAAAGCCACGCACGGTGGCATGATTCCCTCAGTTTCAGCCACTCGCCGCCTTTTCGATTTTTGCACCCAGCACCAACGAAATATTCTGCGGACCGCGCACGCCGTACGATGACAAGATTTCATCGACCGTAAAAGTTTGCTCGGCATCTTTTGCAAATGCGCGGCGCGGCATCGGTTTCATCGCGTTTGCTACGTCCGGAGGAAAGCCGAGCGCGAGCGCGAGATTGGGATTGGGGTCGCTGTCAATGGCAAGCACATCGTAATGGCGAGCGGCAAAAATGCGCGCCAACGTTGCCGAAATAGTTGTCTTGCCAACACCACCTTTGCCGGATACTCCGATCTTCATTATCTTCTCCTATTAGCGCGCTAATATTTCCGTGCAAAAAAAGATTAGGCATTGGGGGAATTGTCTGCACGGAACACTTTATCACGGACACTTGATTCATTTTTTTTCGGCTTGGGCAGACAATCGCAATTGGGCATGAATGCGCCACAAGTACCGCATTGATTCTCGCCCGTTTGCACCAGCTTTTTGTGCAAGAGTTTCAAGTCATCACGAAACATGGTCATCGATTTGATTTGCGCATCCGTTTCGCGGATTTTGCGTTCGAGCATATCGGTGAGTTTTTCGCGCAAGGGTTCGCACGCGCCATCACTTGCCAAATCAATCAGTTCGGCGACTTCGTTGAGCGTAAGTCCCATCAACTTGGCGCGCCGAATAAAGCGGAGTTGATCGAGCGCCTTGCGCGAATACAAGCGATACTGATTCTCGCCGCGCGTGGCTGGGGCGAGCAAGCCAATGCGTTCATAGTATCGAATCGCTTTGGGGGTGGTGTTGGTTTGTTTGGCAAGTTCGCCAATGCGAAGAAAATCGTGGTCCAGCATGTGTATCCTTAATTGAGTGAAGGAGACAGTGCTTGCAATTTCTGAGCAAGCTGCTGAATCGCCGCCACCACTTTAGAATCCCTTGCAAAATCAAACGGCGACATTCCAATCTGATCGGATTCGGGAATTCGCTCATCGTACGGAATCGTCGCGATCAGTTCGAACTTTTTTCGCTCCGCCAGTTCTTTGACCGCTTGCTGCTCTAGTTCTGTGCGAACTTTATTGGCGACGAAGAAAACCTTGGGGATGCCCAATTCCTTTGCCAGCTCTGCCGCGCGCCCGCCAATATCGAGCGAGCGAAAGTACGGCTCGACGACGACGAGCATCACATCGGCATGTTCGGTGGTACCGCGACTGAGATGCTCCAACCCAGCTTCCATATCCGTGACGGTCACATCGCGCCAATGCCCTTCGCGCGTGGCTGCCATCAAACCGCGCGCAATCGCATGGGGCTGGCACATGCAGCCGACACCCGCCTGGGTGATTTGCCCGGTGACAAGCAGGCGTATTCCATCGGGCACCGCCAGCCCGTACTTTTCCGCAATTTGATCGAGCGGCTCGTGGAGATGGACGTACGCTCGACCATCATCATCTTCTCGCCATTCCGCCATTTCGCGCGGAATGATATTGACTTGAGCCGCTTGCTCGCGCGGCACACCCATGACGACTGCCATATTAGGACTGGGATCAGCATCAATCGCGAGAACTTGATGTCCTTGGCTCGCCATGACCCGCGCCAAGATTCCAGCAATCGTTGTTTTACCTGAACCACCTTTACCAGCCACCGTAATTCGCATCCTCTACCTCTCAGACAATAACATTTCGAAACTTAAAAGCCAACTAATATGCAGCAGACAAAAAACACGCACTCGTTCCTCCGTCGAGGTCAAGTGCGCGTCAGGTCTGTTTCGTCGATTTCCTCCCACCAAGACGTGAAAGTACTATCACAACCTACGAAAATTTCTTACACCCACCCTAGTCGAAACTTACTATCGCGGCAATCGGAAATGTATGATAGTGAGGGTAGTGTTTTCTCAATTTGGGTATCTCTAAGGCTATCTCAAATAATCTTTTAACGATTCGACAGCGCAAGTGCAATCACAAAAATCCTGTTTGGTAGTAAAGCGCCTCGTGCGCATTTTCGGCTGCGTACTCCGCCCACACGAGGCTAGGCTACCGGTCAACATGAGTGCAGCGGATTACGAGTTTCCTGGCAAGTGCAGTTTTCACAAGCGCATTTGCCAGTCGCATTCGTCAAGGTGCGCTCAAGCTGGTGCAGTTGCTGCATCAGTTCCTGATCACTTATTCGAAGCGTGTCTATGAGCTGGGGAAAGTAGAGCAACAATTTCACCACGTGTTCCAGTCGCGGCATTTCCACATCGCGTTCCCAAAACGAAATGGTGGTTTGACTGACACCCATTTGGCGTGCCAGTTCCTTTTGCGACCAATCGACCTGCCTCCGCGCGTGACGAATGGCGTTGCCAAGTGAACTCATAGCCAACCCAGCTTTCTCTCACAACGTTTGGTTAGCAATCGTCAAATGGTAATCGGTCCAACGTTCGAGATTGGCGACCTGACGCGGGGATAGAATTTGACATGCCCAGTTCCAATGAATCGAAATCCAGTCGCCGGTTTTCACCTGATCGACCATGCCTCGTCCGTCGATTTGGCGATTGACCTGTCGAATTTTGGCGTCGCCGAGCACAAGTTGATTGCCAAGTACTTGCAGCGCGCGAACTTGCGCTGCTAACGTTGCACCATTCACTGCGACGACTTGGCCCCAACTAATGCGGCAATTGTCCATCCAGGTCACCGCTTGTGGCCAGCCATTGCGGGGACAAACTTCGAGTACATGGAAGCTGTGATGCGGATGCGCGCCCGCCGGTGCCTTGCCAAGAATCAACTCTAGATTCTTGGGATCGATTTGCTTGCCAAACCGCTCCCGCATCGAATCGTACAGCGAGCGCGCTTGAACGCCTTGCAATAATCCATTGCCGAGCCAGTACGCCTCCACCACGCGTGCATCGAACGGATCGGCGAGCAAGTTACTGCGCGCGATCAATTTCAAATAGGGCATCGCGCCAGAGAATTGCGCAAGCAATTGCAACAACCCAGGATCGGTGACGCCTTCGATGCAATACTGAAACAACGCGGCATTGTCGTCGCCTCCACAGTAGGTCAAACGATTCGGCATGAACGCGTACCGCGCAAACAGTTGCGGACCCGCTAGCGCGGTATTTTTCTCCGGCGCGGCGGTGAGTGTTGGCGGCATCAGCAAATCGTTGTTCACGACGCCTCCACCGCACGTTGTTGTTTTTGGAGCGGCGGCAAGAGGAAAACAAGCGCACCTAGTGCCATGATGAGCATCCCGCCCAATTGCGGAATCGAGGTCGGCGTGCCTTCGAGCAAAGCCGTGAGTGCAATGGTGATGATGGCGGCAAGCGTCAGCACGGTCGTAACAAGCGAGGCTGGCGCAGCTTTGAGAGCCGTGTACCATGTCCACACATAGCCGAACAAAAATATCGACGTGAGCGCTATCCAAAACCATTGCGTCCCATCGAGCGCAAGCGCATTGCCCGCGCGTCCGGTCAGCGCCAAGAATGCCCACATCGTCAGCGCGCCAATGCCCATGCGACCGAACGCAGCAGTTCGCGCGCTCACATCGGCAAGCACTCGTTTCGCAACAATCGTTTCAACTGACCACATCAGCGTTGCGAGCAAAATCAGCATCTCGCCACTGCCCCAACCCCAGCGCGCCGGAATTTGAAGCAAGAATTGTCCTAACGCGATCACACCCAGTCCGGCGATTTGCCACCCGCCCAATCGCTCGCCGAGGAATGGCGCGGCGAGTAACGCGACCCAGATAAAAAGTGTTTTGTGAATCAGCGCCGCACTCGGCGCGGAAGCTGTAGCCAAACCTTGGAAGAAGAGCAAGAACGGAATACCTCCGCCGATCAAGCCCAATGCGACCCAACCAAGCCATTGCCGTCGCGAAAATGTTCGCAGTTCATTTAAACTGCCCAAGAGTCCAACGGCGGCTACGAGTCCGATGGCGACCAAACTGTTTTTGAGCGTCGTATATACGAATGGATCGTTGACCTGTCCTACGCCAAATTTGTTGACGAAGACGGAAACCCCGCTGATGATCGCCGTGCCAAGCGCCCACATTATTGCTTGATTATGCTTCATGTGTCCCCCAAACTGTAGGGCAAGTCTCCGACTTGCCTATGATCGCAAGCTTGGAAACTTGCGCTACGTTAGCTCATCCAACTCTTTGATAAATTTGAGAATTTCATCCGCTTGCTCTTTTTCGACCTTGACCGTTGCCAGGCCAGCTTCAACCATCACAAAATCGCCGACGCGCACATCCGGCACGAGCGCGAGCATGACTTGTTTGGTGGTATCGCCAAAACTTACTCTGCCGATTCTAACGCCGGCGTTTTCTTCGATTTGAACGACTTGACCTGGCACAGCCACACACATATCCACACTCCTAATGCGCGTGGGCTTGCCGCGATTCACACGCTTGCGGTCCCAACGTCTTGCACGCGCAATTGGGATTGTTGCATTCACCGTGTCCTTGGTTCGTCAGTTCCGCAAACTCTTCGATGAACAACTTACCGCCTTCGCTGCGCCCACGTTCGGTTAAAGAATAGCCGCCATTTTTCGCGCGCGTCAAATATTTTTCTTTGGTCATGCGCTCAAGATGTTGACGCAAGGTATCCGCATCGGTATTCAAGAGGGTTGCCAATTCCTCAGGCTTGGGCGCATCGCCTAATTCTTCGCCGCGCATCCAAAACATGACTTGAAGGATTTCGTCGCGCCAAAAGATCGCATCGACGGCGGATGACCGAGTCTTAGGTCGCTGTTTCGCCACTCTGAATCTCCCGAATAACTTTTTCGATCTCGCCGAGCGTTGCCTGCGCGGCGCGTTCCACCGGTTCGCTCAAACCAATGCCTAGCTCGTCGGCATCAGCTGACTGACAGCCGATGATGAACGTTTGGCGCGGCAAGACGCCTAATGCTTTCGCGAGAATCATCGCGCGCGAGGGCGTGGTGTAATGCATATCGGCTAAAAAATCGCGCCGTCGATTTTCATCCCAGGTATTCAAGTCAGGCACGGTCGCTTTAAGCGTATGCAGCGTGCCGGGACGCGTGCCGCGTTCAACCGCGTCCAGCACGATCAACGCATCATAGCCCGACATCAATTCGTGCACAAGATGAATGCCGCCAATACCCACCTCGATCAGCTTGACATTCATCGGCAAGTTGTTGGCGGTGGCGAGCTGCTTGGCGACGTGGACGCCAAAACCATCATCGCGCCGCAAGACGTTGCCCATGCCGGCGATCAGCACGCGGTTAGGCATTCTCTGGTCCACCATTCACCGGCGCAGTATCGATGGCCAGTTGAATCGTCCCATCGACAATGGCGACGGGCAGAACCTGCAAATTGGGACCGCGCTCGCCGTCCAGGCGTTTGCCGGTGCGAATATCCCAGGTCTCATTGTGCCAGGGACACACGATAATCGGCGGCTTGAAGCGTCCCAGGTTGAGCGGCGCAGCACTGCCGGGACAATTGTTATGCACCGCAAAAATTTCGCCGTTGACATTGGCGATAAAGGCACGCGTATGGTCCACTTCAAATACTTTGTATGTTCCGATCGGAATATCTTGTACCGCTGCGACGCGGGTAAAAACTGGCTGGCGCATTTCGCGGCGTGACACAGTTTTGAGTTGATCGATTGGAATAACGCCGGGCGCTTGATGGGTGGGTACCGGAGCGGCGTCATGCACCTCAATACGTTGAAAGCGTGGATAATGGTCGCGCAATGCCACTTCGATCCCGCGCTGCAAGGTGTTCACCGAACCTGCGCAACCGTGACACGTGCCGGTGAGACGCAAATGGACGATGCCCTCTTCAACGCCCAAGACTTGAACTTGTCCGCCGTGCGAATGAATGTACGGACGAATCGCTTCGAGGGCTAGCTCGACTTGCTCGCGGTCCTCGGTCGGCAAAAAATCGTACAAGTGCAGCAAGGTTTGAACGGCTGGGTCATGGGCGGCGCGAAGAACAAGTTCAGGATGACCTTGCTGGTGAATAAACGCGATCAATCGTCCCAACGATTCACGATGGACGGCATCGATGAGTTGTAACATTTCAAACGCCTTTTCCCGGACGTCAGGAAAAGGCAACTCATCAAATTCTTGAACTAGTTCATCCAGACGCTGTAAAGCAGCGTTGAAATTATCGTCAGCCGAAAGTGGTTTTGGTTCCTCGTTCACTACTTTTCCTTCAAACCTATGCTATCTGAGATTTCAATGAGCGATTCGCTACCCACAATCTCTTTAACACTAGCGATGATTCGTTCTTGCGCTGCTTGGACTTGCGGCGTAAACCCAGAACCCCAGCCGGTATCAACTGGCTCTACTTCGATCACGAAAACATCGCGCGGTAACATTTGGAAATGCGTAGCGATGATGAGCAAATTGTCCAAGCTGATCACGCCTGTGACGGCTTCGCCAATGCGCGCTTGAATTTCGTCTGTATCGGGCAGTTTGCCTTTCCAACGATACACATAGACGCCGCCGGGTTCACGCTCGCGCTCGACGGCTGAGATGAAAATAATACGGTCGTAAAATCCTGGACGATCCTGCAGACGCTGGACGACCGCAATCGGTCCAAAGCTCCAATCGTCGATCTCCACGCCTTTTGGCCATTTCATTTTTTGAAGCGTGGGCACTAGCGCGGGTCCGACTGAGAAATCGCGCAGATTTTGGTAGCCGACGCCGGCGATCATCGTGGGCATACGAGCCTAGTCGTCCAAGCCACACGCGCACGTGTTCACTTCGCGCGTGATAACCTCGTCGCTGCCATCGACATGAATGTGCGTGGTGCATGGCATACATGGATCGAAGCTGCGGATCGTCCGCAAAATGTCGATGCCTTTGAATTTGTCTGGGCTGGAGAATTCTTCCAGGATCGGCGTGTTCATCACGGCTTCTTCGTACGGACCGGGGTTGCCCCAGGGATCACGGGGACTGGCATTCCAAGTAGATGGCGTGAGGATTTGATAATTGGTCAACGCGCCATTGTCGATGACGGCATGATGCGTGAGGTAGCCACGCCCTGCACCCCAAAAGCCAACGCCAATTTGAGTACCCTTGCGTGGTGTTTCGAACGGTGTGTGGACTTTATCCTTTCCTTGCTTCAACAAGTCGAGTCCAACAAGCCAGTTGTCAAACGCGACCATGGTGCTATACGCCAAATGGTACGCCCGCCCGCGATTTCGTTCGAAGGCGTTCCACACCGACGGAATGTGCCATTCTAATTCCATCTTGGGCAATACGGCTTCAGGCAAGTGAATGATAACGCTGTGCCCCGTCGGTTCAATAAAGCGCGTGTGCGGCATAATCTTTGCCGCTGCCGTAATCCACAACCGCGCAGAGCATTCGCCTTCCATCGCTTTGCGATCCCAGCGCGGCGCAGTATCCCAGGAATAGCGTTCGCGCCAATTCTGCCCACCGGGTTTCGGCTTGGTCTCTTTGTTCCACATATGATAGGGGCTGATTGGATTACCGGCGGGATCGGTTGCAAAGCGGGGATGGTCCCAGCTTTCATAGTACGAGTGCTCGATAAATTCCTCAATGCCGATGTTCATTGCCTGGAGTTTGGTTGTCACCAATTCTCCATCGACGATGACGCCGGGCGTTGCCCAACGTCGCTCGCCCCAGCTATCGCAATTAGCGTACGTGGCATCGTATGCAAACGGATCATCCCACTGTCCCGGGTCAATGAGGTTGGCAGGGCGTACGCCCACTTTTTTGTATTCCGGATTAGCGGCGTAAAAAAAATCGCACAAATCATCCCAGACCGCCACCGTCTTTTTCACATAATCGAACAATTGCACCATGCGCGTGTAGATTTCGTTGAACACGCTGATATTAACCGTTGTGGTGACGCCACCGGGGATGACCGTTTCGGGATGCGGATATTTGCCGCCGATCAAAACGTACGCTTCGCGCGCGACCCGCGTCATGTCCAACCCTTCCAAGTACAACGAGCCGCTCAAAGGGTTCAGGTCTTTCATAATGTCGCTGATCATTTTATAGCCGTGAACACCATAATGCGGAGCTTGCGCCTTGAGCGCCTTTTCCCAAATGCTCGGCGTCGTCAGTTGCACAATCGATTGGGAATAATCGGGTCCCGCTAAAAGAAATAGATGCAACGGATTATCGTACCAATATTCGAGCGCCAGCATCATGTTGCGCACCGTAATACCCAGCGGTGGCGGGGAGACGGGAAAAGCCATTTCCATGCACAGCGCCGACGTGGTCGAATGGACGCCGCCACACACGCCGCACGCTCGGCTACTGATGAATGCCGCATCCCGCGGGTCGCGTCCTTTGAGAATGACCTCGTAGCCGCGAAATAAGGTGGCCATCGAATTCGATTCAAGGACCTTGCGTTCTTTCAAATCGACAATGCTATGAAATGCCAGCGCACCAGCGACGCGCGTCACCGGATCGAATTCGACGGACTTGATATGCCCGTTCCGCTTGAGCAATTCTTCGACGCGGTCCATTTGCGAATCAAGCGATTTCACCTGATATGCATACGGATCACGCACGCCTTCTTTCAAATGCGCTTTGCCTTTTTCATCGAATTCAATCGGTAGATTTTTGAAACACATGCGATGGCTCCTCAGCGTCCTAGAATTTTCGCAACCGCCGCTAAATGCGTATCGACGGCGACAAGCGAGGCGAGTAATTGTTCGAGCGCGCCATTAATCGTCGTCATTTTCTTAGCGAGCGGCTCCGTATCTTTTTCGATGGCGCCCAGTCCGGCGGCTAATTCATACAGATGCTTGTTGCCCTGGCTTAACGCGATGATTATTCCCAGCAAAAAATAAACCAGGAGAACCACGACGATCAAAACAATGGCAAGGCTAATGAGCGTGAATAAAGTCGTAAGGTCCACGATGCATTCTCCTATTGAGGAAGATTTCCATTCACACGGGACGCGAGGGTCGTCTCAATCGTCGCAGCATGTTGATTGATCGAATCAGCTGTCCCAAGAATTTGCGTCGCGACATTGATCGTAGTATCCAGTGCTTTGATGTTGCTTGTATTTTGGGCGATACCGGTCCCGGCATCACGCATATCCGCCAAATATCCTTCGATATGTTTTGCCGCAAGCAGTGTGCGATTGAGCAAATAAGCGACCAAGGGAAGAATGACAAAAATCGCAATTGCCAAAGTTAATCCCCAAATCCAATACACCAAGTCTGGAACACCATTGGGTTCTTGAAATCCAGGGATCATCGCTTCAGCTCCTTCTGCCCTTGCCGCACCACCGCTTCGATGGTGTTGACCAAATGCGCATCGACTTGTTGCAAGCCGCCGGAAATTTGAGTTAAACCTTGATTGAGCTTGGTCACCTCCGTGGGCAAGTGTCCGGTTTCTTGTTCGATTGCGCGCAAGCCATAGCGCAGCTTTGCCAAGAGACTCGCCGGGCTGCCGCCAATCGCTTCTAGCACCACGGCGATGTGATGAACGTAGACCGCGACCACTAGAAAAAAGATAACGACGACGATGGCAGAAAGCAAAGTAAGCAAGATCAACATAGCACGCTCCCTCAAAGTGTAGTGCAAGCGGCTAGCTTGCGAGTTGCTATTTCGTCAACGCACACGTTGGACAACCAGGGCAACCTTCGGCGTGTTGCTCAATTGCGGCGGCACCGCCGACGATCTTTTTGGCTGTATCCAAAATTTGCGCAGCATAACGATTGGTCGTCGCCAGCAGTGGAATTTGAATGGTGTTGTTAGCTACGCCTTGCCCTGCGATCCAAATTTGTCCGACTACATCTTGAATGCGATTCACCGTTCGTAAGATGAGCCAGAGTAACAAAGCAACAACCGTGGTGACGACCAACAGTAAGACAATCGAACTGATCCAAATTATGTAAACCGTCTGCTCGGTCATCGTGCTCTCCCTTGCCTCACATCGGCATCGTGCAATGCTTGCGCAATCTGTCCGGCATGATTCAGAATCGACATGGCGCCGTCGGCTAACTGCAGAGCCACTTGATTGGTGTCTTGCAATGCCCAGATTATTTGGGTGTTTTCCCGAATCCGCTTCACCGTTTCCAACCCCACGCCTGCGCCGCGTTCAATATTTTTGGCAACCGATAACACGGCGATCAACAAGGCTGCCGCAATGACAACGACGACTGCCGCAACAATGAGACTGATGTACCAATAAGTGAGAATTTGTTGATCTATCATGATTCCTCCGCTGTACGCTACCGCCACTTTTGTCCGGGATACGCGCTTTCGCCGGACTTGACGGCAGGGACTTCATAGCCATCGGCATATTTTTCTTCCGGTTTGCGGCGTCCCGGTGGATCGGCATTCCAGAATTGCCATTTTTCATAGAAATAGTGGACGAGTTTTCTTGCCACCCCCGGTTCGGGAATCCGACTCCACCCACTGGGATTTTGCTCCAATCGATCCCAACGCGTTTCACGATTCATAAAATCCTGCGTGATGCGACGAAGTGAGCGAACGAAGCCGCCGTAAGTACGCGAGGCGGTGGCAGACACGATGGTACCGGGCGGCGTTTTGTAGAATGGCGAGAATCGATCGGGAAAACCCGGCATCGTGCAACCGATGCAAATGCCGCCGGTATTCATACAACCACCCATGTGATTGATCGCGCCGCGCGAGGTGATATTGCACTGGACGACGGGACCCCAGCAACCAATTTCGACCAAGCATTCTTGATCCCCATAGTGTTTGGCGAAGACACCCTCTTCGTACCAGCCGGCGCGGACACAGTGCCGATGGACGGTTTCGCTAAACAACCAGGCTGGCCGTCCCAGTTCATCAAATTCGGGCAAGGGACCTAATCCATTGAGAAACAACAAAATTGCCGCCACCGTTTCGGTAAAGTTGTCGCCAATCGGCGAACAGCCCGGCACGTTGATCACCGGCAAACCTAGCGCACTGCGATAATCCACGCCCAAAAAATCCATCACGCTCATTGCACCGGTGGGATTGCCGTACGCGGCAGGGATACCACCCCAGGTCGCGCATGTGCCAATGGCGATAACTGCCGCAGCACCCGGCGCTAATCGCTTGAGCATCGTGGCAGTTGGAACTGGGACCGGTGTTGCCTCTGTTCCCATGGCGGACCAATAGCCGCCAGTCTCTGCGGCAAGATTTTCATTGGCGATGGAGCCTTCGTAAATCACCACGTACGGCGCATTCAATTTTCCTTCCGCCGCCATGAAATAATTCTTGGTAAACTCTTCGCCCGCTTCGGTCGATAGCACCGGATGATGCAGCACCACGCGCGGCACACCTGGCAATTGCCCAGTCAATAACGATTCGACACTGGGTGCGGTCGCGCCCGTCACAGCGACACTGCAACCATCGCAACTCATCCCTGCCAGCCATAAAGCATGAACCAATTTGATAGGACCCAGTAACGCACCCGGTCTCTCCAGCATGCTTTCTTTTTGCATTTCGCGGACAGTACTGCATATTAACAAGTCGGGGGTTTCAACCCGTTCATCAACTGTTTTCTGTTCAAGGGGAGATACAGGAATATGAAGTTCTTCCATGCCCATGCGCTCAACTCCTTTTGGGATCGCTTCCGTTTGCGATCAAAAAACCGCGCGCCTTCCCATCTCGATTAGAGAGGCAAGACGTGCGGTCTAGGATGAATGAACTGATGAATGCATTCTCGAGATGAGTATGCTTTCGATTGATCTGAGACCCGGGATATCTCCAGGGTTTTCATTTCAGTTGGAACACATTATAAACCTTGCCCTTGGGTAAATGTCAAGCCCAGGTCATTTTTCGGCTCTTATACTTTTTAAATGAAGCTTGAGCATTCCCTTTGCTTGTAACAGTCCCTTGGGTTTGCGATTCGATTTGCTTTCTACGTTTTGCTAACGCCAAGCAACTGCAATTCGGTTTGTGTAAGTCGAAGCGCATATTTGACAAAAGGTTCTCGGTTGTGGTAATCTCGCCTCCAAGATGATGAAACAACATTCGACCCGTGCGTTTTATTTTTATGGCTGGTATTACTTTGCCGTGTGCTTGCCCGCAGGGTCGAACCGTCACGCCTAATCAATCTAGAGAAGGAAAAAGAGAGCGTGGGGCCTGCGAAACCCACGCTCTCTTTATTTTTAGGAGAGCCAATGACAAACTCACTTGCTGCCAATTCCCCCTTGCCCCTCGTGCTCACCGGTTTTATGGGTGCAGGTAAGACATCAGTCGGGCAAGTTATTGCGAAAAAACTACGGCGTGAATTCATTGACATGGATGTGGTGATCGAGCAAGAAGAAGGCATGCCCATCTCCAAGATTTTCGAAACCCGCGGCGAGCCGTATTTCCGCGCGCTGGAATCCGCCTTGTGCGCTCGACTTGCGGCGCGCGAAAACTTGGTGGTGGCAACGGGTGGCGGTGCCTTGGTCAATCCCGATAACCGCGCTCAGTTCAAAGATGCTTTCGTCGTCTGCCTTGACGCAACGCCTAGTGAAATCTACAGCCGCTTGAAAGATCAACACAATCGCCCATTACTGTCTACACCAAATCCGCAACAACGCATCGTCGAATTGATGTCGGCGCGGCGCGATGCGTATGCGCAAGTCGAATGGCATCTCGATACGACTAGTAAGACGGTTGAGCAAATTGCCGAAGAAATTATCGGACTACTCTCGCCGCGCCGCATCAGCATCTCGGTGCCAGAAAGTGTTTGCCCGATTTTTGTCGGTTCGGGTTTGTTGCGGCGAGTGGGTCAATTGATCAATTTGACGACCGATAATTTTTCGCCGCGCTGTGCGATCATCACGAACCCGCGCGTGCGGCAATTGCACGTTGCGCCGGTCGTCGAGTCGCTCCGCGCGCGTCATTTTCAACCGCACGTGATCGAAATTCCCGACAGCGAAAATTTCAAAACGCTCGAAACAGTTCGCACGATTTACGATCAACTGATCGACGCGCAGTTGGACCGTCAATCGATTATTTTTGCGATGGGCGGCGGCGTCATCGGCGATGTAGCGGGCTTTGTCGCGGCGACATTTTTGCGCGGCGTCTCATTTGTTCAGATGCCCACCACGCTCCTAGCCATGGTCGATGCGAGCATTGGCGGCAAAGTGGCGGTCGATCATCCGCGCGGCAAGAATTTGGTCGGCGCTTTCAAGCAGCCGTACGCGGTTATCACCGATACGGATGCACTGATGACGTTGCCGGAGGAAGAGTTGCATTCGGGGATGGCTGAAGTCGTCAAGCATGGCATCATCGGCGATGCAGAGTTGTTCGAGATTTTGGAACGCGATCCGCATTCATCGCCGGTACCAACGGAAGGACGGCAGAGTTGGATCACGCGCGCAATGCAGGTCAAGATCGATATTGTCGCGCGTGATCCCTTGGAACAAGGCGAGCGCGGCAAGTTGAATTTGGGGCATACGTTTGGTCACGCGTTCGAACTCTTGTCGCATTACGAATTGCAGCACGGCGAAGCCGTATCGATTGGCTTGGTGTGCGCGGCGCGACTTGCGCTACGGAAAAATTTGTGCGTATCGGAGGTCGCGACTCGAATCGAAAACCTTTTGCGCGCCATCGATTTGCCAGTGCGGGTGTCACCTGCCATGTCCACCGAAGCCATTTTAGCGGCAATGGCAACCGACAAGAAACGGATTGGCCCGCGCTTGCGTTTTGTCTTGCCGCGCGCCATTGGCGACGTGGCGATTGTAGATGATGTACCACAAGAAGATGTGATTGCCGTCATTGACGAACTGCGCGAAAACTAGGAAATCGAAAAATTCGTACTTGATTTTTCGTTCGAGGTATGTTATAGTCGATATACAATCGTGGGACAGTGTCCCACTATAAGGGACACTCAAAGATGAAGCCCAAACCTCCGTCCGGTGAGATCCAAAGTCTGGTTCGCGCAATTGCAATTCTCGATTGTTTTCGCGTCGAACAACCCCAGCTTGGAGTTCGCGAGGTAGCACGCCAGCTCAACATGTCCACCAGCACGGTCGGACGGTTGCTGGCGACGCTCTGTTCCGCCGGTATCCTCAGTCAAGACCCCAAAACGCGTCTCTATCGCATGGGACCCAAAGTCATGGCATGGAGCGCAGTCTACACATCCGTACTTGACGTGCGCGAGCACGCGCGTCCCTTGCTCGAAGAATTGCACCGCATCACGAACGAAACCGTCAGTCTCTACGTGCTTGACCGCACGGAACGCGTCTGCGTCGAACGGATCGAAAGTCCCGAACGCGTGCGCGTGGTCGTGCGGGTAGGCGAGCGAATGCCGCTTCATGCGGGTTCGGCGGGCAAAGCGCTTTTAGCTTTTTTGCCGTCGGAAACCATCGACGAAATTCTTTCCAAGCCGCTTGAACGTATGACCTCGAACACAATCATCAATCGGCGCACCTTGTTGAAAGAATTGGAACTGACCCGCGAGCGTGGATATGCGGTTAGCCATGCCGAACGTTTTGACGATGCAATTGGTCTCGCCGCGCCGATTTTTGATGCGAGCGGTCAAGTGGTTGCTGCTCTCAACGTTGCTGGACCCATGTCGCGTTTCACCGATGACCACGTTGCCAAATTTGCCCCGAAAATTATTCACCTCGCGAATCAAGTCTCGCGTACCCTCGGATATAATGGAGGCACTCAGTAATGTCAGAAACACGCATCGCCGCATACCAACTCGTCGATTATCTCAAACGGCTGGGAGTTGAAGTAGTTTTTGGTTTGACTGGGCACACGATCATCGCGATGTTGGATGCGCTGGGGCAAGGCGGTTTGCGTTTCATCACAACGCGCCACGAACAAGTCGCCGCGCATGCCGTCGATGGGTATGCGCGCGCGTCAGGTAAAGTTGGCGTGTTGCTCACGCATCTCGGTCCTGGGTTGACCAATGCCGCCACCGGTGTTGCCAATGCCGCGCTCGATTCCATCCCCATGGTCGTCATTGCTGGCGACGTTCCCTCGTATTTTTTCGGACGACATCCCCACCAAGAAGTCAATCTTCACCTCGACGGCGATCAGTACGAAGTCTATCGTCCTTTCTGCAAGCGTGTATATCGTGTGGATCGAGCTGAAGATTTGCCTCGCATCGTCGAACGCGCTTTTCACCTTGCACAAACTGGGCGCCCCGGTCCCGTCTTGGTCGATGTACCGATGGATATTTTCTCTGTCGATCTTCCCGTCGATTCATTCAGCAAAATTCCTGCGTCGATGGTTCGCCCAACCATCGATCCGGCAACGGCGGAAAAAATTGCAGGTGCATTGGCAAATGCCGAACGTCCGGTGATTTATATCGGTGGGGGTGCGCGTGGCGCGAGTTCAGAAGTTATTGCATTGGCAGAATCACTCGAAGTGCCAGTCGCGCACACACTGATGGGTAAAGGTACGCTGCCCGACGATCATCCACTCTTGCTGGGCATGACCGGTTTCTGGGGCACGCCGATTGCAAATGATTCATGTCGCGAAGCCGATTTGATTCTCGCCATCGGCACACGCCTCGCCGAAGCCAATAGCAGTTCCTGGGATTCCCGTTTCACGTTTTCGATTCCGCCCACGCGCTTGATTCACATCGACATCGATCCCGCCGAAATCGGACGCAACTATCCGACCGAGCTGGGTGTCGTCGCCGATGCAAAGAACGCGCTGAGTGTCCTTGCGCAAGCCGCGCAAGGGTGCAAACATCGCAACCGTGGAAACTTGCGCGAAAAAATTGCCGTAGGTCGAAAATCGTTTGCGGCGAATTGGGCGGGCTATTACGATTCCGATCAATATCCTTTGCGCCCCGAACGTATTCTCGGCGAAGTTCGCGCGGCATTGCCGCAAGATGGTTTTCTCGTCACCGATGTCGGCTGGAACAAGAATGGCGTCGCGCAGCAATTTCCGTTTACGATCCCAGGAACGTTTATCACGCCGAGCGGTTTAGCGACGATGGGTTTTGGTCCCGCGGCGGTGCTGGGTGTCAAGGTCGCGCAACCGAAACGCGCAGCCGTTGCGCTCGTCGGCGATGGCGCGTTCAGCAGCAATATGTCCGTCATCGCGACGGCCATGGAAGCGGAGCTTCCGGTCGTGTGGGTCGTGATGGACAATGCGGCGTTTGGGACGATTGCCGGTTTGGAAAAGATGCACTATGGCTGGAGTTTCGGCTGTTTGTTTGAATCGGAAGGGAAACCTTATCGAGTTGATTACGCCGGCGTAGCACAATCGTGTGGTGCGCGCGGCGTCTTGATTCGCGCCGCAAATGAATTGGGACCCGCGTTACGCGAGGCACTCGCTTCGGTTATGCCAACCGTGATTCATGTGCCCATGGAAAATGTCCCAACACCGACGCCGGGACATTGGAATATTAACGACATTTATCGCAAAGGCGCGTAACCTCACGCCTCCTCCCCCGTCCCATTGAACTTCAAATCGAGAACAGGGAAGGGAGCTGGGGAGAGGGGGAGGTGAGGCAAGGAGGTGAACGCGGAATAGACCACAGCCATTTCAAACACCGAAGAATAAAAAAAAGGACAAATCGAAAAGGAGGAAATTCGCAATGAAGCGTTCAATTTTGTTCGTGCTTGTCGTACTCGCAGTGGTACTCGCCGCGTGCGCAACTCCAACCGCAGCACCCGCTCCATCATCATCTAGCGCATCTGCATCAAGCGCCGCATCCAAACCCTCGGGCGAGCCGCTCAAGATCGGCATCATCGCTGCCATGAGCGGCACAAACGCCGTTCTGGGCGATTGGATGAAGAAGGGCGTCTCGCTTGCCGTCGATCAGAAGAACAAGGCCGGCGGCATCCAGGGTCGCCAGATTCAGGTCGTTGTGTATGACGACGAAGCCGATCCAACCAAGTCGGTCAACCTTGCGCAAAAAGTCGCGACGGAAGACAAAGTCATCGCGGTGTGGGCGACTTCGAACAGCACGTCCGCCCTAGCCGATATTCCGATCTTCGCCAAGTACAAGATTCCTCAGTTTACCAACGGTACGAACGTCGATATCACCAACAAAGGCAGCGCGTACATCTTCCGCGCTACTCCGGCCGGTCCTTCCTTCGAAGATACTCTCATTGATTTCTTGGTCAAGCAAAAAGGGATGAAGAAATTCGCCATCATCGCCGACACTTCGGCGTACGGGAAGGGTGAAGGGGATTATCAAGTCGACGCGCTCAAACGCAATGGTTTGCAGGCTACCACACGTGAAGCATTTGGCATAGACGACAAGGACTTTACGGGACAACTCACCAAGATTCTGCAGACTCAACCCGAAGTGATATTGCTCGCTTCATCCGAGGTTGCGTCCGGTTTGATCGCCAAACAGGCGCGGCAACTGGGTTTCAAAGGGCAATTCGCGGGTGGTGCGGCGATTGGCACACCCAAATACATCGAAACGGCGGGAGCGGACATTGCCGAAGGCACCCTCTTCACGACGCCCTGGCTGCACGATGATGCCAATGAAATCTCGCGCAAGTTTGTGGACGCGTACAAAGCCGCCTACAACGAGACACCCGAATTTCACGGCGCGAACACGTACGATGGCACGCAACTGCTGTTGCTCGCGATGGAAAAAGCTAATCCCTTGACTTCAGAAAATATCGCGGCGGAGTTGCATAAAATCTCCGGTCACAAGGGTTTGCAAGGCACGTTCAATGTGACCGACAAAGGCGAAACCATCACCGGCACCTTGGTCGGCATTGTCAAAGCCGGCAAACTTACGGTGAACACAGGCAAGTAGTTCGACGGGACCTGACACAGTACATCACAGGATGTCATTCTGAGAAGCGTCCTCAGCGGAACGAAGTGGAGTCGAAGGATTGCGACGAACGCTCTGCGTCTCGTAATCCCTGTGAAAACGGTACGCAGAGAGAGCGTTCGCTCCGCTCAACATGCCAATTGTGGTGTACTGTCAGGTCTAGCTCGGAAATTTCGAGTTGACGGAAGGCGTAATTTATGGACTCTCTGAATAGTCTGAGTATTCTCATGCAGACACTCGTCGGCGGGATCGGAATCGGCAGCTTGTACGCACTCGTCGCGCTCGGCTACTCGATGATCTATCGTTCGATGGGACTGGTCAACTTTGCGCACGGCAGCATCTACATGATCGGCACTTATTTTGGCATCATCTGGTATCGCGGGATGGTAATGGGTCTCCAAGTGCCGTACCCCATCGCGTTCGTCATCGGCATTTTGCTCACCGCCATCCTGGGTCTCATCCTCGAACGCATCTTTCGCCCTCTCGCGCATCTCGACTTGATGTTGATGTTGCTGGGGACCATCGGGTTGGGCTATGTGCTCGACAACCTCGCGGTCATCATCTGGGGCGCAGAAGGATTTGCAGTGAATTCGCCGTTGCCGAATGAACCCATTATCATCGGCGGGGTAGCGTTGCTGCCTCAAATGCTTTTGCTCATTAGTGTCTCCGCTTTGTTGATGGTGGGGCTGAATGTCTTTTTGGCCAAAGCGAAGATCGGCAAAGCGATGCGCGCTGCTGCACAAGATCGTGAAACGGCGAGTGCGATGGGCATTCCAGTCAATACTACCAATGCGTTAGTGTTTGCCATCGGCGCTGGACTAGCCGCGGCGGCCGGCATTCTGGCAGCGCCCATCGTCTATGTCAATCCAGCCATGAGCGCGGCAGTCGGTCTCAAGGGATTCGCGGCGTTCATTCTGGGCGGCGCAGGCAGTATTCCCGGTGCGATTGTGGGCGGCCTCGTCTTTGGTGTTCTTGAGGCGATCTCGGCGGGGTTTATCTCCTCGGCTTATACCAAAGGCATCGCCTTTGTCGTGATGATCCTGGTGCTCATGATCAAACCCGCAGGAATTGTGGGTGAAGTCACAGTGGACAAGGTGTAAGGAGGTTCGATGAAGAACACCACCAAGGTTATTCTGATCGGAATAGTGGCTGTCGTTCTAATTGCCTATCCCTTGATCGCACCGAATCGTTACACCGTGCATATCGTCAACATGGCAGGCATCTGGATTTTGATGAGTTTGGGCTTGAACTTGGCGATGGGATATTGTGGGCAGATCAACCTGGCGTTGGGCGCATTCTGGGGCGTGGGAGCGTACACCGCTGCAATTCTGAACACGCGCTTTGGAGCGCCCATTTGGATCAATATGCCAATCGGAATGATTCTCGCCGGTATCACCGGTGCTCTGATCGCACTCCCGATGCTCAAGGTGCGCTCGCACTATCTGGCGCTCGTCACCATTGGCTTGGCGGAGACGATCAACATCATCATGGTCAACGAAATCTGGTTGACCGAAGGTCCGCTCGGTATTTCCGCGATCGAAATGCCAAATCTATTTGGGATTCCGATCGATGGGGCGGAACGTTTCTTTTATATCGTCCTGGTCTGTGTCGTCATCGGTTTTCTGATCGCCCGGCAGATCGTCAATCATCGCATCGGGCGCGCGTTTGTCGCGATTCGCGATGACGAGGTTGCCGCTCGCGCCATGGGTGTCAATGTCGCATTCTACCAGGTCTTGGCGAATGCCATCGCGGGCGTGTATTGCGGGGTAGCGGGCGTGCTGTACGCGCACATGAGCACCTACATCAGCCCGGATATTTTCGAATTCAAGAATGCGCTGTTCGTCTTGACCATGACGATGGTGGGAGGCATGGGAAGTCTCGCTGGTTCGTTAGTTGGCGGACTCGCGTTGCCGCTCACCCAGGAATGGCTGCGTGCGATCAAGAGTTGGCAATTGGTCGGATTCGGGTTAGCGATTATGGTCGTGGTCTTGTTCATGCCCGGTGGTGTGGTAGGTCTCACGCAAAAAATCGAACAAGCCGGTGGAATTCGATGGCCTTGGGCGCGCAAGCAGACCAAAGCCAAACCCAAAGTGGAGGAGCCGAATGTCGCTTGAGATTGAGAACCTGGTCATGCGCTTCGGTGGCGTCGTCGCCGTCAACGATGTTTCACTGAGCATTCAACCCGGAAAAATTCATGGTTTGATCGGTCCTAACGGTTCGGGCAAGACCACGATTTTCAACGTGGTCTCCGGATATTACAAGCCGACGAGTGGCAAGGTTGCATTCGACGGCAAAGTGATTTCGGGTTTGCCCGCGCACCAAATCACTGCGCTCGGCTTTGCGCGAACGTTTCAAAACCTGCGATTATTTAAGACCATGACGGTGCTCGACAATGTTTTGGTGGCGATGGGGCAGCACACTCAAACCAGTTTGTGGCAAGCGATTTTGGATCCGATTTCGTCAGGGCGCGAGGACAAGTTGTTGACTGAAAAGGCGCTGAATCTTTTGGGTCTGTTCGGCATTGCCGACTTTGCGCGCGAACGGGCGACCAGCTTGCCCTACGGTCATCAACGCCGCGTCGAAATGGCGCGCGCGCTGGCGACCGATCCCAAAATCGTCTTGTTTGACGAGCCAGCCGCCGGCTTGAATGAGGTCGAGACAGAACGATTGAGTGAAACGTTGCTCAAAATTCGCGACTCGGGTATCACGATCTTTCTCGTCGAGCATGATATGAAACTCATCATGGGCATTTGCGATACAGTTTCCGTGCTCGATTATGGCAAAAAGATTGCCGAAGGCGATACCACAGCCGTCAGTCGCGATCCGGTGGTCGTCGAAGCGTACCTGGGCAAGGAGGAAACACTATGATTGCCGTTGATAACTTGCACACCTACTACGGGCACATTCATGCCGTCAAAGGTATTTCCTTCCAGGTACGCCAGGGCGAGATCACGGCGTTAATCGGCGCAAATGGCGCGGGCAAATCTACCACGATCAAAACGATCTGCGGATTGTTGCATCCGCGCGAGGGCAGTATCACGCTAAACGGTTCGCCGATCCACAAACTCAGTGCGGACAAGGTGGTGGGGTTAGGCATTGGATATGTACCAGAAGGTCGTCGCATTTTTCCCGTGCTCACAGTCGATGAGAACTTGGATATGGGCGCGTACCATCGTTCTGATAATGCCGAGATTGCAAAAGATAAGGCGCGGATGTATGAAACCTTTCCCGCGTTGAAATCCCGCGTGAAACAATTAGCGGGTTCTTTGAGCGGCGGCGAACAGCAGATGCTTGCAATTGCGCGGGCGTTGATGTCCAGACCCCAAGTGTTGGTGATGGATGAACCGTCGCTTGGACTTGCGCCCTTACTCGTCAAGCGCGTTTTCGAAATCATTGCCGATTTGAACAAACAAGGCATGACGATCCTGTTGAGCGAACAAAATGCGCGCGGCGCGCTCAAGATTGCGCATCAAGGCATTGTGATGGAAACCGGCAAGATTCGTCTCAGTGACTCCGCCGAAGCGTTGCGCGAAAATACAATGATTCAACACGCGTATCTCGGCGCGGGGTAGAGATCAGAGATTGGAGATTAGAGATTATGGCAGAGTGCAAAGTACTACGTCCGTTCAAAGATGGCAAGGAACTTTGGATCGGATTGGACGAACCGGGCTTTCGTCGCAAAGTCTTCAAGCTTGTAGATAAAGAGCTGGTCGGCTCTGAGCACATCGTCGCTGGACTGACGATTTTCGAACCGGGTGAATCATCATCGCGGCACAATCACCCTGGCTCGGAAGAAGTCGACATCATGGTACGCGGCACCGGCGAAGTGGTGACCGAAGATGGCAAGCGCATTCCGTTCGACGCGGGCGATTGGGTATTTATCCCCGAAGGTCAATTCCATCAGCACGTGAACAACGGCAACGAACCCTTGTGGCTCATCTGGATGTACACGCCGCCGGGAGAATTGCCAAAAACATGAAAGCGGCTTTTCTTTTATCCCCTAAAAAAATCGCGATCAATCAAACGGATGCCTCGCGTCCTGGCGCAGACGAAATCAGCATTCAACCGATTCGCGCCGGCATTTGCGGCTCCGATGTTTCGCTCTTTCTCGGACATCGCGCGCCACCGGCGTATCCATTGCTGCTGGGACACGAACTCGTCGGACGAGTTACAGCCGTTGGCGAAGGCGTCACGCAATTTGCGGTGGGGCAGCGCGTCATCGTCGAACCCAATTATTCGTGCGGGACGTGTACATTTTGTCGCACCGGACGAAGCAACATCTGTCCAAACAAAAAAAGTATCGGCGTCAACATCCCAGGTTGTTTCGCCGAATCGTTCGTCGCGCCGGCAGAATTCACATACCCAGTTCCAGATGGCATCTCGGATGATGATGCGGCGACTGTCGAGCCGCTTGCTGTTTCGCTGCATGCGTTGTGGCAATCCGGCGCGCAGCTTGGCGATACCGTTGCTGTGCTCGGTTGCGGCGCGACGGGATTATTGTTGATCCAAGCAGCCGTCGCTCAAGGTATTCGCGTCATCGCGCACGATAAGTTTGCCGACAAGTTAGAAATGGCGTACAAACTCGGAGCAGTCATCGAAGACAGACCTGACAGGTTTCCAGAAACCTGTCAGGTCTCAAATGTGACGACCGTGTTTGAATGTGCTGGCGTCACACCAACGGTCGAACTTGCGTTGAGTGCCGCGCCGCGCGGAAGTCAAATCGTCCTAGTTGGATTGGCGAACTCACCGGCAAGCTTTGTGCCATTGCGTTTGGTGCGCGAAGGTCTCCGCGTCAGCGGTTCAATCATTTACAATCATCCATCGGATTTCACGCGCGCGATTGCGTTGGTTGCGAACGGCACGCTCAAGCCATCGCGGATCGTGACCGACATGCTACCCTTTGCCGAAATTTCGCGCGCACTCGAAATGGCTTCGAGCGGACAATCGGGCAAAGTGTTGTTGAAAATGTAGAGGTTTTCGTGGGCGATCTCCATTGGGAAACGAAATTATCGTACACAACCGAAAGCGGAATTCAGATTCGTGGCTATGACCTAGCTGGTCTGATTGGCACGATTCCGTTCCCATCGGTTCTGTATCTGTTGTACACCGGCGACTTGCCGACACCGAATGTCGCCAAGTTGATGGATGCGCTCATGGTTGCCAGCATCGATCATGGTCCTGGCGCGCCATCGACTTTGGCAGCACGCACGGCGGCATCGGGTGGTGCGCCGCTGGGTGCAGCCGCCGCAGCAGGACTCTTGACAATGGGCAAGTATCACGGCGCAGCCGTTCAAGATGCGATGGAAGCGATTCAGCAGGTCGTCGAATTATCGAAAGCCGATGGTGATTTGAATCGCGCAGCCGATACCGTCGTTGCCGATTGGCGCAAAGCGGGTCGCCGACTCTCTGGTTTTGGACATCGTCAACACAAACTCCAAGACCCACGCCTTGATCGATTATTTGAACTGGCGCGCGAGGCGAATGTGCGCGGCGATCATCTTCAAGCCGCGCGCGCGATTGAAGGCGCGTTAAAGAAAATCACAGGCAAGGATTTGCCAATCAACATCGACGGCGCTATGGCAGCGATTTTGGGTGAGATCAATTTTCCGACCACGTTAGCGAACGCGCTGTTCATGGTCTCGCGTATGACCGGTGTACTCGCGCACGTTAACGAAGAGATGACACAGATGCCGCCCATGCGTCGCATCGATCCAGTTGATTATAGTTATAGTGGACCACCGGACAGAGAATTAAAATCATAGGAGAAAATAATATGCCAAGACCTATTACGCCTGAAGAAAAAACTTATGCCGACGATTTAATGAAACGCGCGCGCGTCGCTTTGAAAGAAATCGAATGTTATGATCAAGCGCGGGTCGATCGACTGTGCCAAGCGATTGGCTGGGCGACCGCGAACGAAAAAACGTTCAAGCGCATCGCGCAGATGGGTGTGGACGAAAGCGGCTTGGGTGATCGCGAGGGACGGGTCGCGAAACGTTTCAAGATCATGGGCATCCTCCGCGATATTTTGCGCCAAAAGAGTGTCGGCGTTATCGAAGAAATCCCAGAGAAAGGTCTAGTCAAATACGGCAAGCCCGCCGGCGTGGTCGTCTCACTCACGCCGACGACCAATCCCGAACTCACGCCGCCGGGGGTTGGGTTGTTTGCATTCAAGTGCCGCGATGTCGTTATCTTTGCACCACACCCGCGCAGCAAAAACACGACGTTCGAGATGGTGCGTGTAATGCGCGACGTTCTGAAGCGTGAAGGCGTGCCACCGGATGTGTTTCAATGTGTCGAGAAACCCAGCATTCCACTTTCGCAATACTTGATGTCGATTGCCGATCTTGTACAAGCGACCGGCGGAAAAGACATGGTGAAAGCAGCATACAGCAGCGGCACCCCATCGCTTGGTGTCGGCGCGGGTAACTCGACGATGGTCATCGACGAAACAGCCAACATCGAAGAGGCAGCACACAATACGCGCATCAGCAAAACCTCCGACTTTGGTTCGGGCTGTTCGGCGGATGGCAACCTGGTTGTCGAGGCGAGTATTTATGATCGATTTCTAGAACAACTGATTAAGGAAGGCGGCTATCTTGCATCGGCAGAAGAAAAACAAAAACTGCAAGCGGCGTTGTGGGATGCGGAAGGACACCGCACGCCGGACACCGTGGCGATTTCAGCGCAGCGCATTGCAGCCCGCGCGGGATTTGAAATTCCAGCCGACCGCAAATTTATAATCGTCCAAGAAGACCACATCGGTAAAGAGTATCTATTCTCCAGCGAAAAACTGTGCGTCGTCCTTTCGATTTTCAAGTATACGGGGTTCGAGAACGCGTTGGAAATGGTCAAGCAAATTTACGAGGTCGGCGGCAAGGGGCATTCGTGCGGCATTTATTCATTCAACGACGACCACATTCATCGTTTGGCATTAACCACACCGGTGAGTAGAATGATGGTACGCCAGCCGCAATCGAAGGCGAACGCCGGCGCGTTCAACAACGGAATGCCGATGACGTCCAGTTTGGGTTGTGGAACCTGGGGCGGCAATAGCACGTCGGAAAATATCCATCTGAAGCATTATATGAACACGACCTGGGTGAGCCGACCGATTGTCGAAGATCGTCCGTCCGAGCAAGAGTTGTTCGGCGAGTTTTACAACACGAAAGTCAGTGAACAGTGAACAGCAAGCAGTGAACAGTAAACAATGGACAGTCGCCGAATAATGTCATCCTTTTCTGTCTACTGTTGACTGTTGACTGTTAACTGAATCTGAGAGGACAAGATGCTAAAGATACTGTTGATGCACGGACCCAATTTAAATTTGCTCGGCTGGCGCGAACCGGGGATTTATGGGACAGTCGGTTTTGATGAAATCAATGCGCGCATGAAAAAGTTTGCCGAAGAACATGGCGCGGAGTTGCGGGTCTTCCAATCGAACAGCGAAGGCGCGTTGGTAGACGCCATTCACGACGCGCGCAATTGGGCGGATGGCATCGTCATCAATCCCGGCGCGTATTCGCATTATTCCATCGCCATTCGCGATGCGCTTTCGGCGGTCAAGCTGCCCACTATAGAAGTCCACTTGTCGAATGTCCACGCGCGCGAAGAGTTTCGGCACAAGCTAGTGCTCACACCGGTCTGCGTCGGAATGATTTGCGGCTTGGGTTGGCGAAGTTATTTGTATGGTCTTGAAGCGCTGATCGCGATTCTGCAAGAGAAAAAGAAAGAAGAAAACCAGATTGGGTACGATGATTAAAAGTCACTAGCGTCCTTTGGACACATCGCGATTCTTAATTGCGTAGACACATGCGGAAATCTCTATCCTTCCGCATGTGTTGTTTTATCAAAGCTGCGCTTGCACGATAGTCCAATCCCGATTATACTAGGCGCACTCTCAGGTTCACCTTCAAAAGTACTGCTTGCTTGTCCAGCGATTAGACGTTTCGATCTCGAATACGCCTTGACGGAGAAATGTTGGTGGCGATGCCGACATTGCGCGTCCAATTGCTCGGAGATTTTTGCCTCACCCGCGGCGACACTCTCATCACGAGTGTCAATTCGCCGCGCCTCCAATCGCTTCTCGCTTTCCGTGTTTTGCTTACCCTTGTGTCCCAGATGTTTGCTTTTTCTATTCTCATTCTGGAGGCAAGAGCATGACCTTAGACTCTTCTGCTACAACATCCCGCATCCATTTAAAAGTGTACCTCCTAGATTCCTTTCGCATCGAACGTGACTCGCAAGTGATTCAGTTGCCCACGCGCAAGATCGAATCGCTGCTTGCCTACCTGGTTTTGCATCCCGAATCTCATTCACGCGAAAAACTTGCCACACTCCTTTGGGGTGATTCGACCGATCAGCAAGCCCGGCACTCACTACGAACCGCTCTTGGCACCCTTCGAAAAGCCATCGGTGATAGGTTTCTTCTAACTGATCGCGAAACTGTTCAATTCAATCCGAATTTTCCGATCTGGGTGGATGCGAAAGAAATGGAGAGAGCAAGTTCTGAATCTCGTATTTCTCTCTACACTGGCGATTTGCTCCCTGATTTTTATGATGATTGGATTCTGCAAGAGCGCGAGCGTTTGTGCGCTCTGTACATCCACGCGCTGCTGCAATTAACCCAGGATGCGCGCACGCGCAGTGAGTACACCCGCGCCATTGAGTGGGCGCAAAAAGTACTGGCTACTGATTCCGCCAATGAAAAAGCGTATCAACACCTCATCTTTTGTCTCGCCGCGCAAGGCGAGCGCATCGCCGCGCTCAAGCAATTCGACGAATGTGAGAAAAAGTTGCGCGACGAATTGGGCGTCGAACCCTCGCGCGAGACCATCGCCTTGCGCGATCAGATTGAGCGACAATTGACCGGCAGTAAATCGCACGAAGCGTTGCTGACCAATTTGCCGAATCCGTTGACCACTTTTATTGGGAGAAAAAAGGAACAACAAGAACTGACAGAACTACTGCGAAACATGCGCCTGTTGACCATCACAGGGTCGGGCGGGTGCGGCAAAACACGACTCGCGATACAAGTCGCAAATAGATCGGTGGCGTCATTTCCCGATGGCGTATGGTGGGTCGATCTTGCGCCGCTCTCCGATCCGGCATACGTCACTCAAGTAGTTGCGCAATCCTTGGGCGCGCAAGAAAACCCGAATCAATCACTTGAGGAAACGCTCGTCAACTTTCTGCGCGGCAAGCAGTTGCTCATCGTTTTGGATAATTGCGAGCATTTGATCTCTGCATGCGCGCAGCTTGCCACTCGATGTTTGAGCGCGTGTCCCCGCTTGCAGATTCTGGCAACAAGCCGCGAATCCCTCGGCATTACCGGTGAATTGGCATGGCGTGTTCCATCGCTGGCATTGCCTGAAGGCGAGTTATCCCTGCCGACTGAACAACTAGCGCAGTACGATGCGGTACGTTTATTTGCCGAACGCGCGAAAATGTTTGCGGCGCATTGGAAACTGAGCGATCATGCACTAGCCGTCACCCATATATGTCGACGCTTGGATGGCATTCCACTTGCCATCGAACTCGCCGCCGCGCGCATGAAAGTCTTGTCGGTCGATCAAATTGCGAATCGATTAGATGACCGGTTTAACTTGTTGACCGATGGCAGTCGGACTGCCTTGCCGCGCCAGCAAACTCTGCGCACGACGATCGATTGGAGCTATGATTTATTATCGGATGCTTCACGTTGCCTGTTGCAACGATTGTCGGTTTTTGCCGGAGGATGGACGCTCGAAGCCGCCGAGTTTGTATGTACAGGAGACAGAATCGCATTCTCCGATATTCTCGATTTGCTGACACGCTTGATTGACAAGTCGTTGGTGGTCACGGAAGAACGTACGGGCGTTGTCCGCTATCGCATGTTGGAAACGATTAGACAATACGCCCAAGAAAAACTGAGCGAAGCTAATGAAGACCGATTGTTGCGGAGTCGCTACTTGGATTATTATGTGAGATTCATGCTGGATGCTCAAGGAAAGTTACATGGTCGAGAGCAACAACAGTGGCTAGACCGCATCGAGGTTGAGAACGACAATTGGCGCGCCGCGCTCGATTGGTCTTTCGGCGAAGGACGTGTGCAGAAAGGTCTGAGGCTAGCGAGTGCGCTGATGGAATTCTGGGAAATGCGTGGCTATTGGAAGGAAGGGCGAACGCGCATTGAGCATCTATTGAATCAAACGGAGGCAGCAGCAGAGACATTAGAACGCGCCAATGCATTGTTAGTCGCGGCGCATATGACGGGCTTGGGAGGTGCAGGCGATTTGGAAAGGAGCGGTCAATACTTGGGAGAGCTGGTCCAAATCGCACGAAGATGTGGAGTAGATGGTAAAGCTGTCCTTGTGCTGGGGCTTTGCGCTTGGGCGGATGACACATTCGGCAAAGATCCAAAAGCGAGTCAAGCCATGGTGGAAGAAGCCCTCGCCATTGCTCTGTCGTTGGGCGACCAATGGCTTATGGGGCGTGTGCTCTTTATGAGAGGTTGGTTGTTGGTCGGGACAGTTGATTACGCCTCAGCGCTAGAGGCATTTGAAAGCAGTCTGGCTAACTTTAAATCTGTTGGTGATGCGCATTGGATTGCTAGGTTGGTTACACACATCGCGAGCATCCATGCTAAACAGGGTCATTTCGCGCTTGCCCATCAAGAACTAGAACAAGTTTTGCTCTATTTTCGCCAAGTCAAAGCAAAACGGGAGATTGTTTATGTGGTGAACCAATTGGGTGAAACGGAACGTGCTCAAGGGAACTATGAGTCGGCTAAAAAGAATTATTCGGAGGTGCTCAAGCTGGCGCAGGAATTAGGCAGCAAACTCGGCATTTGTGTAAGCTTCCTCAATCTTGGATTTGTGGCGCTTCATCAGGGCGATTTGGATTCTGCTAAATCGAGTTTCATAAATTGCTTCGCACTGGAAACAGAAATCAATGGAAAAGGTACCTTTGCCCTTATGGGATTTGCGAGTCTAGCGGTAATGGAAAAGCAGTCACATCGCGCCGTCCGTCTCTTTGCAGTCGTAACTGAACAATTGGAATCCGGAGATAAACGAACACTGTCAAAGGCAGACAAGATGGAATACCAACACTATCTGTTGTGCGCGCGCGACCAATTGGATGAAGGAGCATTCAATGTGGCATGGGAAGAAGGCAAACAGATGACGCTGGAACAGACGATTAAGTATGTGTTAAAAGAATGAAATAGAAAGGATTCGGAGAGACCTGACAGGTGTTCTTGCAAGCGACCTGTCAGGTCTTTTTTATCGTCAAAAAAATATTTTCCGATTTGACGGTAGAACACCCTGATTTTTGTCGGTAGCTTGTCGCACGCGCCGTAATCTGCGGACAGAAAGTTCGCAGAGGAGGCGTGTCATGCAATCAACCACAATTTTCAAATCGGCAACTAAAATTTCGATCATCATTGTCGTGATGATGGTAGGACTTGGAGCAATGCAGAAGAAGGTTTCAGCATCATCACCTATCAACGTTCCGAATTTGGTAGCTGGGATCACAGTTCACAAATCACTCTCACCTGAAGACGTTGCTTATCTCGAAAACACACTCCAACTACTACACGACCAACTACCCGAATGGTCGCAATACGTCGAGGAGGCCAAGCCGTTCACGCTAATCGTGAATACGCGCGAAGGCGACCAAGGACGTGAAGCAATCGCGATTTGCTGTGATGAAAATGGCAATGGCACAATCACCTTTGGTCATCATCTGGGACAATCGATTGACGCCAACACCGCCGAAGCGCAACAAGTGATGTTCATCGGCACCTTGATTCACGAACTCACGCATGTGCGCGATCAACGCGAAAAACGATTCACAACCAAGACGAATCGCAAGAGTTGCGTCGCCGCAGAGAAATCGGGACTCGAACAGCAATTGGCGGTCAAGCGCGCCTTAACATCGGTGAATATGAACGATGTTTTTCGCCAAGCCTTAGAGGAGCAAATTGTGAGTGAGGCGCACGCACTCAACTCACGCGAGTTGTGGGATTTTTATTGCGGTGCATTCGAGAATTAGCATCCTCAGCGAAATTTGACGGTATTTTGACGATGGTGATGTAAGCTGGGTTCAACGACGGGTGATTAGGTCAGTCACATCTACAAAGGAGACAACGAGAAGAAATGAAACTGCAGCAATTGTTTTTAAGCTTGATTGTCCTCGCTCAAATCGTAGTGCTGGTAGCATTCGTGGTCACGTCATCTACGTTGGCTCAATTCCCAAGTCCTGCAACTCCTGGCCCCGCAGTGCAACTAGCCCTTGCAACGCATTTACCGTCGTGCGTTTCCGTTAGGATCGTCAACGACAAGAGAGTACCGAATATCAAGTCGATCGGAATCTTGACTTGCGCCAACTAGTCACGAAAAAGAGAGGTTCAAATGAAAAACAAATACGTCTAGCGTACAAAAAGATCGAACGGTCGCCGAACGAACCTTATGCAACCGCAATCGTGGCGATGCGTATCGGCAAAAGGACTGATCCAACTCTATATCGAGCAATTCAAATCTCAGTGAAGAAAAGTTTCATCAAATCTAGCGTTAAAAGTTCGGTCCCACTGGATGGAAATATCCATTCCCACAAAACAAAAAAGGAGGAATCCATGTCAGTCGAAAGCACTCGTACGGTGATGACCAAGTATTTTCAATCGGAGCATGGCGACGTGAGCATGATGGCAGACGATGTCGTCTTTACTATCATGGCGACCGGGCAAGCACATCGCGGGCGCAATGGGGTGATGGGTATGCTCAACTACTTTTACCATATCGCCTTTGACGCAACTGCGGAAACCCAAAACGTCATATTTGCCGAGCAACAAGCAATGGTGGAAGGTGACTTTGTCGGCAAGCACATCGGCGAATTCGCAGGCATCCCAGCCACGCAAAAGCAAGTGCGCGTGCCTATCGCCGTCACTTATGATCTTGAGAATGACCGCATCAAGCGCGGGCGGGTTTACTTTGAGATGCCCGCTTTGCTGCAACAGCTCGGCAATCTTCAGGATGAGAACAAGGCGTTCGTGCGACAGTATCTAAATGCTATCAGCGGTAAACCCAAGCCACCCTCGTTAGTCGATCAATATGTCGCCGATTCCGATCAAGCAATGAAGCATCACATTGCGTTCTTTGAGGCGGCATTTCCCTGTTATGAATTGATCGCGGATGAGATGATAGCGGAAGGCGACAAGGTGGTCATTCGTGGAATGGGACGCGCCACACACAAAGGCGAATTTATGGGCATTCCACCAACCGGCAAAACCGTCAGCTTCCCCGGCATTCTCATCTACCGAATCGCCAACGGTAAAATTGTCGAACATTCGATGCAGTTCGATGCCGTGAGTCTGATGCAGCAATTAGGAGGTATGCCTGGAGGGAGTTGAAATACTAGAGAATTCTGAACTAACACTTAGCTAGTTCTTGTCGGAAAATTCAAAACTGAGCGTGATTTGCACTGGGACCCCAAGGGAATAAGATGGAAGTTGGCAAACAACCTCTTACCCCTTGGAGTCCATGATGATTATAGACCGATACGTCCGTCCTGCCGAT